>CALODI010000011.1:0-3632 GCA_942492135.1 uncultured Peptostreptococcaceae bacterium
CTGCACCACCAAAGCCTGCATATAATCAACTATGGAACAAGTAGTTCCTTCAATCAACAGGCCAAGGCGTTCCCCTGGGAAATATCTGGGAGGGAGCGCCTTCCCAGTACCATTCTAGTGGGTTAGTCGTCGGCTTTGAATGCAGAAGAGCGAAAGCTCCTGTGTTCAATCCCCGGCGGTGGCAACTAACCATTAACACGACAGCTGTGGTCTACACCCTTTCAGAAAGGTGTTGAATACTTTAAGTATCGCTATCTGATAATAATATTGGTCAGCCATTGATACATGAAATATATATACATGACATCATTGACCTCAGCACCTCTGACTCCTAGGCTCTGTATTTAAAACGTACGCGGCTCTAGTGAAATATGGTGCTGGCTAATTGACTACAACAGGAGAATCTACATCCGTAGAAGAAAATATTATGGTATTTTTTACAATTCATCTTGTACTGTTATGTTTTTTACTCTATTTAGGAGAAAAAATGCATTTCAATAATTAAAAGTTTTATCAAATCTACTGTTCATTTTATGTAATTATATTAGTTAAATATCCTAATATGATTATCATTATGGTATTTGAATAAAATTAATTTTTTGTTATGAAAGTTTTTTCAACAAGAAAGTTTTGACCACCTCTTTCTGGTGCTGTGGTGACTGCATTTCCGCTTTTTGCGAGGGATGCCCCTGATATTTTGACTGTGAACTTGGCGTTAAACCTATTAGTATTATTATGAATATTATTAGTACTTTATCTCCATAACTTGTTAATAATTCTGTATGCATAGGCCTATATATGCATACATAATTATCAGTTGCTTTTTGTACCCCCTCCCCCATCCTCACTTCTTAGCTCAAATTAACATCCCTGCTAATCTGTATATTAATAGTATAAAAATATGTAAAATATATATGTTCATATAAAAAATATAAAAATATATATGTTCATGTAAAAAAAAAATTTTTTTGTTTAATAAGGGTTCGGCACAACAAGACGCTGATCGAGTGGATGAATCAAGCAAGGATCGTGTGGAAGAATTGGATGAGGATTGAATGAAAGAATTAGTCTGTTAAAAACGTACTTGTAGAATATATACGCTGTTAAAAAACATAACTTTATATTGAGACTTTACATTTAGTTGTTGTATCCACAACAAATACGTTTTGTAAGTATTATCCACACTACAAAATCTTGTCAATTTGAAAATGAGTTTTAACGTTCATTTCGTCGTCGAGAGGCAGTGTTTTGTACAGCTTTTTCACATTATATGGAAATATTCTCAAACATACATAATTACAAATCTACGTAAACATACGTAATTAGAGTTACATGACAACTCAATGTATCTTTTTAAAGTATTGTAAATTCTCCTGTGTAAAATTTAATTGTATAGACTATTGTAATACAAACTTTCCAGTTTGCACATGTTTGACATTTAATTGTTGAAAACTTTATATTATAGTTATGTTGTTGCACGATATGTGCTAGAGGCCCTAATCAGCCTAATGCTTAACTGACATGCTTATTGTGAAGCTTTATTATGTGTATATACTTATTTAATTAGCTAGCTAAAAGTTTCAGTTTTTGTTTTTCTGCTGATATGCTCATAGCTAATTTAAAAAATAAATTAGATATACTCTTGATTTAATCAATGATTTAGTATTGCTATATTTAGGATTTTTGATTTACAATTTAATTTTGATATATGTTTACCTACCGTATGTCGTTTTATTAGTTTGTACTGTCTGTTTTTCTGTCTTTCTGACGTATTATTAAATCTCTTATATAATATCATCGATATTTGACGTTATTTGACACAATGTTTAAAATGTTTAATATTTATATCGATATTTATAGTTTGAAGGATATCAAGAATTATTATCTTTTATTCATAATGCATACATGGGAAATTGGAATGGATGGTTGGGGTCCGCCATTCCAAAGGGAATGGCACATTGAACGCCACTGCTGAATGAATGATCATTATGAAAATTGTGCTAAACAATTTGAATCATTTATAGGATTGTTCATTATTCATACATGATTCATATTCATGTATGAACTGTCTTATTCCTAATACATACATGGACATGTATGGATTATAGATGAAACAGATCATACATAAATATGAATTACTAGACATGTATGAATCATTCATGTTCATACATGATAATTCAAGTATGAATAGTACATGGCTCATGTATGGTCCATGTATGGATTATGCATGAAATAGTTCATACATGAATATGAATCTGATTCATATTCATGTATGAACTATTTCATGTATAATCCATACATGGACATGTATGAACCATGTACTATTCATACTTGACATGTAAGAATCATTATTGTTCATACATGATTCATATTCATGTATGAACTATTTCATGCATCTCCATACATGGACATGCATGAACCATGTACTTTTCATACTTGACATGTATGAATCATACATGTTCATACATGATTCATATTCATGTATGAACTATTTCATTCATAATCCATACATGGACATGTATGAACCATGTACTTTTCATACTAGACATGTATGAATCATACATGATCCTGTCATGTTCATGTATCATTCATGTATGATTCATACATGTTCGTTCAGTATGGGGTGTATAAATTTTAACGTTGCCCCCCACCAATTTATTGGCCCCATCACTGGCCAACTCCTGGCTACGGGCCTAGGGCCCCTGCTTTAATGAACCCGCACTCAAGCTAGGGGTCTCTGCTTTTATAATCTCGCGTTCAAGGGCGCCTCTGTTTTTATGAACCCGCACTCAAGAGGGCCCCTGCTTTAATAAACCCACTCAAGGGGGGCTCTACATTAATAAACCCGCACTCAAGGGGCCTCTGCTTCAATGAACTCGCACTCATAAAGGCCCTTTATTTGAATCAACCCTGATCCGTGCACCAAACGTGCTTCCCCTGATCAAGCGTGAAACCCCTGATTCACTTACTCCTGCAGAGTCCAGACTCCAGTCAAAGTGCAAAATACCTTGCAAAGTAGATTCCGTTTTAGCATACACGTATAGTTCTAAATGCTATAGGCCTAGTCACATAATATTCAACTTACATACAAGTTGAACATACAACTATGTACAATGCAAACAATATAAATATACAAGGTAGTTTTGATAATGTTGGGGAAAATATAAGTAGGCCTAGGCCTATATGTAACTTAGACCTTTAAATCGTGCTCTGTAAAAACTAAGTCTAATTAATAATATAGGCCGAAGTGAAAGGCTAAAAATATGTAGTTAATATTCGCTGCATTCGCTAAAAATGTTGTGAACTATATCATTGTTCTATTTTAGCATTGAAAATTGATTAAAGTAATGAAATTTATGAATAAATGAGCAAAATTTATGTTTAAGACATATTCAAATTATTTGTTCAAATAAATTTATTATTATTTTTAATGAATCGCCATGGCAACAAGAGTAGGCTTTTTCTTCTTATGATTAAATTTTGCTGATAACTTAGCCTAAAATTGTGAATTTTAAAACTCAAATATATTTTTTCCTGAAAAAATTCACGAATGTGGGTATATCCTATTCGATTCTAAATTAGGTCAACATGCTATAGTGAAAAATTCATGCTTTTACGCCCTGTTTGCACAA
>CALODI010000012.1:0-400788 GCA_942492135.1 uncultured Peptostreptococcaceae bacterium
CTCCGTAACACTTCTTAAAACTATATCTCTGTCTGTTATTACTCCCACAGGATTTTTATTTTCATCGCAAACAGGAACTATTCCAACATCTAAAGATTTCATAATGTCTGCTACTTTTGTTATATCGGCATTTACTGTTACATATGATACGTCGCTTGCCATTATATCTCTTACTTTCAAAATTAAAACCTCCTTTTCTGAATCAATATTAGTGTTTTCTTTTTTAGAAGTTTTATTTATAAATTTTAAAAAAATAATTAAGAATTTTTGTACGATATGAAGTCCTTCATCTTTCTTCCATTCAGCATAAAAAATTTCTTTTATTTTACTTGTTTTATTTGTATGAAGTTGTTCTTTGAGCCATTTTTCATCAAATCCACAAGCTTGAACATTATCCTGCCCAAAATCTCTCCATCTAGTATAAGGGTAATTGGCAAGTATACGGGTTTTTCTGATAAATTCAAATCTTCATTTGTAGGATTGTCATATTTTGATTTTTTTAGAACACTAATTGAACCATTTGTTTCAGAAATAGCATACTGAATTTCTCGAATAGAAAATATATCTTTTGCTCTTAATAAACTTTGTAATTCATTTATATCTAGTTTTTTTCTTTTTTAATTCATTAAAATCAATTTGGCCATTTCTAATTAGAATAACCCTCCTACACAATTTCAAAAAATTCTCTTGTTCCTTTAAATTTTTTGTGTTAATAATTCAAATTATGTACAGCAATAAAGCCCATAGAGAAACTGCATATAAAATATAGTATGTATTAATATCTATATCATAAATAGCGTTGCATACTAACTCTCCTAATACTAATGAAGATATAAATTCAAAGTGAGCAATTTGACTTATTTGAGTTTTTCCTAAAATTTTAGTGATTATAAGTAATGCAAAAAAACCAATGATTAATTCAATAGTTAAATTAGATATATCTGATATATTCAATCATTTCACCTCAATTCTATTTTCTATTATGTACTTATAAAATTTAATGTATGCATTTTTTCGAAAGTGTTATATGGAAATTATTACAACGTGTTAAAAATTTGTATTGTGAATGAATAATTAATAATTGCAAAAAATAGATATAAAGTAAATTACACACTAGAAAGGATGATAATAATGTCTGTTGGTGCTAAAGTAAAGCAAACTTTAGCCAGTTTAAAAGGTACTCAAAGTACTTTAAGGCTATATTCAATACAAACTCAAGATGAAGATACAAAAGACACATATAAAGAAGCACTTAATATAACTAGTGAAATAATTAATGATTTAGAGGAAAGGATAAAAGTTTTAGAATTTGAAGAACCGCAATATAAGGGTTATTAAGTGAGGTAAATATGAAAATTTGGATTGAGATATTAATAAGATCAGTAGGTTTATTTTTTTTAACTTTACTATTTATTAGAATTATGGGAAAAAGACAATTAGCTAGGATGACACCATTTAATTTTGTTAGTTATACTGTCATTTCAATTTTAGTTGCTTTAATTTCAACAAATATAATTAAAAATTTAGCATTTGGATTTATTTCTTTAGGAGTTTGGGTTTTATTTACTCTAGGGCTAGATTATTTATGTTTACAAAGCAAATTAATTCATGATTGGGTATATGGAAAAGAAACAATTTTAATAAAAAACGGAAAAGTTATGGAAGAAAATTTAAATCAAGCGAGATTTACAGGAGAAGAGTTATTGAGAGAATTACGATCTAAAAATGTGTTTAATTTGATGGATGTTGAATTTGCTCTAATGGAATCAACAGGTGAAGTTAATCTGCTATTAAAATCAGACCAAAAACCTATTACATCACATGATTTAGGAAAACAAGTATCACCACAAACTGAGTCTCAAACAGTAATCTTAGATGGGAATATAATTGATGAGGCTCTAACTAATAGAGGGTTTAATCGAGGATGGTTAAATACACAATTAGAAAGTATAGGAGTATCTTTAGATAATGTTTTTATTGGTCAGGTAGATTCTTCTGGCGATTTATATATAGATCTTTTTGAGGATTCTATTCAAATTCCTAAGCCCCAAGTGAAAGAACTTATTTATGCTAATCTTGAAAAAACTCAAGCTGATCTTGTTACTTTTGCATTAGAAACAGAAAACCAAAAGGCAAAAGATATGTATTCAAATGATGCACAAAAACTTCAAGATATTGTAAAAAAACTAGAACCTTATTTATTACATTAGAGGTGATGATTAAATGTCTAATAAAAAAAAGAAAAAACTAACTCCTATTCAACAAGAATATCAAGATTTTGCAAAGGCTAGGGAACCAAAGCGAAAAGTTCTTCGCAATTGTTTTAGAGCATTTGTTTCTGGTGGCTTTATTTGTACTATAGGACAAGGGTTGCAGTGGGTGTTTATTAACCACTTTAATTTTACAGAAAAAACAGCAGGAGATCCAGCAACAGCAGTTTTAATTATTATTTCAATTTTGCTTACTGGATTTGGTGTGTATGATCATATGGCTCAATGGGCCGGAGGTGGTACTATTATTCCTATTACAGGGTTTGCTAATACCATGGCTTCCGCTGCTATTGAACACCGTAGTGAAGGATATGTTCTAGGCGTAGGCGGAAATATGTTTAAATTATCAGGTTCAGTAATCGTTTATGGCGTTTTTTCAGCATTTGTGGTTGCTCTTATTAAAATTACTATTAACTGGTTAGGTGGGATGTAAATGCTAAAAGGACATCAATCATGGGTATTCAAATCAAAGCCTGTTATAATTTCTTCTTCTGCTGTTGGAGGCCCTTTTGAAGCACAGGGTAATTTAGCTGAGGATTTTGATATTCTTCATGAAGATATATGGCTAGGACAAGACAGTTATGAAAAAGCAGAAAAAAAACTATTAGAACAAGCTTGTGAAAAGACAATTCAAAAAGCTGGACTGAAAAAAGAAGATATTCAATTTTTTCTAAGTGGAGATTTGATGAATCAGATTATTTCAAGTTCTTTCACCGCTCGTACTCTTGGGACACCATTTTTAGGTATATTTGGGGCTTGTTCTAGTGCTATTCAAGGCTTAGCTTTGGGTAGCTTATTGATTGATAGTAAGGCTGCAGAATATGTTTTAGCGGGTGCATCTAGTCATAATGCATCAGCTGAAAAACAGTTTAGATACCCAACAGAGTATGGTTCTCAAAAACCTCCAACTGCTCAATGGACGGTAACTGGAGCTGGAACAGGTTTATTGTCAAATCAAGGCGAAGGACCTCGTGTTACATCAGCTACTATTGGAAGAGTAATAGATATGGGTCTTTCTGATCCATTTAACATGGGAGCCGCTATGGCACCTGCAGCAGTTGATACAATTCAGGCTCATTTTAGAGATTTAAATATTGATCCATCATATTATGACATTATTGCTACTGGAGATCTTGGAAAAGTAGGACATAAGATTGCAGGAGATTTATTAATTAAACATGGATTAAAAATTCCGCCCGAAACATTTACAGATTGTGGAATAATGATATATAAAAAAGATCAACCTGTTATGGCAGGTGGTAGTGGATGCGGATGTTCTGCTACTGTAACTTATGGACATTTTCTTAATCGTATGAAAAAAGGAGAATTAAAAAGAATATTAATTGTGGCAACAGGTGCTTTATTATCTCCTATTTCATATCAACAAAAAGAAAGCATACCTTGTATAGCTCATGCAGTATCCATAGAAATGACTTAAAGGGGGTTTAAATATTGGAAAAGTTCATTTGGGCATTTTTACTAGGTGGATCAATATGTGTTGTTGGACAAATTATGATTGATGTATTTAAACTCACTCCTGCTCATACAACAAGCACATTAGTTGTAATAGGAGCAATTCTTGGAGGATTTGGCTTGTATGAGCCTTTAATAGAATTTGCAGGAGCAGGAGCTTCTGTTCCAATAACTAGTTTTGGAAATGCCTTAGTTAAAGGAGCTTTAGCAGAAGCAAAGCGAACTGGTATAATTGGTGTACTCACAGGAATTTTTGAAGTTACTAGTGCAGGAATTTCCTGTGCAATAATTTTTGGATTTATGGCATCGTTGATATTTAAGCCTAGAGGTTAATAGATAAATATTCTATAATTAACTTTTTTATTAGTAACATATATTTTTTCAAAAAAGGCATAATAATTAATGAGAAAATAACAGAGGAGGTTTTTTTAATGAGTACAATAAATAAATTAGAGCAAGCATTAGCAGGTACTAAGGGTTTAGCATCACAGTTTAAAACTTTTGCATTAGATACTGATGATGAGAATGCAAAACAAATGTTTAATCAACTATCCCAAACTGCTGAAGATATGGCACAACAAGTTCAAGGTAGAGTTGAGTATGTGAAAAATGAAGAACCTCAATACAGACAAGAATAATAATAAAATAAAAAATCACATTTCTAATTTAGGAAATGTGATTTTTTATTTTATTATTAAGTTCTTTTATCTTAGATATAGGAAAATACCAAAGAAGTGTATAACGCTACCAGCTAACACAAACAGATGCCATATAGCATGATTATAAGGTATCTTCTTTATAGCATAAAAAATAGTACCAACAGTATACACTATTCCTCCAGCTAAAAGCCACATAAAAAATTTAATAGGAACCGATTCAATCATCGGTTTTATAGCGATTACTAATAACCATCCCATAAATATGTATAGAGACAATGAAGCCACCTTATATTTTTCAAAATTATTGAATGTGAGAACTTTAAATATAATTCCCAACAACGCAATTGACCAAACAGCAATTAAAAGACCTGTTCTCCAGTATCCAGTCATAGAAAGTAAAATTATAGGTGTATATGTTCCCGCTATATATAAGTATATAGAGGAATGATCAAATAACCTAAATATTTTCTTTAATTTTTCTTGTTGAAAACTATGGTATAGTGTTGATGCCAAGTATAAGGAAATTGATCCAAACCCATATATACTAAAAGCAACAATCGAGATAGTATTCTTTTCTGAAATTGAATAAACTAAAAGAATTGTCAGTGTAACAATACTAAATAAAGCTCCAATACCATGAGTTATACTATTTGCAACTTCTTCTTTTATTGTGTACTTTGGTTTTACTTTAATATTTCCATCTATAGATTTCATATAATCCCTCCTTATATCTCTTTTCATTCGATATACTTTAACAACTACTACTTAATACTATTCTACCCATAATTCTATTATATCAAATATATAATAGAATATTAGTGAATATAAAAAATAAAGATATTCTGTTGATATGTATTGTAATCGAAAACGAAGAGGCTATTTATTCATCTTAACACTAATTCTTTAGTTTTTCTAATTAATCTCTCTTATTAAAACAATATACCCTATATTACTTATCTTAAGCAAAAAAGAAAAATCTATATAAACATTCGCAATCAACAAATAAAAAAATAACCTCTACTCCAAATCCTCCATATAATTCAACTATATAGCTTGAAACCCTGAGTAAAAGCTTAGACGAGCTATATAAGAAAATCGATAATATTTATAAGTTTATAGAAGAGAATAACTCTATAAAGAAAAAAAGTCTATTGAAGTAATTAATAAAACGCTCAGCTCTGATACCCATAAACAATCTCTAAATTTGCACAAAAAAATCGAAAAAATTCCAACTAATTAGTTGGAACCTTATCTATCTAAAAGAATAGCTAAAGCCCTAAAGCTTTAGCTATTCTAAATTTTTTATATTTTATGCGATAGTATTTACATTTTCTGAACTGTTTAAATCATTTGTATTATTTGTTTTCTTTGCAATTATAGGTAAGATTAATCCTAATGCTATAAGAATAAATGGAGTTAAAACGTTAAGAGTAATTTGGAAATACCATTGTGATGTATATGTCTCTACACCTTTTGGGAACATACCCATAATACATACAAAGGCAGTAAATACAAAGCACCATAAACCAATTCCAAATCCTATCTTAGAACTTTTTACAAATTTATAATCTGAAGAATACTTTCCAACAGCAGCTTTTCTTAAGGCCATATATGCTAAGAATACCCATAAATATCTCATTGGCATAACAATTGAATTTAAGTCTAATAACCAGTTATACAGTGAATTCATGTCACCAATACCTAATGCAGGTATTATTATCAAAATACCAACTAAAATAGTAACTAGTTTGTATCCATTAATTGGAGCTCCATATTTATTAGTTTTAGTTAATATCTTAGGAATATATTTTGAATCAGCATCTGATAGTAATACTTTTAGTGGAGCATCAATTGATATCATTAATGCAGATATTTGAGCCGTTGTATTAGATAAAGCATATAAAATTAAGAATACATTTCCTAAACCATAATATTCACCTAACGTTTTAAATGCATAATATTGTCCATTCATCTTTAAATCTGAAGCAAGATTATTTGCATCAAACATCATTCCCATTGCATATGAACCTAGTAGTGCTGATATTGCTACCATTACTGCTAAAGCAATCATTCCCTTTGGGAATCCTTTAGATGGATTTTTCATATTATTAATATAAGGAGCTATTTTTTCTGATCCACCTACTGCAAATACTAGCATAGATATTGTAGTAAAATATGCAAAATCAAAATTTGGAATAAATGTTTTAAAACTCATATCTGTTGTTGCAGGTTTAATACCTGTAATTGCAGGTGCTGTAATCATTAATAATATATATAATAGCGACATTATAAATACTGATGAACCTGCTAAAGTTCCTATTCTCTTTAGCGAGGTAATACCTCTTGAGGCAATCCATACGAAAAATATAAATACAAATAGTGAAATTGTTTGTAAAATTAATGGATTAATATTTTTAACTATACTTCCATCTTGGAATATAGCCCAACTTAATGCTATCATTACTCCTTGAGGCTTTTGTGCTAAATACGGTACATGTACAACCCAATAAGTCCATCCTGCTAAATAAGCTAATCTGCGACCCATTGTAGTTCTTATCCATGAACTTACTCCACCTTTTCCCTCTCTAAAAGTAGATCCTAACTCTCCTACCATTAATGCATATGGTATAAAATACATTCCAATAATTAATATCCATGATACAATTACTTGTAATCCTTGATTAGCAAAGTTGTTAACAACATTACCAAACCCCCATACAATAGCAAAACACATTAAAGCAAGATTGCGCCACGTCATATTTTTAGATTGATTATCACCCATAATATAAATCTCCTCCTGTTTAATTCAACACTTGAAATCGTTTGCAAACACCGTGTTTTTTCTTTGTTTTTCTATCCCCTGGCCATTTCTTCTTAATATTAACATTATTTAAATCATTTTACAATCATTTTTTGCAATTTTTCTTGCAAAACAACATTCTTTTTCACTATTTAAATTGCATTTTTTCTTCAATATATTATCAAAATATTTTTCAAACACCTTATTTTTCACCATTTTCTGAATTTCAATCATTTTTTTTATACATTGTCATTTTTTTGATTATTTGCAATTTTTCTTGCATATAATTTTCAAAGATTAGATATAACGAACTAATATTCTTGTTAAATATAAAAAAACACCTGCTATTTTTTACAAGTGCTTGATTACTAAATTATTGAATTTTCATAAACTTCATTGTGAAATTCTGAAGGGTTTTTTATCCTTTATCATTCATTTTTTATTTTTTATTTTTATTTTTTTTATTTTGTTATGTTTTTTTTTTTGAAGATTTTTTGGAGAATATTTATCTGTTATTATCTCTCCCTCAAAATAATTTAATGATGTTTCTAAGTTATTAGTACAATCTATATTTCCTAAAGATTTCACTTCATTCACTATATAAAAACTATTATTTTCTTTATGTACTTGAGTTGATTTAAAGTAACTTAATCAGCTCTTCTAACTCTTCAGATAAAATTTTTGCAAGCTCAAAATCAGTATCTTTTAAAGCCAATGCTATTTTCGTTTCAACTGATTTTTTCTTTTGTTCAATTTCTAAATAGTCTTTATCAAAATGACTAGCATAAATCATCTTTCTAAATTTTCGCATACTCATTTTTCTAATTGTCTTATTCTTCAATGATTAAAACATAATCCATACAGTTTATTATAGAATAGTAATCATGAGAAATCATTAGAATCGCACCGTTATAGTTTTCTATGGCTTTTTCAAGTGCTATTTGTGAATAGGTGTCTAAATGACTTGTCGGTTCATCGAGAAGCAACATGTTTGCTTTACTAGCAGAAACTTTAGCCAATTGAAGTATATTCTTTTCTCCACCAGATAAAGATTCTATCTTTTGATCAATTACTTCTTCTTCAAAACCATAGTTTGAAATATATGATCTAATCTCTCGATAAGTTTTAAATCCTACATCGAAGAACTCTTCAAGTATTGTATTAGACTCATTTAGTATTTCTCCTTGAAGCTGAGATAAATAAGCCACTTCAATGTCATCATTTATTTCAATGCAATCACTATTATTTTTAAAGATTTCTCTCAATAAAGTCGTTTTCCCGGTACCGTTTGAACCGATAAGAGCTACTTTATCAGTAGATTTAATCTCAAAGTTAACATTTTCTAAAAGCATCTCATCAAAGATAACACTGTAATCATTAACTTTTAAAGCAATGGTTTCTTCGATTTTATTATCAGTAGCTAAACTGATATCCGGTTGTTTAATATCTACAAATGGCTCTTTAATTCTACGATTTTCTAATCTTTCTTGAATTTTAACTCTAGCTTTTAAAGCTTTCCCGTTAGCAGCATCAGCATTATTAGTTGCGATAGTTCTTAGCTTATTGATTAATATCTCATTTCTCTCAATTTCTTCATTATCAGCAATAGCGAGTTCTTGTAACTCAATTTTAGTTTGAAGTAATGAGAAGTTATAATCAATATATCTTCCATCAAACTCTTGGAGCTCCATGTTTTCAAGGTGTATAATTTTGTTAAAACAATGATTCAATAGATATCTGTTGTGCGTAATAATTAACATTGTTTCTTTGTGAGAATTAATTAGATTTTTAAGAGAATTAAGGTTTTCAAAGTCTAAAAACACATCTGGTTCATCCATAATCATTAAGTCTGGACTATTAAGCATTTCCTTAATCACTTGAATAAGTTTGAATTCCCCACCACTAAGTTCAGATATCATTAGATCTTTATGCTTGATTAGGTTTGCAAGATTTAGTTTCTTATTAATGTTGCTTTCGAAATCATCCCCACCAATTGCATCAAATGCGTCTAAAGATTGTTGGTACTTTTCTAGTAAAGTATCAATATCCGAAGATGTTTCCATTTCAGTACAAATAGATGTTATTTCATTTTGTAGCTTAATAAATTCTTCCCCTATATATTCGAAAACTGTAGTTTCTTTTGTTTTGTCTAGTTGTGAAAACTGACTTACATACCCAATTCTACAATTTGGGTCCATCTCTAACTTACCATCGAACATATATCTTTCTGGATCCATAATTATATCTATCAGTGTACTTTTTCCACTGCCACTTGTTCCTATAAAAGCGCAATGTTGACCATCTTCTAATGTAAATGAAATCTTATTATATAGATCTTTTTGCGGAAATGAGTAGGACAAGTTATCAACTTTTATCATATTATTACCTCTCTTTATCAATTGAAAAAAGCTTATAAAAATAAGCTCTTTAATATATAATAGCCCCAATCGCAATTTTGCAATTGATTATTATGTAGTAACGACATTCTTTTTTGGGTTTACCGTTGCTATCATAACACTTTCTACGACTAATTTCAATCATTTCATATTAAAATTTTTCGTTACATCCGTCAATTCTAATAAATGAAGAAACAGAAGTTAGAGGTCTTTGTAAGACTTAAGAGAATAAAGTTATAACTGAAAGAATTGTTAGAAATTTCAAAACAAAAAAGTTAGGTACAATTATTTATTAATGGAAGTAATTCGCCAAATGAAAGCAAAAAATTTCTAACGGCATTAGATTTTATAGGAAATCATGCAAAGACATTTTTGATATGGATTTCTTTAAATGGAAGTAGCTACTATGATAAAGATAGTTTGAAAGTAGCAGTTACACGGACTCCTCAAACATCCCTGGATGCACTCATATTCAAATAGATGCAATATCTAAAGATAGAATTCTTGACCAGATCAATAATGAAAACTTTAAATTTATGAAATATCTTAGAGATGAATATAATTAGTTTAAAAAAATGAATAACGGAATAGTCCCATACTTACTATTAGACTATATAAAATATGAAGTATCACCAGATCCAGTAAAATTTATAGATAAAAAATATATAAGTGATGTAATTAATTAATTGATAATTTTATAGAGAGGATAACCCTATAAACAAACAAGAGTCTATTGAAGTGATGAGTAAAATGCTCAGCTCTAATAGCCATAAAAAATCTATAAATCTAAACAAAGAAATCGAGAAAATGATTCTTAAAAAGATGGAAGAATAATATGTAATCAAAAACAACTTCTCTAAAGCAATAAATACTGCTTTGTTTTTATCTTTATACAAATAGAAAAGCTACCATTTCAAAATGAGGTAGCTTCTTTCTATTTGACATAATTAATCTTTTTATATTCTTTATTTTTTTTATCAACTATAAATATAATATTACCTATAAAAGTGCAAAAACACTTCAATAAATTCCCATATAGATAAAACAAAAAAACATTTATGCAAAACCTTGTTATAATTAAGTTCCTACACAAAAACATAACAGGGTGGTGTGCATAAATGCTTCAGAACTTAATTATAACAAATGAACTAACATTAGACAAATTTTTAAAAGAATTAAAATTTGATTTATACCTTACAAAACCACAGATAACTCATATGAAAAGCATAGTGAAATCAATGTTTGTAAGTGGATATACAGGAAAAATGAATGATGTATCTAAATCTTTATCACCTAAACACAGAACTAGTATTACGAGATTTTTATCTAACTCTTCATGGAATGAGTCCCTGACATTTAATTCTTTAAAAAACAAGTCAATAGATTTAATTTGGTCTAGATCAAAGCAAACAGATAAACCTATATATGTGATTATTGATGACACTATTTCACAAAAAACTAAGCCCTCGTCAAAGGCTGTAAATCCAATTGAAAAGTGTTTTTTTCATAACTAACACTTAAAGAAAAAAACTGTTTATGGACACCAAATTGTACTTGCTTTACTTTCTTATGATAGTCTAGTTTTACCCTATTCAATAGAAATTTATGATAAAAATAATATGAGCAAAATAGCTATCGCTTGCAATATAATTAAGTCTCTTCCAAAACCAGTTAAAGTAGGATATGTTCTTTGTGATAGTTGGTATAGTTGCAAAAAAATATTCGAGGCATCAACTGAATCTAGATATACTTATATCGGAGCCCTAAGAACAAATAGAGTGATATACCCAAAAGGTCATGAACGATTAGGGGCTAAACTTAATAGATATGCTCGTAGTTTAGATAAATAAGTCTTCGACTTAGTCACCGTTAAAGGCAAACAATATTATATTGCAACTACGTTGGCAAATTAAATGATATGAAAAAAGTGTCAATAATATTAAGCTATCCTAAAGATTCATTTCATGAAGATGGATGTTTGAAAGCATTTATATCATTAGATACATCATTATCTTCTTTGGATATATTGAATCAATACATAGACAGATGGATAATAGAGCCATTCTTTAGAGATTTCAAAAGAAATTTAGGTTTAAATGGTTATCAAGTCAGAAGTCAAAAAAGCATTATCAGATATCTAATAATAATGTTAATATCCTATACTTACTCTAAATTATGTTCAAGCGTAGCCTTTAATTTTAATAATGGATTTAAAAAGATGCAAAATAATTTAAGAAAATCACAGGTTATTAGTATTTACAATGCTGCAATAAAAGGTGAACCTATCAATAAAATTTTTGAACCTCTGAAAATTACCTAGGAATCCTTTTGGTTATGTAACCGTAAAAAATTTCAAGTAAAACTGCACTATTATAGTTATTAATATAATATACTATAAAATGCCTTTTTCAAACCAAAATAAGAGCTTATTATCTCTTATTAAAATATTATGATTCTATAGTCAACAGTGTATCTATATCACTTTTCCCTTCTCTTATTCTCTTTTGTATTATATCTATAGCCCACGCCTCCACCTTGTCCTTAATTCCATCCTTAACCTCTAATTGCTTTTCATACGGTATATTATCAAAGTTTTCTCCATCTATTATCAAACTAACTTTTATATCCATTCTACCGCCCCCATTTTTACAAGTCTATGAGGGAATAAATTTATTCTATTACTTTTAACTCTTATCTCTATTTTCTAATTTTTTTTTAAGCTGCTCAAAACTATACGTAAAAGTTGTATTTCTCATAAAACATTAAAGTCATCAAAAAATATATTATATAAAAATAGCCTAAAGCTTAATTTTTATAACTATCAAGCTTTAGGCTATTTTCATCACTCAATTCGTTAATATTTGGAATTAATACCACTTACAATGTTCTAATTATACTTTTTATAAATCTCATTTGCTTTAAGTAAAATATTTTTCTTTGTTTCTATTTCTTTATCTATATTATCCAGTTTTTAAATCAACTAGCATCCATTTATTGTGTATTTTCTTAAATTTTAAAATATATTCTGAATATCTATATATATCATTTGAAACGACCACAGCTATAGTACATATATTTCCTTTTTGGAATTGAATGTCCATTATTTCTATGTCACTATATGTAGATTTGTTTAGTGCTTTCATTCTGTTAAATGATGTATTTTTAACTTTATCTGCTCTACTTATAGAGTTGATAACTTCTACATCCCCTAGATATATTGATTCAATAGTTTTTATAGCTAATTGACTAACATTTTCTCTTTCTAGAGTATTTATCTGTGAATTTTTGAATTCAATATAGTTCCATGTAAAATAAGCTGAAATAACTATAAGAATTAAAATAGATATTATTTTGATTTTTTTCATATAGTTCACCTACTACGTTTGATTTATATAATAATCTACTGATGGATATGCTGATTGAACACCTATTGTAGCACCTAAATATTCAACTTTATAAAGTACTTGGGCCCATGCGCGAAGCTTATATTCTCCGACTAGAAGAGGGGTTTGATATAAAATAATACAAGTAAATCCATTAACATTAAACCACGCAGCATATTGATCCGCCTGAGTATGAGGTATATCATATCCATAGTTATCTTTAAGTGGTAAACTAACATTATCTAATCCCTGTATAACTCCTTTGTCTGAAACCATAACTCTTCTTTCTCTTTCTGGATTAGATGAGGGGTACCAATGATCAATTTCATCGGACGTAAAAGAATTCGCAACTATTTCAACTGTTATAGGAGCATAATTCCATATATAACCTCCTAATATGTACTCAAGTGAACCTATATTTGAAGAACTTGTAGATTTGAGAGGATATGCTTCTGTTATAGATAAGGAATCATAAGTATTTCCAGGTCCATTTATGTCTTTCAATGCACTCTTTATACCGGTAACATATACAGAATAATTTGGGTATGTCAATTCCACTGCACGGGGTCTTGCAAACACACGAGCTCTTTGCTTTCCCCACTAACCAGTAGGATAATAAATTAATGCTGCAGATATAGTAGCCCATTCATACGGACTCTCACTATATCCATTAGATGAAGAAGAATGTTTATATTTCTATGAAGCATTAGATCCTTTAAACCACCATTTTTCTTCTTCAAAACTTGCATTAACATTTATTAAAATTTGAATACACACTAACATAATTACTGTAGCTATTCTTATCTTATGCATAATATATTACCTCCACATATATAATTGATTATATAAAAACAATATTATTCTTGAACTTGCAAATTAGCTAAACTAAAAATTCCAGGTGAATTATTTATATTTCCAAATATAAGAGCTCCAGTATATTTTTCAAAACCAAAACTTGTACAAATATAAACCTTATCGTTATTTGGATTGAAGATTATGTAACATAATGAATTAGTTCCATTCCATTCATTATGATCAGGCTCATTTATTTTTTCTATTACATACTTTTTACTATCACCATCTTCATTTCCTTACTTCTCATAATGAACAGTTAATTGGACTTTTGTTTTGTCTTTGTCTAGTTTTTTTAGCACCAGTTTCAAATTTTTCACTAGAATTAGTTAGAAAACTACCATCTAATAATTCATTATCTCTTTGTTTAATGTTGCTGAAATATGATGAACGTTTTCCTTATTAGCATTATTTCCTACTATTGTTATATATTTACTTAGATCTTTTGTTTGATTAATTCTAGAATTTTGCCCTAAATTAGGAAACAGCATAGAGAATTCTCTTTTTAAAAGACTAAAAAATGATTTTTCTGAATCTATTGTTAACAATTCCCCAACGATGCTTATAGTAATAATTTCACTATCTGAGAGTTTGCTCTCTTTGATATTTCGTCTATTTCTAATTTATATAGGTGTAATTTCATTGTATATATCATCAATGACTACAAAAATAGTTGTAAATAAATCCGTTAAATTCTCAATATTTTGGATATAATAGTTATTAAGCTCCAACATATGAAAACCTCCTTTATAAAAGTTTTTGGATTAACTTTAGGTTTTCACATTTGTTGGAGTTTTATTCTTTTAAAATTTAACTAGCACAACGGATTAATTATCTAAAATTTAAATCGCTTCCAAAACTTGAAACTTATTGCCTGCGAAATAATATAAAAAATTCGTCTACTCGCTAACGCGGTGACTCATGTCGCCAACAATCCTTACAGGCTCCGTTGCTCAAAAATAGTTGTAAGTATAGTTCTTTAATCAATGTTATCCACAGATTCAAAACTATATAATTTCCTATAGTATAAAAAATAATGCTTATTAAAAATTCTAATAAGCATTATTTTTAGGTTAAGAATAATATTAAAATACTTTCTTTAATCTACATTAGGCTCAATTATATTTCCTATTTCTTCTTTAGGAATACTTACATAGTTTTGAGGCACTTTACCAACTACTATAGTCTCACATACAGGCATCTGACTTAAAACCTCTTTATATGATGATGTGAATGGAATTATAACCCTTACCTTAGTCTTTATTATTAAATATATTCTATGTCTAGTCTCGTTTATCCCTGATCAATCAAACTCAGTCTTAAAATCCACATTAACTATTCCAACAGGCTGAACTCTTATTTTTAGCTTAGGTCCATACTTGGCCAATATAGAACTTTTAAATGCAGTACCTAAAGGA
The DNA here is from genome assembly GCA_942492135.1 of uncultured Peptostreptococcaceae bacterium. GTDB lineage: Bacteria > Bacillota > Clostridia > Peptostreptococcales > Peptostreptococcaceae > Tepidibacter_A. The sequence goes on from CALODI010000012.1 coordinate 15,252, forward strand.
ACATTTGCAGATGTGGTTTTTATTTGCTTTAATTGCTGTTGTACTTCAATGGCAACATCAGATGCTATTTTATTCATTAGTATAGTATTATCTGTATGTATAAAACCGCTAAATTTACCACAAATTAACTATATGCTTATTCTTTGTATTTTTACGCTTTTATAATATTAATTTTTTTGCCTATACTTCAAACAAATCAGTTATTATAAGATACTACTCAAGTCCACTTTATCCCTTTCCTAAAATAATCTAAATAAAAAAGTGAAAGCTAATCACAAATAAATTAACTTTCACTTTGATGATATTTAAATTTTAAATACTTTAACTGATTCTGACAAGATATTTGCCATATTACTTAATTCTTGCATTGATGATGTAACTTCTTCCATACATGCAGTTTGTTCTTGAGAAGATGCACTAACTTGGTCTGTAGCGGCTGATGATTCTTCTGCTACTGCGTATATATTTTCTATTGAGTTTAATACATTATTTTTATCTTCTTCAATATAATTAATATCATTAGTTAATAATTTTATTTGTCTTGTAACATTATCTGCTGATATTTTAATTTCATTAAATACATCTTTAGTTTGTTCAAAATAGTAGTTTGTATTATCAACTACATTTTTAGAATTATGCATAGTATTATTTGTATTATTTATTACTTTTATTATTTCGACTATAATACTTTGTATTTCTTCAGTTGCATTCGAAGATTCGTCTGCTAGTTTTCTTATCTCTTCAGCCACAACTGAAAATCCTTTACCATGTTCTCCAGACTCTTGCAGCTTCAATAGCAGCATTTAAAGCCAATAAGTTAGTTTGTTGTGATATTGATTTGATTGTTTCTATTATCATACCTATAGATTTTGATTTTTCTGCTAACTCTTCTATACTCGTTCCAACTATCATTGTAGCTTTAGTAGTTTCTTTAAAACTATTATCAAGCTCTTCAATAGAGTTTATACCTAATTCATTTTTTTCCTTCATATTTTCAGTATAACTAACTGTTGATTTTAATTTTTCACCCATATTTTCTATTTTTTTAGCTAAATTATTAGTTATTTCTACGCAACTATTAGTTTCTACAACTTGATCATTTGCACCAGAAGCAATTTCTTGAACTGTTTTTGCAATTTCCTCACTTGATACACTTACTTCTTCGGCAGATAATGCTATTGATTCAGATGTATTATCTAGCTTTATAGCTGTATCTTTAATACTACTTACTAAAGTTTTAATATTTTGAGTCATTTGATTAAAACTATTTGTTAATAAAGCAATTTCACCTTTATTTGTAATATCAATATTATTAATGCTAAAATCGTAGTTAGCGATTTTGTTAGCTGCTTGAGCTAAATTTATTATTGGTTTTGATATACTTCTTGAAAACATAAATCCAAATATTATTGCTAATATTGATAATCCTATAGCTACTATAAGAATAGTGATTCTAAATTTATGAAACTCTTTATACTCATCTTCTACATCATAATCTACACCTACGAAACCTACTATATTCTCATTTATATCTTTCAACGGATAATATGCAGACAACAGTGCACCATATTTATCAACTATTATTTTATTATCTATATATATTTTTCCTTGCATAACATCTTCAAATCCTGGATAATAAGTATCTTCTACTTCTCCAATTTTTGTTGGTTCTTCACTATTATAATTCTCACTTTCTATTGTATAAACATATTCACCATTTTCATTTTTTCTCATTGCATATAAATATTTTGCTCCCGCTATATTTCTAATATAATTTAGATTTTTACCCATTTCATTAAAATATGGCTTATCCATATCTTCTACTGTTTTTAAATCTTTAAGTTCTTTCACATCAATAGTTTGAGCTGCAGATTCTACAATTTTGGAAGCTTTTTTGCCTACATTGTTTACTAACATATCATAGCTTTTAAAATATATTATGCTAGATAATGTAGAAACAATTAATAAAATACTTATTAAAAACGATAAAGTAATTTTAATTTCTAATCTTTCTTTGTAAGGAATTTTCATCATCATATTTTCTCCTTTTCTATATGTAAACACTAATAAAAATATATTTACTTTATTGAGATCCATATATTTTTATTTATATTTTAACAATAATACTTAACCCAAAGCAAGATTTCAAATTTTACCAATTAGTAATATATTTTGAAAAATCATATTTATACAATAACTTATTAATATTAAATGTTTCTTAAATTAATCTTAAGTTAAAATTAATTTTTGAATGTAGCTTATTTTTTATATGAAAAATAAGCTACATTCAAAAATAAGAAATAAAAAAATGGTTACTCTCACTTTTTTATCTTTACAATTATTTAGCAATAAACGTGCCAAATTTTTATTTATTAGTTTTGCTAGGTTGTGCAAATATATTATTTTATTTTTTTATAAATCAAAACCATTTCCGACTCAAACCGTCATTTTTGACTCTAAATATAGCTTTAAAAGATAAGAAAGTCATCATACCAATATACTATAATTTTCAAACTATTCTCTAGGTATGATATTCTACAATTTTGACATAGTAAATTCAAACAACCCCTAGGTTATAAACAAGAAAGACTCCCATATCAGTCATAATATGGGAGTTTTTCTTGTTTTAATTACATTAAAAAATACTATTTTTTGTAAATTACTAAATATCCTTATTTTTTACTTTTTTCTTGTTTTTCCCTTATATTTCATTAATGTTTTGTTATCTATATATACAAAACCGCTATTTTATACCACAATTTACTTAAAAAACAAATTGTGTTTTTAAGCTTTATTCTATCCTATCTTTACATCATTAATCATTAGTTGAGTTATTTTATTAATATCTTTTTTTATTTCTAATCCATCCATATGTTTTCCTTCAAAAGCAGCAGCACTTACTTCAGAATTTATGTATAAAGCACCTAAAATGTCTATTTCCTTTTCATATAATTGTCTGCTTAATTTTTTTTCAACCTCTAATGATGGAATTTTGTTAAGAATAGCCTTTATTCTTCTAACACCCATTCCCTCAGCCATATACTTTATTTTTTCTGCAAGAGTTATAGATTCATAAGAGGGTTCAACAACAATAAATATTGTATCTGCGCCTTTTTCAACACCTCTACCAAAGTTTTCAACTCCAGCCTCTTGATCAACTATAACAATCTCATTTTCTTTAAGAGAAAGCTTAATCATTATATCTCTTGTTAAATCTGCCATAGAACATGCGCAACCCTCCAGTGGATCATCAATTTTTCCAATCATCATAAATCTCAAATTATTCTTTTGAGTAATATAATCTGAAGGAATTTCATCTAATATAATTTTATCTCTTTTTAGCCACTCGTCATCTAATTCTTTATTTTCCCAAGGATATCTATTTATTAAATCCATAAGAGGTTTTGGCTGTGTATTAAAACCAACCTTACGATGCAATCCTGGATTTGACTCATCAGCATCTAATATCGTTACATTATACCCCTTCTCTTTTAAAGAAAATGCTAATAGTGATGATATTGTGCTTTTACCAACGCCACCTTTACCACAAATAGCAATTTTTTCAACCTTTAAACTATCTGTAATATAACTAGCATGATTTTTTATGTACTCCCTAACTTTTTTTGAAGCTATAACAGCCTCACTTTGATTTTTTGCATAGCATAACCCACAATCAATACATTTTTCATTCTCATAAGATGTAGCCCCCATTGGGCAGTGAAATATTCCCATAAAAATACCCCCTTATTATTTTAGATATACAAAAAACGGACATAAAAGCTCTTATTAAAAGAACAGCCTTCATGACCGCTAATATTCATCGATATTTTTTTATCTGAATCATTAAAATATTATATTTCACTAAAAATAATTAGGAATAATACACTTATTAAATTTGTGATTTATAATATCACACTGTACTCCATAAATGCTATTTATATTATATCTATTTATCATTTCATCTACTTTTCCTATACTAACCTTTTTATTATTCAGCATAGCAATATAGTCAGAACAACTCAAAGCATGATTAGCATCATGAAGTATCATTATAAATGTAACATTATTTTCTTTGTTTATCTCTTTTATAATCTTTAAAATATTTATTTGATTTTTTAAATCTAAATAAGAAGTAGGCTCATCTAAAAGTATTATATTAGTATCTTGAGCAATAGCTCTTGCAATTAATACAAGTTGTCTTTCTCCACCACTTAATTTAGTATAATCCTTATTTTGCAAATGATCTATTCCAACTTTTTTTATCGCATATTTAACCTTATTTATATCTTCTTTTTTTGGCAAATATGAAATATATGGTGCTCTTCCAGTTAGAATAATATCAAAAACACTGTAATTAAATTTTGGTATATGAAACTGAGGAACGAACGCTATTTCTTGTGATAATTCTTTTCTTTTAAGTTTTGATATATCCTTATTGTTTATATATATTTTTCCGCTTATAGGGTTTGTTAATTTATTTAAGCTTGACATTAAGCTTGTTTTTCCACTTCCATTGGGTCCTAAAAAAGTAGTTATTTTTCCTTTTTGTATATTTATATTTACATCTTTAAGAATAATATTGTCCTTGTATCCAATATTTACATTTTCAAATTTTATCATTGCCATCCTCCTGCTCTTGTTTTTCTTAGAAGATATATGAAAAATGGCGCTCCTAATAGAGTTGTAAATATACCTATTGGTATTTCATATGTAAGCAGATTCCTAGATATAGTGTCTACTAATGTTAAATAAGATGCTCCTAAGGTTATAGATAATGGTATTATTTTTTTATTATCAGGACCTACTATCATTCTTAATATATGAGGTATCATAAGTCCTACTAAACTTATTATTCCACATACAGCTACAGATGAAGAAGCTAATATTGTCGCACATATTATAATTATTATCTTATCTTTTTCAGGATTAATCCCAAGCATTTTAGCTTCTGTTTCTCCTAAAGATAAGATGTTCATCTTCCATCTTAATATATATATAACAGAAATTCCTATTATCATATAAGGTAATGATGAATATACCTGGTCCCAATTAGCAGTATGAAAACTACCCATAACCCAATAAACCATCCCTTGAAGTTTAAGTGGATCTACAATTATTTGTATAATAGATAAAAGGGCTGTAAATATAGATGAAACAACTACTCCAGAAAGCACTAATGAAACTACTGAAATTTCATTGTTTTCCATTGATATAAAATAACAAACCCCAACACCTATGCATGCAAATATAAATGCACTAATTTGTATAGGTATATTAAAAAAAGTCATGGAAAGAGCGGCTCCGAATGCAGCACCAGATGATAATCCAAGTATATACGGATCTACAAGTGGATTTCTAAGTATTGCTTGAAACGATGCTCCTGAAACAGATAAAGATGCCCCTACTAGCATTGAAAGTACAATTCTTGGAAGTCTTACATTACAAAGTACATTTATAGATCTTAAATCCAATACTTTATTAAAAATCGTAAAACCACTTATTTTATATATAAGTATATCTATAGTTTTAAAAATCGGTATATAATAGGCACCCATACAAAGGGATATTAAAAATATTGGTAGTGGTAAAAATATTATAACTTTTTCTTTTGAATTTTTCATAAGCTCTCCCTTCTTATGTTTTCTTAAACATAAATAATAGGAATAGCTAGTAGCTAATTCTGTTATTTATTATATTTCTACTTAAAATCTACATTATATAAGAATTTAAGCATTTCATTTTTATCTTTTTCAATATCTACATCTTTAAATAAGTCTGGATATAAAGATTTAGCTACTATTTTAACTGACTCTACATATTTTACTGTCCATAAGTCACAGTAAAAAGCATTTGGAAGTTCAATTACTTTTTTATTCTTAACAGCCGATATATCCTTCCATTGAACATCATTATAATAATCTTCTGGATTTAAATCTTTTATATTCCACATAACTATTTCATCTGGGTTATATATTATAGCTTGTTCCATTGAAGCTACAAAGTGTTCTTGATTTACATCAGAAGCTGCATTCACTGCTTTACTCATTTTTAGTATGCTATCTCCTGTAGAGTTATTACCTGCAAAATCAAGTTTTGTAGGCCCCCATACAAATATTGATTTAGGCTTGTCCTTTTGTTCTACATTTTCAAGATTTTTATTTACTTTTGCTAATTCATTTTTTGTATAATCAATTATTTCTTTTGCTCTAGTTTCTTTTCCAGATATCTTACCTAAAAGTTCCATTTTCCAAAAAACATCATCAAAATTGTTAACTTGTATTCCAACTACCTTTATTCCTTTATCCTCTAGTGCTTTAATATTTTCTTTATCTCCAGCCCATATTACTACAACGTCAGGATTCATTGAAACAATCTTTTCTACATTTTTATCTACAGCTGGAAGAGTCTTATTTTTAACTCTTTCATCTATTTGAGATGTTATATCATAAATATCTTTTGTATTAAAAGTCCACTCATCAACTCCTATAACTTGGTCTTTTGCTCCAAGCATATAAAGATCATTTAATCCACTATTTAAAAGACACACTATTTTCTTAGCAGGATAATTTATTGTAACCTCTTTTACTCTTGAATCTTTTACTGTTATTGTTTTTTCCGAAGTATTTTCTTCTTCTACTTTTGCTTTAGTACAACCCGTTAATATAGAAAAAGTTAATATTAATGTTAATAAAAAAGCTAAAAATCTTTTCATTAAAATCTCCTCCTTTTGTATTTTTCTATTTCTCAACTACAATCATATACATCTCACTATTATCTATACCTTTTACTATCTTAATTCCATTTCTATCAAATATTTCTCTTTGAGCTTCAAAATCAATAAGCTTATCCTCTGCAACAGTATCATCTGAATCTTTATGTATTCTATTTATATCTTCCTTACTCTGAGGATGAAAAATTAAAAGCTTACCATTTCCTTTTAAATTCTCATTTATTAATTTTTTTATAGTGTTTACCTTGTTTTCAAAATGCGGAAATACACAATAGCAAATTATAAAGTTAAATGTTTTTCCAATTTTTTCAATTTCTACATTTGCTTTTAAAAAATTTACTCTATCTTAAAATTCAAATTTATTTTTAGCAATATTAAGCATATTTTCTGCATTGTCTACAGCTAACATTTCTCCTTTTTCACCTATTTTATTTAGTAAAAACGGTATCATAACTCCAGTTCCCGTTCCAACATCAATAATAGTATCTTCATTTTTTATATTAAGCTGATCTAATGCATAATTTATTTTTTTATCATCTATATGTATGATTTCATCCCATCTACCTGCCATAGAATTGAAAAATTCAATTTGAGATTTCATACGCTCCCCCCAATATTTATTAATTATTATATTCTAAATTATTTTTTAAAGATTTATTAAGTAAATTAACTACCAAAGGAATAAAAATAAGCTGAATTACAATTCCTGGAATTCCAGTTATTATTCCTCCTTTAACCCATATAACAGGATTAAGTTTTGCAAATCCAAACATATTAGCCATAATATATACAGCTATAAATCCTCCTATTCTTCCGCATATCATTGAAATAATTAGACTTATAATTACATTAAGATTAAACTTGTTAGACAATAAACCCGCTATTAATCCATATACAGCAAGTTCTACTGTCATTATAGGTAGTACTGGCATCATAGGTGGCATTCCTGTAAGAACTGAACTAATTATAGGTGTTAAAACGCCAACTATCAATCCATATTCTCCTCCTAATAATAGACCTGATAATAATACTGGTATATGCATAGGTAAGAATATTGGCCCTCCTAAATTTGCCATATGAAATACCATAGGAATAATAACTCCTAATGCTATAAAAAAACCTCCCAATATAATTTTCTTTGTTTTCATGATTATCACCCTTTCAAAAAAATAAACCATGAAGATATAAAAAGACTTCTTGTCCTTTTTAAACCTTCATGGCTTATTGATTTTTTTATATTGGTTACAATTACAATATACCATAATTTAACAATAAAATCAATATTTTGATTTTATTGTTAAATTTATTTATACATGAAACCAGTTAATTCTTCTATATAATTACTTTATTTATTTGAAAAGAACCTATATATTTGAAACCCTATAATTCCACCTACCTACTTTAAAATAATATAATCTATATTATATTCCATCAATCTCCATATTAAATAAATTATCCAGTTTGTTTGAATTTTTCCTTATTCAGTCCATCTCACATTCTTAACGAAATTAATAATCTATTATTTCCAAACAATAATTTCTCTAAAACTTTTGATCTATCATTATATCTCAATTTTTATCTAAACTTGAAACTTATTGCTTGAGAAATAATATAAAAAAATAATGCTTAACCCGTTGTGCTAGTTAAATTTTAAAATAATAAAACTCCAACAAATATGAAAACCTAAAGTTAATCCAAAAACTTTTGTAAAGGAGGTTTTCATATGTTGGAGCTTAATAACTATTCTATCCAAAATATTGAGAATTTAACGGATTTATTCACAACTATTTTTGTAGTCATTGATGATATATACAATGAAATTACACCTATATCAATTAGAAATAGACGAAATATCAAAGAAAGCAAACTCTCAGATAGTGAAATTATTACTATAAGCATCGTTGGGGAATTGTTAACAATAGATTCAGAAAAATCATTTTTTAGTCTTTTAAAAAGAGAATTCTCTATGCTGTTTCCTAATTTAGGTGATAGAAGCAGATTTAATAGAACAAAGAGAAATTTATATTGTGTAATAGACAATATTAGAGAGTATCTATCTAGGTTTATGTCTAGATATTCAAGTAATATAAGAATTATAGATAGTATGCCTATACCTGTTTGTAAATTTGGTAGAGCCCACTTTAGCAAATGTTTCAAAGGCGTAGCCTCTTATGGATATTGCCCATCTAAAAAAGAGACATACTTTGGATTTAAACTACATGCGTTAACTACAACTGAAGGTTTTTTAACTGATGTTGTTATAACTCCAGCTGACGTCGATGATAGAGATTCTGTATTTGAGTTAAGTGAAAAGTATAATTCTAGTTATATAATTGGTGATAAAGGATATGTAAATAAAATGTTAACACACGACTTGAAAAAAGAAAAAAATATAGATTTGATTTTCTTGAAACGTGATAACAGTAAAGAACAGTATCCTAAAGACATAAGACAATTAATATTTAAAATCAGAAGAAGAATAGAAACTAGCTTTTCCCAATTGTCGGAGCAATTAAATATAAATAGGGTTAAAACTAAGTCATACTGGGGCTTTATTACTAGAACTAAGATAAAAATTCTTTCTCATAATATATCATTTTTTATAAATAAACTTCTTGGGAATGATGAAGATATAGCAAAGATCAAGTCTTTAGTGTTTGGATAAAATATCCATGATTTTAAATTTGAGAGTATATTTTTTTGTTGAAATCAATTTACCATATTAAGTAAATTGATTTCAACTAGCACAATAGATTGCTTATTATAATTATAATAAGCATTATTTTCAGGTTAAGAATAATATAAAAGAATTATCGTTACTCTACACTAGGCTCAATAATATTTCCTATTTCTTCTTTAGGAACATTTACATAGTTTTGAGGTACCTTACCAACTACTATAGTCTCACATACAGGCATTTGACTTAAAACCTCTTTATATGATGATGTAAATGGAATTATAACTCTAACCTTTGTCTTTATTATTAAATATATCCTATGTCTAGTCTGGTTTATCCCTGATGAATCAAATTCCGTCTTAAAATCCACATTAACTATTCCCACAGGCTGAACACCTATCTTTAATTTAGGTCCATACTTAGCCAATATAGAACTTTTAAATGCAGTACCTAAAGGAACATTTGCAGATGTAGTCTTTATTTGCTTTAACTGCTGTTGTACTTCAATAGCAACATCAGATGCTATTTTATTCATTAGTATAGTATTTGCTTGTATCATGGTAACATTTCCATCTACATCCGTTTTCATGCTTATAAGTTCCTCATACTTTATCTTCCCTTTTAATATCTCCCCTACAGCTTTGTTTATAGATCTATTTGCAAGCTCTTGTGCTTTTGATTCGGCTATTGCTTGAACTACGGGTTTTATCTTTTGGTCTACAAATATAAACGAACCTAGGAACATACTAAATATTAATATCAAAATCATTGCAGTTAATACCTTTTTCTTTTTCTTTTTTTTATGAACCTTAAGCAACTTTTTCAAGATAATACCCCCCATATTATAATATGAGGGGTACTTATATCTGGTTACTAATTTCTTTATTTTTTATCTTCTTATTCAACAAATTTTCTACATCTTTAATATTCGACTCTTTCAACTTAAGCTTTATCTCATCATTTTCTTTAGTTCTAAATAATATAGTATTATCATTGTCTTCATCATATGAATAAGAAATTATTTTCTTCCACTTATATAATTTACTATTCATTATTATCCCTTTATAAGTTATAGTTTTTTCATAATACGCCGCAACTAAAATACCCGATACCAAAATCCCTATTATAACTCCCTTAAGACGATAATCTATATCATTTTCAGTAGCTACCATTGTATATATACCTATTATATGTACTGCGTACATAGGTATGCTCCATAATACACTCCATCTCCCAAATCTCAATAAAAGTTCATTATCTACTACAAAATCTTTTATATCTTCTATTAATTTTGCACAACTTCCAACTATAATTATAACAATCATCATATCTATATATCCCATACAATCAACTCCCCTAGATAATGATATAATCAATTACATATTTTGTAAATAGTTGTATCGTTTTTAATTAATACCTACACTAAAAAAATGCTTATTAAAATGTTAGCTACTTTTAGGTTAACCTTTTTCCATAAAACTTAGATTACGACGTTGAAATATACGTTAAGAAACTTTTTTTGTCTGACCGTAAGGGAGTTTAAAAGTTTTAGAATATTTCATAAGGCGTAATCTTTAGTTTTATAAAAACGTTGACTTAAGTAGCGGTTATTTTAATAAGCATCTTTTTTGTTTAAATACCTAAATGTATTTATTAACCTAATTTAACTTGATGATATACCTTCTTACCTTTTTTAATCATTAAAGAATCATCTTCAAAATTATCTTCAGTTATTTTAAATTCTATCTCAGTTATCTTTTCATCATTAACAGATACTCCACCTTGTTGTACTAAACGTCTAGCTTCACTTCTTGAAGAAGCAAGCTTAGTAGTTGTAAGTAAAGTTAATATATCCATTCCATCAGCTATATCAACTTTAGCTATATCAGTACAAGGAATTGATCCTGCCATAGCTCCTTTTCCAAATAAAGCTTTAGCCGCTTCTTGAGCTTTCTTAGCTTCTTCTTCACCATGAACTATCTTAGTAACTTCATAAGCTAAAATTTCCTTAGACTTGTTTATTTCTGATCCTTCTAATGAAGCAAGTCTTTCAATCTCGTCCATTTCAATAAAAGTTAAAAGCGCTAAGCAGTTTCTAACATCTGCATCAGCAATATTTCTCCAGTATTGGTAAAACTCATATGGAGAAGTTTTTTCAGCATCAAGCCAAACTGCTCCTGATTCTGTTTTACCCATTTTCTTACCTTCACTATTAGTTAAAAGTGTAAATGTCATACCGTAAGCCGATTCACCTTCAACACGTCTTATAAGGTCTGCCCCTGCTATTATGTTAGACCATTGATCATCTCCACCTAATTCCAGCTTACATCCATATCTTTTGTGAAGCTCTAAAAAGTCGTAAGCTTGCATTATCATGTAGTTAAACTCCAGGAAAGATAATCCTTTTTCCATACGACTTTTAAAACACTCAGCCGTTAGCATTCTATTAACAGAGAAATGTCTTCCAACCTCTCTTAAGAAAGGTATGTACTCTAAGTCCATAAGCCAATTAGCATTATTTTCCATAACAGCCTTATTGTCTGAAAAATCTAAGAATCTCTTCATTTGACCTTTAAAACACTCTGCATTGTGCTCTATTTCTTTAACTGTTAACATCTTTCTCATATCAGTCTTTCCTGTTGGATCCCCTACCATAGTAGTTCCTCCACCTAAAAGTGCTATTGGTCTATGTCCTGCTCTTTGAAGATGAGCCATAGCCATTAATTGAAGAAAGTGTCCTACATGTAAACTATCAGCAGTTGCATCAAATCCTATGTAAAAAGTCACAGACTCTTTTCCTAAAAGATCTTTTATTTCATCTTCATGTGTAGTTTGCTTTATAAATCCACGTTCTTTTAAAGTATCAAATACATTCATTTAAATTCCTCCTAATATTTCTTTATATACTAAAAACGGGCCTCCTCGTCCTGTGAAAGGACGAGAAAACCCGTGGTACCACCTTAATTCGCATAAAAATGCCTCTTATCCACTGTAACGTATGGAAAACGTCGAATTTTTTAGTTTCGAAGCTCCAGAGTGTATTTCACCTTATCATGTACTATAAATCTTTCACCAACCGATTTACTCTCTAGTTTTGTAACCATGATGATTACTAATCTCTTTCAACACCTATTATTCAATATTTTATCCTATTTTATCATAAATATAACTTTTTTTGCAATAATATATATATCGTTTTTTATATTACAAGAATGTTACAAAAATATTCTTTGAATAAATTTATAGATTGAACTTTTTCTTCTATGTTATAATAAGTTGAATAAGGAGGTAATGACGAATGCGCAGTGATAAAAATAATGATAAAAATAATGATAAAAGTAAGTCTACTAACAATAAAGAAAAAAAGAAAAAAGTAAGTGTTTTAAGAATAATACTTATTACTTTTATTATATTATCTATAGTTGGTACGGCCTGTGTTATGGGTCTTGTAGTAGGAGTGATTAAAAATGCTACACCTATAGATCCAAATAATCTTGAAATGTATGAAAGCTCTTTCATATATGATTCTAATGGTGAATTAATAGAAAAGGTTCATGGATCAAATTTTAGAAGTATTGTCTCTTTAGATAAAATGCCAAAGGATCTACAAAATGCAGTTATATCTATAGAGGATGAAAGGTTCTATGATCACCACGGTGTAGATATAAAAAGATTATTCGGTGCACTTTGGTATGACTTAAAGACGCTTAGTAAAGCTCAAGGAGCAAGCACAATAACTCAGCAGCTTGCGAAGAATATGTATACATCTAATGAAAAAACTATAAATAGAAAGATTAAGGATACCTATTATGCTATTCAGCTTGAAAAAACTCTTTCTAAAGAGGAAGTACTTGAAACTTACTTAAATACTTTTTATCTAGGTAGAGGTGCTATTGGAGTACAAGCTGCAGCTCAAACTTACTTTTCTAAAGATGTAGGTGAATTAACTCTAGCAGAATCTTCAATGATAGCTGGTATAACTAAAAATCCATCTAAATATTCTCCATATAGTACTCAAAGACTTGATGGTAGTGAGAATTTAGATGAACTTAAGAACTTACTAGTTTTTTACCCTAAAACAGCAAACACTGACCCTGCTTCTGATGTAGAAAAAGGAATGTTTGAAAAACTACATACAAACAAATTAATAGATAATTATCAATATGATCAACTAAAAAAAGAACAAATAGTAGTTAGAAAAGCACTTCTTAATCCTAATGCAAAAGAAAGACAAGGAACTGTACTGTACAAAATGTTAGAACTTGGACATATATCTCAATCTGAGTATGATGAAGCTAAAAACGAAGAAATAGTTATAAAGGTTGGAAGTCAAACTCAAGCCAATGTTTCTTCTTATTTTGTAGATTTAGTTAAAGATGATGTTATAGATGCCTTAGTGAAAGAAGGAAAAACTGAAGATGAAGCAAGAGATATGCTTTATAACGGAGGACTTAGAATATATTCTACTATGGATGTTACTATCCAAAAGATACTAGAGACAGAATATCAAAAAAATTCTAATTTCCCAGGAACTTTTACTGATAAAAATGGTAATATACAACCTCAATCAGCTATGGTTATAATGGATTACCGTACAGGTCAAGTTAAAGCTTTAGTAGGCGGAAGAATGATTGGTGGTAAAAAACTTTATAATAGAGCAGTTAACCCTAGACAGCCAGGTTCTGCTATAAAACCACTTGCTGTATACTTACCTGCACTTGATAGCGGAATGACAGCTGGTACTACAATAAATGATTCACCAACAGGATATAAATATTCATCTAATGAAAAGTGGAAACCTAATAACTATGCTAATAGATATAGAGGTTCTATAACTTTAAGAGAATCGGTTCAACATTCTTCAAACGTAGGAGCTGTAAAAACAGCAGAAATGCTTTCTTCAAGCCCTTATTCCAGTGTTGAGGTTATGGTTGATTTCTTAGAAAACATGGGTATATCTACTATAGTTAAAACACCTGGCCACAATGATAAAAACTTCTCTGCACTTACTCTAGGAGGTATGACTAAGGGAATAACTCCACTTGAGATGACTGCAGCATATGGCTCTATGGCAAATGGTGGAACTTATATTAAGCCTATGCTGTTTTCTAAGATAGAAGATTCAAATGGAAATATAATATTGAATAATAAACCTGTTAAACACTCAATTACAACACCTCAAACTGCTTATATAATGACTGATGTATTAACTAGTGTTATAAACGAGGGTACTGGAGGTAGTGCTAGAATATCTAATATGCCTGTAGCAGGAAAAACAGGTACTACTAGTGATAATAATGATGCTTGGTTTGCAGGATATACTCCTTATTATGTTGGAGCAACTTGGATAGGAAATGACTGGAATCAAAAGCTTAAATCAGGAAGTGGTATGTCAGCGAAGCTTTGGTCAAAGGTTATGACTCAAGTTCATAAAGGACTTCCATCAAAATCCTTCGAAAGACCTAGTGGAATAGTAACTCAAAACATATGTCGAGAGAGTGGTCAAATTGCAACTCATTTCTGTCAAAAAACTAGAACAGAAAAATTTGTAGCAGGTACCGAACCTAAAGATTACTGTGATATGCATACTCAAGATGAAAATATAGAGATAGAGGAAAGTCCTGATGCATCTGATATAATAAACGATTGGTTATTTGATTCTGATAAGAAGAATGATAATAATAATAATAATAATAATAAAGTAATAGATTCTAAAAAAGATGAAGAGAACAAACAGTTAGACCCTGAAGTAAACAAGAAAGAAAAAAATGATAAAAAAAATGATGATAAACAGATCGAAAATTTATTTTTTAAAAAACAAGATAATGAAAATACAAAAAAAGAAAATGAAACAAAAATAAAAGAGAGCAATTAATTGCTCTCTTTTTTTATCTTTTATGGCTTTGTTTTTGGTGTAAATATTAAAGACATTAAATATCCAAATAAAACAGCTGCTGCTATTCCACCAGCATTTGCAGATGTTCCTCCTGTAAATGCGCCTAGTATACCTTTTTTACCCACTTCTTCTATAACACCTTTTCCAAGTCCGTATCCAAATCCAGTAAGAGGTACAGTCGCACCAGCTCCTCCAAACTCTACAATAGGTTCATATATACCCAGTCCCGTTAATATAACTCCCACTGTTACAAAACTTACAAGCACATATGGAGATGGTATCTTAAAAAAATCCATAAGTATTTGACCTATAACACATATAGCTCCTCCAACTATAAAAGCTCTTAAATACTCCACAATTACACCTCCTAATTCTCTATAATCACAGCATGAGCTATGGATGGTATACTTTGCTTTTGAAGTGTGCTCGTCGGAGACATAAGTGCTCCTGTTGATACTAACATAACTTTGTTTATTTCTTTACTTTTTAGTTTTTTGTATATGTATCCATTGAATACACTCGCTGAACATCCGCAACCACTTCCGCCAGAGTGAGTATCTTGCTTTTTATGATCAAATATTTCTATTCCACAGTCCATATATACGGTAGATATGTCATAACCTTCTTTATCTATAAGATCCATAAGAATCTCTCCTCCTACTATTCCCAGATCTCCTGTTGCTATTATGTCAAAGCTGTCTATGTCATCTTTTGTATCGTCAAAATATGCTTTTATTGTATCAACTGCTGCTGGAGCCATGGCTGGTCCCATATTATTAATATCAGTTATACCCTTATCTATAACCTTACCAGTAGTTATCCTTTTTATCTTAGGTCCTTCTCCTTTTGACGATATGACACTTGCTCCTGTTCCTGTAACTGTCCACTGAGCAGTCATAGGTCGTTGATTTCCAAGTTCTAGAGGGTATCTAAACTGTCTCTCTGCTGTACAAAAATGACTTGAAGTTGCAGCTACTACTAAATCAGAAAATCCTCCATCTACAATCATAGATGCCAGACTCATAGATTCTGACATTGTAGAGCAAGCCCCATAAACTCCAAAAAATGGTCTTTTTAAATCTCTTGCAGCAAATGATGTAGACATAAGTTGATTGAGTAAATCCCCTGCCACTATATAATCAACCTCATTGAGCACATGGTCACTCTTACTTACAGCCATTTTTATAACTTCTCTTATCATCTTACTCTCGCCGAATTCCCAGCTATCTTCTCCAAATAGATCATCCTTTAAGATTATATCAAAGTAATCCTTTAGTGGTCCCTCTCCTTCTTTTGGACCAACTATTGACCCAGTTGATATTATAACAGGGTTGTTTAGTAACTGTACTGTTTGATTTCCTAATCTTTTCTTTGCCATAGTACTCTCCTTTCTAACTAATGCCTAAGAAGTAATAAATTAGGCCAAGTATTACAGAACTACCTATTCCATATACAAGAACAGGACCTGCTATTGTAAACATTTTTGCTCCAACTCCAAGTACATATCCTTCCCTTTTATATTCCATAGCTGGAGATACTATAGAGTTAGAAAAACCGGTTATAGGAACAATCGATCCAGCTCCAGCCCTTCTTCCAAGCAAATCATATACTCCTATACCTGTAAAAAATGCACCTAAAAATATAAGAGTTATAGAAGTCGCAGTAGCTGCCATTTTTTTATCAAGACCATACTTGATATAACTATTTAATATAAATTGTCCTACATCACATATTAGACCCCCTACAACAAATGCCCATATGCAGTTTTTAAAGTATGTAGGCTTAGGGCTTTTATTATCGACATATTTTTTGTAATCCATATAATCACCTCTATTTCAATATTGTCCAATTTACTATAGAACCTACTGTCTTTCCTATTAGTAAAACTATTATTATATACTTGATCTTACCTTGTATATTGAGTCTTCTTTGCATAACTGGTATAACATCGACTGCTTCTGCAAGAGCAGATGCTAACATTCCTATAAATATGCCGTAGAAGCCTCCAAGTAATATCACACATATAATTCCAAAATCAAAGGATACATTTCTAAGTGAAAATAAGCTTCCAATAAAAGTCCCCGATATCAACATATACTCATACTTACCTAAGTACTGATAAGTATTAGTTATCTGACAAAGTCTTGGAATTATATCTAGTAATGTAAGAAGCGCCACTATACCAGATCCAACAACTATACCCTCTGAAAATCCTAATACAGTTATAAATGTTAGTTTCAAACCTTCCTCCTTATTGCTTATTATTTTCAATAATATAAGATTGTACCTCATTTTTAAAAGTAGATACTTCTAGCTCTAGTGGACTTGGCTCTGACTTTGAAAAATTCGGTATAATCTTATTGTAAAAGACAGCAACCCCCGATCCTATTCCTAGCGAATATGCTATTTGAAATAATAATAAGTGCTCAGTCTCACTACCTGTTAATATTCTAAGTATTGTTTTATGAGATTTAACCATGTCTACATCTGAATGAAAATTAATTATAGCCATTCCAGATCCTAGAAACAGTATTATACATACAAATAAAATTCTTATAAATAACATATTATCCTTTTTGGGGTTATCGAAATGTACGAGCAAATCGTCAAACTCTAAAAAATTAACCTTAACGTAGCTATTTTGATTATTTATTCTGCTAATCACATCCCCAAGTTCTATAACTTCATAATCCTTATTAACTCCATTTACATGAGCTACTATTATATCTTTAACCAAGTCTTCATTTTGAGAAGGATATATATAAAACAAATCCTTTAAATATATATCTTTTATATCTTTTTTAAACTTCAGATTTTTTTTAGGTTTTAAATATATTTCCACTTTCAATCCCCCTTTTCATACAATTATTATTTACAAAAATGATTAAAAAATTCTAATCGTGTGAAAAATAAAAAGGCCATACAAATTGTATGACCTTTCTCAACTTATCATATTCTTAAGTTTTCCTAAAACCTTCTTCTCAATCCTAGATACTTGAACCTGAGATATTCCAAGTTCATTTCCTATCTCACTTTGTGTTCTATCCTCAAAATACCTTAAAACTATAATTTGTCGCTCCCTTTTTTCTAACTTACCTAGCACTTGTTTTAAAAGCAAATTGTCCACTATTTTTTCATCATCCATAGTTTTACTTTGACTTATCTTATCTATAAGACATATAGGAGATCCTTCATCCTCGTGTATAACTCCATGTAAATATTCAACTGATGAATTTGATTCAAGAGCCATAACTATATCTTCTTTAGATACCTCAAGAGATTTTGCAACTTCTTCTATTGTAGGTTCTCGTCCAAATTTTTTAGATAGTCTTTCAGTTTCCATCTTAGTCTTTGTAGCAAGTTGTTTTAGAGATCTTGATACTTTAATCATACCATCATCTCTTAAATATCTTTTTATTTCTCCTAAAATCATAGGTACTGCATATGTAGAAAACCTTACATTAAATGTAGGGTCAAACTTATATATAGATTTTATAAGTCCTATTGATCCTAATTGAAATAAATCATCTCTTTCGTAACCTATATTCATAAATTTATTTACAACACTTCTGACTAGCCCTAAATTACTTTCTATTAAAATATCCTTTGATTTTTCATCTCCATCTTGAGCTTTTTTTATGAGAGCTAGAGTTTCCTCATGGCTAAGTAAATGTCTTTTTTTCTCACTTACAGCAGGCATCACCATAATTATTACCCCTAATCTTTATTTTTATTGGATTTTATAGTTTTTTTCATAACTAATTTAGTCCCTTCTCCCAAAATTGAAGATATTTCAACACTATCCATAAATGTTTCCATTACAGTAAAACCCATACCCGATCTTTCAAGTTCAGGTTTTGAAGTATAAAGTGGTTGCATTGCCATATCTACATCCTTTATTCCATTACCTTTATCTTCTACTACTACCTTTATAGTATCTTCTTCCATTTCACTTCTTACATAAACAAATTTACTTTCATCTTCATCGTATCCATGAATTATAGCATTCGTAACAGCCTCAGATACAGCAGTTTTTATATCTGCTATTTCATCTATTGTAGGATCTAGTTGAGATGCAAAAGAAGCAACTACCACCCTAGCAAAAGATTCATTCTCAGATTTGGCTAAAAAACTAATTTCCATATAATTCTTCATCGTTTTTCCCCCTTATAAAGAACTTATTGCTTCTTCGTAATCGTTATAAATTCCTATTATCTTGTCTATGCCCGATAAGTCAAATATTCTTTGAACATGCTTATTCAAGTTTAATGCTATTACCTTTCCTCCAGTTTCTGAGAGTTTTCTATATCTACCTATAATAACCCCCACTCCTGATGAATCCATGAAGTTCATATTTTTCAAATCAAATATAACATTTTTTATGGAGTTTTTATCTATGGCCATATCAATCTCTTCCCTTACATCTGAAGCTATATGATGATCTAACTCTCCATATAGTTCAACGATCAAATTTCTGTTATCTATTTTATAGTTTATATCCAATGTTATCCCCCCTTGTAAATGCTCTTACATACTTTCTATAAAATATTGCTTCATTCCTCCATAAAATTTTAACTACTTTTGTAGAATAAGAATAAAAAAAGTGCTAATAACTAGCACTTTTTTACAATTTCCACGAAAGTTTCGTTATATGCGACTTGACCTCCCATTTCAGATGATATATCTTCTGTTAAAAAATTCGGATTTCCGTCTTTTTTTTATTTTATATTGTATCAAATCATTCAAACTATTAATAAGATATTTTAAGATTTAGTTTAAGCATCTTTTAATAGTTTTTTTCATCTAAGGGGGCGTTTCTATGGATTTTGTCGATAATAAAATATCCGAACGTTTAGGGGGAGTTGATTTTTTTAATGCCGCTAAGGACTACAAGTTTGAGTCTATAAAAAAAGAAAAAGAAATAATTAAAAATAAATATCCAAATACAAAAATTATAGATATGGGTGTTGGTGAGCCGGATCTTGCTGCTGACATTAATATATGTAAAATACTTTGTGAAGAATGTTCTAAGCTTGAAAATAGATTGTACTCAGATAATGGAATAACTGAATTTCAAGAGGCTGCATGTGATTTCTTAAAAAAAATATATAAACTAAATAACCTTGATCCATCTGCCAATATTATGCACGGAATAGGATCAAAGCCAATACTAGCTATGCTCCCTATGTGTTTTGTAAATCCCGGAGATGTAGTTTTGACTACTGTTCCTGGTTATCCTGTATTATCTACTTACTCTAAATTTTTGGGCGGTGAGATTTATAATTTACCTTTATACAAAAAAAATGACTTTTATCCAGATTTCAACTCTATACCTAATTATATCCTCAAAAAATCAAAACTCTTATATATTAATTATCCAAACAATCCTACTGGACAAGTCGCTACTAAAGAGTTTTACAAAAAGGTTGTAGATTTTGCTTATAAAAACGACATATTCGTAGTTTGTGATTCAGCTTATAGTGCTCTTACATTAAATAGTAAGCCTTTAAGTTTCTTGTCTATAGATGGAGCTATTGATGTAGGTCTTGAAATACATTCTTTATCAAAGTCTTTCAACATGACAGGATGGAGATTAGCCTTTATAGTATCAAACCCAAAGGTTATAAAAGCTTATGCAAATGTTAAGGGCCATACAGACTCAGGACAGTTCAGAGCAATACAAAAGGCTGGAGCTTATGCTCTTAATCATCCCGAAATAATAACTAGAAATTGCATTAAATATTCAAGAAGATTTGATCTACTAGTTAATGCACTTTGCGATATAGGTTTTGATGCTAAAAAACCCGAAGGCACCTTCTATTGCTATGTACCTATTCCTAAAGCTACTAAGTTAGGTTATGTCTTTAAAAATGCACAGGATGCTTCTTTATATATTCTAAAAAATGCATTAATATCAACAGTACCTTGGGATGATGCCGGACACTTTTTAAGATTTTCAGTAACATTTGAAGCATCAGATTATTCACAAGAAATACGCGTTATAGATGATCTAAAAGAAAGACTTAAAAAGCTTGAATTAGTATTTTGATAAAAAAAGAAGCTGTTGACTTAGTCAACAGCTTCTTTTTTATCTACTTTTGATTAGCAGGCTCTATATTTATCGTCTTACCTTTTATAGTATTATTTTTCATTACAGTTAATACATCATTAGCATGCTCTCTTGGAACCTCAACGAAAGTATATCCGTCATATATGTCTATAGTTCCTATTAACTTTCCTGAAATACCAGTTTCTCCAGCTATAGCTCCTAAGATATCCTTAGGTCTTATATTTTGCTTTCTACCTATGTTTATGAATAATCTTACCATTCCTGATTCTGCACCAGTGTCTTCAAATGAATTTTCTTGTTTTATTTCTTCTTTATTTTTATCACCCATTGACATTTTAAGAAGTGCAGCAGCTATATCTAAAGAAGTGTATTCTTCCATTAATTTCTCTAAGAAATTAACTTGATTAGTTAAGTGTCCCTCTTCTATAACACTCTTAACATTTTCTAAGAATACATTAGTTTTAATTTCTTCAACATCGCTAAGAGATGGTATGTCATGTCTTTTCATATTAGCTTTAGTATATTTTTGAATATCTCTTAACTTATATATTTCTTTCTTTCCTGAAATGAAAGAGAATGCACGTCCCGATCTTCCTGCACGTCCTGTTCTTCCTATTCTGTGTACGTAATATTCATCATCTTGTGGTACATCATAGTTAAATACGCACTCTACGTCATCAACATCTATACCTCTAGCTGCTACATCTGTTGCAACTAGTATTTCTACAGTTTTTTTTCTGAATTTAGCCATTACATTATCTCTTTGAGATTGCTTTAAATCACCGTGAAGTGCATCCGCAAAGTATCCTCTTAATTGAAGCTCAGATACTAATTCATCAACTTTTCTCTTTGTGTTACAGAATATAACAGATAATTTAGGATTATATATATCTATAAGTCTTGATAATACATCTGATTTATCCTTAGATTTTGTCTCTAAATAAAACTGCTCTATATTTGGAACTGTTAAAGCCTTACGAACAACCTTTACAAGTTGAGGATCTTTTTGATACTTCTTTGTAAGGTTTAATATTGCTTTTGGCATTGTTGCTGAAAAGAAAGTAGTTTGTCTTTGCTCTGGTAATTCTTGTAGTATAGTCTCTATATCTTCTCTGAATCCCATATCTAGCATTTCATCCGCTTCATCTAAAACTATTGTCTTTACATTTCCAAGCTTTAATGTATTACGATTCATATGATCCATAACTCTACCCGGAGTACCTATAACAATATGAACTCCTTTTTTTAATGCTTTTATTTGACGATCGATTGGTTGTCCACCATATACAGGTAGTGTTCTTACGTTTTTCTTGTACTTAGCTAATTTTCCTATTTCTCCAGCTACTTGAATAGCTAATTCTCTTGTAGGACATAAAATTATAGCTTGTACACTATTATCTTTTTCATTAACCATATCTAAAACAGGAATACCAAAGGCAGCTGTTTTACCCGTACCAGTTTGTGCTTGACCTATTATGTCTTTTCCTGCTAATATAAGTGGTATTGCTTGAGCTTGTATCGGAGATGGCTCTTCAAATCCCATGTCAGCTATAGCTTGCTTTATTTCTTTTGATATTTCCAAATTCTCAAATTTCATATTTTCCATATATATATTACCTTTCCTTTCGTTTTTACGTCTCTCTTGCTCATCTTTTCAATTATATATATATTGATGTTATTATGCAACAGATATTTTTTATTTATATATATATTTTATCTAATTTAAAGCTTTTGATACAATAATTATTCTTTAATAATAAATAAATTATTTTAGTATCTTTGTAGCTGTGCGATTTTTAGTTTTATTTCTTCACTTATTATTTGTACTTTATTATTTTTTGTATACATAATTTTTTTGCTTCTTTAAATATTTTTTGTGTACACGACAGTTTGATTTAAAATTATATAAGTTTTTTTATTTTTTTATTACTTTATAATTTTTTTTAAAATAACATATAATAGTTTTGTTTAAATTTATTAAATTATCAGAACTATTAACTTTCTGTAACATTTGAACATTGTATACAATATTCTTGTGTTTTGTGTTATCATATTTCTAACGAAGAAATTATTTTTATATTTTTTATAACTAATGAAATATTACTTTATTAAGGAGTGATTTTAATGATAAATGCATGGAAAACTTTCAAAACGGGAACTTGGTCTAAAGAAATAGATGTAAGAGATTTTATTCAACTTAACTATACACCTTATGAAGGAAATGATTCTTTCTTATCAGGTGCTACTGAAAGCACTAAAAAATTATGGAGCGAAGTTTCAGGTTTAATGAAAAAAGAAGTTGAAAACGGTGGTACTTTAGATGTTGATCCTAAAACAGTATCTGAGATAAATGCTTTTAAAGCAGGATACATAGATCAAAATTTAGAAAGTATTGTTGGTCTTCAAACTGATGCCCCACTTAAAAGAGCTGTAATGCCTTACGGTGGAATAAGAATGGTTGAGAGTTCTTGTAAAGCTTATGGATACGAACTTGATCCAAGCATTTCAGAAATTTTCTCTAAATACAGAAAAACTCACAATGAAGGAGTATTTGATGCATACACACCTGAAATGAGAGCTGCTAGAAGTGTTGGTATAATAACTGGTCTTCCAGATGCTTACGGTAGAGGTAGAATAATCGGAGACTATAGAAGAATAGCTCTTTACGGTATAGATAGATTAATAGAAGATAAAAATGCTCAAAAAGAATCTTTAAACGTTATGACAATGGATGAGGACACTATAAGATTAAGAGAAGAAATATCTGAACAAATTAAAGCTTTAAAAGAAATGATTAAAATGGGATCTGAATACGGATTTGATTTATCAAGACCTGCTCAAAATGCTAAAGAAGCTGTTCAATGGACATACTTTGGTTACCTTTCAGCAGTTAAAGATCAAAATGGAGCTGCAATGAGTTTAGGTAGAGTTTCAACTTTCTTAGATATTTACTTTGAAAAAGATATTAAAAATGGAGTTTTAACTGAAGAACAAGCACAAGAAATAATGGACCACTTCGTTATGAAGCTTAGAATGGTTAGATTCTTAAGAACTCCTGAGTACAACGACTTATTCTCCGGAGATCCAACTTGGATAACTGAGTGTGTAGGTGGTATGGGTGTTGACGGAAGAACTCTAGTTACTAAGACTGCTTTTAGAACATTAAATACTCTATATACTTTAGATGCTGCACCAGAACCTAACTTAACTGTACTTTGGTCTAAAGATCTTCCAGAAAACTTCAAAAAATTCTGTTCTAAGGTTTCTATAGATACAAGCTCTATCCAATATGAAAATGATGATTTAATGAGATCTTATTGGGGAGATGATTACGGTATAGCTTGTTGTGTTTCTGCAATGCAAATTGGTAAGCAAATGCAGTTCTTCGGAGCTAGATGTAACCTTGCTAAAGCACTTTTATATTCTATAAACGGTGGTGTAGATGAGAAAAAAGGAATCCAAGTAGGACCTAAATTCGCCCCTATAACTTCTGAATACTTAGATTTTGACGAGGTTATGGAAAAGTTTGACTTAGTTCTTGACTGGTTATCTAATTTATATGTTAATACATTAAATGTAATACACTACATGCATGATAAATATTCTTATGAAAAAGCTCAAATGGCTTTACATGATAGAGATGTATTTAGAACTATGGCTTGTGGTATAGCTGGACTTTCTGTATGTGCTGACTCTTTATCAGCTATAAAGCATGCTAAAGTTAAAGTTATAAGAGATGAAAACGGTATGGCTGTTGATTTCGCAACTGAAGGAGATTTCCCTAAGTTTGGAAACAATGATGATGCAGTTGATTTATTAGCATCTGATTTAGTTGAGAGATTCATGAACAAAATAAGAAAGAACAAAACTTATAGAAACTCTCTTCACACTCAATCAATATTAACTATAACTTCAAATGTAGTTTATGGTAAGAAAACTGGTAATACTCCTGATGGAAGAAAAGCTGGAGAGCCATTCGGACCTGGAGCTAACCCAATGCACGGAAGAGATACAAAAGGTTGTCTTGCTTCTATATCTTCAGTTGCTAAGCTTCCATATAAGCATTCTCAAGATGGTATTTCTTACACATTTACTGTAGTTCCTAAGGCTATAGGTAAAACTGAGGAAGAAAGAATAAACAACTTAAAATTCTTACTTGATGGATATTTCATTCAAAATGGACACCACATTAACGTAAACGTATTCGATAAAGAAACTTTACTTGATGCTATGGATCACCCTGAAAAGTATCCTCAACTTACAATCCGTGTATCTGGTTATGCAGTTAACTTCATTAAATTAACTAGAGAACAACAATTAGATGTTATAAATAGAACTTTCCACTCAAATATGTAGTATTATTTAATAAAGTCCTAACAATATTGTTAGGACTTTATTTTCTATAAAAAAATTCGTCTACTCGCTACGCGGTGACTCATGTCGCCAACGATCCCTAACGGGCTCCGTTGCTCAAAAATAGTTGTAAGTGTAGTTTTTCAACCAACGTTATCCACTGATTCAAAATTATATAATTTTAAAACTGTAGTAAACTATGAGATAGCATAAAGCGAATTTTATTTTAAATTTTAATTTAAGGTGGTGTTTGTATGGGTATTAAAGGTAGAATTCATTCTCTTGAATCATTCGGAACTGTAGATGGTCCTGGAATTAGATTTATAGTATTTACTCAAGGATGTCCTCTTAGATGTAAGTATTGTCACAACAGAGATACTTGGTCTATTGAAGGCGGAACCGAGTACGATGTGGATGATCTTATAAAAGAGATTATAAAATATAAGCCTTTTATGATTTCATCAGGTGGGGGTCTTACTGTATCTGGTGGCGAACCAACATTACAACCAGAATTTTTAAAAACTTTGGTTATGAAAGCTAAAGAAAATGATATACACACAGCTATAGATACTTCTGGGTTTGTAGATATAGACGTTATAGACCCTATACTTGATTATACAGACTTAATATTGCTTGATATAAAGCATATAAATAGAGATGCTTTTAAAGATTTAACTGGTATTTACAATGATAAAACATTAAATTTAGCAAAGCATTTATCTAATAAAAAAATTCCAACTTGGATAAGATATGTATTGGTTCCAGGCCTTACAGATAAAGAAGATGATCTAAGAGATCTTTGTAAGTTTATAAATACACTTGATAATATCGAAAAAGTAGAGATACTTCCCTATCATTCTATGGGGAGATTTAAGTGGGAAGAACTTGGATATGAGTATCCTTTAAAAGGAATTGAGGATGCAGGAGATGAAGATATATTGAAGGCTTCTGAGATATTCAAAGAATACGGAATAGATATAGGCGTAAAATAAAAAAATGATGCTTGTTAAAATGTTAGATACTCATTTTTAATATTTTTCCATAAAACTCAGATTACACCGTTTAAATATCCGTTAAAAAGTTCGTTGTCTGAACAAAGTGAGTTTATAACTTTTAGGATATTTCATAAGGTATAATCTTTAGTTTTATTAAAATATTATTAGAGTATCGTTATTTTAATAATCATCATTTTACTCTTAAACATTTAATCTCAATTTTTTTATAACAATTATAACGTTATATCTACAACTTCCATACTTTCTATAGCTTCATCTATAAGCTTTTCTATATCAAGATTTTGTTCTGATAACATTATTTTTTCAAGCTTTGGCTTTGTGATAGGTTTTTTTGGTAAGAATACTGTACAGCAATCTTCTTCTGGTATTATAGAAGTTTCAAAAGTTCCTATTTTCTTAGCTATATCTACTATTTCACTTTTATCCATAGCTATTAAAGGTCTAAATACAGGTATATCAACAGATGCATTAGTAACTGTAAGTCCTTGTATAGTTTGAGATGCAACTTGTCCTATACTTTCTCCAGTTACAAGCGCATCACACCCTTTAGATATAGCTACTTTTTGAGCTATTTTCATCATGAATCTTCTAG
Source organism: uncultured Peptostreptococcaceae bacterium (assembly GCA_942492135.1). Classification (GTDB taxonomy): domain Bacteria; phylum Bacillota; class Clostridia; order Peptostreptococcales; family Peptostreptococcaceae; genus Tepidibacter_A. Next base: position 42,586 of record CALODI010000012.1, read on the forward strand.
ATATAATTGTCATTTCTTCTTCTCTACAGTGCTCATTTATCTGCTTTTGTATAGGAAGAAGATTTATACTGTGCATTCTAAGTTTTCCACAATAAGTAGATAGGATTCTTGCTAATTCTTCTACCTTTTCTTTAGATCTCTCGCTAGTGAACGGATAGCTATGGTAATGCATCAGTTCAAGGTCAACTCCTCTTTTAGCTACCATCCAGCCTGCTACAGGAGAATCTATTCCTCCAGATAATAATACCATTCCTTTTCCATTAGTTCCAAGAGGTAATCCTCCATATCCATCTACTCTTTCTAAGTAAGCTACACAACACTCTTCTCTTAGCTCTGCTTCAACCTTTACTTGTGGATTTCTTACATCAACTGTTAGTTTTCCACCTAATTCAGACAGTAAATACCCACCTATATCTCTACTCATTTCAAGAGAAGTCATCTTAAATGTTTTATCAGTTCTTTTAGATTCAACTTTGAAAGTTTCTACATCTTCAAACTCCATCTTGTCTTTTAATATCTGAAGACATACTTCTTTTAATTTTTCATAATTATTTTCAAATTTGACAGCCGGACTTAAAGAAACTATTCCAAAGACCTTTCTAGCTTCTTCTATTATAGCTTCATGATCGTACTCTTCAATATCTATATAAATTCTTCCAAACTGCTTGTATACGTTTAATTTACCTATTGATTTCAAAGAATTTCTAATGTTTTTTACAAGCTTATCTTCAAATATATATCTATTTTTTCCTTTTACTCCTATTTCTCCATATCTTGCTATCACTACATTATACATTTGTTCACCTCTTATTTATTATAATTCTTAGTTCTTCAACCTTTTTCTTTATTATTCTAACAGCTTTCTTTACATCTTCTTCTTTGTTCATACTAGATAAGCTAAATCTTATAGCTCCTTCTATTTCTTTATTCGAAAGACCCATCTCTATTAAAACATGGCTTCCTTTTTTCTTAGAAGAACAAGCTGATCCTGTTGATACATATATATTATCTTCTTCTAAATAATGAAGAAGTATTTCTCCCTTTATCCCTATAAATGATACATTTAATATGTGGCATACTCCATCTTCAGCACTATTTACCTTTATATCGTCTATATTAGAGTTTATTTCATTTAGTAATAGTTCTTTTAGAGTATTAATCTTATCTATATTATCCTTTAAATTCTCCATTGTTATTCTAACAGCCTCACATAGACCAAAAATTCCGGGTACATTTTCAGTCCCAGATCTAAATGCATTTTCTTGTCCTCCACCTGTTACAATAGATTTTATTTTAGTATTTTCTTTTATATACACAAAACCTATTCCCTTTGGACCGTGTATTTTATGTCCACTTACAGACATTAAATCTATATTGTATTTTGAAGGCTTAAAATCTATTTTTCCAAACGACTGTACTGCATCCACATGTAAGTATACTTTTCTTTTAAGTTTAGATAAGTATTTTCCTATCTTGTCAACTGGCTGAATAGCCCCCACTTCATTGTTTACATGCATAATACTTACAAGTATTGTATCTTCTCTTAATGCTCTCTTGAAATCTTCAAAAGATATTAGTCCGTTGTCATCTATATCTAAATACGTAACCTCATATCCATCTTTTTCTAAATCTTTAAAAGTATTTAAAACTGAAGGATGCTCTATTTTAGTAGTTATTAAATGCTTACCACTTCTATGGTTAGCATAAGCTGTCCCTCTTATTATTATATTGTTAGATTCAGTTCCTCCAGATGTGAAAAATATTTCTTTATCCTTAGCACCTGTATACTTTGCTATTTCTTTTCTTGCATTTTTTATTTCTTTTTCTACTAACACTCCTTTTCTATGTACAGAGGAAGGATTTGCATACTGCTCAGTTAAAGCATAAACCATTTTATCAACTACTTCCTTATACGGCTTAGTAGTTGCACTATTATCTAAATAAATTTCCATTTAATCACCTTCTAATAAAAAATTCGTCTACTCGCTAACGCGGTGACTCATGTCGCCAACGATCCTTACAGGCTCCGTTGCTCAAAAATAGTTGCAAGTATAGTTCTTTAATCAATGTTATCCACAGATTCAAAACTATATAATTTCCTATAGTATAAAAAATTCGCTTCATGTTAACGCATAGCTCATGTCTCCAACGACTCCTAACTGCCTCTGTTATTAAAGCCAAATAATATATTATATTATTTGGCTTTTGTTGTAAAGTTAATACCCTATTTCTTCATTTAATATATATACTTTAAAATCTATTGTAGGTGGTTTTTTCTCTATTATACTTGTAACCATACACATTCTTTGCTCACTTTTGCAATCTACACAAGAGTCTATTTTTGCACAAGGAGTGTTAAGGTTAAGTCTTTTAGCATTTTGGGGACATGCTGATGTCTTTATTCTGTTCATAGCATCTTCGTAATCTCTACATACTTTATTTATACCACATATAAGAATTACCTTCTTAGGACCAAAGAACATTGATGCAACTCTATTTCCTACACCATCTATATTTATTATTCTTCCATCCTCTAGTATAGCATTGGTACTTGATAAGTATACATCAGAAAAAATAGCTTTTTTAAGAACCTCCATTCTCTTACTAGGATCAACCTTCCAATGCCAAAGCACCTCTTTAGATTTGTCTACAAGATCATCATATACATCTAGCTCTTGTATAGACATAGACCCTCCTATTGCAACTACATCATCTTCATTGACTTCATTTAATAAATCTTTTTTTAGATCATCTCTAGTTTCAAAGAATTTCGCTTCAATACCTCTTTTACTTAGACTATGCAATAAATTTTCCATACCAATCCCTCCTTTATTTTAGTTATAATAATATTATAGCTTATAACAGCTTGAATCATGAATCTTTTTAATACAAGTTTAAATAATGCAAATCTCCAGCCTTGAGAGGGTGGAGTATTAGAACTCTTAGCTTTCGGATAAAATTATATTATTTTATATGTTTTTTTCAAAAATCATTGCAAAACATGTCGTATTTTGTTATACTATCTTTAGTGGTTATCCCCCTGGTAACCTCAATAAAATCTCTATTCCCAATACCCCTTTTGAACGGATTTTCACATTTTCGAATGTGAAGCCTGCCTTTATGGCGGGTTTTTTTTTGTATTTTTATAATAAATATCTATAATCATGTTTATTATTATATAATCAATATATAATATATAATATTTTTTTTAAGGAGGTATACTTTATGAATAAAAAAAGGTTGCTATAGTCTTCACAGGCGGAACAATATCTATGACAGTAGATTCAAGAATAGGTGCCGCTATTCCTTCTCTTTCAGGGGAACAGATAATGTCTATGGTTACAAACATAGATAAAATAGCCGATATAGAGGTTATTAATTTTTCAGAAATACCAGGACCTCATATGACTCCCGAAATGATGATGGATCTTAAGAATTTAATATCAGATTTAGTTGACAGAGATGATATAACAGGTGTTGTTGTAACTCACGGTACTGATAGTTTAGAAGAAACTGCTTATTTCTTAGGTCTAACCCTTTATACTCAAAAACCAGTAGTAGTTGTTGGAGCTATGAGAAATTCTTCAGAGCTCGGATACGATGGACCAAGTAATCTAGCAGCAGCAGTTTGTACTGTTATAGCTGATGAAGCTCAAAATAAAGGTGTTTTAGTAGTTATGAATAACGAAGTAAACCTAGCATCTGAAGTAACTAAAACCAACACATTAACTCTTGATACTTTCAAATCTATAACTTATGGTCCACTTGGCATAATCGATGACAATAAGTTAATTCTTCATAGAGATATAGTTAGAAAACAACATATACACACTCATAAAGTTGAATCTCGTGTTGACTTAATTAAGGTTGTAGTTGGAATGGATTCAAAATTCATGAAGTTCTCTATAGATTCAGGAGCTAAGGGTATAGTTATGGAAGCCATGGGGAGAGGAAATATACCTCCAACTATGTTAGATGGTATTAGATATGCAAAAGAAAATAATATACCTATAGTTATAGTGTCTAGATGCCATTCCGGAAGAGTTTTAGATACTTATGGTTACGAAGGCTCAGGAAGAGATTTAGTAGAACTGGGATGCATATTAGGTGGAAATCTTCCAGGTCAAAAGGCTAGGATAAAGTTAATGCTAGCTCTTGGAAAAACTAATGATATAGATGAGATACGAGATATATTCCAGGAAGGAATATATTAGTATATTTTTTTAGGCTGTTGACAAAATTTTTGTTAACAGTCTTCTTGTTTTATTTTTCGCTTAAAATCTAACATACTTATTTTTTTGATAAGGGCTAGAAATTAAATGATTTTAAGATTATAATATATGAAATACCTTTTGAAAAGGAGTGATTTCTTTGAATAAACTTAAAGAAATATTGATACACAATAAATCATTTGTAGAAAATAAAAAATATGAAGAATTTAAAGCTACAAAATATCCTGGTAAAAAGATGGTTATATTTTCATGCATGGATACAAGATTAACACAATTGCTTCCACATGCATTAAATCTAAAAAACGGAGATGCAAAGATTATCAAAAATGCCGGCGGAGTAATTATGCATCCATTCGGAAGTGGAATGAGAAGTATTTTAGTTGCAATATATGAATTACAAGCGGAAGAAATTTTTGTAATAGGACATCACGGATGCGGAATGAGTAGTCTAAATACGGATAAAACTATAGAAAAAATGATAGACAAAGGAATTTCAAAAGAGACTATGTCAACCCTTGAATACGCAGGAATAAATCTAAAGAAATGGTTACATGGTTTTGACTGTGTACATGATTCTGTTAAAGCAAGTGTAGCGACTATAAAGAATCACCCCTTGATACCCCAGTCTGTATTTATCCATGGGCTTATAATAGATCCCGAAACAGGTGAATTAGAAGTTGTAGTAGATGGATATAAATAAAAAAAGAGGCATACGCCTCTTTTTTAGTTATATTTTCTCTATTAATTTATTTCTAATACATACCCTATAATTCAATATTTTTATATCATCCTTAAATTCTATTTCTATCATATTCTTATTCTTATTTATCACTTTTCCTCTTTTAAACTTTTTATGATTTACTATATCTCCTTTTTTTATAGAGTCTAATTCCTCATCAGTAGGTTCATTGATTTCTTCTACAAACCTCGATATAAAAGTTCTTTTCCCGTATTTATATTGAGGACTCGATATATGAAGCTTGTCCATAGCCCTTGTCATAGCCACATAAAACAACCTTCTCTCTTCTTCAACATCATCCTTACCTTCAATAGACCTATCGTGAGGTATAACCCCTTCTATAACTCCTATAACAAATATATTCTTAAACTCAAGACCTTTAGCAGAGTGAATAGTAGTTAAAACTACCTTATCTTTATTGTCGTCCTTATTTTGATTTGAAATTTCATCTTTAACCTTACTTATATGATCTAAATAATCATCTATAGTTTTATAGTTTGATGCTCCCCCTTCTAGCTCATTTAGTATTTCAAATAAACCAGTAGTCTTTATCTTTCTCTTTTGACAATACTCTATTAAATATCTATCGTATTCCAGACTTGTTCTTATATAAGATATAGCATCTTTTGCAGATATCCGACTTATATAATCAAGGTCCAGCTCCAAATCTTCTATAGTCTTTATCTGCCACTTATTTAGGTTCGCTTTAGTCTTCATATTTGTTAGAAAGTTTCCATCTTCCATTGCTAATTTTATACTTTCCTTAGATATATATCTAAAAGGTTTATTTATAATTCTAGATAACTCATCATTTAATCCCCTATACAAGGCTACATTCAAATAGCTTATAACATCCTTACTAACCCAGTGATCGTATATACTAACAACAGTATCCCTTATTACAAACGGTATATTCATATCCATAAAAACATCTACAATAGCTCGCGACTGTATATTAGTCCTGTATATAACACTAAAATCAGTATAATTCATATTATTATTATTAACATTTTCAATTATCAAACTTCCAACTTTTCTAGCCTCATCTTCAGAATCCTCTGGAGATAAGAACAATATACCATCGCCTTTTCCTTTTACAGACTTTATCACCTTATCATATCTGTTATTGTTATTTCTAATAAGCTTATTCGATGTTTTAATTATCATATCGGTAGATCTGTAGTTCAAATCCAAAATTATGTACTTAGAGTTTGCAAAATAGTTTTTGAATTCTAATAAAAAGTCAGGTCTTGCACCTCTAAAGCCATAAATACTTTGGTCCTCATCTCCAACAACAAATATATTGTTATAAGGTTTTGATAACATCTTCAAAACTTCAAACTGAACCTTATTTATATCTTGAAACTCATCTACTAATATATATTTATACTTTTTTCTAACTAAATCAAGTATATAACCATCCTTTTTTAAAAGATTATACGTATGTATTAGCATATCATCAAAATCTATTTTTTTCATATCACTTTTATAATTTTCATACATAGAATAAATTCTTAAAAACTCGTCCTTAGATACTACACTAGAATCAAAATCACGAGCATCTATTAATTCATTTTTAACAAATGATATCTCATTTATAATACCTTTTATAACATCCTCTTCCTGATAATTCTCAACATCCATACTCTTTAATATATTCTTTATAGTATATGTTTTTTTATTTTCATCTAATATATTATCAAGTTGATAAGTTTTAAAACCCCTAAGTATTCTAAAAAATACAGAATGAAATGTTCCAAAATTAACCCTATTTATCATACTATTCATAGAAAGGCTAATACTTCTTTCCTTCATTTCAACAGAAGAAGCCTTAGTAAAACTAATAGCTAATATATTCTCAGGCCTAACCTTTAAATTTTGAACCAAATTATTTATTCTGTAACTTATAACCCTAGTTTTACCAGAACCCGGACCAGCTATAACCATACAAGGTCCTTGAAAATGGTTGACAGCTATATTTTGATTTTCATTTAAACTCTCACAATTCATATTCATCACCTATTTTATATAATATAACTTTTGAAATGCCCATTCAAGCATCAAAATCAGTATTATGATATTATTATTATAGTCATATTTAACAAAAGCAAAACTACGTGAGGTGATTTAAATGGAAGTTATAACCCATAAAATAGATGAAATAATAGATATCCCCCCAAACTCTTGTGTATTTGACATAGAAACCACAGGTCTTAGTTCTAAGTACAACGAAGTAATATTAATAGGCGTATTGTATATAAAAAATAATCAAACTATAATAAAACAATTTTTCGCACACAACACCGATGATGAAAAAGAGCTGTTGTTTTATTTTAAAGAAGTCTTTAAAACATTTGATAATCACATAACATTTAACGGTCATCGCTTCGATATTCCTTTTTTGAACAAAAGATTCGAAAAAAACAACTTAGATTTTTTTATAGATAAAGATAAGGATATAGATATACTCAAAATAGTAAAGCCATATCAAAAAAAACTAAATCTTGAGAACTGCAAACTAAAAACAGTAGAAACTTTATTAGGTATACAAAGACAAGATACTATCTCGGGAAAAGAAAGCGTTGATATGTACAGAGAATTTGAATTAAGTAAAAATGAATTATTAAAGAAAAAGATACTTCTTCACAATTACGAAGACATATATTACTTAGCTAAATTATTTAAAATACAAAATATAATAGATTATAACGAAACCTATATAGATGTATATTATTTGAATACAACTTTAAAATTAAAACTATCAAAATATAGATTTAAAGGTAATTTTATAAATATAGAATATATATCCAAAAATGCAATTCCCATTAACATACAAATATACGAAGATGAATATTCTATAATAGGATCTAACCAAACAATTACAGTAGAATTAAATGTATCATATGCCGTAACGCCAAATAATAATACGATTATATATTTTAAACAAGACAAAATAGTTCCCTTAAAAATAGATTCAGATGTTTTAGAAGACAACATACTATCTGTAGCCTCTTATTTGTTCAGAAACATTCTTTAAAAATAGAGTGTGTAAATAACTTTGTGCTTCAGAATGTAGAATTGCCCAATTTGATATTAATCAATTTTTGGAAAATAATTGAATATTCTAAGCTTTAGTTATATAATAGCCCAATTTATATAGAAATATACATATTTTATTATATTTTGGGCTATAATCATAACAATGGAGAACTATGCTCAAAATATTGTTAATTTCGATATAATGAGCATTATGTAATCCTTTGCAAATTTTTAATTTTACAAGATAAGAATTATATATATTGTTCAAATCTTTCGCCATAGATAATTATTAATTGGTTTAAAATCATATCCCAATCATCATATCTTCTTGTCCATTTTTTTGATATATTCTTAGTTGCTAAGTACAATATTTTCTCTAACGACTCATCAGAAGGAAAAACTGATTTAGTTTTAGTTACTTTTCTATATTGTCTATTCAATGATTCGATAATATTAGTTGTATATATTATTTTTCTAACTTCATATGGATACTTAAAGAAAGTACTTAAAACATCCCAATTAGCTTCCCAGCTTTGAATAGCAAATGGATATTTACTTGCCCAGGCTGCTTTTACATCCTCTAATGCTAAGAAACCACTTTTTTCATCTACAGCTGAGTAAATTGTTTTCAGATCTTTAGCAAATGGCTTTCTATCTTTATATGGAACATATTTAAGAGTGTTTCTTATTTGATGAATAATACATCTTTGAACTTCCGAATTAGGAAATGTAGCCTCTAAAGCTTGTTTAAAACCGCTTAATCCATCTACACAAAATACCATAACATCTTTAAGTCCTCTGTTTTTTAAGTTATTTAAAACAGATAACCAAAACTTAGAAGTTTCATTTTCACCTATCCATATTCCTAAAACTTCTCTTAATCCATCTGTATTTACACCTAAAACTATATATGCAGCTTTAGAAACAATCTGATTATCTTGACGAACTTTAAAGTGTATAGCATCCATAAATACAAAAGGATACATAGCCTCTATGGGTCTGCTTTGCCAATCCTTAATTTCGAGTAATATCATATCAGTTATTTTGCTAACCATTTCAGCTGAAACTTCGATACCATAAATATCATTAATTTGATCATGAATATCTCTAGTGACATCCCCCTAGCATAAAGGGAGATTATTTTATCTTCAATACCAGATATATTTCTTTTGTTCTTAGGAACAACAACTGGTTCAAAATCTCCATTTCTATCTCTTGGAATATCTAATTGCATTTGTCCAAATTGAGTTTTGACATTTTTTGAGTATGTCCATTTCTACGATTGTCAGTATCTTTGCTTTTTCTGTCTCGTTTTGGATAACCTAACTCCATATCAAGTTCGGCTTCTAACATTTCTTGTAATGTATCTTTAAATAGGTCTTTAAGGTATGAGTGAAGATCTCCTGTAGTTTTAAGATCTCCATCTGTAATCACTTCTCTTAAGAATTCTTTTTTTAAATTACTCATAAAAAATCCCCTTTCTAGTTTTAATCTTATTATTGATTATTACCAAAAATAGGGATTTTTTTCATTTAAGCACAGATTTATTTACACTACCTAAAAATAAAAAATGTATCTCTATATTTCGAGATACATTTTTTTATATTGAAGCTATATGAATTTTATTTTTGCAATTATGTTTCTTTCCCTCTATAAGCGCCATATCAGCAAAATTGAATATTTTATCAACTCCATCTATTAATTCTGAACATGCAACACCTATAGTCATAGTTATATCCAGACCAGTATCCCTTATTGTATTAAGATTTGGTACACTTTTTCTCAATTTTTCGAGTATCTCAACAGATTCCTTCATTGATTTATAAAGTATGATGACAAATTCATCTCCACCTATACGTATTAAATACCCTTCATTATCTTCAATTATTTTTCTTGCCAATCCACTTATCTGTACCAATACATCGTCGCCTTTTTTATGACCAAACAAATCATTTACTCTCTTAAAATTATCTAAATCAAATACAGCGAGTGTATACTCACGTCCGCACAAATCTTGTGAAATAATTTCATCGAAATATTTCCTGTTATAACACATTGTAAGAGTATCTTTGTTCGTTATTTCATTCACTCTTTCAAATAACTTAGAATTAACAGCAGCGATACTTAGCTGTATAGAAAGTATATCGAAGAAATTCTTAGTGTTTTTATTAAAGAAGTTTTTATTTCTATGCTCTACTATTATAACACCCATCCTTGTATTCGATCTAAAATCCTCCAAAGGAGATATTAATACAGAATTAACATTTTCACCTTTACAAAAAATAAAATTTTCCTTATTTATATCAACAGTTTTAGTTTCTTTTATTTCTAAAACATTCTTAGGAAAGTAACTGCAAATATCTATCTCATATTCATTACTATTGTATATACTTCTCGAATAAGATGTATATCTATTGATATTATCACTCTTTATCCATATACTACAAGTATCTACTCCCAATACTCCCATAAGTATATCTGTAATATTTTTCATTAACCCTTCAACAGAATCAATAGTTCCAGATGCTTTTATAACTTGACTCAATATCCAATTTATAGCTTTAGACTCTTGAAGTTCTTTGTTCAAATTAACATTTTCTATTCTCAATTCATCATTCAGCATCTTAATCTTTTCATTCTCTATATTAGTTTTCACTTTATTTATACCCATAATTTCGTCCTCCAATTTAAGATTAATCAATTCAACTTTAAATCAAAGATATTTCTTATATATTATGCTATACTTATTTTTTGTATGATTAAATATTTTTTAGATATCATCACATTTATGTATCTTTTAAGCAATTTCCTATGTAAACAAAAAAACAACTTATATTAATATAAGTTGTTTTTTTACTGGCGGAGAAGGAGGGATTCGAACCCTCGCGTCCCGTAAAAGACCTACTCCCTTAGCAGGGGAGCCTCTTTAGCCACTTGAGTACTTCTCCATATGGAGCGGGTGAAGGGAGTCGAACCCTCGCAGCTGGCTTGGAAGGCCAGAACTCTACCACTGAGTTACACCCGCATTCTGTTCTCTTGACTAAAATAATAATATCATATTAACCAACGCTTGTCAATGATTAATATGATATTAAAATTACATATTTTTTTTAGCTTCTACTAACATTTCATTAGCTTTTTCCATATATTCTATAGCTTTTTCTATATTCTTAGCAACTTCATCTTTACCCATTTCTTTTGATTTATCAGCCCACTCTTTGAAGCTTTCCTCATGAGATTTATTATGCTTAACCCAATGTGCTAAAAGAACTCTTAAAGTTTTTTCTTCCTTATCTTCATTATCATGAGAATGAAGACTATGATGAGAACTACAATTATCGTGATCATGATCATGGCTATGATGGTATCTTTTTTCAAATTTATTCATATTTATCCCCCTTATTTTATCCGAAAGCTAAAAGTTCTAAGACTACATCCTCTCAAGGCTGAAGATAAGAACTTAACAGCTTCTGGATTAGTTCACCCAAAAGGGCACTTACGTAACTAGAAATTCAGTTGGAGTAAAAACTCCATCTGAATTAAGTTTCACTTTATATTAAATTCTTTTTTTATGAACTTTACAGAATCCTTTATTAACAGAATTAAAGGTTTATTTTCAAGTCCTACAAGTTCAAAATCTTCTGGTATTAAAGGTAATAATATTTTTAGTGCTTCTGAATCTGATATAGCTTCGCTCATTCTACTAGTAACCTCACCCATCATAGAATTTGGAATAACTATAGACATTGGACCTATTATGACATTTGCTTTTTTGCAAGATACACATATAGCATTTTCACCTGTAGCCCCTTTGTTAGCATGACTTTTCATCATAGATGAAGTTGCTATCGAGTTAGTTCCAAGTCCGTATATTTCTATATAAGAAGGTAATTCATCTCTTAAACTACTTACTATTTGAGATCCTATTCCTCCACCCATTCCGTCAACTACAGCTATAATCATATTTTATCCCCCAAGTTTATTATTTACTTTTTTTCTTCTATAATTATTTTGTGGTCTATAAGTCTAATTTCTTTTACTTCCCCATCTATAATTTTTTGATCCCCTAGTAAATCTGCCAAATATATTTTCCCATTTTCCGGTTTCATATACACTACATTTTCCATTATTTTTTCAAGACCCTCTTCTTTAAATAAATAAGCTGTTGATTCACACATTTTATAATTCCTCCTTATTAATAGACAAAAAGATCCCCCTAAAGCTCTCTTCAAAAGCCTTAAAGAAATCTTCATGATCTCTATATCGTATTCTATTATCTTCTTAATCAAATTATATCATGTTGTTTTTGTTTTATCAATATTATCTCTTTTTATTCCAATCATCATTTGAGTATTTTTCATATAACTGTTTGGAAAGTTCTATTTCATAATCAGATAACTCATCTTCATATGTAAATATATTAAAATGTTGTTTTAATGCTTTAATAAGATTTTCCTCTAAAATATTCATATCTATTTTTTTTTCTATTTCATTTTCTATTCCACTAGCTTTTTTCAATGTTATTCTTTTTAACTTTTCTTTTTTTAATTCATCTATTTTCATGGTAGAAATCAATTTATTTATATCAAAATCTAACACTATAGAACCATGTTGAAGAATTATACCTTCTTTCCTCGTTTGAGCACTACCAACTACCTTTTTATTATTTATACTGATTTCATAATGAGATTTAGAATTAAAACATACAGAGCTTTTATCATTTTTTATATTTTTATCAGCTCGCGTTAATGGATCTATATCAATCCCCGTCATCTTGAACCCATTTGCAAGCCCTTCACTTATATCCCTATATGTCTCGATTATACCACCTTGCATAAGTGGATTCTTTTCATCAACTATTATGCTGTATGTAAGCTCTTTATCATGTAAAACCGCCCTTCCTCCTGTTGTTCTTCTGACAAAATCAATGCTCAATTTTTTGCACATATCTACATCTATTTCTTCTTCCATCTTCTGAAAATAGCCTATGCTGACACAAGCTGGATTCCAAGTATAAAATCTTATAGTAGGATCTACCTTTTCTTCTTTGTATGCTTTCATAATAGCTTCATCTATAGCCATATTCATATATCCATTATATGTTGAATTTCTTATTATTCTCCACTTTTGCAATTATATCACCTCTATGTCCATTTCAAGCTCCGATATAGCTTTTAAGCATTCTTTATCTGTTAGCTGTCTCGAATAGTTGTATATAGTTCCCCCAGGTCTTTCATTATAATACGGTCTGTTACAGTCTGTGCATCCAGATACCAAAAAAGGTATACCTCTTTTGATATCATCATTTTCTTCAAGCTTTATATTATTTATACCTTTTAATTCTCTATTTATGAACTCAAAATCTTCTTTTTTATGTCCACACTTAATTAAGTATGTCATAAGTTGAACCTTTCTATAATCCTGTATGCTCGGCTGTTCTTCATTTTCAAGCTTAGTCCCTTTGATAGGAGTAAATGTAAATAAGCTTATAGTTACATTATTATTCATTAAATCCTCATATAAATCAAATATATCCTCATGATTTTCTCCAAGACCTACTATAATATGAGTGCTTATTTTACCCTTATATCTATTTCCCATTTTTTTTATAAATACAACTTTTTCATCAAAATTTTTTCCCTTTATCTTTTCATATAACTCTTTATTAGCAGCATCTATTGCAAGACCCACCTTATCTACACCTATATCGAATACTTCTTTCATTTCTTCTTCAGTCTCAAGCTTTGCGGATAATGATATAGGAAATTCAAGACTTGGTTTTATATATCTTATAAACTTCTTGGACTCTTCTAATGCTTCATTTGTTCCCATGGCTTGAATACAAATTCGTTTTATATTTCCTCTACTATAATTCAGTAAGGATGATAGTATATCATCCTTACTAAACTTCGGCCAAAGAACTCTAGAAAGTTTATCTTTTCTAGATGTACTCTCTATTGATTGAGAACAAAAAGCACACTTATTGTCACATCTATTTCCAATCATTATATAAGCAGTAGTAGGATTAATATCCATAGTAGCATTAACTAACCCAATTTCAATAGCACTTCCATAAGATAGGTTAATCATAATACACAGCACCTCTCAAATTTTTGTATATTACAGTTTATATTTATTGCTTCCTTGATAGCTTCTTTAGAAGGCATTACTATATTGTTTATTCCACTCAATATAGCCATTTTATCTAATTGCTTTTTATACTCGCCCCTGGGTCTCATGCACCCTAGGTTTATATGTATGTTGGGAAATTTAATTCTAGCTTCACATATAATATCTATTACATCTTCTATTTTTGGTGGTTTAATCTTTTCAAATTCAGTTCCCTTAGTTGGAATTAACACTATCAATGTTATACAATCTGGATTTTGAGTTTTTAAATATTCTAACGCATCATATTCTCCCTTTATTTGACCCGAGTCCATACCTATACAAATATGAGGAACTACTCTAATGTATTTTTTTAATATCTCGTATGCTCTTATATAATCTTCTTTTTTCTTATCTATTTTGTATACATTCTTTATAGTTTCGTCGTTCAATATAATATCGAATGATGCTACATCTATATACTCAGCTATTTTTTCAACATCAGGTTCATCCATAAGCCCTAGATGAGCATTCAACTTATATCCTCTATCTTTTAAAAGTTTGATCTCTTCTATATGTTTGATAATAGGTACTTCTCCATCAAATGAGCATCCCCCACTTATCAACAAGCTATCAATATTCCTATGTTTTATTTTTTCATCTATTTCACTTATATTTGTCATATTCTTAAGATAATGTCCATTGCAGTGAGCACATTTTAGACTACATTCATTTCCTGTAGTTGTAACAGCTAATGTCTTGTTAGGATATGAAAATATAATATCTTTTCCAAAATTTTTTTCTTTTATTTTAAAAGCTTTAACCATCTTATCTTCAAGCTTCATACTAACACCCCAATATCTGTTTTACACTGGGAAATTTTTCTATATTAGTGTGTGGTAAAAAACAAGCTGATATAAATTCATCCATATAACTCGGATATACACTAAGTTCTACATAAGTCATAGAATCCGAACATTCCTCAAGCTTACATCTCGCATCTTCGCTAGTTAAAGCAAGATAACATCCCATTAAAGAGCTATTTCCTATATATGAATACTTAGATTTATCTACATCTGGAAGCATGCCTATTAATATAGATTTTTCTATATTCAAGCTACTTCCTATCCCTCCAGCTATCAATACTTTGTCTATCATGTCAAAATCCATACCTAGACTTTCAACTAATGTCATTATTCCCGAGTACACTGCCCCCTTCGCCCTTATAAAGCTATCTATATCTATCTCTGTTATAGTTATATCCTGTTCTATATTGTAATCTTCTTTAAATGCAAGTACATATTCTCCTATTCCATTTTCATCAAATCTTATTCTATTAGAATTTATATTTTCGCTTATTTTTCCTCTTCTATCAATAATATTATTTATAAGCATTTCCGCTATTAAATCTATTATTCCCGAACCACATATTCCCTGTGGTTTATCATTTGATATTATGCTAAGGCTTGGTTTTAATGTATTTTTATCTATCTTAATTTTTTCAATAGCACCACTTGAGGCTCTCATTCCACAGCTTATCTCTCCTCCCTCAAACGCAGGTCCAGCAGAACAAGCACAGGTCATCAAGTAATCTTTATTCCCAAATACTATTTCTCCATTAGTTCCCAAATCTATGAATAAAACATTTTCATCAGATGACCAAATTCCTGATGATAATACACCTGCTGTAATGTCACCACCTACATAACTCGCAACACAAGGAGTTATATATACATATGCATCACTATTAATTTCAATTTCAAGCTCTTTAGCTTGCATGTAAGGTGATTTCGAAAATGCTGGTATATACGGTTCCATCCTCAAATAATCAGGATATACATTCAAAAGTAAATGCGTCATCGTTGTATTCCCACCAGCTACAAGCGCTACGATATCATTTTTATCAATATCTAACTCTTCATACATACTTTTCAAAATAGGATTTATAGTTTCATGTATTATAGCTTTATTTAATTTTTCAAGACCATCATTCTTAGTTGAGTATATAATCCTATTTATCACATCTGCTCCATACTTTATTTGAGCATTTCCTGAAGAAGCTTTAGCTACTATCTTCCCTTTATAAAGATCTACTATGCAAGCTGCCACTGATGTAGTTCCTATATCAAGTGCAATCCCATAAAACTTATCAGTTGTATCACCTGATTCTATATTCACTATACTAGTAACATCATTTTCTCTTGGTATATGAGTTATTGTCACTTTAAAGTTTCCTTTTCTCAATACACCTGGAACCTTTCTTATAGTTTCTAACTTGCAAGCGATCTTTTCATACCCGAAGTTATGTCTTAAATGTCTTTTTATTCTATCAAAATCAGATATATTATCGTCAAGATTTGGTAATTCAATATTCACGTAATCTTTTCTAACATATGATTTAAACTCCATGTTATTCTTTGATATTAATTCTTTACAATTTTTAAGTAGTTTCTTATATATATCACTAGAGGAATCTTCTATTTTCATTTGATTCATAGAAGATGATAATTTATCAGGAACTTTTACATGTATATCTTCTATAACTTTACTGTTACATGCTAGTACATATCCATTATCAAACTCTTCATCCGTTATATGAGTAGTTTTTTTAGTATCTACTCTTCCGTTCATAATCTTTACTTTACATTTTCCGCAGGATACATTTCCGTTACAAGGTGCATCTATAAAAATATTTGCTTTTCTAGCTACCTCAAGTAAATTATCTTTATATTTACAGATAACTTCTATATTCTCTGGCATAAATTTTACCTTTATCACTTTATATCCCTCCAAAAAAGTACTTCCCCAGGAAAAAACCTAGGGAAGTTTATTTACTTATGCTAAAGCAGTCTCATAATTATTAGAATCTAATAATTCATCCACCTCAGACATATCTTTTATTTTTATTTTTACAATCCATGCATCATATGAATCTTCATTTATATATTCAGGCTCATCATCTAATTTTTCATTAACTTCTAAAACTTCACCAGATATAGGTGCTAATAGATCAGATGCTACTTTTGAAGATTCTATCACTCCGAATTCTTCTCCTTTTTCTATTTCATCTTCTATTTCTGGCATCTCAACAAATAAGATTTCTCCCAATTGATCTTGAGCATAATCAGTAATTCCTATATAAGCTTCATCACCTTCTATTTTTACCCAAGTATGATTCTTAGTATATTTTAAAGTAGATGGATAATTCATTCATATACCCCCTTACATAACTTCTTCCATTTGTAATGCTGGATGACCTTTTTCTTCTAAGAATGATAATACATCCTCAGACTCAATAGCTATAGTTTCATCACATATCATATCTGTAAAGTTTTCTATTCCATATACTTCTTTAGCAGTAGCATTTAATTTTTCACTTACATATTCTTTTAATTCTTTTGGCATCCAAACTATTCTTCTTGTTCCTTCTTCAGCTGCTATGAACTTTTTAGATGAAATAAATTGTCTACCATGACCCATGAATCCTGGAGTTTGAACTCCTCCTCCTGTCATAGATGCAAGTTCTCCAAATGTCATTCCAAGAGGTGTTATTCCTCCATGCTCTCTATTAACTATTACAAGTCCATTGGCCTCTGGCATTATTCCACATATACATTCAAAACATCCACAAGAAGTCATAGGATCTTCCATTATACTATAAAGAGTAACTCTCTCTACTGCACCTTGAGAAATTTGAGATACAGTTTCATTAACAGCACTCCAAACTCCCGCTTTTTCATCCTCAACACCATCTTTTGATACAGGTTGACAAGGTCCTGTAGGATCTAATTCTTTAGTAGCTTTAGCATCTAACCAACTTACAGCTCCGCAAAGACCTAGTCTTTCTGGCGTTACTATACATACATGAGCTGGAGCAAATGACTGACATAGGTTACAAGAATAAAAATCATTTACACTCTCATCTGTTAACGATTCTAATCTTTCATCTCTTGCTCTATATTTAGAAATAGCGTGCTTCTCTTTAAGCTCAGATACCTTCTCAGGATCAGTTATTATAGTTATTTGACACTTATCAACAACAGATCCAAACTCATCATGCATCTTAGCGTATAAAACTTCACCTATATGATTTAATCTAAATCCTTTTTCATTTGCTTCTTTACCTATTCTTATCCAAGTTATATCTCTTTGTCCTACATGCATTACACCTTCTATGTAGTTCATAAAGTAGTGAATACGTCTTTCAAGTACAGGCTCAAAATCATCCTGCATATTTTTACCAGCAACTTCTACCAATACAGCAAGAGGTAATTTTCCTGGAACCGCTTCAATTGTATCTGTATCCGGTCCTATTATTTCAATCTTATGGTCTTCTACTTCTGAAAGCTCTCTTTTTAATACTAATTCCCAAGATTCAGTTTTTCCTCCACCGAATTCTACAAACATATCGCCTTTTCTAATTCTCTCACCTTCAAATGCAGCTGCAAAAGATACTGGTATAGGAATTTCAGTTATTTTTATCTTTATTCCTCTAGCTTCAAGCGATGTAGCTACAAATTTATCATAATCCTTTTGAGTTAATAATCTAGTTGGTACTTCAAACACATCTTGATCTGTTATAACAGGGAATCCTAAAGCTATAGCTCCAGCTCCACAAGATACAACAAGCTCACTTAACGGTCCAAATGCGTTTACAAATGCTGGGACTCTATTAAGAGTATAGTCTAATAATCCTTCTAGATTTCCTGGCTCTAATCCTCCGAATATAAGAGCCGCTCTAACAGCTACAGATACAACATGTATTACAGATGTAACATCATATCCTAAAGGTATTACCCTTAAATCAAGACCCATCTTCACATCTGCTTCTATAGCTTGGTCTATAACCTTACCAACTAAGAATGTTAAAAGTCCCTTAGATTGATAATCCTTTATAACCTTTGCTGCTGTTTCAGCATCAGGACACTCTCCTAATACAACTGCAACTCCAGGTATATCTCCTGTAACTAGAGGAACTCCTAGAGAACGAATTATAGGGTCACTTATATGTCCAGCACACGGCGCTTCATAAGGAGAATCTATAGTAGAGTATTTAATAGCCTCTATAACTTCAGCTGCAACAGCTGTTCCAAGACCTGCATTAAGTCCATTTTCTAAATTTTCTTTTTCTTCTCCTATTAAACTCTTAACAACTTCCAATGCCTTTTGAAGATCAGCAAGACTTTCCATTTTAAGTCCAGTAGCTGCATATATAATAGGAAGTGAATATGCAGTATCAGGAAAAGCAACTTTATGATCCAGTCCTTTTTCTTCTATACTTTTATTTAAGAAATCATTAGCCGCTTCTAATGCTTGATTAGATCCTGTGAATATAGTTTTAAATAAACTCATGTTTCTATCCCCCTAAATAATTTATTTTAAATCTCTATTTATAATTCTAGATATGAATCAGCGTATAATATATTTCCTTTTATAACATCACATGATTTTATTGAACTCATAAGTTCTTTATCACATGGATTTATTATAGCTGAGCTAAATCCATTAGCCATAGCCATTGATAGAAAAGCAGAATCAAGTATAGGTCTTATATCCTTAGGAGCTCCATTTGATATATTAGAAAGGCCTCCTGTAGTTCTAAGTCCCATTTCAGTCATCATTCTTATAGCTTCTAAAACTTCCATTTGTTTTTCTTGCATTCCTTTTATTACAAGGCAAAGAGGGTCAAATAGTATATCTTCAGGTTCCATTCCAAGTTCCATAGCTCTTTCTAATATCTGAGTACAATAACCCATACGCTCGTCATTATCTCTTGGAATACCTTCTTTAGCACAAAGTCCTATTACCATAGCATCATACTCAGCAGCTAAATCTATAAGATCAAATCTAGGTCCTGCATCAGCAGAGTTTATAATAGGTTTTCCATTTTCTCTATTGTAAACCTTAAGACCTGCCTCAATAGCTTTTTTATTAGCTGTATCAAGAGCCATTGGTATATTGTTGAAGTTTTCTTGAATTAATTTAACTCCCCATTCCATTAACTCTTCGCCATTTCTCTCAGCTGGTCCTATGTTAAAATCTATATAATGAGCTCCTGCATCAATTTGCTCTTTAGCTCTTTTTAAGATTGGCTCAGGATTTTTTTCTTCTAATGCCTTTCTTATACTTGGTGAAATACAGTGGATTCTCTCTCCTATTATCATAAATCTTTCCATTAATGATTACCCCCTTTTATAATATAAGAAGGACGAATCCTCCCTATTTTTGATTAAGCTTTAGCAGTTCTTAATTCTTCATTAAAGTTTCTTAAGAATTTAGGAAGTTCCATTGATTCGTTAGTTCCTATAACAACATCCCATCCAGGTAAATTATCTTCAATATCACCCTTTAAAACAGCTACCTTTCCAGGTATTATAAGCTTTCTACATTTAGTTTGTTCTGCTACTCCACTTTCTTTAATAAAGCTTGAAATACTATTTCCTCCAAACTTACCAGCAGCCCAAGCAGTTAAAACAGAGTATCCTCCTGCATCTGGTATTGCAAGCCACATTGGAACTTTAGATCTTTCTATTTCTCCAGCTATAATAAAGTAAGTAAGAGCAAAGTCAACAGTTACAAGAACTGGAGAATTCTCATCTGGATTATTTATAGGATAAATCTTAGGTTCAACTCTCATAGGTCTTTGAGGATCTGTGTATATATTTTGTCTTAGAGCAAATAACGGAAGTGCTCTAGAATAATCTATATCATCAAGAACTATTATAGATCCATACTTAACTGTGAATAAAGAAGATATAGCAACCTCCATATACTTATCCTCTTTGGCAATCTCATTAGCAAATATAACCGAAGGATATCCAAATGATCTATCTCCCTCTTTTAAAGCAATTCTTCTTATTTGAACTGCATTAGTAAAGGCTTCCTTCATATTCTTACTAGTAGGATCTAATATCAACTCTTTATATCCTAATTTGTGAATATCTTCTACTAAGCTATATAACTCTTCAAGATTTTCTCCCTTAACACCTAATGCTAGCTTATCAGTTTTAACAAGTTCTACCATTTCCTTGTAGTTTTCTTTGTTGGCTCCATAAACTATAGGATTTTCTCCCTTAACTATTTCAAGAGCTTCTTTTAATACATCTACATCTTCACAAACCAACATATAAGCTACTTTTATTTCACTGTCCTTAACTTTATTTATTAATTTAATATAATTTTCTTTATTTCCACTGTATTTTAAGGCTGCTATTTCAACCTTCATTTGTTCCCCAATTCTTATGTAGTCAACTTTTTTAATGTTATCTATCTTTGTATTTACAGTTTCATCATCCATAGAGTCAGAGAATAACACTGCAAATCTATTTCTATTAACCAAACTCTTTTCATGTCTGAAAAGTACTGTTTCTCCACCTAGTTTATACTCATTTTCACCGTTACCTATAGTTAAAGCTTTCATAGGCGGTGCAGTAGCTTCTGAAAGTTTAGCTAATGCTTCTTCACTCATATGAGGACATTTTGATATTTCAGTTGCTCCTGCTGCAACCTTCATAGAAAACGCCATACATGTTGGAAATCCACAATCCTTACAGTTTTTCTTTGGAGATAACTTAAATATATCTAATCCTTTTAAAGCCATTTTTCTTTCCCCCTTAACCCCTATTTATTATGCTAATTCACATGCAAATTTTTTCATAGTTTCTAAAGATTTCGGATGACGAAGTATAACTGCATTTGCTCCCCCAACTAGCATACTAGCTGCAGTTGATATTTCCATAGTTATTCCTCTTTCTTCTTTGCATCCCCACTCCGGAACATCTTCAACATCAGCAACAGATTCTTTAACTGACCAAGTTTCAGAAGAAACTGGTGCTATTATAGGCATTTGAAGCGTTTTATCATTTTGACCAAATGCTGCAAGTCTAATTCTATCCATAGTTGAAGCAACATACTCATATCCATAACCTACAGCTGAACAACCTATATTCATAACTATATTTTCTTCTTTAACTCCAAGTTGATTTAACAATATGTTTAATTGCTTAGCTAAGTTTATATCAACAGATGACTCAGCTCCTACTTTATGTGGATAAGCAAGAGTAGATGCTGCTCCTACTGCCTTATAGTTTTCTTCAACCGCTGCTAAGAATAAGCAATTGTGTCCATCAACAGATGCTGCTACCTTTTCAAATACCTTGGCATCTTTTTCAAAGTTATTGCATCCTGAAATAACTACAGGCAACTTAACATTCTCTACTACATCTTTTGCTATTTGTGCACATTCTTCAGCAGATCTATCTAATCCGTTAGGATCAGCTCCTTCAAACTTTAAACATATAAAATCAGGTTCCATTTCTTTTTCTACGAACTTAGCCCACTCAACTGGATTTTCAGCTACATCCTTGTATAAATCTTTTAATGGTTCTATCCAATTTTCTGGGAATACATCTAGTATTTCTACTCCCATTTTAGGTGTATTTCCACAATCTCCATCAAAACTATAAAACGGCATTACATTTTCTCCACCTAATTTTAAAGCTTTTTCTCCAGTTCCAATTCCAACTTCAGAAATTTTTCCTGCATATTTTTGAACAGACATCTTAAATGCCACAAAAATCGCCCCCTTAATAACTACTTTTTTAAATTTCTATTTTAGATAATATCTCTTTAATAGCTAGTTTTGACTTATTTTCTTCTGGTAACTTAACTAGTGGTATTCCACTCGAATCATATTCATATATCATTTCATCCATTGGAACTACACCTATTAAATCCAAATTTTGAATTTTAATTTCTTCTTTTACGCCTTCATGCAATTGTCCATCTATTGCTTTGTTAACTATTAAATGTATATTACTAACTTTCAAATCAAGTTCTTTCACAAGTTCTTTAATTCTTCCAACTGCTTGAATGCTTCTTCTTGAACAATCACTTACAAGGAATAAAGTATCTATATGTTTAGTAGTTTTTCTACTTAAATGCTCCATACCAGCTTCATTATCTATAACTAAGTACTTATAACTATCAGATAATGAATCTGTTTGTTCTCTTAAAACTCCATTTACATAACAGTAACATCCTTGACCTTCCGATCTTCCCATAACCAAAAGATCATATCCATTTCCTTCTGTTATAGAAGTGTTTAATCTATACTTTAAATATTGAGCTTTAGTCATGCCTCCAGGAAATCCATTTCCACAGATTTCTCTTTGACTTACTTCTTCTCTTATTTCCCCTATAGTACTTTGTATATCTACTCCTAATACCTCATTTATGTTTGCATTTGCATCTGCGTCAACAACTAGTATTGGATTTTCTCCTTTTTTAACTAAATTGTCTATTAAAAGCCCTGTCAAGCTAGTTTTTCCAGTTCCACCTTTTCCTGCTACAGCTATTGTATATCCCATTTCTATACCCCCTAACTTATATCATAGACAGAGCTTTTAATTAGGCTCTATCTTTATTAAGCGTCAGCTTTTGCATTTGTAACCGAATGTACACATTCTCCATGTACATCATGTAAAGCTTCCATCAATCCCTCCGATAAAGTAGGATGAGGATGAATAACATCTCCAACTTCTTCTACCGTAAGGCCTAAATTAACAGCTAAAGTAAGCTCTGTTAGTAAATCAGTCGCATGAGGACCTACAATCGAAGCCCCTACTATCTTATCTTCGTTATCTGCTAATACCTTTATAAATCCTTGGAATTTTCCTATTGCTTGGGCTTTTCCAAGTCCCCTAAACTCAAATTTACCGATTTTATACTCTATACCTTTTTCCTCTAATTGCTTTTCAGTAAATCCAACTGCTGCAACCTCAGGTTCTGTATATACACATCTTGGAATAGCTGTATAATCTACCTTCTTATCTTTTCCAAGAGCATTCTGAACTGCTATCATACCTTCCTTTGAAGCTACATGCGCAAGGAAAGGACTATCAACTATATCACCTATTGCATATATTCCATCTACATTTGTTTGCATCTTTTCATCTACTACTATTTTTCCTCTTTCTACTTTCATTCCAAGCTCTTCTATTCCTAACTTTTCAAGGTAAGGTTTTCTACCAACAGAAACTAACATAATATCTGCTTCTACTGATTTTCCATTGTCTAGGTTTGCTACGACCTTATTTTCCTCAATATTACAATTCTGTATCTTTTTACTTGTTAATAATTTAATTTTATCCTTTTTGAAGCTTCTTTGCAACTGTTTAGCAATATCTTTATCTTCAAATGGTAGAACTTGATCATTCATTTCAACAATTGAAACTTCCGTTCCTAAAGTTCTAAAGAATTGACCAAACTCGCATCCAATTACTCCTCCTCCAACTATTAACATAGATTTTGGAAGTTCTTTTAAATTCAAAGCCTCATCGCTAGTTATGATTTTTTTACCATCATATGGGAACATAGGCGGTACTATAGGTACAGACCCTGTTGCAAGTATTATCTTATCCGCTTTTATTACTTCCTTTGATCCATCCTCTTTAGAAATCTCTATCTCATTCTTACTTATTAATTTTCCAAATCCATTTACAAGTTTTACACCTTTTTTTTCAAATAAAAATTCTATTCCTTTTACAAGTTGATCTACAATTTTATCTTTTCTATTCATCATAGATTCAAAATCTGCATCGATAGTTCCATCTATATTAATACCGTAGCTTTTAGACTCTCTCACGTTCATCAACATTTCTGAACATGCAAGCAACGCCTTAGTAGGTATACATCCAACATTTAAGCAAGTTCCACCTACTCTTCTCTTTTCTATTAATGTAACATCCGCACCCATCATAGATGCTTTAATAGCCGCTACATATCCCCCTGGTCCTCCCCCTATTACTGCTATTTTCATCTAAAATCCCCCAACTTTCTCTATTTTTATGCATTTTTAGTGCATTTTTATACATAAATGTGTATAAATAAAGCCATTCTACTGTTTTCTGTGATAAAACAACATATGACTATCTAATAATTTCTATTGAGTAATTCTATAATCCAGCAGCATCAAGGATTGCTGGTACATTTTCTTCTGCTCCAATTGCCATTATGTGTACCCCATCACATAAACCTTCTGCTCTTAACTCTTTTATAAATTCACCAGAAATCTTAATTCCTTCTTGAACTCTGGCATTTGCCTTTAATTTCTTTACTTCTTTCTCTGTTGCTCCATCTGGTATTTCTACATTATTCGCAGAATTCTTTATTCTTTCTATAATATCTTCTGGTACATATATTCCAGGAACATTAGCATTCATAAATCTAGCCATTCCAACATTTTTTAGAGGTATTATTCCAGCTAGAACCTTGCAATCTAAATGCTTAGTTTTTTCTCTGAACTCTCTCATAGTATCTATATCAAATATAGCTTGAGTTTGGAAGAATTTAGCCCCTGCCTTTATCTTCTTTTCCATTTTAAGTATTTGTACCTCTAAAGGAGCATACCTTGGAGTAACGCAAGCACCTAGATAAAATTCCGGACTACCCTTTAGTTCATTTCCAACCATATCAACTCCACCTATTAGAGTTTCAGCTGTTTGAAGTATTCCTACTGAATCTAAATCATAAACAGGCTTAGCTCCCGGATGATCTCCAACTACTGTATGGTCGCCTGTTAAAGCTAACATATTCTTAATTTCAAATAACCCAGCAGATAATAATTCTCCCTGTATAGCTATTCTATTTCTATCTCTTCCTGTCATTTGAAGAACAGGCTCAAGACCCTCATCCTTTAAAATCTTACAAGTAGCAAGAGATGTTGTTCTCATAACTGCTGATTGAAAATCTGTTACATTTACTCCGTGAACTCTTCCCTTTATCATATTTGCACATTCTATTAAGTGTTTAAAATCGATCCCTTTAGGTGGAGCCATTTCAGCTGTAACACCGAATTCTCCATTTTCTAAAGTTTTTCTTAATAAGCTCATCTCAAATCCCCCTTTTAAACCTTCTAAGCTTTCGCTAATTCTTCTTTTTTCTTTAAGTTTATATGTCTTGGATTTGCACATTTTTTATAGTCTTTAGCCGGTCTTATATTAGTTAAATTGTCTAATTGGTCTAATTCTTTTAATCTCTCATATATTTTTATCCATGCACAATCATTTTCTGAATCAACCTCACATTTTCCATCCTTAGCGCCACCACATGCTCCATTTAGTAATCCTTTAGCACACATAGTAACAGGACAGATACCGCCAGTCCATCCAAGCTCGCATTCTCCACAAGCCTTGCAAGATTCAGAAAATTGACCAACTCTTTCAATTTCTCCAATAAACATAGTATTATTTCCTGGATATACTGGAATTTTAACATTTTTAGCTATCGTTTGAGTTCCATCTCCGCATGCTAGAGAAATTATAGCATCAGCTTCTTTTAATTCTTCTTTTAAAGATTTTAAATCTTTTTTTACTTTTAATAGATTACATGATGGGTCTAAAAGTTTTACCCCTAAAACTTCTTTTCCATTCTCTTGTAATATATTTTTCATTTCTTCAATTTCTTCTTCTCCACCGACCTTACAAGTTGATGCACATAGTGAACATCCTGTAACTATCACCTTTTGAGAATCCTTTATATATTCCAAAACTTCCTCTAAAGGTTTTTTTTGTGAAATTATCATCTCTATTCCCCCCTCTTGTTTTATGCGTTATTTTGCATTTTACAAGCTTTAACTATATGTTTAGCAAGTATAGAAGTTGTAACAGATCCAACACCTGCTGGCACTGGTGTTATCATAGATACTTTTTCTTTAACACTATCCGTATCCACATCTCCACATAATTTTCCATTTTCATCAACATTTATACCAACATCTATAACTACTGCGCCTTCTTTTACAAAACTTTCTTTTACCATTTTTGCTCTTCCAACAGCAGCTACTAACACATCAGCTTCGCTTGTAACTGATTCTAAATCTTTAGTTCTTGAATGACATATAGTAACCGTTGCATTTTCATTTAATAAAAGCATTGCAGCTGGTTTTCCA
The DNA here is from genome assembly GCA_942492135.1 of uncultured Peptostreptococcaceae bacterium. GTDB lineage: Bacteria > Bacillota > Clostridia > Peptostreptococcales > Peptostreptococcaceae > Tepidibacter_A. The sequence goes on from CALODI010000012.1 coordinate 69,653, forward strand.
ACAACCATAGATCTTCCAAGTACCGCTACCTTCTTACCCGAAAGCTCTACACCATAGTGCTTTAATATTTCTACTACTGCAGTAGGTGTACATGGTGGATATCCTGATTTATCCCCTTCCATAACTTTTGCCGCATTTACAGGGCTAAAGCAGTCCACGTCTTTTTCAGGAGATATAACATATTTTATTTGTTCTTCATTTAAATGCTTTGGAAGAGGTCTAAAGCATAATATACCGTGAGTTGAACTGTCTTCATTTACTTTTTTTAATTCATTTATGTAATCTTCTTGAGTTATATCCTCTGGAAGTTCTTTAACATCTGTTATTATACCTATTTTTTCACATCTATTAAGTGCTCCTCTTTCGTAAGCTAAGTCATCTCCTCTTGCACCTACTCTAACTATTGCAAGTTTAGGATTTATTCCTTTAGCCTTTAATTCCTCTACTTCTTTTATTAAATTCTCTGATATTTTATCAGCAACCGGCTTTCCTTTTATAATACTATCCATAGCTACTACATCTGCCATTTAAAGTTCCCCCTTTTATTTACAAAGCTCTTGTTCAACTTTTTTATAAACTTCATCGGCTATATTAATCCCTTCACAAACTAATCTATCTGTCTCTTCTTTAACTTTATTTACATATTCTTGATCTTTTATAGAATTTATATTTATAGCTACATTCAATTTTCCACTTATAATTGCAGCTCTTAAGCACTGTACTCCTACTCCTATATCACTTATAGCAAGTGTTGAAGTTTTACCAACTAACTCTTCATGAAGCTTTATTGCTTTATGACAAGTTCTTACTATTTCTATAGGAACTGAACATGCTGTTTTTAAAGATTCTTCCATTATTCTTTCTTTTTCTTTCTTCTCTTCTTCTGTGTTAGCTTTTATTCCATATGCCTTTGATAAAGGTAAGAAGTTCTCAGCATCTTCATCTACCATTTTTAGCAACTCTTCTTGAATTTTAGTAGCTTTTTCTAGAGCTTGCTTAACTACTTCTTCATACTCTGCATATTTTTTCTTTCCTATCGTCAAGTTGCAAACCATGCTTCCAAGAGCCATTCCTATAGCTCCTACCAAAGCCGCTGCCCCCCCACCTCCAGGGACAGCTGCTTTAGAAGCAAGAACTTCAACGAATTCGATAGAGTTTTTCTCTATTAATTTCATATTAGTTCCTCCTATTATTCTTAGAATAATCCTGCTATTGTTCCATTTTCATCTACATCTATTTTTTCTGCTGCTGGAACTTTTGGAAGTCCCGGCATCTTCATTATCTCACCAGTTAAAGCTACTATAAATCCTGCTCCTGCTGAAACCGCTACTTGTCTTACTGTTATATTAAATCCTGTTGGTCTTCCAAGTTTTGTTTGATCATCAGTTAATGAGTACTGAGTTTTTGCCATACATATTGGAAGTTCTTTAAATCCAAGTTTTTCAAGGTTTTCTATTTCCTTAGTTGCAGCTGGAGTAAAGTCTACATCATCTGCTCCATATATTTTTTGAGCTATAGCTCTTATTTTTTCTTTAATTGGCTCATCAGACTCATATGCGAAAGTAAAGTCGTTTTCTTCTTCTTCTATCATTCTAAGTACCTCTTTAGCTACTTCAACTCCACCTTCTCCACCTTTTGCCCATACTTCTGATAAAGCAACATTAACACCTAATTCTTGGCATTTTTCTTTAACTAAATTAAGTTCAGCTTCTGTATCAAGCGGGAATCTGTTTATAGCCACTACTGCAGGTAATTTATATACCTTAGTAATGTTCTCAACATGCTTTAATAAGTTTGGAAGTCCATTTTCTAATGCCTCTAAATTCTCTTCATTTAAATCATTCTTAGCTACTCCACCATTGTATTTAAGCGCTCTAACAGTTGCAACTATTATAACTGCATCAGGCTTTAAGTCAGCCATTCTACATTTTATATCCAAGAATTTTTCAGCTCCCAGGTCAGCTCCAAATCCAGCTTCTGTTATTACATAATCAGCAAAGTGCATAGCCATCTTAGTAGCTATTACAGAGTTACAACCATGAGCTATATTTGCAAATGGTCCTCCGTGAACAAATGCTGGTGTTCCTTCAAGCGTTTGTACAAGGTTTGGTTTCAAAGCGTCTTTTAAAAGAGCTGCCATTGCACCGTGTGCATTTATATCTCCAGCAGTAACAGGCTCTCCTGCTCTGCTATACCCTATTATTATTTTAGATAATCTTTCTTTTAAATCTGATATATCATTTGCAAGACAAAATGCTGCCATAATTTCAGATGCAACAGTTATATCAAATCCATCTTCTCTTGGCATTCCATTAGCTTTTCCACCAAGTCCATCAACCACAAATCTTAACTGTCTATCATTCATATCTACGCATCTTCTCCAAGTTATTCTTCTTGGGTCAATGTCAAGTTTATTTCCATGATATATATGGTTGTCTATCATAGCTGCAAGTAAGTTATTGGCAGCACCTATAGCATGAAAGTCTCCAGTAAAGTGTAGGTTTATATCTTCCATTGGAACAACTTGTGCATATCCTCCACCTGCTGCTCCTCCTTTAACTCCAAATACAGGTCCAAGTGATGGTTCTCTTAGTGCAACTAAAACATTTTTATTAAGCTTAGCAAGTCCATCTGCAACACCTATAGTTGTAGTTGTTTTTCCTTCTCCAGCTGGTGTTGGATTTATTGCTGTAGTTAATATCAGCTTTGATTTTTTGCCAGTCTCTCTTTTTAATAAGTTATAATCAACTTTAGCTTTATACTTTCCATATAACTCAATATCTTCTTCAGTAAGATTAAGTTTTTTAGCAATTTCCCTTATATCTTGAGGCTTTGCTTCTTGCGCTATTTGAATATCAGATTTAAAACTCATTTTAAATTCCCCCTTGTATTTTTTGTTTTATGTACTTTATCTCCTCTCTAGTTTTTTCACTATTATCATAAGGAGATAAATTTGATCTATCTGAATTTATTACATCTTCATTATAATATACAAACCCTAAAAATTCCTCTTTTTTTACATTGTCTAATATGAAAGATTCGTCTTTTTGGTTTCTTATCTTATTTGCAACTACCCAAACTTTACCTACTCCTAGGTCTTCACCTAGTTTTTTGACTTTTCTATAAGTCTGAAGACTTCTTTCTCCAGGCTCAACTACTACTATAAATGCATCTACACCTTGAGCTGTTCCTCTTGCCAAATGCTCAATACCAGCTTCCATATCCATAACAACTACATCCTTGTTTTGAAGAATCAAATGAGAAGTAAGCCTTTTTAATAATACGTGTTCTGGACAAACACAACCTGATCCTCCAGTATCAACAGTTCCCATACTTAGTACACTTACTCCATTGTACTGTTTACAATATCTATCAGGTATGTCATCTACCTTTGGATTCAATTTAAACATCTTAGCAAACGTTCCAGCTTCTGCACTAGTTCTTTCTTCTACTAAATTCTTCATTTCTGATATAGGCACTATTTCATCTATTAATTTTTGAGGAAATCCCAATGCCAATGCTAAATTGGCATCAGGATCTGCATCTACTGATAAAACTCGATAACCTTCATCTGCATACATTCTAGAAAGCATTGCTGAGAATGTTGTTTTTCCAACTCCACCTTTTCCTGTTATAGCTATTTTCATGTTTTATCACCTTTTTTCAGTTTATTTTTATGCTTTAGCTAATTCTCCTTTATTTTCGAACATTTCTTCCAATACCTTACGTTTTTGTTCTATTCTTTCTATTATTTGTGCTGCTGCTTTTACAGGGTCTGGCTCTACAAAGAATTTAGCTCCAACCATATTTTCCATTTCATTTGTAAGTATATCTAAAACTCTTGGTCCTCCTGTTACAGGTGGTACTACTCCAAGCCATGTATCTATTCCTGATGCAACAACATAAGTTCCTATAGATACTGCCTTTTCTGACATCCACTCCGGAGCCGCTCCAACAACAGGTAATTGATGCATATCAATATTTAAGAATTTAGCAACTTCCCCTACAAGCTCCAGTATACGACTTATATCAACACAAGAACCCATATGAAGTACAGGAGGTATATCAACAAGTTCACATACAGTTGCAAGACCTTGACCTGCTAATTTTCTAGCATCCTTGCTTAAAAGTCCCGCCTTTGCACAAGCTTGTGCTGCACATCCTGTTACAACAACTATTACATCATTCTTAATAAGTTCTTTTATTAATTCAATATGTCCATAATCATGCTTAACCTTAGGATTATTACATCCAACTACTCCAGCAGCTCCTCTTATAACTCCTGATGTTATACAATCAGCAAGAGGCTTAACAGTTCCAGCTGGATCTATTTGAGAGTTTACAACCTTATCTAATTGATTAATTATAGCATCAACACTATATCCTACCGTTGCATGATTTTTAGTTTTAGGAATGAATACTTTTTTATTATCTCTATTTTTAAAGTTTAGTATAGCTTCTCTGACTATTGACTTTGCTGACTCAAATGCTTTTTCTTCATCAAATTCCAGATGAGTTGCACCTGTGATTCTAGCTTTTGGAGATGTAGTTATGAATTTTGTATGATAACAATCTGTAAGAGATGCTAACGCTGGGAATATACATTGAACGTCAACTATTACAGCTTCTACTGCTCCAGTTAATATTGCAAGCTCTTGTTGTGCAAAGTTTCCAGCTATTTTAACTCCATGTCTCATTGTAACTTCATTTGCTGTACAGCACATACCAGCAAGATTAATTCCATCAGATCCAACCTCTTTAGCTAAAGCTACAAGTTCTGGATCTTCTGCAGCAAGTACTATCATTTCTGACAATGAAGGCTCATGCCCATGAAGTACTATGTTTACTTGATTTTCTTCTAAAACACCAAGATTTGCTTCTGTCTCTCTTGGTATTGGAGTTCCGAATAATATATCACTCAGTTCTGTTGCTATGTAAGAACCTCCCCATCCATCAGAAAGAGCTGTTCTCATTGAAATATTTAACATGCTATCTGCATCAGCAGTACAACCCATATGAGTTGAGTGCATAATAGTTACAACTTCTCTATCTATAGCTCTAGGCACTATATTTAAATCTTCCCACACTTTTCTTCTTTGCGGTGGTAATGATGGAGGGAATTCTAAATTTCCAAAAGGCTTTCCAAATTCATTAAGTGCAAACCCTGCAACTTCGTGAGCTATATCGTATATATCTCTGTCCTCTGTTTCTATTTCCCATCTTTTAGCTAAATTCATTAATTTAGCTTCATCTCTAACCTTATAATTACCATCTTTACTAGCCATATGAAGAACATGAGCTATATCTCTACCATGGTCTGAATGTGCTGCTGCTCCCCCTGCTACCATTCTTGCGAAGTTTCTTGATACAATAACATCTGCATCTGCTCCACAAAGTCCTCTTGGTGTTTTTGGAGTTATTCTACAAGGTCCCATTGTACAAATTCTACAGCAGATTCCCTTTTCTCCCATTGGACATGGCTTCATATTTTCTTTTCTATCCCAAATAGTCTCTACTCCATCTGTCTGAGCCTTTTTTATTAACTCATTAGTGGCATTATCAATTGACAATAATTTTTCATCCATATTTCTTCCCCCTTTTACTGGTAACCTCTTGAAATTTCAAATTTATCCTAAAGCTAAAAGTTCTAAAACTCCATCCCCATTAAATCTAGAGATAATAACTTAACAGCTTCTGGATTAGTTCAACTAAAAATCCACCTGGAGTAAAAACTCCATTTGAATTAAGTTTCACTTTATATAACAACAAAAAGAGTCTTCATGACTTTTTTTGGTTATCTTCAGATAATTATTCATTATTATTCAAATTTCACGAGAGTTAAAACATTATGTCTATATTTCAAAATAAACAATTGATTTAATTTACTAAAATTACCAAACCACCCCTTAAGTTCGTTAATTTTAAAACAATCTAATTTGTAAATATATTCCTCAATTCCTTGTGATTTAATCTTCTATTTAAATATTTCATGTTCATTAAGTTAATTATAGCATATTTTACAATATTTGTTGTATCTTTTTGCAATTTTTATTGTATATTTTTAATAAATATACAGACATAGTATTATATATTTTTTTAATGTGTATTTTTATTTATAATTCTAGTATCCGAGTTAATTTTAACATTAAAACAATGTTATTTTTTTGTCGAATTTTTTAAGTATTTTTTTCATTTTGTCAGAGACTATATTTCCCATTGTAAATTTATAAATCTTGTATATACATAATTTCCATTACAAATTATGTATATACAAGATTAGTATATAGTATGTATACTATTTATTGTTTGCAATTAATGCACCTATCGCTATTGAATATAATTTTGATTCATGTTCATCAGCTCTTGATACTAATACAACAGGTGCCTTAGCCCCCATTATTATACCTGCTGATTTACCGCCAGCCATATAAGTCAATGCTTTACCTATTCCATTTCCAACCTCTATTGTAGGAACCAGCATTATATCTGCATCTCCAGACACTTCACTCTTAAAGTTCTTTATTCTAGCAGCTTCTTTGGATATAGCTAAGTCAAATGCAAGAGGTCCCTCAACTATAACACCTTCTCCATATTCCAGCTTTGATAGTTCATCTGCATGAACTGTTGCTATCATTTTATCGCTTACTTTTTCTTTTGCAGCAATACAAGCTCCTTTTACTATTTCAAGCTCTAGTGATTTTGCAACTTTTATAGCATTATTCATTATCTTATATTTTTGTTCTACATTTGGACTAATATTCATTCCTCCGTCAGTAAGAATTAACAGTTTATGGTAACTAGGAAGTTCATATATCATCACATGACTTAAAAGACTTTCTGTTCTAAGTCCATACTCTTTATTTAAAACTTCTTTTAAAAGTATAGATGTGTCTATTAGTCCTTTCATAACAAAATCTGCTTTTTCGGTAGATACAAGTTTTACAGCTATTTCAGCACTTTCTTTTAGTTCCTTAGATTCTATTAATTCTATTCGAGTTATATCTTCATTTAACTCTTTAGCTATTTCTTTTATTTTTTCAGTGTCACCAACTAATATAGGCTCTATAATACCTTCTTTTCTAGCATCAAATACAGCTTTTAAAACTTCCTCATCTTGAGCCGCTGCAACTGCTAGTTTCATAGTTTGTACACTTTTAACCTTATTAATTACTTCGTCTAATTTTTTTATCATTATACTTCAATCCCTCCCTATAATGTCTTTTTTCTATATACTACTTAAATTCTATACTTCAATCGTTTTCCCTTTTTAATATATAAAGAAATTATATAATTTTCAGCTTTCATATAACATTAATAAAAGAGCGAAAATATCAGCTATTTTTAAGTAACGGATTCTGTTAAGACTCGTTGGCGCCATCAGCCAAGAGGCAGCATGAAGCGCTTTTTTTATTCACAATATTCCAAATAAATACATACTCCAAATATTGAATTCAACTTAACTTTCCAATATGGTATAATATATTTTTAATAACGAACAGGAGTTGATATTTATGGGAAATCATATAGTAGAAGAAGCCAAAAGATGTCTGCAGTGTAAAAATCCAAAATGTAAGCAAGGTTGTCCTGTAAATACGTCTATTCCAGAGGTTATACAATTACTTTTAAATAGCGAAATTAAAAAAGCAGGAGAAATATTATTTAATAACAATCCCCTTTCGGTTATTTGTTCGCTAGTATGTCCACACGAAAATCAATGTGAAGGTAATTGTGTTCTTGGTATGAAGGGAAGCCCAGTCCAAATAAGTTCTATAGAGAATTATATCTCTAATTATTATTTAAATAGTTCTTCTCTTGAAAAAAACAAAAGATTAAACAAAAGAGTTGCTATAATCGGTTCAGGGCCTGCCGGTATTACTATAGCTTTTATGTTGTCTTTAAAAGGTTATGATGTTACTATATTTGAAGCTCATGACAAAATAGGCGGTGTATTAAGATATGGTATTCCAGAATTTAGACTTCCTAAAATCATTTTGGATAAACTTAAAGATAAGCTAATCGAACTTGGAGTTAAAATACGTCCAAATACATTAATAGGGCCTGTTATAAATATAGATACCCTTAATAGAGATGGATATGAATCTATATTTATAGGCACAGGTGTATGGAGCCCTAACACTTTAAATATAAAAGGTGAAAGTCTTGGACATGTTCATTATGCTATTGATTATTTAAAAAATCCTAATGTTTACGATTTAGGTGAAAAGGTATGTGTAATAGGAGCTGGTAATGTAGCTATGGATGTTGCAAGAACTGCTATTAGACGTGGTTGTAAAGATGTGTACATATTATATAGAAAAGATGTATGTGATATGTCTGCTACTAATTACGAAATAGAGTACGCTAAAATAGATGGTGTAAAGTTTGAAACTTTCAAAACCCCTCTAGAGTTTGTAGATGAAGGTGTTAAGTATGTAAGAACTCAGAAAATAGAGGATGATTCAGGTCGTATAAGCGTAGTTCCAATAGAAGGATCAGAGGATATATTCGAAGCAGACTCTATTATAGTGGCTGTAAGTCAGGGACCACAATCTAATATAGTTTCTACTTCAAAAGGTATAAACCTTAATAAATATGGACTTGTAATTACAGATTCTTTGGGAAGAACTACTAGAGACGGTGTTTTTGCATCTGGTGATGTTGTTACAGGCGCCAAGACTGTTGTTGAAGCTGTTAACGTCTCAAAAAAGGTTGCAATGGCTATAGATGAATATATAATGAAAAAATACGAGAAGTAATTACTTCTCGTATTTTTTTAATTCATTAAGACAAGTTATAGTAACTTGATCATCTGGATTTAAAGTAAATGCTTTTTCTATATAAAATTTAGCTTCATCTAAGTTCCCAGTTTCAAGGTATGCCATACCTAAGTTGCACATAACCTCATAATCTTCCTTTATATCTAAAGCTTTTCTGAACTCTTCTATTGATTTCTCTAAGTTTCCTGTCATGGCATAGCAAAGTCCTATCTCTACTATAGTATCTACTTGTGTAGGGTTAAGTATTAATATTTTTTGAAAATAATTTATAGATTCATTTATATCTCCTAATTGTCTATAAGCAAGACCTATAAAGAATAATAAATTCCACCAATCAGGATATTCATCCTTTAATGGAAGTAATTTTCCAAGGCCTTCCTCTGCATTCCCTTGTAATACCAAATTGTATCCTTCTTCATAATCTACCTTGCCCTCTATCTTTTTTAATTCATTTTTTATTTCCATAATACTATTTTCATCTAGTTCACATTTTAAAGCTTGTTCCCAAGTAATCATAGTTTTTACATACTGTTTTTGATTATAGTAATGGTATCCAAGTTGATAATAAGCAAGACCAAAATCAGATTCTATATCAACTATAGTCTCTAATTTATCTAAAGCTTCAAGAAGAAAGTCATTCATCTTTTCTTCTTCTTTGTTCTTTTCATGAATTTTAGCTATATCTTGGCATACTAAAGCATAATTATAAAGACCATTTATATTATTCTTATTTAAAGTTATAAGAGACTTAAAGTATATTAATGCATCTGTAAGCTCTTTTTCATTAGCCTTTTTAACTCCCATATAACCTATATAGTCTTCTATTCTTTCATCAAATGCGTATAAAAACTTCTTATACTCTTCATTATATCTAAATTTAGAATCAATACCTATTATGTATATCATACCATTAGCTAGAGACGATAAAGTTAGAGCTTCTTCTGCCGTTCTATCCTTTATTCCTTTAACTAGTTCTTCATTAAGTATAGGAGCTTCCATTCCTTCATTTGGGATAGAATATCCCTTAAGAGGAAGTTTAGCATCATCTTTTATACTTAAAAAAGCTAAGTTTTCAGCCTTAACTAATAAATGTTTTTCTATATTAAACTTCATACATATACCTCCTAAATAATAACTTTATACGAATTACTTTTCTCAAATACCTTTTTATCTAAATCATAAGAGAACAATATAGTATTTAAGTCTTTATCAAGCTTTTCATGTATATTCTCTTTAAGCTTTAATACATCATAATTAAAAGGTTCAAATTGAACATACTTAATTATGTTTTTAGCTGGAGTATTTTTAAACTTTGGAATATATTTAATAATATTTTCTTCATTCTTCAAGAACATATGACATCTATTCTTAAAATCATCTATTTCTATTTTATCAAATATACTAGGTAAAGATGATCCCCTACCAAGAGAAATATAGTCATATTTAAGTACATCCTTAAATATATCAATATCTTCCTTTATAATATCAATATAAAAATCAAGCAATATATTATATAATTGATTCTTTCCTTGTGACATTTTAAAGTAACCATTGTCTTCCCAATAAGAAGATAAATCCTCAAACAATTTAAATGCATCTTTACTGTAGTATTTCTTTATTATATAGTTCATAGATAGCTTGAAATTATTTGAATTATAATAAATCTCAAGAACCTCTTCTATATCTTTTATCTTCAGTATTTCATCATATGTCATATATTTATTTCCTAATACCTCATAAGGAGTATAATCTTTAAATATATAATCATGCTTTTCAGAATTTTTTCTAATACCAGACCCTTTTAGCATCTTTAAAAATCCAAGCTGTAATTGTTCTATATCTAGATTAAATACCGTATTAAATGAAGTTCTAAAACTCTCATAATTTTCATAAGGAAGACCTGCTATTAAATCTAAATGCTGATGAATATTTTTAAAGCTCGAAACCTTATTTACTACGTAAGATAGTCTTTCAAAATTCTGAGTTCTTCCTACTTCTTTTAACGTCTTTTCATTTGTAGATTGAACTCCTATTTCAAACTGAAACAGCCCAGGACTACACTTTGATAAAAACTCCAACATATCATCTTCTATTAAATGAGCTGTTACCTCAAAGTGAAAATTGGTAAATCCATTATCATTTTCCATAATAAATTTCATTATATCAAGTGCATATTCTTTTCTTGCATTGAATGTTCTATCTACAAATTTAACCTGTCTAACATTCGCATCTATCAATTTTTTAAGCTCTGTTTTAACCCTATCTATATCAAAGAATCTAAGACCCTTTATAGTAGATGATAAGCAATATTGACAGTTAAAAGGACATCCCCTTGATGTTTCGTAATATACGATTCTATTTTCATATTCCTTTTTATCTATGTTTTCATATGGACTAGGTATTATGTTAAGATTATGTATTAACTGTCTAGGTTTATTAATCATTATCGAATCGTTATTTCTATAAATAAGACCATCTACATTCTCAACATCCTTTTTTCCCTGGGAATACTCTATAAATTCTCTGAAAGTCAATTCGCCTTCTCCATATATTATATAATCTATACAATCATGTTTTTTCATGAATTCTTCAAAATCATAAGAAACTTCTGGTCCTCCAAGTAATATCTTAATGTGAGGGCTCACTTTTTTTAGGTTCTTACAGATTTTTATAGTATCGTCTACATTCCATATATATGTAGAGAATACTACTATATCTGATTTTTGCTTATAGATTTCCTTTAATATATAATCTACACTGTTGTTTATAGTGTACTCATAAATAGTAATATCAGCTAAGTCTTTACAGAAGCTATTTAAATATCTAATCGCTAAATTAGTATGAATAAATTTCGAGTTAAGAGTAGTCAAAAGTATTTTCAATATAATCCGTCCTTTCACAATAATACATTATTATATCTTAACATAAAAGAAAAAATTCGTCTAATGTACTACATTTACTCATTTTGTTAAATAAAGTTAATACATCATTTACATTTGAAATTTATTATCATCTAGTTTACAATAGAATATAAGAGACGATTGAAAGAAGGTGCTGCTTTGTTAGTTCAAAGTCACAATATTATAGCAAACCATATACATTATAATATAAAGAATCACTTAAATATAGATTTGAACCTCAAAATGTTATCATATGGAGCTATGAAACCAGATATAGCCCCTAGACTTGCTGTGAAAAAACACTATAAGGATCAAAGTTTTGATTTTGTTTTAAATGAAATATTAAAATTAATAGATAACGGACTTCAAGAAAACCCGATATCTATAAACAGATTTTCTACAAAACTAGGAGTTATCAGCCATTTTTTATCTGATTTTTTCTGCCTTCCTCATCATAATAGAAAGTATTATCATGACAAGCTATTTGAGCATTTGAAATATGAAAAAGACCTACATAAGCATTTTGTAAGTTTTGAAGGTCTTAGCAAGGTCAAATCTCCATATATTGAAATAATTGATAAAGATAATATAAAGAATTTTATCGAAGAACTTCACCATACCTACACAGAAAATAAAATGGGTTTTGAAAACGATGTTGCAAGTTCTATAAACATATCGAGTGCAGTTGGTATTATAATAGTTGAGAATTCATTAATAGAATCATACAATAATATTACAATTTAAATCAATAAGTTCTATGTTATTATGCTTTCACCTTATGTATAATAGTATAGGACTTTATATGATTTTGTATTATTTTATACGAAATATGAGTATTCATCATTATTTTTATATTTTTTGAAGGTTTTTAAACTATTTTATAGAAAATTAAGTAATAATAATACTTTTAGTTGTGAAAGGGGCTCATTATTATGGAATCATTCGATAAAATATCTATAGATCAAATTTCAAAGAGAGATCTACTTTTAATAGTCAAGTCTTTAGAGTATACATTTGAAAACACTAAAATAGATGATTTTATTAATTTAAGAAATAATATGGTCAAAGAACTTTGCTTTTTAGCAGAGACAAGCGAAGATGATTTTTTGAAATTTCTAGAAAAATAAAATTCGTCTAATGCTACGCATTGACTTATATCGCCAACGATCCCTACGGGCTTCGTTGCTCAAAAATAGTTGCTACTTTACTTCTCAAACTTAATCAATTTCTAAATAACCAGATTTAAAAATGAAGTTCATTGAAATATTAACGGTATTTGAATGAACTTCACTTTTCTTTTAAACTTTAATTATTCTTCTTAAATTCAAACTCATATTCACCAGATTTTGATTTTACTTTTATATGAAGCATATCTTCTTTAATCTTCCTATCTATAACAGTTATATTGTTCAATATAGGATTGTAAAGTGACTCCCCAACATTTAAATCTATCAATTCTCTTGGATGTGTACTTTGAGTATATTCTTTTTTATTTATCTCGTATTTCCTAAGTTTCAATATATATTCGGATAATGATTTTACAAAATTCAAATCTGATATATTAAAATTATCAAATTCAAACTCCAAAATACCAAGTATAGAATTTTTAAGACTCAGAAGACTTTGATTCTTTTCATCCATGTCATATATATATACTTGATACATAACCCTAAAAAATCCATCTATTATACTTTCTTCCCTTAATTCTTCTATTTTTTCATCTATGCATTTATCTATCTTTTGTATAAATTTTATCCTGCTTCTTTCAAATTTTATAATATCCTTCTTATCTATATCTTTATCAAGTGCAAATCCCATTACATGTTCTTTTATATTTTGAAGTAATTCTTTAAAATCTATATCCTTATTCAATATAAGAGTATGTATTAAAAAGTTATAAGATATACCAACAATTATGTAATCATAGTTTTTCACATCTTCTTTATATAATTTACAATAATAAGATATATTTTTTATAACTTCAGCTTGTGATCTTTCTAAATTTATATTTGAAAGTATTATAGGAAGTACATAGGTTATATCATATAAATAGTCCTCATTTTTTGATCCATAGTACTTATAAAATACAAGTTCTTCTCTGAACCTATGATAGTCTACACATACAGTTTTTGTACTTTTATCATCTATTAAACATTTTGTAACTATTTTAATAAAATCATTTAAATACTTCTTATTATTTATAAAAGAATATATATAAGAATTTTTTATTCTTTTTTCCATATAAACCCTCCTAAATCTTAATTAAATAAAAATTTTACTATATTAATAGCTTTCCCAAATTCCAAAAAAAATAGCAGCTGTTAAGCTGCTACATAGGGGGGATAGTAGCATTGACCCTCGCCAATATGCTACTATTCTATATTTTTTATACATTTATTATATAATAATATAATTTTAGATGTAAAGCTTTATTTTTCGACAAACTACATTCTTTCAGGAGCTTCTATTCCAAGTAAAGAAAGTCCATTCTTTATAGTTTGCTTTGTAGCTAAAGCAAGAGCAAGTCTAGCTTTTCTAATTTTTTCATCTTCTACTATTATTGCATTCTCATGATAAAATTTATTAAATGCTTGTGCTAAATCAACTACATATCTAGCTATTATATGAGGTTCATTGTTTTTGATTACATCTTGTACAGCCTTAGGGAAGTTTCCTATTTCCTTTATAACATTTGTACTATCAGCATCTGATAATACAGAAAAATCAACATCAGCAGTTACTTCTTCATTTGCCTTTCTAAGAACAGAACAAGCTCTAGTGTGAGTATATTGAACATATGGTCCTGTCTCTCCCTGAAAATCTAAAGTTCTATCCCAAGAGAATGTATAATCCTTTATTCTATTGTTTGATAGTTCTTGGAATACTACAGCTCCTACTCCTATTTGCTTAGCTACAGTATCTATATTCTCAATATCTATATTTTTCTTTTGATTTTTGATTATTTCCTTAGTTGCATCTACAGCTTTCTTTAAAACGTCTTCCAAGAAAACTACTCTTCCTTTTCTTGTAGACATAGTTCCTTCTTCAAGCGCTACCATTCCAAATGGAACGTGAACACAGTCCTTAGCCCATTCAAATCCCATAAGTTCTACAACCTTCATCCATTGCTTAAAGTGAAGTATTTGTTGAGATCCAACTACATATATGTTCTTATAAAAATCATATGTTTCTTTTCTATAAGTTGCAGCGGCTATATCTCTAGTTAAGTATAGAGTTGATCCGTCACTTTTAGTTATAAGTGCTGGAGGCATATTGTACTCTTCAAGATCTACTATTTTAGCACCTTGAGAGTCTTTTAATATTCCTCTTTCATTCATTATATCTATCATTCTAGGCATTTTATCAGAATAGAAACTCTCACCTGCATATGAATCAAACTCTATTCCTAATATATCGTACACTTTATTAAACTCTTCTAAGCTCGCGTCTTTAAACCACTTCCATAATTTAACCGCTTCTTCTTCACCATCTTCAAGCTTCTTAAACCACATTCTAGCCTCTTCATCTATTGATGGATCTTTTTCAGCTTCATCATGGAATTGAACGTATAATTTAAGTAAAGTTTTTATAGGAGCTTGTTTTACTTCTTCCTCATCTCCCCATCTTTTAAATGCAACTATAAGCTTACCAAATTGAGTACCATAGTCCCCTAAATGATTTATTCTTACAGTGTCAAATCCCAATGCTTTATATGCATTGTAAAGAGCATTACCTATTACAGTAGTTCTAATATGACCTATATGGAAAGGTTTAGCTATATTAGGAGATGAGAACTCAACTATAACTTTTTTGCCTTCTCCTATATTTGTCTTTCCGTAGTCTTCTTTTTTTTCTAAAACTTCTGTAACTACTGATTTAGCTAAAGAAGATTTGTCTATAAAAAAGTTTATATAAGCCCCTGCTGTTTCTACTCTTTGTATTAAATCATTTTCTCCCATTTTTTCAGCAAGATCATTTGCTATCATATTAGGAGCCTTTCTAAAAGCCTTAGCTAATTTGAAACATGGAAAAGCATAGTCCCCCATATCTTTATTCGGTGGTATTTCTATTAAAGAAATAATTTCTTCTAAGCTCAAGTCCGAAACTTGTGCCGATATAATGTCAGCTACCTCTAATTTAAAATCCTTCATTTTATATTCCTCCTATATATATAATTCACATCATGCTATTTCACAGCTTAAAATGTTAATTTGAATATTCATACAATACAAAAAACTCCCGTCTCTTAAAAAAAGAGACGAGAGTTATATCCCGTGTTACCACTCTTATTGATGTATATATTCTATACATCCACTCATGTGTTTTTAACGTAAACAACCCGCATTTTCCTACTAATTTCAGAAAACATTCTCAAGGATGCGTTTCGATAAGACTATGTTGCTAGACTTTCACCAACCACTAGCTCGCTAAAACAATCACCATATCTACTTTTCCTATCATAGAATTTGTAATTTCAGTTTTACAATGTATATTAACAGAATTTTTAAATAAAGTCAAGCAGTTTTACTTATTTAAATTAACTATTTTTGTTTCATTTATGGATTTTATGTCTTTACATCCTGTAAGTATCATAGCTTGTTTCAATTCATTTTTGAAACCATTTATAACTAATTCTACTCCTTCTTGTCTACCTCCATACGATCCCCATATAATAGGTCTAGCTGCTAGAACTGCATCAGCTCCAAGAGCTATATATTTTAATATATCAACACCTTGTCTTACAGAACCATCTGCAAGTATAGTTATTTTCCCCTTTACTTTATTAGCTATTTCAGGCAGAACCTCAGCAACTCCTAGAGTATGATCTAATACTCGTCCTCCATGATTAGAAACAACTATAGCGGCAGCCCCTACTTCAACAGCTAGCTCTGCTTCATCCGCAGTCATTACACCTTTTAGTATAAAAGGAAGCTTTGTTGATGATACTATCTCTTTTAATTCTTCTACTGTTTTAGGTCCTACCGGTTGTCCATGAAGTGCCATAGTTATAAGACCTGCTCCATCTATGTCAACTCCTATAGCTAAAGCACCTACTTCTTCAGCTTTTTTTATATTTTCTATTATCTTTTGGTTCTCTCTAGGTTTTATTATAGGTATCCCAAATCCATCAACCTTTTTTAAAGAATTTAATCCATCTATAAAGAATTGAGGATTCCCACTATCCCCAGTCATAGCAAAAGTTCCTGAATTTATACTTCCAATAACTACATCATCACTATACTGATCCTCAGTTAAAAATCCACCCATATTTATAGAGCTTCCTGTAACAGGCGCTGTTATTAAAGGGATATCTATTTTTTTCCCAAATATTTCAGTACTCATGTCTGGGTCTTTTGCATCGTGTATTGTTCTCAAGTTTATTTTTACATTATGTAAAGTCTCATAGTTTCTCTTAAATGTACTTCCAGTCTTAGTTCCTCCCATACCAGGAACCTTACCTGAACATAAATTACCATCACATTCTCTACAAAGACCACAATACCCTTTCATTCTCTCTCTTGCTAGTTTCTTCACTTCATTTAAGTCCATTTTCATCTCCCCCTTCAAAGTATGTTTCTGATTTTAAATCTACACCGTTCTTCATTAGAAGAGCGGCAGTTATTCCATATCCATCTATAAGTTTTGATTTAAAGCTTCCATCGTATACTTGATTAATTCCACAAGAAGGGCTTTTTTCCTTTAATATGCCCTTCTTTATATCTAAGGTTCTACATATTTTTAAAGTCTCATATGCACCCTTTAAAAATTCACCTGTTATATCTAACCCTTCTTTATTGATAACTTTAGCTTTTCCATCTATTACGTCATCAGCACTTCCTCCAACTATCTCAGCTGGAATCCTAGGGGTGCAAAGTCCCCCTAGTTGTTCAGGACATACAGGAATCACAGTTTTATTTTCTAAGTAGTCCATAAGCTTATCATTTTTGTTATTTCTACCATTGTACTTACAGTCAACACCAATTAAGCAAGCAGAAACTAAAATCATACTATCATCTCCTATTTAAATTCAACTATAGTAACTCCTGCTCCACCTTCTCCGTATACTCCGTCTCTATAAGTCTTTATATGTTTATGTCTTTTTAGCATTTCTTTCATCCCAGCTTTTAATACTCCTGTTCCTATTCCATGTATTATAGTCGCTTTTGGTATTCCAGCTAAATAAGCATCATCCAAATACTTATCCACTTCAACCATAGCTTCTTCAAGATTCATACCTCTTAAGTCAATTTCCTGTTTTATGTTAAAAGTCTTTTTCTTAAGTATTTTACCTGCACCTGATTTTAGAACATCCTTCTTATTAGCCTTTATTTGCTCTAAAGATGCAAACGGCAAGTTCATCTTCATAATACCTATTTGAACTAAAGCTTCTTTTTTATCATTATCAACAGATAATACACTTCCCTGTTGATTAAGTGTTACTACCTTTACATCTTCTCCAGCTTTTAAGTTCTTAATAGCTTTTTTAGCAACCTTAGGTACTATCATATCTTTCACATTAGAGTGAAGATCTTTCATCGATTCGTTCATTTCTCTTCTTAAATTCTCTATCTCTTTGTTTTTATCTTTGTTTATACCTTGTTTTTGAAGATCTCTAATTTCTTTAATTATCATGTCAGCTTCTTCTTTAGAGTCCCTCATAATCTTTAACGCATCTCTCTTTGCTTCGTTGATTATCTTATCTCTTTGAACAGATAATCTCTCAGTTTTTACAAGAAGCTCTTCTTTTAGCTTCCTAACTTCTTCTTTAAGTCTATTTGCTTCTTCTTTTTCTTTTAGTGTATCTATTCTATTTTGTTCTATATTTTGAAGTAGGTCTTCAAACTCTATATTTTCACTGTCTATAAAGTTTTTAGCCTTTTCTATTATATATTCACCAAGCCCTAGCCTTTTAGATATTTCAAATGCATTCGATTTACCAGGAACCCCTATTAGAAGTTTATACGTAGGACTTAAAGTTTGAATATTAAATTCTACTGCAGCATTCTCAACGCCTTTTTTAGTAAGTGCATAATGCTTAAGTTCACTATAATGAGTTGTAGCCATTGTAATAGCTTTAAGATCGTATAAATCATTAAGTATTGCCATGGCAAGAGCAGCTCCCTCAACAGGGTCAGTTCCAGCTCCAAGTTCATCAAATAATACAAGAGAGTTAGTAGTTACATCCTTTAATATATCAACAATATTAGTCATATGAGATGAAAATGTTGATAAGCTCTGCTCAATACTTTGTTCATCGCCTATATCTGCAAATATGTTATCAAATATACACATATGACTTCCATAATCTGCTGGTATATGAAGACCACTTTGAGTCATCAAAGAAAATAAACCAACAGTTTTAAGAGTTACAGTCTTACCTCCAGTATTAGGCCCTGTTACAACTAATGTACTGAATTCTTTTCCAATCCATATATTACTAGGTACAACATCCTTTGGATCAAGTAGAGGATGTCTACCGTTTTTTATATTAAGATTTTTATCATCAATTATTTTAGGATCTATAGCTTTCATCGAAAAAGATAATTTCCCCTTAGCGAATATAAAATCTACCTTTCCAAGTATATCTCCATTAGATATGACCTCATCTGCCACCTCTCCAATAAAACTTGAAAGTTCGCTAAGTATTCTCTCCATCTCTTCTCTTTCTTTAAGCTTTAACTGTCTTAATTCATTATTCATATTAACTATAGACATAGGCTCTATAAACAAAGTAGCTCCAGATGAAGATTGATCATGTATAATCCCCGCAACGATTGACCTATACTCCTGCTTTACAGGTACTACGAATCTATCTCCTCTTACAGTAATTATTGCATCCTGTAAATATTTTTGATAGGAAGTTGAAGATATTATAGAGTTAAGCTTAGACCTTATGGATTGATTCTTTTGAACAATCCCACGTCTTACATTCTTAAGAGTATGACTTGCATTATCTGACATTTCTATTTCACTTATTATAGAATTTAATATCTTATCCTCTATATCCTTAAAAATATGAAGACTATCAGTTAAAGATTGTATTATCGGATAAGACTCATCTTGAGACTTTCCTATACTGTTTTTTAAAACTCTAGCACCCCTTAAAGTATCTCCAACCATTAAAAGTTGTCCCATATCAAGAGATGAACCTATCTTTGTTTTTTTTGCAAGCATCTCTACGTCGTGTATTCCACCAAGAGGAACAGATCCTCTTTTAATTATTATCGACTGTGCCTCACTAGTTTCCTTTTGCATTTGAATAACTTCCTCACGATTAGTAGATGGAACTAGTTCATCTACATATCTTTTTCCAAGAGAAGAAGATACCCTTTCTTTTAACATACCTATTATTTTAAAATATTCTAAAACTCTCAATGATTTTTGATTCATAAGTCCTCCTTAAAATTAACTAAATATCATTTTTTCCTATATATATATCTAAAGCCTTTATCCCTCTTCTTGCAAGCTTTATAAATAGAATTAAACAGTAAATACTGAACCCGAAAAATCCCAACATAAATATCATATATATAACCATAAATCCACCTACAAAACTTGGACTATCTAACATATATTATCACCCCTTAAATTTAATCCTAACTTATATTTTATCAATAAAACCTATTATATGTAAGGTTTTAAAAAAATTTTTAATTACGTTGAATTTTTAACATATTTCTCTAATAATAAATCCATTTTTCAGATTAGTTATTCAACGAATACCATTTTTTATGTGTTATAATAAAAAACATATATACATATAAATTAGTTTATATATGTTTTTTATTTATTTTTACATAAATCCAAACTTAGTATGCACTTCGGGTAAGCTATTCCTTAAGCTGTTAAGTTCTTATCTTCAGTCTTAAGAGGATGTAGGTTTAGAACTTTTAGCTTTCGGATACATTAGTGTTATTGACAAATATCAAAAAAATATTTTAATTGGGAGTTGATTTTATGAGCAATGTTTTAAAAAATCTAAAGCCTAAAGCAGTTTTTAGATATTTCGCAGAAATGTCTGAAATTCCTAGAGGTTCAGGAAATGAAAAAGCTATAAGCGACTACTTAGTGAATTTTGCTAAAAATCACAATTTAGAAGTAATTCAAGATGATGCTTTAAATGTTATAATCAAAAAACCTGCCACTAATGGATATGAAAATGCTCCTTGTGTAATCCTTCAAGGACATATGGATATGGTTTGTGAGAAAAACAAAGGAACTGATCATGACTTCGAAAAAGATCCTCTAAAATTAAAAATAGTTGATAATTATATATACGCAGACAACACTACTCTTGGAGCTGACAATGGAATAGCTGTAGCGTACGCTTTAGCTATACTTGAGGCAAACGATTTAGAGCATCCTGCACTTGAAGTATTAATAACTTCAGAAGAAGAAACAGGAATGGGAGGAGCTATAAACTTAGACCCATCTCACCTTAAAGGAGAATATCTTATAAATCTTGATTCTGAAGAAGAAGGATACCTTCTAGTTAGCTGTGCTGGTGGAGTTAGAACAAGACAAGTTCTTCCTATAGCTTGGGAAGAGGCTAATACTAATTTAACTGCGTACAAAATCGACATAACAGGCTTAAAAGGCGGACATTCTGGAATGGACGTAATAAAGCAAAGAGGAAACTCTAATAAGCTTATGGGAAGAATTCTTTCTACTCTAAAAGATGCAATAGACTACTCTATATCAAACATTCACGGAGGAGCAAAAATGAATGCAATACCTCGTGAATGTGAATCTGTAATACTTATAGATTCTAAAAACGAAAAAACACTTTATGAAACAATAGAGAAATTAAGCAATAAATTCAAAAACGAGCTTGCAACTTCAGATCCTGGTGTATCTGTTGAAGTTAAGAAACATGAAGCTAAAGTAGAAAAAGTATTCTCAAAAGAGACTATGGATAAATTAGTATCTTCTTTAGTTTTAATTCCAAACGGGATCAAAACTATGAGCATGGACATCGAGGGTCTTGTAGAAAGTTCTACAAATCTTGGTGTAGTTATAACTCACGATAATGAAATTACATTTGAAAGTGCTGTTAGAAGTTCTGTTAAGAGCTTAAAGCACAATGTACTTAATGAAATGAAGTGTATAGCTAATTTACTTAATTGTGAATTTTTAGCTGACTCTGATTATCCTGAATGGTCTTACAAAGCTGATTCTAAGCTTAGAGAACTATGCCAAGGGGTTCACAAGAACAAGTACAATAAAGAAGCTAAGGTTATAGCTATTCATGCAGGTCTTGAGTGTGGTCTTTTACTTGAGAAAATGCCTCATGTAGATGCAATATCTCTAGGTCCTGATATGTTCGACGTTCATACTCCTGAAGAGCATCTAGACATAGCTTCAACTGAAAGAACTTACGATTACTTATTAGATATATTAAAGAATATAAAATAATTTAAAAAGGAGCTATCTCAAAATAGAAAACACTTTCTATAACGAGATAGCTCTTTTTACTGTTTTTAACCGAAAAATTATACTTATTAAAATACCGATACTTACGTCAATATTTTTATAAAACTACAGATTGTGCCTTATTAAATATACTAAAACTTCTTAAACTCCCTATGGTCAAACAAAGAAGTTTCTTAACGTATATTTAAACACCTCAATTTAAGTTTCATGGAAAAATATTAACCAAAAGTATCTAACATTTTAATAAGCATAATTTTTTAATTGGTGTTTTTAAAACGCTGTATGTTGGAAATATATTTAAATTACAAACTAGAACTTTAGGATTTATATTAAGTTTGAGCGTATTTATATAACTGTTTTAACCTTGTATGTTTTTAATAAAAAACGGTTATATAAGCTTAGCGAGAAATTAATATAAATTTTAAAGTCGGATGCTAAACCCAAAAAAATAAAAAAGAAGCTGTCTTTTCGAATGATTTAAAAATCACTCTTTAGATAGCTCCTTTTTTAAGTTCTACAAAACATTAACAGTTACTTTTATTTATTCAAATAGTTATATATCATAATAGCTGCATTAGCTCTTGTAAGTTCTTCATTAGGATTTAGTTTCCCGTTATATCCCGATACTATTTTTAACCCATATCCAATAGATGCATATCCTTTGAAATCTTCATCTACATCTTCAAATGGACAATCAAATATTCCTTTTATATTTGCTACTGATTCATACTTTAGTCCATTTATGATGACTTTTAGTGCATCTTTTTTAGTCATAATCTTATCTGGATTTACATCTTTTTCTCTTATTATTCCCTCTCTTATAAGGTATACATACATATTATCCATTGATTCAGCTTCACTATAATAAGAATTTATAGTCTTCATATAGAATTTTAAGAAGTCACTTTGAGTTATTTTTTCATCTGGCTTGAAAAACTCACCGTCAAACTTGATCCCAAACGCTCTAAGCTTTTGTATCTGACTTTGTGCGTAATGTCCATTTATATCCTTGTAATCTGCATTTTCAACTTTTTTATACTTCTTTTTATCATTGTATATTACATCTCCATTAATAGCATATATATTGTGAGGTACGCTATTATTTAAAGTATAAACCAACTTAGTGTATTCTTCCTCTTTATTATTTTCATAGTTATAGTCTTTTTTATATTCAAGTTTTAAACCTATTTTATCAAATAAAATATCGTAAGCTTTATTTATATCTATAACGTTTGGTTTTTTTAATTCAATATCATCCCATACTATATTAAGTGAATTTAAGTCTCCCTGTACAGCATCATATCCAACTGTTATATAGTTGTTCTCACATTCTATACCATTTACTATTCTATTAAATTTGAAGTTATAGTATTTCGGTTTAGCATTTTGTTGAATATCGTAAAACTCATCATAGCTATCATCGTATTTTAAAGAATCATTTTTATCACTATAAAATTTACTTAAAAATTTTTCAGCTTCTTTTTTTGCATAATCCTTATCGTACTTTGCTTCAAGTTCTGCTTCATATGGTAAGTATTTATTAAACCCTTTTATTTCTCTTGTAGATGCATCTATTGAAACATGAATACTTCCTAATTCTTTATCGTTTGAAATATAATTTAAATACCATGTAAACTTAGAATCATCTAGATAGCTTTTATTTAAGCTGTGGTTTTTAAGTTCATAATCAGAAGATATATCTACAATTTTACACTCTCTAGCTATTTTGTCTGCATCTTCTTTTGTTATTATATAAGAAGCTTCATTTATAGCCTTTACCTCTTGTTCAGATAAAGCAGTATTTTTTGCACCTCGGCCCTCTATTTCATCTAACTTTGCATTATCATAATAAACAATATTTGAATCAATTTTCTCTTTCTCACCAGTAAATGCATCTATTGCATAAGACTTTCCATACTTAGTTGTATACACAAGATATGGTTTTGAATCTTTATCATATCCTTTTCTATAAACTAGTTTTAATCCTAATTCTTCAATATATTTTTTTTTAGCTTCATCTAAACCAATTACTTCATTAGCATCTTTGAATTTAATATTATAATCATAATTTAAATTGTAATCAATGACTTCTTTAGTATGCTTATTCACAACAATTCTAACTCCATTATCATAAAAAGGAACTCCATTGATTAATCTAACGTAGCTAAAGTAATAAGAATCACTTTGTATGGTACTGTTATCTTCATCTATATATTTAAGTTCACTTACTAAATTTGGATCTATATATTTCATAAATTTATCTGATATTATTTTTGCATTTTCTTTGCTTATAATGTTAATGTTGGTTTCGTAATTTCGATTCGAGTCATGTTTGCTATATCTTGTAACATTTCCATCAATATCTATTGAAACAGATATTCTCCTACTAAGTTTTTCTTCTGTACTCCAATTTAAATTCCAAATAGTTTTACCATTGTTGCTCTTATAATATTCAAAGTTTTTAAACTCATCACTTATATTAAATTTACTCTTGGCATTTAATATAGCTTTTTCTAAACCATCATTTTCTTTCGCCATACTTATAGATGGTATAGATGCAAGCATCATCATTACCAAAGACATAATAACAGCTATTCCTTTTTTCAATTCAAATCATCTCCCTTTATATGCTTTCTATAATTAGACGATTCTTTTTATAAAAAGTTCCATTATTTATTAATAATTTATTACACTATATTCTATTAATTCTTTATTTTCATATATTATTTTTCCTGAGAAAAATCCGTATTCTTCCATCCACTTTAAAAACAACCTATCTCCATCCCAAAGATTAAGCTCCTGTATTTTTTCATCATCTACCCACTTTAAATCCCCTTCGTTACAATCTATCATTTCTCCACTAAAATCAGAAGCTGTAAATAAGAATACATACCAATCTTCATCATCTTTAAATTTTGGGAAAGTAAGTATTCCCTTAAGTTTAGGATTTAATATATCAAGTCCACTTTCTTCCTTAACCTCTCTTATTATACATTCCTCAGGAGTTTCTCCTTGTTCCATTTTGCCTCCAAGACCCACCCACTTACCTTCATGTATATCATTTTTCTTTTTAGTTCTATGAAGCATAAGCGTTCTGTTGTCTTTTTTTATATAGCACATAGTAGAATTTTTCATAATTATCTCCTCCTTTAACAAAAACCGATTTAGTTTTATGGATTATCAAAATATGTCTATAAAAATACCGCTCATGCAACGATATTTAACACATGAGCGGTATTTCAATGAGCCTCAGTTTTCTCTAAAACACTGTTATTTATGAAATTGTAATTTGAAATTTCGATTTATAATCCTAAATCGTCTGATATTTCCTTCATAGCATTAAGAGATAACTCTGCAAAATCTGCAAATGTCATTCCAAGTTTTTCTATAGATTTCATAGCAGCTCTATCAGCTCCTGCTGCAAATCTTGTTTCCTTCATTCTCTTTGTTATAGATTTTACTTTAACACTGTTTATTTTTTTATCAGGATATACAAGTGTTATAGCAGTTATAAACCCAGTTATAGGATCTGCTGCATATATTGCTTGATCCATTTTATTTTCTATTTTAACTCCACAGTCTTTGTTGTGTGCACATATTGCATGATACATTTCTTCATCTCCAAAGCCTTCTTCTTTTAATAGTTCTACAGCCTTTGGTCCATGAAGATTTCCTTCTCCATTTTTGTAGTCTAATAAATCTGCATCAAGATCGTGTAAAAGTCCAGCTATTGCCCATTTTTCTTCATTTTCTGGATCAATTTTCTTAGCAAGTTCTCTCATAACTACCTCAACAGCATAAGAGTGCTTAACTAAATGTTCTGTGCTTAAATGTTTATTTAGTATTTCTACTGCTTTTTCTCTTGATATCATTTATCTAACATCCCCTTTAGTATATTTTTATACTTTATTCGACACCTCTTAGATAATGTCCTTTCGTAATTCCCTCATTTATTAATTTTTCATGCATATCATTATCTTGAACTTCAAAATCATTATCTATTATATCTATATATGCTTTCACTATTTGTCTTATAAAATCCTCTTCTTCAAATGTAAATTCTAATCTAAATGTACTTATACCAGAGTTATATATCTCTTCTAGGTGATCAATCATACATAAAATCTTAGAATTGTATATTATCGATCTACAGAATTTATCTTGAGCTACAGGAAATTCTTGTCCTTTTTCATCTTTTAATAAATACTTAGACTGATTACAAGTTCCACATCTTTTATCCTTATTGCAATCTCTAATCAAAACTCCCATAGGACAATATTCAGTTATCATTAACGGTATTCTAGAATACACTATTGATTCAGTTTCTATATCAACGTAGTTTAAAATTTCCTTTATCTCGTGTATATTTAGCTCCGGTGATAGTGATACAGATTTTATATTATTATTTTGAAGTTGTTGTATAGTTTTACTATTAAATACATTCAAGTAATAGTCTGCATACATATTGTAGTCAGATAATTTATTTATCATACCTATATTAGATACTAAGAATCCATCAATTCCCATGTTAATTGCTTCATCCAATATATTGTATTGATTATTTCTAAGTATTCTAGGAGGGCAGTACACTATATTTTTATTGTGTTCTTTGCATAAGTTCATAGCATCTTTTAATGTGTCTATATCTTCATAGTATATAGTATTAATATTTAGATCTACTATTTTTCTAAGCTGAGACATTTTTCTTATCTTTACATTGACTTTAGTATCTCTAACATCTTTATCTAATTCTTCTTTATCTTCTATATCTATTTTTGATATTTTTCTCTTATTCAAATTCTTTCTTTTAACATTTAATTTTTCAACAGCATCTCTTCTTATTTCATTAAGGATACTAACAGGCATGCTTATATTTTCATCTTTTTCTATTAATATAGATTCCAATTCATAAGGTGTATTTCCAAGCTTCGATAGTTGAGTTTCTATTTTTTCATCTGATATCGCTACCTTTATAGCTTCTTCTACTTTTTTACTTCCTACAACTTTAACCTTATTATCATCATTATCTTTTATTAGAAGCGATGGATATTCATCAAGATTCAATATTATTTTTCCTTTTATAGGAATTTTTTTGATTTCAACTTCATTTTCATAAGTTCTTCTAGCTCTATCTAAAAGTTCGCTATCTAGGGTCTTGTATACTTCTTGTCCTATTTGTATAGGTATATTAAAATCAAGTTGTATAGTATCTCCTTCATATGCTTCTGTTAGTATATCGTCGTTTTTAAGTAATCTTCCTACATTTCCTCCACCTATACTTAGTCCATCACCTTTTTTAAGTGTGTTTTCAAGTTTTAATGTTATCTTGTTTCTTCTTTTATCTACATCTATAACCTTACCTATATAAAGACCTGTATTATTAGGCTTTTCAGGATTCATTATTTCTTTTCCACTTTTTTCAAGTATATATCCTTTAGTGAATTTTCTATTGAATATACTGTATAAATTATCTACGGTATCTTTTTTCACTTTTAGATTTTTATTAGTTAGATAGTAATCTAAAGCTTCTCTATATGATCCAACTAC
This sequence comes from uncultured Peptostreptococcaceae bacterium, assembly GCA_942492135.1. Lineage (GTDB taxonomy): Bacteria > Bacillota > Clostridia > Peptostreptococcales > Peptostreptococcaceae > Tepidibacter_A. The sequence continues at coordinate 97,311 of CALODI010000012.1, forward strand.
CGTAGCTACATACTCAGCTCTTTTCATTCTTCCTTCTATTTTTAAAGATAAAACTCCTGTATCTATTATTTTATCAAGGTCTTCTATTGTATTTAAATCTCTAGGACTTAACAAATACTGGTCATCTAATTTCACTTTTGAACTATTGCTCTTATCTATTAAATCGTATACCTTTCTACATGGTTGAGCACACCTTCCTCTATTTCCAGATCTGCCACCTATCATACTACTCATAAGGCATTGTCCCGAGTAGCACACACATAAAGCTCCATGTACGAATACTTCTATGTCTACAGAGCTATTCTTAGATATATATTCTATCTCACTTATTTCAAGTTCTCTTGCTAATACAACTCTTTTAAATCCTAATTTTTCTAAATATTTTACATCTTCAAGCGAGTGAGCAACCATTTGAGTGCTCGCATGTATTTCAAAATCCGGAAAATGTTCCTTAACTAATTTTGTCATCCCTAAATCTTGAAGTATAAGTGCATCTACGTCTATATTGTATAAAAAGTTTATATATTTTAGAAAGTAGTTTATTTCACTTTCTTTTACAAGTGTGTTTACAGTTACATATACCTTAACATCTCTTATATGTGCATACTCAACAGCTTGCTTCATTTCCTCTATATCAAAATTATTAGCTGATGCTCTTGCTCCAAAACTTTTACCTCCAAGATATACCGCATTAGCTCCATTTGATACAGCAGCTCTTAGGGCGTCAAAACTTCCAACCGGTGCTAACAGTTCTATATTACTCAAATTACCAACTCCTACATTATTATTTAATTAAGTTTAATCTTATCCGAAAGCTAAAAATTCTAAGACCCCACCATCTTAATGATAAGGGTAAGAATTTAACAGCTTCTGGATTAGTTCAACTAAAAATTCAGTTGGAATAAAAATTCCATCTGAATTAAGTTTCACTTTATTCTACAGAATAAAACCTCCAGGCTTATTTTTCCTGGAGGTATTATCATTTATTCTTTTTCTTCTAATTCAACTATTTTCATCTGCATATCATACAGCCTATTTTGAAAATCATTTGCTATTTCTTCAGCTTCTGCAAGTCTTTCATCTTGTTCTTTGAAGCTATTTCTTCTTTGCTCATACTCTTGTTTAACTGAAGTTAGTTCCTCTTTGTATTTTTCTAATTCTTTTTCTAGTTCTTCTATTTTATTATTTTTTTCACTTATATCATTTTGAAGCTCTATCAAAGTTGTATTTGCATTTTCTAAATCTTGAAGAGGTTTTTTATATTTAGTATTAACTTCATCTAACTCGTATGAGCATTTATAAAGTTCATCCGCTATATTCAATGTTGTTAAAACTGCTGCCATGGCTGTACTCAAGCTAGGATTAGCCTTGATTACTTCCTGCATTTTATCATCTACGTAGCTAGCAACTTTTAACAAATATTCCTTTGGCTCTTTCCCAACCATGTTGTATTCTTGCCCATTTATTCTTACGGTAACTTTGTTCACTTTAACTCAGCCCCTTAGAGTTTTCTCTTTACTTACTATTGTAAGTTTTTTTAAAGAATTTTACAATCTTAAATTAGCATTTATTTGCTCGCTAAGTTCTTTAAGTATGTTTTCGTGAACTTTATTTACTTCTTCATCTGTAAGAGTTTTATCCTTACTTCTATACACTAAAGAGTATGCAACAGATTTATATCCTTCTTCTATCTGCTCCCCCTTATATACATCGAATAACTTAAAGCTTTCTACTAAACCTTGAGCATTCTTAGTAATTATATCCTCTATTTCCTTAACATAAACTTCATCTTTAATAAGAAGTGCTATATCTCTCGTCATAGCAGGGTATTTTGGAAGTGGTGTATATAACTTTTCATTACTTGCATAAGTTAATAATAATTCAAAGTCAAACTCAGCAGCGTATGCCCTCTTGCTTATATCATAGTTTTCTAATACATCTGGATGTAATTCTCCAAATACTCCCACTATATTGTCATTGTACACTATGTTAGCACATCTTCCAGGGTGGAATGTAGTATGATTTCTTTCTGGTAAAATTTCATAGTTTTCAAATCCTATGTTTTTGAATAATTCTTCAACCACACCCTTCATATCAAAGAAGTCTATTGTGTCTTTATACATAGATATACATATAGTTTTTTTCTCAACAGGCATTATTTCATCCATAGGTATGAAAGTATTTCCTATTTCAAATGCTGCAAATTCTTCAACTTTTCTAGAATTATTTCTAGATGCAACATCTAGCATATTAGGTAACAGTGTAGTTCTCATAACACTAGTTTCTTCACCTAGAGGGTTTTTAATATTTATAAAGTTTCTCTTTATAGAATCCTTTGAAAGATTTATCTTATCTACGCCTTTTGGACTTACAAACGAATAAGTTAATATTTCATTAAGACCTATAGAAACTAAACTTTCTTTTATACCTTCTTCAAATAATTGCTCTCCAGTTTTAAGTCCCATAGTGTTATTTCCATATATAGTCTTAGATGGTATATTCTCATATCCATATATTCTAGCTATTTCTTCTAATACATCAGCTTCTTCTTTCATATCAAGTCTAAAGCTTGGAACTGTAAGTTCTACCTTGTCTTCAACTAACTCACACTTAAACTCTAAGCTCTCAAGTATTTCTATAAATTGATTAAGAGGAATATTCTCTCCTAATAATCTGTTTATTCTTTGAGGTCTAACTGTTATCTTTTCTTCTTTTACAGGAGTATTATAGTTATCTACTATTCCTTTTAATACAGTTCCTGCATTTAACTGCTCTATTAATTGTGCTGCTCTATTTATAGCTGTCTCCACTAAGTTAACATCTATTCCTTTTTCAAACTTCGCAGAAGCTTCTGTTCTTAAGTTAAGTTTCTTAGAAGTTCTTCTTACATTATCAGCATCGAAGTTAGCACTCTCAAGAAGTATAGTCTTAGTATTATTACTAACTTCTGAATTTGCACCACCCATAACTCCAGCTATTGCAACAGCTTTTTCTCCATTAGTTATTAAAAGCATATTTGAATCTAGTGTTCTTTCAACATCATCTAAAGTTGTGAATTTTTCTTCATCTTTAGCGCGTCTTACAACTATAGTATCGCTTTCTAACTTATCTAAATCAAAAGCGTGAAGTGGTTGTCCAAGCTCTAACATAACATAATTAGTAATATCTACTATGTTATTGATAGGTCTAACACCTGCTTCTATAAGTCTTCTTTGCAGCCAGTATGGTGATGCCTCTATCTTAACATCTTTGATTATTCTAGTAGAGTATCTTCTACATAGAGATTCTTCCTCTATTTTTATGTTAAACTCAGCTTTTTCATCTGATTCTTTAACCTCTATATTAGGATATTTAAACTCTTTTCCTATTGTAACTGCTGCCTCTCTTGCAATACCTAAAATAGATAAACAGTCTGGTCTATTTGAAGTTATCTCAAACTCTATTAAAGCATCGTTTATTCCAAGTATTTCTTTAACGTCTGATCCCAATGCATATTCTTCATCTAATACGTATATTCCATCTCTTTTACTTTCTTCAATCATACTAAAAGGAATTCCAAGTTCTTCACTTGAACACATCATACCTTGAGATAATTCTCCTCTTAATTTTCCTTTTTTAATTTTTATTCCGCCTGGAAGTTTTGCTCCAACTAATGCAACAGGAATTATATCTCCCTCTTTTACATTCTTAGCTCCAGTTACTATTTGAATAACTTCTGATCCAACATCAACCTTTGTAACTATTAATTTATCAGCATTTGGATGCTGAGTAATTTCTAATATTTTACCCACTGCAACTTTTTCTATATCTGCTCCAAAATACTCAACTTTTTCAACCTTCGATCCAGTCATAGTCATTTTATCAGCAAATTCTTGTGTATTCATATCTATATCAACATAATCTCTAAGCCATTTAACAGGTACTAACATATTAACACTCCCTTAAAATTGATTTAAAAATCTCATATCATTTTCAAATAATAATCTTATATCTTCTATCTCATACTTAAGCATAGCTATTCTATCTACTCCCATACCAAAAGCAAATCCACTGTATTCTTCTGGGTCTATTCCACAGTTTCTAAGTACATTTGGATGAACCATTCCAGCTCCAAGTATTTCTATCCAACCTTCACCTTTGCACACTGAACAACCTTCACCCTTACACTTAAAGCAAGTTACATCAACTTCTGCACTTGGCTCTGTAAATGGGAAGTTATGTGGTCTAAACTTAGTCTTAGTGTTTTCTCCAAATAACTGTTTAACAAATTCATTAAGAGCTCCTTTAAGTTCTGCCATTGTAACATTCTTATCTATTACAAGTCCCTCTATTTGATGGAACATCGGAGAGTGAGTAGCATCTGGTGCATCAAATCTAAAGCATCTTCCAGGAGCTATTATCTTAATAGGTGGCATAGTTGACTTCATAGTTCTTATTTGAACTGGAGATGTCTGAGTTCTAAGAAGCAGATTATCATTTATATAAAATGTATCACTAGTATCTCTTGATGGATGATTCTTAGGCGCATTTAAAGCATCAAAGTTATTAAAAACTGTCTCAATCTCTGGTCCTTGAGCAACCTTAAATCCCATACCTGTAAATATATACTTAACTTCATCTATTATTTGAGTTATAGGATGTTTCTTTCCTACTTTAAACTCTTTACCAGGCATTGTAACATCTAAAACCTCTGCTTGAAGGCTTGCATTCTTTTCTATATTTTTTATCTCTTCTTTTTTAGAAACTATAGCGTCTTCAATTTCAGCTCTTACCTCATTTGCAACCTTACCTATAACAGGTCTTTCATCTGATGATAACTTACCCATTCCTTTTAATATGTCAGTTATCTCACCCTTTTTACCTAAGTACTTAACTCTTAAGCCTTCGATTTCGTCCATTTTAACACATTTATTGATCTGTGCTAGGGCACTGTCTTTTATGTTAATTAATTGATCTTTCACTTAATTCACCCTTTCTTTATTACTATTTAGATATTAAAAAAGCCCTTCAATCCCTAAAAGGGACGAAAGACTTATATTCCGCGGTACCACCCTAATAGTCTATTAAATAGACCACTCGAAAGACTTAACGCGTCCAACGTTAAAACCTACTATCATTTCAGTTTTAAAGCTCCAGAGTGAACTTCTCTTGATATCTTAGGGAATAATTTCAGCTTTATATTCCTCTCTGGTCTAAGATGATTCAAAATACTCTCTCTTTCACAGCTTTTATGTATTAAACTTTATCTTGCATTATATCATATTTTTAGATTTTTTACAAGATTGTTTTTGAGAAGTAGAAATTAAAATTCAAAACCTTATGATAAAATTTAGCTTTAGCTTTAATGCAAAATACGTCTATGAAAATACCGTTCATGCAATAGCTATTTTGAAGGAACTAAACCTTCGTCTTATGAATAATACTAACATTTGCGAACTCCCTACGGTCACTTTCTACTTATATTTTCTTTCTTCTTTTATTCAATTTTTTCAGTTCCATCCATAAACACTCAAAATAAAGGTTATTTAAATGTTAGCTATTTTTTTGTTAATATTTTACTATATAACTTAGATTCTGCTGTTAAAATATACGTTAAGAAAGTTCGCTGTCTGACCGTAGGGAGTTTAGAACTTTTAGGATATTTTATAAAGCAGAATCTGTAGTTTTATTAAAATATTGACTAAATAGCGGTATTCAAATAACCTTTATTTTCCGCTTAATTACCAAATAAAAAAGTTACACCTCTAAGATTATTTATCTTAAAGATGTAACTTTTTATCTACCATCTAAAATACAAATTCACTTTCCCCTCATCAACCATTCTTTGCAACTTATCCTTCACAAATCCCTTAACAAACTCTCTAGTCACAGGTATAACAAGAATAAATCCAGACATATCCGTTAATATTCCAGGAGTTAAAAGCATAGCTCCTCCTACCAATACACACAATCCATTAATCAATTGATCTCCAGGAAGTCTTCCGTCCTGCATTTCATGTCTTATTCGAAACAAAATTTCTTTTCCCTGTGATTTTGCTAAATAAGCTCCTAAAATTCCTGTAAAAATCACTATTCCTATTGTGCTAAAAAAACCTATATAAGCATTTAATTTAAACAATATCGCCAACTCAACCAATGGAACTATAGTAAATAAAAGTATCAATCTCATCAACATCTATTTCATCTCCTTACTTTTTCCATACTCTTATTTTATCATATTCCATGTAAATTAGATGTTGTTATATCTATAAATTAACTATTTTATTTCTTAGTGTAGATATGAAGAAAAAACCCCATAAAATTATTTACTTTATGGGGTTTACTATTAAACTTTAAACATATCTATTTGTTCATTTAACTTTGATGAAAGTTCATTGAGCCTTTCTGCACTTTTTGCAACTTCATCAACAGCAATGGATTGTTGATGCGCTGAAGCTGTAACTTCTTCAGCTGCTGCTGCTGTTTCTTCTGATACTGCCGATATACTTCCTATAGCCTCAACTATTGAATCTTTATCTTTTATTATCTCTATTACAAATTTATTAACCTCTTCTATTTCATTTGTAATATTATCTATTGATTTTGATATTTTTCCAAATGAATTATTTACATCTCTTACAGAGTTATTTTGATCAACTGAAACATTTTTTACTTCATTCATAATCTCAACTGTGTTTTCACTTTCGCATTTTATAGCATCCACTATTTCTTTTATCTCGTCAGTTGCAGCACTCGATCCGTTTGCAAGCTTTCTTATTTCTTCAGCAACAACTGCAAATCCCTTTCCTGCTTCTCCTGCTCTTGCTGCTTCTATACTTGCATTTAATGCCAACAAATTTGTCTGATCAGCTATAGATCTTATTGTTTGTATTATATTTTCTATATTACTAGATTTCTCACTTAATTGTTTTACTGCATCCTCTATTTTATTAATAGATTGGTTATTTAAATCAGTTTTTTCTTTAAGCTCATTAACTACATTTACTCCTTCTATGTTTATGTCAATTGCTTCATTTGCATTTTTAAACATAGTATCTGTATTATTTGCTAATTTATTAAATTTATCATCTAAATTAGATGCAAGCCTTGCTCCATTTTCTGCATCTACGGCTTGCTGACCTGCTCCTCTTGCTATTTCTTCTACCGTTTTTGCTATTTCTTCACTTGATGCACTAGTCTGATCTGATGTAGTTACAAGATTGGCTGCGGCACCCGATACTTCTTCACTTACATTCTTTGCATTATTTAAAAGACCTTTAACATTTTCTACCATAATATTAAAGTTAGATGACATCAATCCAATTTCATCATTTGACTTAACATTTAATTCTACTGTAAAATCTCCATCTTTTACCTTGTCCATACCATTTAATATAGAGTTTATATTCTTTGTCATATTATTTGCAATCATTATTCCTAATACTGATGCAATCACAAGTATAATTATCCCTATTAATATAGCACTGCTAAGTATACCACTAGTATCTTTTTTTATTTCATCTACATATACAGCAGATAAAACTGTCCATCCAAACTCTGGCATTTTTTTATATGCTGAAAACTTTTTAGATATACTTTCGTCAGTTTCTTTCCACTTATAATCTACAATTCCTTTATCAGAACTGCTACTTACAATTTCTTTTATTTCTGGTACATTTATTTCTTTTCCTATTAATTCAGGATTTTTATGTGTAATAAAATTTCCATTAAAGTCTAAAATATATGGATATCCTTTTTCTCCTACTTTTATAGAGCTTATTTTATTGGATAATACATCTATTGGTATTGTTACACTGACTACACCAACTAATTTATTTTTATCTCCATTTTCATAAACTGGAGATGCACAAGCAATTGATTGTTTTTTATTAACAACATCCATATATATGTCTGTAACAACAACACTTTGTTTTTCTACAGCTTTTTTATACCAAGGTCTTAATCTAGGATCATAATCACTACTCATATCTGTATTAGGATATATTCTAAAACCCCCGTCTATTGTTCCCATATATATGTGAGTTGCATCTGGATAACTTTCTATATAATTTTCTAATAATTCCATTAAAATATATTCAGATTCTGGATAAATAAGTATTTGTTCAACATCAACATTTTTACCTACCATTTCAATACCATGCTTATATCCATCAAAATAATTTTCAATAGATTCTTTAATGTCATTATTTAGAGCTTCCATAGAATATCTAAACTGTTTTTCTAATACCTTTTTTGATTTTACATACGATGTACTTCCTAAAATCGTGAGAGGTATTATTATTAATGCTAAAACCAAAATAATTAACTTAGTTTTAATTGTCAATTTCATATATTCCCTCCTATTTTCAACCGACTGATTTCGATTATTTTTTAATATATTCTACATTTATATTTAAATTCCTTTATATTTATCGTTAAATTTTTGATAAACTTTAATTTATTTATATATGATAATTTGGATAATAACATTAAAAAATGAAGTTTATTGAAAACTTCATTTTTTTGTTAAGTACTATATAATTTTTTCATTGTTGAATTTCCCTTTTATAGCTATCCATCGCATTATACATATAAATTCCCGCCACAATATAGTACACAATATTAAAAAACGGTATATAAATAGGCAAATACCCAATTATAAGTTTATCTACAACTATGGATAATGTAAATGAGTATATACACATCTTGTATATATCCGTAAATTTAATATCCATCTTTTGAACTTTACTTATTATAATTCCTGCTAAACCTAGAATCAACGAATTAACCATAGTAGTTAGCATTATCCAAAGCGTTCCAAATACAATTCCAAATACCACTATAAATATACTAATCCACGTATTGATTTTTGGAATATAATCAATAACATCCGACTTGTTAAACTCAACATCATTTATAACACTAAAATCAAATTCTCTTTTTTCAACAATATTTTTCTTTATAATTGCCTTATCTTTAAGAATCAAAATACCCTCACTATAAGAATCCAGCACACTTGCATCTGTACTTCCTTTAGTATCTACTATCATGTAATCCTCTATTTTAACAGGCATATCACCATGTACATCTAACTGTCCATTCTTAAATTCAAATTTAGGTGTTTGAATCATTATACTCCTCATTTCATACTCAAATGAATTTTTAAACTTATACGACATTACTGATGAAGTTATAAATGCAACCATTAGAGACAGCAACAACAAATAAAGCATCCCTTTTCCTAACGACTCTTTGACAAAAAAATTATAAGATTCTATATCAACTATACTTCTTTTAAATCTTTCAAAGAAACTTATCTTGTCGCTTTTAATCTCGTCCATATTCTTCCTCCTACTTCTATTTACAAGTCAGTTTATTTTTTATCTCATACATAAGTATTCCGGAAGCCATGGCAGCATTTAAAGATTCAGCTTTCCCATATATAGGTATTTTAACGAGTATATCAGACTTCTCTATTATTTCATCTTTTATACCATTACCTTCATTCCCTATGACCAAAGCTACCTTATCCCCATAATCCACACCATTATAGTAATTATCAGTATTTAAATAGCTAGAAACTATGTTAAAGCCCTTATTTTTTATAACATCTAAATCATCGTCAGTGCAATCTACAATATTCATATCAAATATAGAACCCATAGTGGATCTTATCACCTTGGAGTTATATACATCCACACAACCTTTTAATAAAATTATAGATTGAGCTCCAGCTGCATCTGCCGTTCTTATTATAGTTCCCATATTTCCAGGATCTTGTATTCTATCAAGTACTACTATAAAATCAGTTTCTTCTTTTAATGACTCATCTAAAGATTGTTCTTTATATCCAACTACTGCTATTATTCCCTGTGGTTTTTCAGTATCGCACACTTCTTTAATAAGCTTGTCAGTTATTTTATATAATTTATATCCCTTAGTTTCTAAGTTCTGTACAAATTCTTTATGTTCGTCTTTATTTGAAAATTCGTCATTATACATAATATAATCAATAATAGCACTACATTCTATAGCCTGTTTTACTATTCTATATCCTTCTATTATGAATCGTTTCTCTTGGCTTCTTTTCTTTGATTTAAGCAAAGATTTGGTATATTTTATTCTTTCATTATCTTTACTAGTTATTTCTATAATCATTATTATCTGTCCTCTGTACTTATTTTATTTATTTTAGTATTCTCACCTATAACAACGAGTATATCTCCATGTTGAAACTTTACATTAGGCGCTGGAGATATATCAATATCATTATTATGCTTTATAGCCATAACATTTATTCCATATTTTGCTCTCAAGTCTAGTTCCATAAGAGTTTTACCTATCCAGTCACTAGGAGTCACTATCTCAACTATAGAATAATTAGGATCAAGTTCTATGTGATCTAAAACATTCTCAGATACTAAATTATGAGCTACTCTAACACCCATATCTCTCTCAGGAAAAACTACTCTATCTGCTCCTATTTTGTAAAGTACCTTTGCTTGAAGTTCATTTTGAGCCTTACAAAGTACGTATTTAACTCCAAGTTCCTTAGCTATTAATGTAGCCATTATAGACGACTGAACATCAGCCCCTATACTTATAACTGCAACATCAAAGTTTCTAATACCTAAAGATCTCATCGTATTTTCATCAATAGCATCCGCTTGAACTGCATGAGTTACCTTATCAGCTATATCTTGCACAATATCATAATTTTTATCTACAGCCATAACCTCATGTCCCAAAAGATATAATGTTGTAGCTACAGAAGTCCCAAATCTTCCACACCCTATTACTACATATTGCTTCATAAAAAAACTCCTCTCTATCCTACAATTACTTTTTCTTCTGGATATCTTATAACATTTTTTTTCTTTCTATTTGAAATAGCAAACAATATAGTTAAAGCTCCTACTCTTCCTGCAAACATAGATAGAGCTATCAATATTTTACCAGCAGTAGTTAAATTCGGACTACCAAAAATACTAAGTCCCACAGTTCCATAAGCAGAGACAGCTTCAAATAATATATGAATAAATTTAAAATCTGTATCAGTCAAACTTAAAGTCATAGTTACAAGCACAACAACACTAAGCCCTATAGCAATAACTCCTAAAGCTTTATTTACAACAGTATAAGATATTCTTCTTCCAAATGCTTCAACATCTTCTTTTCCTTTTATAAAAGCTATTACAGCAAGAAATAATACTCCTATAGTAGTGGTTTTTATACCTCCAGCAGTCGACCCGGGAGATCCTCCAATAAACATGAATATCACAGTTAAAAACTTAGAGCTGTCTTTCATAGCTCCAAGGTCTATAGTGTTAAATCCAGCCGTTCTTGTAGTTACAGATTGAAAAAGTGCAGCTAGAACTTTACCTTTAAAAGAAAGACCTCCCAAAGTATCCGAATTACTGTACTCGATTGCAAAAAACAATATAAATCCAAATAATATTAAAAAAGAACTTATAGATATTACTATTTTAGAATGAAGATTAAGCTTTGAAAATTTTCTCTTCTTCATCACATCAAACATAACAGGAAATCCCAATCCACCTAGTATTATAAGTAGCATTATGACTATATTAACAGCAATATTGTCTACATATGATGTAAGGGACGAAAAATTACCCATTAAATCAAACCCTGCATTACAAAAAGCTGATATAGCGTGAAAAACTCCATAGCCTACTCCTTTTGCAAATCCCATCTCAGGTATAAATACACTAGATAGTATAATAGCACCAATTCCTTCTATTATAAAAGTTCCTATTAATATATGTCGTGTAAGCCTTACAAGACCAGATAAATCATATTGATTTAATGCTTCTTGTATCAAAAGTCTTTGGTGAAGATATATTTTCTTTCTCACTAATATAGCAAACAACGTTGCCATACTCATAAATCCAAGCCCTCCAACTTGTATCAATGTTATAATGACCACTTTCCCAAACAAAGTCCAATACGTTCCGGTATCTACAACAACTAGACCTGTAACACAAACAGCAGAGGTAGAAGTAAATATAGCATTCACAAAACCTATTTTTTCACCGCTATTCGTTGCCATAGGAGTATTTAAAAGTATAGCTCCTATTAATATTATCATTGCAAATCCTATAACCATTATTTGAGCCGGAGATAATCTATGTTTCTTTCGAATATATTTACCTAACATTTTTTCACCTCTTTATGTGATAAGAATATACTGTAATAATTACATATTAATACAAACACTGTAAATTATATACTATCCAATCCAATATGCAAGTATATTTTTAATACACTACAATAAACCATACCCAATCTATATTATTAATTTCAATTTAGCAAAGTTAAGGATAAAGCTCAACTTAATTCAGCTGAATTTTTAATTACATAAGTAACCTGGGGGTGAGCTAATCCAGAAGCTGTTAAGTTCTAAGACCTCAAGCTTAATAAAATAGATTCTTAGAATTTTTATCTTTCGGATAAATGGTTTATAGATTTTAAATTAATGTTTATATTGTAATATTTAGCTCTATCTTAATATAATAACTTCTATTTTATTATATTAATTAACTATTTTCAATGAATATAATACATTTTTATAATACTTTGTTAAAGGAGTGATTAATTTGACTTACGATACTTACTATAATAACGTAAAAAAAATATTGATATTCATATTAATATTAAACTTAATTGTTGCGTTTTCTAAAGTATTTTACGGATATTACACCAACGTATCAAGCATGATTGCAGATGGTATTCATTCTCTAGGCGATAGTATATCTAACATAATTGGAATACTAGCTATATATATTTCTTGTAAGCCACCTGATGATACACATCCTTATGGTCATGAAAAATTTGAAACCCTAGCATCTATTTTTATATCCTTGTTATTATTTTCAATGTCCTTTAAAATAATAACAAGTTCGTATAATAAATTACTAAATCCAAGTCTACCTAATATTAATATATATAATTTTGTAATAATGATACTTACATTAATAATTAATTTGTGGGTTTCAAATTATGAGCTAAAAAAAGGGAAAGAACTTCAAAGCGAAATACTAATATCAGATTCTATACACACAAAAAGCGATATATATGTGTCTATATCAGTTTTGATAAGCTTATTTACCATAAAAATGGGATTTATAATACTGGATATTATAATTTCTTTCGTAATATCTATACTAATTATAAAAGCCTCATTTGAAATTTTAATTCCTTCAATAAAAGTATTATGCGATGGAGCTATGATTGATCCTACCCAGATACATGACTTTGTAATAGAAATCGACGAAGTCTTATATTGTAATAATATACGAACGCACGGGAAAGAAAATCGTATAAGGGCAGATCTGACTATAGGGGTTAATAAAGACCTTACTCTTGAAAAAACCCATATTTTATCTCATTATATAGAAGATATAGTTATACTTGAGTTTAATGGGGTAAAAGAAGTTATAATACACGTCGAACCTTGTTATAATAATGCAAATACCTTGTAATATACATTTCAAAATATTCAAACCAATGCTATAATATATTACACATACAAAATAATAATTTCAATCTAATGAAAAGGAGTCAGATTATGAATAAGGATATAGGAAAAAAAATAAAAACCTTAAGACAAAGTAAATCTATGACCTTAAAGATTTTAAGCGAAAAGTCTGGATTATCTATAGGCTTTTTATCTCAACTAGAGAGAGGATTGACGAGTGTTGCTATAGATTGTCTGAATAATATTGCTTCTGTTTTAGATGTAGAATTAACCTATTTTTTTTCAAGACAAAAAAATAATGATTCTGTTATAATGAAAAGCTATGAGCAAGAAGTATCTCAGGTAGTAAATTCTAAAGTAGTTTATTACCACCTATCTCAAAACATAGAAGATAAGATTATGTTACCAAAATTAGTTAACGTTCTTCCATATGAAGGTGATGAAGAAGTTACAGAATATTCTCACGAAGGAGAAGAATTTATATATGTATTAGAGGGTATATTGACTCTTTATGTTAACAATAGAAAGTATGTACTTCACCCTGAGGATTGTGTTCATTTTAATTCTTCTTTAAATCACAATTGGGTAAACCACACAAATAAAAACGTTAAAATGATTGTTGTAAATACCCCTAATTTTTTAAAAAAAGATAACTTAAAATAAATTTCAAGTTATCTTTTTTTGATTTATTCAATTTATTTTGTCATTTATTTTTTTCGATGTTTCTACCACCGATAATCCTGCAAGTTCTGTACATCTAAGTTCTACAGGAATCATTTTTCCAACTTGATCCATTGCTTTAATAGTCTCATCAAGAGGAACTACCTTATCATATCCAGCAAGGACCATATTAGCACTTGAAAGTGCATTAGTACCAGCTAAAATATTCTTTCCAAGACACGGAACTTCAACCCTTGATCCAACAGGATCACACACAAGTCCTAGAACGCTTTGAAGTGCCATTGAAGCTGTATCTACCGATTGTATAATACTTCCACCCATAAGCTGTATAAGCCCTGCCGCTGCCATTCCAGAACCAGAACCACACTCAGCTTGACAACCACCAACCTCACCTGCAAAAGTAGCATGCTCAGCGATAAATATACCTATCATTCCAGATGCTAACATAGCTTTGGTAATTTCATCTATATTTTTCCCCAATTGAATAGCTGTGCCTATTATAGTTCCAGGAAGTCCTCCACACGATCCAGCAGTTGGTGCTGCTACAAATGCTCCCATAGAACTTTTGACTTCCATTATCGCTGTTATAGATGCTATGATTCTATTTAGAACATCTCCAGGTATTAGCTTACTCTGTTTTTGTGCCTCTTCTATCATCCATGACTGTGGTCCTAGTATACGATTTTCGTATTGCGTACCCTTAAGTCCTTCTTCAACCGAATTTATCATTATATTAACTATTTCTTTCATTCTATCAAATACTTCTTGCTTTGATATATTGCCTCTTTTACTTTCATATAAGACTGCTGCTTCCCATAACTCTAAGTTTTCTTTTTTAGCTACTTCAATCATTTTTTCACTAGTTAAAAAGGGAACTTCACAGTTTTTGTGTGACATAGTAGGAAGTACAGGTTTAAGTGATATTATACTGAAAGCCTCACTCGTATTTTTTATATTATCTAATATATCTTTGTTAATTTCTTCTTGAGTTTTAACAACCACTACACCTTTTTTATTATTAACAGATGTAGTGCAATAGTCAAAATCATTTACAATACTTTTTATATATTCACATTTTTTATCAAGTATTTCACAATCTACATTGTCAAAAAATACAAGAGTTTCATAAAAATCGCCTTTTATAGAAACTTCAACACTATCTACGTCTTGTATTTCTATCATTCCACCACCAACAGATATAGCCGTCAAGCTTACAGTCTCCTCCATATCGCTCTTCATAGTCATTTTGTAAGTATTAGGATGATCTGCTTTATAATCTATTATATTGAATATAACTTCAACTCCAGCAGATTTAGCTTCTTCAAGTGCATTTACAAGTCTTGAGTCATTTGCTTCAAAATCTAATATTCCACCAGCAATACCTATATCAGAGCCATGACCATGGTAGGTAGTTGCAAGTGAACCATCTTTATTAAAATCATTTATAACATGAGTAAGATTTCCCTTAACCATCTGTCTTGCAATCTTACCTATTCTCAAAGCTGCTGTATGGGAACTAGATGGTCCCCTCATAACAGGACCTATTACATCATTAAATATACTAGGTATTTCTTTAATCATATAACTCACTCCTCTTTAATCAGTTTTTAAAGATTAATAACTTGTCCTAATCCCTTTTCTTTTGCTTTTGTATATATAAGTTCCGATACAACTATATCAAATAGTCCCATACCTACTGATTTAAACAATGTAGTCTCTTCCTCTAATTTTTTGCCATTAACTAAATCCATAAAAGGCTTTATCTGATTTTCTTTTATCCAGCCTTCTTCAAGAGGCGTTATTATATCACCAGATTCCTCAGTTGCAAATTCTGTATCTATATATAAATTTTCTATAATCTCAAATATAGCTTGTGGATATTCATGCATAGTAGGCTTATATGACCCAATAGCTATAAAATGCTTTCCTTTTAATAATTCTTTATTATTTGGAATTACAGGTTCAGTAGATGGTGTGGCTGTAATTATAACATCTGAGTTTTTAACAACTTCTTCAGATGAATTTCCAGCTACAATCTCAACATTTGGAAGTTCCTTTTGAAGTCTAAGAACAAATTGCGGAAGTTTTTGAGAATACGAATCAAATACAGTAACCTTTTTGAAATTTCTAGCCTTACAAGCATATAAAGTTTGATAAAATCCTTGTACACCCGTTCCTATCACTCCAAGATTTTCTACATTTTGTGGAGATGTATATCTGATTCCAACACCACCAACAGCCCCAGTTCTGTAGGCTGTTATACTTGCACCATTAATCATACATACTGGTTTTCCTGTTTCTTTATCGTTTAATAACATAAGTCCTATAGTTACGGGCTCATTCTTTTTTGGATTATCTGGAAATAAAGTTAATATTTTAGTCCCAAATATACTTTCACTAAAACAAGGCATATATAATAATGTATTTTGGTTCTTATCTATATGAATTCTATTAGGCATAAAAAAAGTATTTTTTTCATATATATGAAAAGCTTTTTCTATAGCATCCATTATCTCATCAAGTGAAACAGCTTCTTTTATATCCTGTTCATTAAGGTATAACATGTCATTTCCTCCATTTTCTATATTTTCGAAAACAATAAGCTTCTGATATATACAAAATTTCACAATATATCTTGATTAAATTATAACACTATTTTTATATTTTAAAAACACTTTTTTAGTATAACTTAAATTTTTTAACTATTTTTTCATTATTGAGAAATGCCATTTATCATTTTCCACCATTTAATTATCATTTCCAAAAGAAAAACCGATAGTTATCAAACTATCGGTTTTTAATATATTTATTTAGTTAAATTATTTTTCAAGTTAACTAAGAAATCCTGAACATTAGTAACTATCGTACTAACTTCTAAAGTCCCTCTATCTCTTAGCTTGTTAACTGCAAATTCAGAAACATCAACACTGTATATGTATACAGGTCTTACTTCTCCATTTACAACTGTATAAGATGGAGTCATATTTCCTGTAGCTATTGAATGTAGTTGAGTTGCAAGGCATATAACAGTTGTAGCTTTTCTAGTATGCTTTCTCATTTCATTTTGAGCTTCATATACATCCCCTATAACTATAGGAAGGGGTCCATCATCTCTTATTGATCCTCCAAGTACTATCGGTACATTGTTTTTAACGCAAGCGTATATAAGTCCATTGTCTATATTTTCTTCTTCTATAAGCTTTTCTATAGATCCAGCTCTTCTAGCCTTATTTAATAAATCTAAGTGGTTATAATGTCCATCCTTCATAGATTTTTGAGTGTATATATCTTGACCTAGAGCAGTTCCTATTGTAGCAGCTTCTAAATCATGTGTAGCTACTGCGTTTCCGCCCAAGAATGCATGAGCATATCCATTTTCTATTAAAGCTTGCATAGCTTCTCTTGAATCTTTATCAAATACTGCAGCTGGTCCTAATACCCAAACTATATATCCATTTTCTTTTTCATATCTAAGTGCTTCATATAAATCATCATAATCCTTAGAATATGCAGTTTCTCTAGATCTTCCGCTTCTAAATGCAAAAGTCTCTTCATCTTCTTCCTCATCAGACTTAAAGCCTTCAGTATATACATAAATTCCTTCGCTAGCATCTTCAGTTCTTCCAACTATAACCTTGTCTCCAACGTGTAAGTTTCTAAACTCTTTTACTGCAACATCATTATCCTCAGTTACTGTCATTACACAGTCCATTCTACTTTCTTTAGCTAAAACCCATTTTCCTTCAACCTTTAAGTATTCAGGATATATTGTGCTTCCATGATAATTATCTGGAGCAACACCGTCTTTAGCAACTTCTATAGTTGTTACATTTGGTGCACTTTTTAAAAATTCTTGTTCAAAATTTGGTTCTCTGTATTTAGGTAATTTAAAACTCATTTATAGTACCTCCGTAAGATTGTATTGTACTAAATTTCATCCATCTATTTTATAAAATTCTAACACTCTTACATATTATATCAAAAAAATACATATAAATACACACAGTGATGTTTATTAAGAATATTTGTATTTTTTATTATATTCTGATTTTATTATATTTTATATCTACAAAAGTTTAATTTTAAATCAAATTCTAATTAAAGTGTGATCCACTAATAAAAATTT
The DNA here is from genome assembly GCA_942492135.1 of uncultured Peptostreptococcaceae bacterium. Classification (GTDB taxonomy): domain Bacteria; phylum Bacillota; class Clostridia; order Peptostreptococcales; family Peptostreptococcaceae; genus Tepidibacter_A. Next base: position 115,595 of record CALODI010000012.1, read on the forward strand.
CGCTATCATTCGAACCAAAAATAAAAATGGTGTACAACTTAGTTGTACACCATTTTTTCATCCTCCAAGAGTTACATCTTGAGTTTCATACCAATTCAAAGCTTCATGTATATGTCCTGCTTTAAAATCAGGCCAATAATCATCCACCACATAAAAATCTGCATATATAGATTGAACCGGTAAGAATCCACTAAGTCTTCTTCTCCCTCCCCATCTTATTATGAGATCTAGTCTTGATATATCTTTTGAATTTATATTTTCTATTATTTTATTCCTGTTAGTAGTAGTCTCATCAAATTTCAAATTTCCAAGATCCCAATTCCACCCATAATTCACCAGGAAATTCACCTTCATATCTGCTTTTCCAAAATCTTTTCTTGTAGTATATTCTTTTAACTCCTCGGGAAACATAGGTGATTTATGATTTCCTACAACCAGTAAAGAAGCATCTTCATTTTCAAGCATCTTCACTGCATCTATGCAAGCTTTAGTAAATGCCTTAGTTTGAATAGATGGTCTTTTTGTATTATCCACCGTGAACCCATAGTATGTTATCTCTTCTATGCCCATTTTTTTACAAGTTCTAAATAATTCAAGACCAGGATTTAAACCCTCATCATATCCCATTTCTTTACTCATACCGTTATTTTCAGCCCATCGTCTATTACCATCAGGTATTACCCCTATATGCTTTGGAATTCTCATATAAACCCTCCTCCAACCTATTTTTTTATATTATTCACCTTATATGGTAATTTTATACTTTGATTGCCAATCTTAAACTTTTTGAATTATATTGTTGAACAATATTTGTTAATGTGTTATTATGAACCTAAATTAAATAATTTTCGCTAGGGGTGCTGGTAGGCCAGCTGAGATTAAGACCCATAAGTCTTTAACCCTTAACCTGATCTGGATAATGCCAGCGTAGGGAAGTGTATGTGTATATATTTGTGTATGTAAATATATAGGTGCAAATCCTTTTTATGGGTTTGCACCTTTTTTATTTTTTCAAAAGGAGGAGTCAATATGATTGTTAACGGAGAGAAAATGTCTTTCAACCAAGATATGACTATTAAAGAACTTATACTACAACTCAATTTAAATCCACAAACCATTGTAGTTGAAGTCAATTTAAATATAATACCTAAAGATCAGTATGTTAGTACAAATCTCAATCAAGATGACAAGGTTGAAATAATCAATTTTGTAGGAGGTGGCTAACATTGAAAATATATGCGAATCAGAAAAAATACGATATAGAGTCCAATACCACAGCTTATAAAATAAGAGATTTCATAAAAAAAGATGCTGATGTAATTATACTAAATGGATTTATAATACATAAAGATACAAAGCTTAAGGAATGCGATATCATCACACTTATAAAAAGAGGAGAGCAACCTTCTGAAGAAGAGTTAGAACAGCTTTTAGTATCAAGACATACGCCTAATATTCATAAAAAAATCAAAAAATCAAAAGTAGCAATTGCTGGTCTTGGCGGACTTGGATCTAATATAGCTGTATCCCTAGCTAGAATAGGTATTGGAAAGTTGCTTTTATTTGATTTTGACGTAGTGGAACCTAGCAATCTAAACAGGCAACAATATTTTGTTAAACATATTGGAATGAACAAAACAGATGCTATTAAAGATATCATTTATCAGTGTAATCCGTTTGTAGATGTTTATACAGAAAATATATTTGTAGATAAAAACAATATAAAAGATATATTTGAAGATGCTGAAATTATAGTAGAAGCATTTGATAATCCTAAGTCAAAAGCCATTTTAGTTAATACTATTCTATCTGAAATGCCAGAGAAGAAGGTAGTAGCAGCATCTGGATTAGCAGGATACTTTTCATCAAATTCAATAATAACTAAAAAGATAAAAGATAACTTATATATTGTTGGCGATAATACATCCGAGTCAAAACCAGGATGCGGACTTATGGCTCCAAGAGTTGGAATTGCTGCTAACCATCAAGCTAATATGGTTTTAAGACTTATTCTAGGTGAACAAGAAACTTAAGGGGGATTTATTGTGGATAAATTAAAAATAGGCGAAACTGAGTTAGATAGCAGATTATTTATAGGAACAGGTAAATATTCTTCAAACGATATATTGCCTAAAGTTATAACTTCTTCTAATTCTCAAGTTATAACAATGGCTTTAAGAAGAGTTAATTTAACTTCTCCAAAAGAAAATATATTAAATTACATAGATAAAAGTTGCATTTTACTTCCTAATACTTCTGGCGCTAGAAACGCTGAAGAAGCAGTTAGAATAGCAAGACTTGCAAAGGCTGCTGGATGTGGTAATTGGATAAAAATCGAAGCTATTTCTGATAATAAATATCTTCTTCCAGATAATTACGAAACTATTAAAGCTATCGATATATTAGCAAAAGAAGGATTTATAGTTCTTCCTTATATGAATCCAGATTTAATGGATGCTAAACGAATGGTCGATGCCGGTGCAAGTGCCATAATGCCACTTGGTTCTCCTATCGGAACTAATAGAGGTATTAGAACTGAAGAAATGATACAAATTTTAATAGATGAAATTGATATACCTATAGTTGTAGATGCAGGTATCGGAAAACCCTCTCAAGCAGCACAAGCAATGGAAATGGGTGCAGATGCAGTTCTTGTAAATACAGCTATAGCATCATCAAACGATCCTGTTATGATGGGAGATGCTTTTCGCAATGCTGTAATTGCCGGAAGAAAAGCATATCTTGCCAAACTAGGATCAGTCAAGAAAATAGCTAGCGCCTCATCTCCTCTTACAGGCTTTTTACAAGGAGATGAGTAGTAATGAGTTTTTATGATGAATACTTAAAATACAAGGATTTTGACTTTAAAAGCTTTTTTCGAAATATAACTGATGAAGATATATTGAATACATTAAATAAGAACAGGTTAGATAAATTTGATTTTTTGAGACTACTATCTCCTACTGCCGAAAAACATCTAGAGCAAATGGCTGTTAAATCAAATAAATTATCACTACAACATTTCGGAAAATCTATAATTTTATATACACCTATGTATTTAGCTAATCATTGTTCCAATAAATGTGCATACTGTAGCTTCAATGTTGAAAATGACATAAACAGAAAACAATTAACTCTTGAGGAAGTTGAAATAGAGGCTAAAAATATTTCTAAAACTGGTCTTAAACATATATTAATTTTAACTGGAGAATCTAAATCAAAAACTCCTGTTTCATATATAAAAGATTGCGTTCAAGGTCTTAAAAAGTATTTTGATTCTATATGCATTGAGATTTATCCTCTTGAGGAAGATGAATATAAAGAATTGATATCTTCAGGTGTAGATTCCCTTACTATATATCAAGAAGTATATAATGAAGATATTTACGACAGAGTTCATATATCAGGTCCTAAGAAAAACTACAGATTTAGACTTGATGCCCCAGAGCGAGGATGTAAATCTCAAATGAGATCTGTAGGTATAGGTTGCCTACTTGGTCTTGATGATTTTAGAATAGAATCCTTTTTTACTGGTCTTCATGGATATTATCTTCAAAGTAAATATTTAGATGTATCAATTAGTTTCTCCCTTCCTAGAATAAGACCCTACATAGGAAGTCCTATAGATATACATGATGTAAATGATAAAAATTTAGTTCAAATAATGTTAGCTCTTAAGTTATTCATGCCTTATGCTGGTATAAATATTTCAACTAGAGAAAATAAAGATTTTAGAGAAAATCTTATTCCTCTTGGAGTTACTAAAATGTCAGCAGGAGTTTGTACCGAGGTTGGCGGACATTCTCAGTCTAATAAAAGTTCTAGCCAATTCGAAATATCAGATACAAGAAGTGTTTCAGAAATCGCAAATTCACTTGTTAACAAAGGTTATCAACCTATTTTTAAAGATTGGGTACACATATAAAATTATGGGAGGTTTTTAATATGAATTATACAACTCAAATGGATGCTGCTAGAAAAGGAATTATAACTAAAGAAATGAAGATAGTTTCTGAGAAAGAAAATATGGATGTAAATTTACTTAGAGATTTAATGGCTGATGGTAAAATTGTAATTCCAGCTAATAAAAACCATAAATCTTTAAGTCCTGAAGGTGTAGGCAAAGGTCTTAGAACTAAAATCAATGTGAATTTAGGTATATCAAAGGACTGTCCAAGTATAGAACCTGAAATAGAGAAAGTAAAAAAGGCAATTGATCTTAAAGCTGAAGCTATAATGGATCTTAGTTCTTTTGGTAAAACAGAAGAATTCAGAAAAAAAGTTGTTGAAATATCACCTGCGATGATAGGAACGGTTCCAATGTATGATGCTGTTGGTTTTTACGATAGAGAACTTAAGGATATAACAGCTGAAGAGTTTTTAGATGTTGTTGAAAAACACGCAAAAGACGGTGTTGATTTTGTAACCATTCATGCTGGTCTTACTAAAGTAACTTGCGATACTTTCAAAAAAAACAAACGCCTTACTAATATAGTTTCAAGAGGTGGTTCTTTATTATTTGCATGGATGGAGCTTAACAATAAAGAAAACCCATTTTACGAATACTATGATAAACTTTTAGATATTTGTGAAAAACATGATGTTACTTTAAGCCTTGGTGATGCTTGCCGTCCTGGTTCTATCAATGATTCTACTGATGCATCTCAAATCGAAGAGCTTATTGTTTTAGGCGAACTTACAAAAAGAGCATGGGAAAGAAATGTTCAAGTTATAATTGAAGGTCCTGGCCATATGCCTATTAATGATATAAAAGCTAATATGATTCTTCAGAAAAAACTATCTCACGGTGCTCCTTTCTATGTTCTAGGCCCTATTGTAACTGATATAGCACCTGGATATGACCACATAACAAGTGCTATCGGAGGAGCTATAGCTGCAAGTTGTGGTGCTGACTTTTTATGTTATGTAACACCAGCAGAACACTTAAGACTACCTACCCTAGATGATATGAAAGAAGGTATAATCGCAACAAAAATTGCAGCACATTCAGCAGATATAGCAAAAGGTATTAAAGGTGCTAAAGATTGGGATTATCAAATGAGCGAAGCTAGACGAAACTTAGATTGGGAAAAGATGTTTGACCTTTGTATAGATGAAGATAAAGCTAGAAAATTTAGAGAAGAATCTACGCCTCAACACGAAGATAGTTGTACAATGTGTGGGAAAATGTGCTCGATGAGAAATATGAACAAAATACTGGCTGGAGAAGATATTAATATCTTAAGGGAAGATAACGAACATGTTACATCTTGTAACCAATAGAAAATTAATACCTGATGGTAATATATTAAGAGTAGTTGAAGAGTCTGCAAATGCAGGAATTGATGCTATAATACTTAGAGAAAAAGACCTAGATTATGATACTCTTTATGAAATGGCTAAAAAAATAAAAGTAATAACAGATAAAAAGAATGTTCCACTTATAATAAATGGTAATTTAGATGTCGCTAGAGATTTGAAGTGTCATGGCTTTCATATAGGATTCAGTAGTATACAAAATAAACTTCCTACTTTTGATGGAATAATAGGAATTTCTATACATAGTGTAGAAGAAGCAATACAAGCTCAAAACCTAGGAGCTGATTACATAATAGCTGGACACATATTCCCAACCGATTGCAAAAGAGGACTTAAACCTCAGGGCATAGAATTTATAAAAAAAATAAAACAGTATGTTCAAATTCCTATAATCTGTATAGGTGGAATAAATGAAAATAATATAAAAACTGTATATGAATGTGGTTCAAATGGAGTTGCAGTAATGTCCTCAATAATGAAATCTAATAATATTTCTAATACAATCAAAAAATTCGTTTCATGCTAAGGCATGGCTCATGGCACCAACAAGTCTTACGACTTTGTTGCTTAGAAACAGTTAATAGTTCACTTCTCTCAGCAATGTTATGCACAGATTGGAAGTTATATAACTTCCAATCTGTGCATAACAAAATCCTTAGATAAAATCTAAGGATTTTTTTATTATTTTAAGTTTTGCTTAGCAGTTTCAACTAATTGCTTGAATCCTTCTGCATCGTTTATAGCCATTTCAGATAACATTTTTCTGTTTATGTTGATATTAGCTAACTTTAATCCGTTTATGAATTTAGAGTAAGATAATCCGTGCATTCTAGTTCCTGCATTTATTCTTTGAATCCAAAGCTTTCTGAAATCTCTTTTCTTAAGCTTTCTTCCTACATAAGCATGCTTTAATGCTTTCATTACAAATGCATTAGCCGGTCTAAATAATCTACTTCTAGATCCTCTGAATCCTTTTGCAAGTTTTAATATTTTCTTATGTTTTTTACGCGCGTTCATTGCCTTTTTTACTCTTGCCATTTTTTGCGACCTCCTTTGTTTAAATATTTATTTTATAAGTATGGTAATAATCTTGATATTCTCTTTTGATCCCCAACGCTTACTATTCCTGATTTTCTAAGGTTCATCTTAGTCTTAGCACTCTTTTTAGTTAGTATATGACTCTTGTAAGCTTTAGCTCTCTTTAATTTACCTGTTCCTGTAGCTTTGAATCTCTTAGCTGCTCCTCTGTGAGTTTTCATTTTTGGCATGCTAATTTCCTCCTCTCAAAGTATAATTATTTTTTAGGATCTAATGTTACAACCAATTTATTCCCTTCAAATTTAGGGTGTCTTGTTGGCGTTCCAACTTCTTTAACAATATCCAAAAATTTCTTAACAACTACTAAACCTGCATCTTTATGGCCAAGTTCTCTTCCTCTAAATCTAAGTTCAACTTTAACCTTATCACCTTTTGTTAAAAACTTAATAGCTTGCTTAGCTTTAGTGTTCAAGTCATTTTCTTCTATTGATGGTCTTAGTCTTACTTCTTTAAGACTTACTGTTTTTTGTTTTTTCTTCGATTCTTTTTCTTTTCTAGATTGTTCGTATTTAAACTTACCATAATCCATGATTTTGCACACTGGCGGTTTTGCATTTGGTGATATTTTAACCAAATCTACATTTTGTTCATTAGCCATTATTTGTGCTTCTCTAGCTGAAATAATCCCTAATTGCTCGCCTGTTTGAGATAGAAGTCTTACTTCTTTATCTCTTATCTCTTCATTAATTGGTAGCTCTTTAATAATTAGACACCTCCAAATAATATTAAAATAATAAAATTTATATTAAATAAAATTTTATCTATATTATATTAAAATCAAAAAAAACGGGTAGCATAAGCCATCCGTATATACTCAACATAACCAAGATTAAACATCTAGTTATTAACCCTACAACCATAAGAGCAAGGTGAGAAGTGGATAACTTCTACTTCATTAACATAAACTATGTTATCATTTTTAATTTAATATGTCAATATTTTTTTAAAAATTTTTGATCATATATATTGTATATTATGAAACTTAAATATCAATAATATATTATGAAGATAATTCAAGTTTCGTATAAATTTCGGTTTATATTTTCTAATGGTAAAATTAACAAATAATAATCTTACACTTTTAGGAGAAACTAAAAATAACTACAAAATAACCTAACATTTAGAGGTGTTACATTATGAGTATGATTAAAGAAATATTTAAAAAATTTAACATGCCAGTATTCACTTTTAATCACAGTAAGATGGAGAAAGATTCTGGCAAAGACGATGGAAGTTTTTCAAAACCAAAAACTACTTTTAAAGATGTAGCTGGTCTTGAGGAAGTAAAAGAAGAGTTATTTGAATTAGTAGATTTTATAAAAAACCCAGAAAAGTACAAAAAAATGGGTGCTACTATTCCAAAAGGTGTTTTATTCAACGGACCTCCGGGAACAGGAAAAACATTACTTGCTGCATCTGTTGCCGGTGAAACCAATTCAGCTTTTTTTAATACAACCGGCTCAGAATTCGTAGAAAAATACGTAGGTGTTGGTGCAAAAAGAGTAAGAACTTTATTTGAAAAAGCTAGAAAGGAATCTCCAAGCATCATATTTATAGATGAAATAGATGCTATAGGAGCAAAAAGACATCTAGAGAGTAATAACGAAAAAGATCAAACGTTAAATCAACTTCTAGTTGAAATGGATGGATTTAACAAAGACTCAAACGTTATAATTATCGGTGCAACAAACAGATTAGATCTATTAGACGAAGCTTTACTCAGACCTGGAAGATTCGACAGACATATATATATAGGAAATCCAAATTGTCATACAAGACATCAAATTCTAAAAGTTCATACAAAAAATAAACCTTTAGAAGAATCAGTAAACCTTGAAGAACTAGCAAAAAAAACACATGGCCTTAGTGGTGCTCACTTATCCAACATAGCAAATGAAGCTGCTATAATGGCTGTAAGAGAAAACAAATCTACTATAAATAAACAACACTTTGATAATGCTATTGAAAGAATTCTTGCAGGGCTTGAAAGTAAGAACAGTAAATTAGTAGAAAGAGAAAAGAAAATAGTATCTTATCACGAAGCTGGTCATGCTCTTATAAGCAACCTAATTGGAACAAATCCTATTCAAAAAGTATCCATCGTTCCGAGGGGTCAGGCTTTAGGTTATGTACTTCAGCTTCCAGACGAAGATAGATTTATACACACAAAAGAAGAGCTTCTAAACAAAATTAAAATTCTATTAGCTGGAAAAGCTTCTGAAGAATTAATATTTAGCCATACATCAACTGGAGCTAAAGATGATTTGAAAAAGGTAAGTTCTATTACAAATCAAATGATTTGCGAATATGGTATGAGTTCATTAGGTTCTACTACAATTGAAGGAAACCACAAAAACTTAATGATAAATAAGATCCAAAATGAATCTAATTCTATAATTAAGGAATGTTATGATCAAACACTAAGCATACTAAAAAAACATTCAGAAGAACTTCACCTAGTATCTAATCATCTTTACGAAAATGAAACTTTAACTCACGACGAACTAAAAGACATAATAAAAAGAGTCTATACATAATGTATAGGCTTTTTTTATTATATCCTAATATACTTCCATAGAATCCAATGAATCTGCTACTGAACTTTAAATATTTTAAATTATATATCAAAAAGTTAATAGTTTATAAAAAAGCCAACTCTCACGAGTCGGCATTTTTTTATAAACTATTAATTTTTTCTTTTTGCTCTTTTAATATACTCTCTATAAATTCATCAACAGATATAGATCCTATTTCTCCTTTATCTCTTGAACGAACAGATATCTCATTATTTTCTTGCTCCTTTTCTCCAACTACTAACATATAAGGAACCTTCTCAAGTTGTGCTTCTCTAATTTTGTATCCTATTTTTTCTGCTCTATTATCTATTTCAACTCTAATTCCTCTATCAAATAAAGTTTTCTTCACTTCATTTGCATAGTCTATATATTTTTCAGATATAGGAAGAATCTTAACTTGAACAGGAGCTAACCATAATGGGAACTTACCTGCATAGTGTTCTATTAATATTCCTATGAATCTTTCTATACTTCCAAACGCAACTCTGTGTATCATAATAGGTCTATGCTTTTCACCATCTTTTCCTATATAAGTTAAGTCAAATCTTTGAGGTAATTGCATATCTAGTTGTATAGTTCCACATTGCCATGTTCTTCCTATACAATCTTGTAAGTGGAAGTCAATCTTAGGTCCGTAGAATGCTCCATCACCTTCATTTAATTTGTAATCTAATCCTAATTCTTCTAAAGCTTCTCTTAATCCATTTTCAGCTATTTCCCATTCTTCATTAGTCCCAATAGAATCTTCTGGTTTTGTAGATAATTCTACATGGTATTTGAATCCAAAAGTCTTGTATATCTCATCTATTAGATTGGCAACACCCTTTATTTCATCTTTTATTTGCTCTGGTAACATAAATATATGTGCATCATCTTGAGTAAATGCTCTAACTCTCATAAGTCCATGTAGTGCTCCAGATAATTCGTGTCTATGAACTCTTCCCAGTTCTCCAACACGCATTGGAAAATCCTTATATGAATGCATTTGAGTTTTATATGCAAGCATTCCACCCGGACAGTTCATAGGTTTTATAGCAAAATCCGATTCATCAATTTGAACTGTGTACATATTCTCTTTATAGTGGTACCAATGTCCTGAAGTCTCCCATAAAGCTCTGTTTAATATAATAGGAGTTTCTATTTCAACATATCCATCTTTTCTATGAATTTCTCTCCAGTATTCTAATAATTTATTTTTAAGCTCCATTCCTCTTGGTAAGAATAATGGAAATCCTGGTCCTTCATCCGGCATTACGAATAGTCCTAATTCTTTACCTAATTTTCTATGATCTCTTTTTTTAGCTTCTTCAAGCATTGTTAAATATGCTTCTAGATCTTTATTCTTTTCAAATGAAGTTCCATATATTCTTTGAAGCATTTTATTTTTTTCATCTCCACGCCAGTAAGCACCAGCTACGCTTAATAATTTTATAGATTTAACTTTTTTAGTAGTCGGAAGATGTGGTCCTCTACATAAGTCTACAAAATCTCCTTGTTTATAAAAAGATAACACTTCCCCTTCAGGAAGATCTTCTATTAATTCAACTTTGTACTCTTCATTTTTTTCCTTCATTAATTTTATTGCTTCTTCTTTTGAAAGTTCAAATCCTTCTATAGCCAAATCTTCTTTAACTATTTTTTTCATTTCCGCTTGTAGTTTTTCTAAATGCTCAGCAGTTAATCTTTGTTCTAAATCTAAGTCATAATAGAATCCATTGTCTATCGCTGGTCCTATAGCAAGTTTCGCCTCAGGGTACAATCTTTTTATAGCTTGAGCTAATATATGAGCACTTGTATGTCTGAATACTTCTTTACCTTCAGCATCATCAAATTTTAATAAGTTAATTTCTGCATCTTCCTCTAATTCATAGTTAACTCCAACAGTATTTCCATTTACTTCTCCTGCAACTATACTTCTTGCAAGTCCTTCACTTATAGATTTAGCAATATCTAATATAGATATGCCTTTATCAAATTCTTTTATTGATCCATCTTTTAAAGTAATCTTTATTTTAGCCATTATTTTCACCCTCCTATATTTATTAGTTGTTTTAATTTTTAAATATTAAAAATTATATACTTTTTTATAAATAAAAAAACTCGTCCCATAAAATCTGGGACGAGTATAATCTCGCGGTTCCACCCAAGTTGGCAAAAGCCCTCTTGAAGATTATAAGGTAATCAACCTGAATTTTTCATCTAAAGATTAATCAATTCAACTCTAAGGTAGTTTTCAATTATCCATATTTAGAAGTGCTCTCAGCCGGTGACACTTCTTCTCTTTAAATTGGGTATAATTTACTTTTCCTTATTCATCGTTTTATCATTAATTTGATTTTATATGATTATATATCTCATAAACTAAATTGTCAATATTTTTTTAAAAATTAATTACAATTATACCCTGTAATATACCTATAAAGAAACCTAATACGAGCCCTAACACCTCTATATGCTTCAATTCTTTTTTTGCTATATTTATAATTATTTCTTCTAATTTCTCTAAATCAAATTCATTTATTTTATCTTCTACCATATTTCCTATTTTTATTCTTTTTGCTGATTTATGAACTAAGTATCCACTTAAATCCCCTATTACCTGTCCTATTTCTTCTTGAATTATTTTGTCCAAATATTCTTTTATCATACCCTTAAATGACACAGGTATAAAAGGAGGAAGCTTTTGTTCTATAATCTCATCAACCTTGAGTTGTACAGCTTTCATAAGGTTATCTTTATCTTCTTCTTTTATCATATTATTTATTATATCTTCTACAGATATAAGTTCTTGTTCAACTACATCACCTATCGATTTTGCTATTTCTTTTCTTCTTTTTGGTATAAGACCCTCTATTTTGAAGTTTACAACAGGTATATTTATAGGTCTTATAGGCCTAAATATCAACTTTATAGCAAGTATATTTGTAACCCAACCGATAACAGCTCCTATAGATCCTAGAAATAATATTTTCATCATAATTGTCATTTGTTTCCTCCTTAGTAATAAGTCACATTAACTACTTTCCCTAGTTCCATTAATTTATCTTTTATTTTTTCTACAATTTGAATTTTAGCTGCCAAATCTTCAGGAAAACCAAAGTTTTGATAAGCCGAATTGACACTTCTTCCAAGTAAAAAATCAATATTAGTGCATTCATCGATCAATATTTTGAGTATTTTATACGCTGCATTTTGGTCTTTATCCTCTTTAAATATATCATCTATATGACATTTATTGACCTTATAATCATCAAGTACTTCAAGTACCTTTTTTAAGGTTAACACACCTTCAGTAACTAAATCAATATTTTTTATATATCCAATAGGAGGTATGTCTCCTTTTATATTTTTCATATCCATTTCAAAACCAGTATCTAACTCTCTTGCAACTATCTTAGCCGCACTTCCGCCACAAACTATTTTTTTACCTTTACTTCTAGCAATTCTTTGAACTATTATTTTATCATCTTGAGGATCTATTGGTGGTCCTGTAAACAAGGTTACATATTTATTTTCCATTATTTTTATAGAAAGTACAGTCGTATCATCTCCCGGTTTTTGAAGATATAAATCGTCACATATTCCAATTATTTTTTTAATCAAACTCAAAGAAGATATGTTAGATGGAATCATTTTGATGTATTCAGACACGCTTTTCAAATCCCATCCTAGATTTAAAATTTTGCCACTTCCAGCATTTAGGACTCCATCACTAAAGGAAACTATTACATCGCCTTTTTTTAAGTTGAATTTCGACTCCATAACTTTTCTATCTGATATTATAACCTCTTTACCTTCAATTATATCTATATTTCCATTTCTTTTAATAAGTACCTCTGGATTATCAAATCTAGCTATATAGCATTCACCTATATTCGATATATATATTATCGTAAAAGTAGAATAAGCCAGCTGTCTTACCTTACAAGTCGGCAATGTATTAATTATTGTATCCACAACTTCTTCTATGCTAAGCCCATTTTTTATCATAGTTACAGCTATTTTAGATGTAAGGGTAGCCAATATATTGGCTTTTACTCCAGAACCTAACCCGTCTGACAATACAGCTATACATCCTTTTTCAAATTTTTCTATTTCTACCTTATCACCACATAGCTCTTCTTTATCTTTATTCAAGCTTAAATATTCTATATCTACGAAATATTGTTTAATCTTCTTCCTCCCCCTTCATAGCAAGTTCTTTTAATTGGGTCAATATAACCTTTGTTTCTGCGGTAGTTTCTCCAAGCAAAGATGCTATTTCTTGAGCTACTCTCATTTGCTTATTAATCACATCCTGAGCTGTATTTATAGTATTTAACTTAACATCTTTTATTGTTTTTCTCTGATTCTCTTCTTTTGTTATATCTATGTATATTCCAAGTAAAGCTCTATGTTCGTTTAACGAAATTATACTAGCGCTCACATCCTTATTGTACTCTTTCCATTTTACTTTTTTAGATATAATATCATCTTTATTGTATAAAACATCTATAAAGTGCTTACTATCTATATAATCCCCTATATATTCTCCTATTAATTCTTCTCTCGTTTTTTTTATAACATTTGCCATAGTATTATTTATATCTATTATTCTAAAGTCATGACCTACTATTACTATATAATTTGGAGTAGCCTCAAATATGACATTGCTTACAGCTTCCACTCTATCCTTCATATATCCCATACACATATGTCTTTGAGCCAAGTTTCTATAAACAGCTACAGCCTTATCTTTACAAGTATCATATCCGCACGCTCCGCAGTTTAATTCATCTTTAACTGTCTTTTTACCTATAGAAACCAGTATTTCTCTTATTTCATATTCAGTTGGAGTATCAAATTTAACACCATAATGCTTGAATTTTTTTTCTAAATTTAAATTCTTAAACACATTTCTTATGTCATCCAAATATTCTTTATCTAAATTTCTATTTAAAGTATATTGTTTTACCTTATTTTTTCTATAATGAATACCTCTATCATGCTTAAATCCTATTCCACCTACACATGATCCTATACATGCATTAAGTTCTATAAACATATTACTTAGTTCATTATTTTCTATACTTTTAATTAAATTTTTAACATTATCCATACCAGAAACCTGTATTTTAGTTATACTTCCCATATCAAAATTCATTCCTTCTTCAACAGGAAACAACGATATATCACCTAAAGGTTTATTATCAAATTCATTTTCCTCTACACTTTCTATATCGATATTGTTTATTAAACTTATACATTCTTGTATACTTATAACCTTGTCTATTACTCCAAAACTCTCATCATCTAAAGATTCATATTTCTTAGATATACACGGCCCTATGAAAACTACCTTTATATCTTCTCCATAGATTTTTTTTAAATATTTACCATGAGCTATCATAGGAGAATTTATAGGCATTAAGTATTTAATTACTTTTTCATGATACTTAGTTATTAAATAGTTAGTGGTAGGGCAACAAGATGATATATATAGTTTTTGTTTATTATTTTTTATATATTTTTCATACTCTTCATTGATACCCTTTGCCCCGACTATAGTTTCTTCTATTTTATAAAATCCTATTTTTTTGAGAGCTCCTACAAATTTTTTATAATTCATATTTTCCAAATCTGCAACTAAAGAAGGTGCTATGCTTGCTACAACTTTGTATCCCAGTTTTATGTACTCTTTTACTTGACCTAAATCAGACATCATTTTTTTCGAGTCCTGAGGACATGCTTTGAAACATTTTCCGCATCCAATGCATAATTCCTCTACAATATATGCCTTATCATTTTCTATTTTTATAGCTTTAACTGGACATTCCCTTATGCACTTGTAACAGTTCTTACAGTTCACATTTGAAAAATTTAATATATCATTCATTAAATCATCTCCAAAATTTTTTTATGAAAATTCACTTCATGCTAACGCATGGCTCATGTCGCCAACGAGTCCTCCGGACTCCGTTACTCAAAATAATTGCAAATTTAGCTCTTTAATATGTGTTAATATTATAACAGTTTTTCACCAGTAAACTCTATGATTAGTTTATATTCATAAACCTAGAATGTCAATTAAAGACAAAAAAAAATAGAGCATTAAGCTCTATATCCAATCGTAACTCTGCCCTCAAATATAGCATTTATAGTTTCTATTATCTCCTTAGATACATTGTTTTCTAAGTTATCTTGAATATATATTTGTTTTGGACATAATGTTATTAGTGAACTTATTAAAAAATCTTCGTCATTCATGTTTTCTTTTAATGCTATATTAAATATATCTTTGATATAGTTGTCTTCTAAGTTTCCATCATACTGATCATGCAATTTAAAAGTACCATCTTTTTCTATATACAATTTTAAAATATCTATTTTTTCTTCTTGTACATCAACAAAATATCTCAATAAATTTATGAATTCATTATAATCTTTTTCAATTAAATATTCTTCAAAACCTCTATCCTTTAATTCTATTATATAATCCATAAAATCTCTCAATCTAAACTTTATAAATCCATTTATATTTAAATAATCATTATCAGAAAGGTAAGTATACATTCTATCAAATAAAATCTGTTTTATTTCCTCTTCTCTATTGTTAAACAAATCTAAGGAGCATTTATATATATCATCTACTTCAGATAAATATGTATTGCTATAGCTTCTATTTACGACTTCTTTTAAAATTTTATTTTTAACTGTATTTATCATAAAGTTAGTTAATTGCGAGCATATCAATAGTTTTGTTTTCTGTTTATCTTGATACACAGGTATATCTATTTCTATTAATCCGTCTAGTTGGTTTATATTTTTATTCAATTTTATCACATTTGCCAAATCCTTATAATCATTACTTATACCCAAATATATGTGTTCCATCAAAGTCACTCCTTTCTAGTCATAACAGGAATTATAGAACCTAAGTCCATCAATTTATTCTTTCCTAAAGATATTATGTTTTTCCCTCGTTTATTCACAAATTCTTTTATTTTATTGTAATCTGGATGTTTTTTTATATCGCCTAAAAAAGCTAATTTATCACAATCTATCAGACCACTAACACCTCCAATAAAACCATAATTCATATCAAACAAATCTATGCTTCCTGTTTGTATTAATAAGCAATCTATTTCATTATATTTTGAAACTTCTTTATATATGCCTGTGTCAGATGTTATTATTGAGTTTTCATCTACAATACATATACAGCATTTGCAGTATCCCTGCTTTACATTTATTTTTTTGATATTGTTATCATCTATATATCGGATAATATTTTCATCTGTATATTCAAAATTGTGTATAGCATACTCTCCAAATAACGCTACATTATAACTTATATTATAAGGATATTTATTTTTAATATAATTTGTTCCTTTGATTATATTAAATTCATATTCAGTTAATATATCTTTATATTGTTTATATAAATTCGGAGCTACTACTATATAACCTTTGCCTAAATAACACACTTGCATATCTGCATGATATTTAACTGCTTCATATAATTCTTCACATCCATATGTCTTTATTATTTCTATATTTCTATTTTTTAATTCATATTCTATATCTTTAGGTATTCTATTATCTATTATTATATGGCCCACTTTTTCTTGTGGTATAAAAGGTTTATCTAAAAACTTCATAATTCACCTCTTTATATTGTTTTCAATATAAAAAAAGGCGATAAAATCGCCTTTTTTTTATATATGTTATTATCTTTCACCTTTTTCATATATTTGTCCATTAGCTGCTGGTCCATTTCCTTTTCCAACAAATAGTACTAATACAATTAAAGTTATTAAATAAGGTACCATTGATAGTAAGTTTTCTGATACAGTAAATCCTACACTTGGATTTCCTAAGAATACAACCAGTCCTGTTGATGCACCAAATAATAACGATGCAAGCATAGCTCCTTGTGGTTTCCACTTACCGAATATAACAGCTGCAAGCGCTATATAACCTTGACCTGATATTAATGTAGGTCTAAATGTTGAAACTATAGCTAAACTCATTGATGCTCCACCAAAACCTGCAAGAACACCAGATAAAATTACACATAAATATTTCATTTTATATACATTTATTCCTAATGTATCAGCTGCTTTTGGATGTTCTCCAACTGCTCTTATTCTAAGACCAAGCTTAGTTTTATACAGTATAAACCAAGTAAGTAAAACTAAAGCAAATGCTATATATACTGTAGCATAAGTGTTAAATACTATATCCATAAAGCTTTCTTTTGGGAATATTCCATTTAAAGGTCTTGGCATTTTCTGAGTTAATTTCATAGGCGGAGTCATAGTTGATCCATCAAATAATCTTCTACATAAAAACAATGCAAAACCTGGTGCTAAAAAGTTTATTGCTATACCTGAAACTACATGATCTGCATTAAACTTTATTGTAGCTATAGCATGTAAAAGTGCAAATATACCTCCTGCTATACCAGCGACTAAAAAGGCTATCCACGGATTACCTGTCATTACAGCTGCTGCCGCTCCTGCGAAAGCCCCTATAGTCATCATACCTTCAAGCCCTATATTTACAACGCCGGCATTTTCAGAGAAAATTCCTCCTAAAGAAGTAAATATAAGCGGTGTTGAATACATAAGGGTTGTACTAAGTATCATAGCTAAATTTTTACTAAACATCAGCTTTTCCTCCCCTCATTTTATCTATTATAATTTTTACCATTCTACTTGCTGCAATGAAATAAATTATAGAACCTATAACTATATTTATAACTTCAGTTGGCGCTCCAATATTTTGCATTTTTCCACCACCATATTTAAGGGCTCCGAATAAAAATCCTCCAAATATAGCTCCTATAGGAGTATTATTTCCTATCAATGCAACTGCTATTCCATCAAAACCGTATCCTTCTTGAGCTGCAAGTATAGTTATCTTGTGTGATACTCCCATAACATGCATAGATCCTGCTGCACCTGCTAAAAGTCCTGCTATAGCCATTGAGATTACCATAGATTTGTTAACGTTTATTCCTGCATACTCCGCTGCATATTTGTTAAATCCAACTGCTCTTAGTTCAAATCCTAAAACAGTTTTATATAATAAATATGATATTATAGCTACTAATACTAAAGCAAATATTATTCCCCAGTTAACCTTCGTAGCCGGTCCAACTAAGGATTTAAGCCATGTTATATCTATAGTTGCAGTATCTTGTATATTAAACGATGCCTCTGTACCAGGTTTCTTAAAACCTTCCATCATTATGAAATAGTTTGAAAGATAAAATCCTATCCAGTTAAGCATTATAGTAGATATAACTTCATTAACTCCAAATTTAGATTTTAATAAACCTGCAATTCCTCCCCATATAGCTCCAGCTAAACATCCACTTAAAAGAGTCAATGGTACATGAATAATTGCTGGTAGATGAACAAAATATCCTACAAGAGTTGCAGTTAACGCTCCAATTATAAACTGCCCTTCAGCTCCTATATTGAATAATCCTGTTCTAAATGCAAATGCCACAGATAGTCCTGTAAGAATTAAAGGTGTTGATTTTATTACCGTCCAAGCTAAATACTTAGGTTTCCCGAATACGCCTTTAATCATCTCTGAATATCCTGCTATAGGACTAAATCCAGATACACTAAGTACAACAGCTCCAACTAATAATCCTAGAAATATAGATATTAGTGTATATAAAAGCGTATCACTAATTATTTTTTTATTCTTCATCTTCAGTACCTCCTGCCATCATAAGACCCAGAGTATTCTCATCAGCGTCTTTAGAATCTACGATACCAACTATCTTTCCTTCGTAAATTACAGCTATTCTATCAGAGACACTCATAACCTCATCTAATTCTAAAGATACTAAGAGTACTCCTTTTCCTTTATTTCTTTGTTCTATCAATGATTTATGAACAAACTCTATAGCTCCAACATCAAGTCCTCTTGTAGGTTGAGTAGCTATTAATAAATCTGGATCATTAGTTACCTCTCTAGCTATGATTATCTTTTGTTGGTTACCGCCAGATAAGCCTCTTGCTTTTAATGTCTCATCTGCTGGTCTTACATCGAATTTAGCTACTAACTCTTTAGCGAAACTTTTTATATTGTCTTCTAACAATCTAAACCCTTTAGAGAACTGAGGTTTTGCATAATTCTCAAGAACCATATTTTCTGCAATCGTAAAATCAAGAACTAAACCTCTTTTTTGTCTATCCTCTGGTATATTGTAAAGTCCGTTTTCAAACATTTCTCTTGGAGTCTTATTAGTTATATCTTTTCCATTTATGAAAACGATTCCACTTTCAGCTTTTCTAAGTCCTGTAAGTACTTCAACAAGCTCTGATTGCCCATTCCCATCGATTCCAGCTACTCCTAGTATTTCTCCTCTTCTAACTTCTAAAGACAGCTTATTTAAAACATCTAAACCTCTATTGTCTTTTGCAACTAAATCTTCAACTTTAAAAACTACATCTCCTAGTTTTTGTTCTTTCTTGTCAACTTTAAAATTCACTTCTCTTCCAACCATCATAGAAGCAAGATCGTCTTCAGTAGTTTTTTCAACATCAACAGTGTCTATATATTTACCTCTTCTTATTATAGTACAAAAATCGGCTGCTTCTTTTATTTCTTTTAGTTTATGAGTTATTATAATTATAGATTTTCCTTGTTCCGTTAAATTTCTCATAATGTTTATTAATTCTTTTATTTCTTGAGGAGTTAAAACCGCAGTAGGTTCGTCTAATATAAGAATCTCTGCTCCTCTATATAATGCTTTTAATATTTCAACTCTTTGTTGCATTCCAACAGTAATATCTTCAACCTTTGCCATAGCATCAACATAAAGTCCATACTGTTCAGATATTTTTTTTACATCTTTAATTGCTTTTTGCATATCGATTTTTCCCAATGTACCAGTCGGTTCCATTCCTAGGATAATGTTTTCCGCTACTGTAAATGGGGGGATTAACATAAAATGCTGGTGCACCATTCCTATTCCATTTTCTATGGCTATATTAGGATTGTCTATTTCTACCTTTTTTCCATTTATATATATTTCGCCTGAAGTCGGTTGATAAAGACCATATAATATGTTCATAAGCGTAGACTTACCTGCGCCATTTTCTCCAAGAAGCGCATGTACTTCTCCTTTATGGACAGTTAAGTTTATATTGTCATTAGCTGTAAAGTTTCCAAATTTTTTGGTTACATCTTTCATCTGTACAACTTTTTTACTAAAATCTACATTTTTTCTTGTATTGTCCAACTTTTATCCCTCCTTAAATCATTTTTTACTCTTCTCTTCTTAATTATACTAAATTTCTTTTAATATAACAATAAATTTTGATTATTTTCAAAATTTATTCAAACGTAATTTTTCTTATTATTTTATAATAAATAAAAATTAAAACCCAGAATTATATCTGGGCTTTAATTTTATTAATATTTTTATTTCATAGCATCTAATTCTTCTTTAGTTGAAGGAACTACTATTTCTCCATCAATAATCTTTTGTTTTTCTTCATTAACATATGTCAATACATCTGCTGGCACAAGCTTATCAGTAGTTGGTGCTATATCAACTCCACCTTCTGCTAATCCGTAAGTTACAGTTGTTCCACCTTCAAAAGTTCCATCTGATAATTTTTTACTTACATCATATAATGCATTGTCAACTCTCTTCATTGCTGAAGTTATAACATTTTCAGGAGCTAGAGAATTTTGGTCTCTATCAACACCAATTGCATACTTTCCTTCTTCTTTAGCTGCTTCTATCATACCAGTTCCAGTATCTCCAGCTGCGTGATATAATACGTCAGCTCCATTTGAGTACATTTGTTTAGCTATAGCTTTACCTTTTGCTGGATCACTGAATGAGTTTGCATATTGAACAAATACTTCTGCATCTGCATTAGCTTCTTTAACTCCAGCTCTAAATCCATATTCGAACTTTTGTATAACTGGCACTTCTATTCCACCTATATATCCTACTTTATTAGTTTTAGTCATTTTTCCTGCTATTAATCCAACTAAGTAAGAACATTGCTCTTCTTTAAAAGTTACTCCTATTACATTTTCAGGAGTTTCATCTCCATAAGAGTTATCTATTATAGCAAATTTTTGGTCTGGGTAATTTGCAGCAGCTTCCTTAACAGCATCTGCCATCTTAAATCCAATTCCCCAAATCAAATCGTTTTCCTGATCTATAAGGTTTTCTATATTTGGTACATAATCTGCATCTTGCTTTGATTCTTGATAACTAGTTTTTATTCCAAAGTCAGCCTCAGCTTTTTTAAGACCTTCCCATGCAGATTGGTTAAATGATTGATCATTAACTCCACCAGTATCTGTTACCATACCAACCTTAATTTCTTTTGCACCTTCTGATCCTCCAGCATTTTCTTCTGCTGGCTTAGCACAACCTACTACCATAGTTCCAAGTAACGTTGCAGTTAATGCAAGCGAAATTAATTTTTTCTTCATTGCCATAAAAATAAACCTCCTCATTTGATTTGATGATTATTTTAATATATTATTTCATGCAATATTAATTGAATATTTCATGAATATTATTTATTCTATATTTATTCCTAAAATCCTTTTTTAATTTAAAATAAATATAATTTTTGATAAATAGGTCCGCCCGAATATACATTTATCATTATATGTAAATATTATTTCAATTGGCTCTTATATTTATTCAAAATAAACCCTTTTTATATAAATTAATTTAAATTCTATATATTTCTTATTAATAAGTATCTTACCAATTATACTTACTATAAACATTATATAATATATTTCGACATTTGTTAAGGACAATAATTATATAACATAAAACTTTTTAATTATATATTGTATACAATATATAATTAAAAAAACCGGATAAGTATATACTTATCCAGTTTTTTCATATTTTTAATCTTCAAATACAGTTTGGTCAGAAACTTCTGTAGTTAAAGCTTTTAAAGATTTCTCAACTATTTTTCTTCTAAGTGCCTTTTCATCCGCTGCTTCTAATGCAGGATTTCCTAAAGGATGAGGTATCGCTATAGCTGGAACTATTCTGTTTGCTCCAACTGTTAAAGATATAGGAACTACTGTACATATATGTACAACTGGAATTCCTGCTCTTTCTATTTCTTTTACCATCGTTGCACCGCAACGAGTACAAGTACCTCATGTAGAAGTTAATATAACTGCATCTACACCATCTGCTATTAATTCTTTTGAAAATTCATTAGCATATTTCTTAGAATTTGCAACAGATGTACCATTACCTACAGTACTGTAGAAGTACTTATGAAGCTCTCCTATAACGCCTTCTTTTTCTAAATCTCTTAAAACGTCAACAGGTATTACTCTATCAGAATCTGCATTTGCATAAATCGGATCATGTCCACCATGAGCAGTTTCATGAGTTGCTTCAGTTAAATCAGCAAGTCCAGATATATCATATTTTCCATATTTTGATGCTGAAGATGATTCTATTCTATCAGGATTTCCTTTTGGAACTATTCCACCTGAAGTTACAATTGCAATTTTACACTTTGATAAATCTTTCACTGCTGGATTTGGATCTACTCTATCAAAATCAGGCATAGGATACTCAGTTACATATTCCTCACCTTTTAATTTTTTGATCATCATATCCACAGCTCTTGTAGATCCTTTAATATCAGAGAAGTAATTTACTCTAACTCCTCTTTCAATATAACCTTCTTCTTTAGGCGAACCTATACTTTCATTTTTAGCAAGTTTAAGTGCAAACTTAGCAACACTTGGAAGAGCCGTTCTCATACCAGCAGCTGAATTAGTTGTTTCAACTATATAAAGTTCTTTTTTGAACATATCTGCTCCTGGATTTTCAGGATACATACCAGTAAGTACAGGTATATCAAGCTGATCTTTTACTTCTTTAGTAATCATTCCAGCTGCTACTCCATATCTTCCTGCATTAAAAGCTGGTCCAGCTATAAATAATTCAGGATTAAATCCTTTTATCATATCCATAACTTCTTTTTTTGCAGCTTCTAGATTTTCATTAAAATATGAATCTCCACATACTATTGTTGCTACAACATCTGCGTCTTCACCTAAAAGCTTATCTAAATTTTTACTAATAGGAGGCATTTCTTCCATGATTAAAGGCTTTGTATCTGCCTTTTCCTCTCCTCCGATTCCTGCGAAAAATTGATTAATATAATGAACTACTCTTATTTTTTCCATTAACTCTCACCCCTCTCAGGTTTTTTACTAATCATTAAACTTACAGAATTCATCTCTTATGTTTTTCATTTCTGCTATTATTTCATCTACTTCAAGAACCATTTCCATCATACCGATTTGGTCCTCATATACAGACTCATCTACTTCACCTTTGAACTTATCTTCTACAGCGTGATACGCTCTAAGTCCAAGTTCTACTCCTGCAAGTGGTCCTGCAAAAGTTGGATCTCCTGCAGTTACTGTTTCGGCTGCTAGACCAGCAGCTTCAGCTTCAGCGGCACCTAAAAGAACAACAATGTTTTCAGCTCCATGCTTCTCAGCTAAATCCTTAACACGTTGTTGGTTCTCTAGATCCATCGCTCCTGCAGCAGTTCAGACAAAACATTCTGTTGATGAAAATACAACCTCTGCTCCAGTACCTTTTAGGCACTCTTCCATAGCAGGACCAGGTATTCCATCTCTGTCACCAATTACGATGACTTTTTTTCCATCATAAAATCCCATTCTATTCATCCTCTCTTCTAGTATCCTTTAGTAGTTAAATATCCAAATCCAGTTTCATTTGTAGCTCCTGTTATAGCTTGAATTTCGACTTCTATACTTCCATCTGTTCTTAAACTTCCGTCAAATCCACCAGCTATAGTATCTACATACTCAACATGTCCTATAGTTTTATCCATTGGAGGTAAAACTATTACTGCATTAGCATTTCCTCCTGTAACAACTGCATCCGCTTTAGCGTCTGCATCTGCTAATGATTGAGATGCTCCATCTCTTCCTGCATATTCATCTGTTACAATAACAGTTTTTATTCCTTGACCTTCAATTTTCTTACAGTTCATTATAAGATCTGTATCAGGATTTCCAAATCCTTCTTGAGAAACTATTGCACCGTCTAAACCTAAATATTTACATAATTTAGCAGTCCAGTTTGAAGATCTCTCTTTATCAGCAAGGTAAACGTTTTCATTAGTTATAATGATACCTACAAAGTTTATCTCTTTTCCATGCTTTTCATATAAATCATGTACTATTGAGTTATTCACATGTACGTAAGTAGGGTTTTTATCACATGCAGATACACAGTTTCCACTTACTATTGCTCCATCCATTATTTCTGTTGGGTATAGTATAGTTGGAACTATTTTCTTTGCATCAACTCCATATACATATGTATCATGAAGTAATCCTTGTGTTTGAAGCATATATACATATCCTACCTTTGGAAGGTCTGGATATTTTTCAACTGATTCAAGTAAAGATTCAGTTTCATAAACTTTAGTTTCATCTGGTTCAACATTTTTACCAGCTTCTCCTAAATATGCTGCAGCCTTGAATCCAATCATACGAACAGCTTTTTCATGTTCAGGTTGCTTTAATCCATCTATAGGCTCAGCTGTAATTACTATATTTAATAACTTAGAAAAAGGAGTATATTCAGCTCCTGGTCCAGTCATATCAATTATACCTTCTTGGAAACCAACTATCTTACCTGTAGTAACAACAGCAGCTCCTTTAAGTACATGAGTTTTTCCACTACCTACAGTATCTACCTTTGATAATACGCCAGGGAATATTCCTCCTGGACCCTCAACCTTAACTCTTGGTTCTATAACGTCTTTAACTGGAGTTATTCTTACACTTTCTCCTGGACGAGCAATCTCAATCTCAATTGACTTTATATGCTCATCTCCTCCAATTTCTTTAATCATCTCATCTTTATTTACATATAATATTCCACCTTCAACCTTAGTTTCATTGGCAAATTTTACATCCTTAATAAAGATATTTCCTAATTCTAGACGCATAATGTCACCTCCCTTTTTATTTAAAAGGCTAAAATCAAATTCATTAAAATTTAATTTTAGTCTTTAAAAACTTACAGATACTTCTTAATCATATTTTCTACATTTTCTTTAGTAGCGTCATCTTTTGTCAATTCTTCTACTTTTTCTCCATCTTTGTATAAAGCTATAGTTGGAAGACCTAAAACTTTTTGCTTTATAGCAAGTCTTCTAGCTTTAGTAGTGTCTAACTTGCAAAATTTGATTTTATCAGCATATTCTTCAGACAAAGTTTCAATATCTGGCATTAAAGCTTTGCAAGGTTCACATCCTTCACTCCAAAAGTCTACTAA
Source organism: uncultured Peptostreptococcaceae bacterium (assembly GCA_942492135.1). Taxonomy (GTDB): domain Bacteria; phylum Bacillota; class Clostridia; order Peptostreptococcales; family Peptostreptococcaceae; genus Tepidibacter_A. The sequence goes on from CALODI010000012.1 coordinate 140,936, forward strand.
AATATACCCTTCGGCTTGTAAAACTTCTGTTTCAAATACATTTTTATCAAGTGATAACATTAAATTACCTCCTTTTCAAATTTTTGCATATAATCTGTTTTGCATATAATTTACTTTGCATATAATCTATATTTATTATTAGCAATTTTTTGCTAATATAAACAAACTAAGTTATGTTAATTTGTACAATTTGTTATTTTTTTAGCACTATCTTATAAAAATTTTAATTCTTATTTCTATGAATATAAATTTTTACTTAACGTAATAATTAACTGTTTCTATAACATTTCTTATTAGATCCAGATCTATAACTTTAAAATCTTCTAATACTGTATCTATCCATAATGGTGTTTTAAAATTATTTTGAAATTTTTTAGTAGTTTCTATAGCTTTTTCGATAAGCAAAAGCGAATCTGTATCTAATTTTTCTACATCATCTATCATTATAGTTTTGTATGGTGTTTCATTGGGCTTTATACTTCCAGCCAATGGGTGTGTCAATAATTTGTATTTGTTATGTATATAATCCCTGCAAGTAGTCAGTATTTCCATGAAATCTCCCTCTATATACTCTACTTCATATATACCATCAAATTTTTCTACTACTAATGAATTATTAGTAATTATTTTCATATAATATCATCTCCTACGCAAAGTATATTTCAGAATTTTCTGTATATATGTGATATAAAAAAAGAGAAGTGATATCCTACAAATTCACTTCTCTGTTTAATCCAGAGTCCTGTCCAAATAAGGTCCTTTTGCCTGAGAATTTCATCCTATTTTTTAGGTTAAAATAAGATTTGTCCCTTCGGCGGCATATAGCGCTCTCCCCTATTCTTCTTCCAGCAACTATTTACTTTTTCTATATCTCTTAAGTACATTATAAATAAAAGTTATAAATTTATCAAGGGATATTCCGATATTTTTTTCATAATATTTCGACACATCACAATCGCGATTATTTTTTCGCATTTTGTAAGATTTAGTTTTAATATTTATTTAATATTCCTGTTTATGCTTATATTCTTCCATCTTTCGACACACAATCGTATTTTATCCTGTTTGATTTTGACTATTTTTTAACTTAGTAGCTTGTATATACATATTTGGGAACATTCATTTCATATTTTTTTTAATTTTTTTAAAGCGTATTCTAAAATATTTTGTAATAGCACCACTGGTTTTTTTCCAATAAATTCATATTATGTTATAAATAAACTTTTAATCCCAGCAACTTTCTCCATCATATTAAAAATAATTTTTTTATATGATATCTTATTTTTATAAAAAGTCACATTACATTCAAAAACAGTTTCAATTCACAATCAGTAGGAATAATCGATCTTACATGAAAAAACTGTTCGTTGGGTTTTACTTGATGATATTTTAACTTATGTTGTTCTATGGGGCTTATTCCTAAATCATATCCTATTACTTATTACAGTATTAATTGTTTAATTAGTTTAAAGTTCATCTTATAATAAAAAATACTTCCGCGATTTCACGGAAGTATTTTTTATTATAAGATTCATTATTCTAATTTATCTGTAGCAATATTATATTTATATCTTCAATTATATTTTTTTTGCTATATCATTATTATTTCATATAAAATATTGCGATAGTTCCGGGACCCGTATGTGTTCCTATGGCAGCTCCCATATTTGTAACTATTATATCTTTAGGTTTTAATTCTTCTTTTATAACTCTTATAAATTCATCTACTAGTCCTTCATTGTCAGCATGGCTTACACCTATAATCTGACTTTGTATATTATTACTTCTTTTTTTGGCTATTTCTATCATTTTAGATATAACTTTTTTCTTACCTCTAACTTGATCTAGTTGAGAAACAAGACCTTCTTCAACAGTAAGTATAGGCTTTATATTTAATATCGTTCCTATAGCTGCCTTAGTCGATGAAATTCTTCCTCCTTTTTGAAGGTATTCCAATGTATCAACTGTGAATATATAGTCTACACTATTTTTCATATTCTCTAATTCTAATAAAATTTCTTGAACACTTTTTCCTTCTTTAGCCATCTGAGCTGCCTTTAGAACCATAATACCGCATCCAAATGACAAAGCCATAGTATCAAATACGTATATATTATCATTTTCAAGTAAATCTTTTGCTATAATAGATGATTGATATGTACCAGTTGCTTTTGAAGACCCTGATATATAAATTATATGTTCATATGTATTTAAATATTTTTCAAAACATTCTTTAAACTTAGCAGGTGTAACTTGGCTTGTTTTAGGAATCGATGAGCTTTCCTTAAGTTTTTTGTAAAATTCCTTACTACTCAAATCGATACCGTCTCTATATTCTAAGTCTTCAAATATAACTATAAGAGGAAGCACTTCAATGTCAAACTTTTTTATCAAATCTTTTGGTAAATCCGATAAACTATCTGTTACTATTTTTATACTCATATTAAGCCTCCTTTTCAAAATAAATAGCTATAGCACTTCATTAGGACTTATATCTACTCTATCCTTATATACTTCTTCTCTGAATATAATATTTAAATTCATAACTTTTATATCATATTTTTCAATGTACTCTCTAGGTAAATCAGATACACTATCTGTAACTATTTTTACCATTTTATCCTCCTTATCTCATGTCTGGATAACCAATTTGTCTTAATGCTTCATAAGCAACTATAGCAACAGAATTAGATAAGTTTAATGATCTAGCTCTTTCTATATCCCTCATTGGTACTCTTATGCATGTTTCTTTATTATCATTAAGTAAATCTACAGGAAGACCCTTAGTCTCTTTTCCAAATACTACAAAACAACCTTTCTCATATTTTACATCACTATGCTTCTGGTTAGTTTTCGTTGTAGAATAAAAGAACTTAGCATTTTTATTTTTATCTTGAAGTTCATCAAGACTATCATAATACTGAACATCTGCTAAATCCCAATAATCTAAACCTGCTCTTTTTAAATATTTATTATCCATTGAAAACCCAAGAGGTCTTACTAAGTGTAGCTTCGCTCCAGTGGCAGCACATGTTCTTATTATATTACCTGTATTTTGAGGTATTTCAGGCTCTACTAAAACTATATTTATTGACATAAACATTCTCCATTCTAAATTTCATTATTATTAATATTTATAAAGCGAAACTTAATTCAGACGGAATTTTTATTCCGACTGAATTTTTAGTTAAGCTAATCCAGAAGCTGTTAAGTTCTTATCTCCAGCCTTAAGAGGATGAAGTTTTAGAACTTTTAGCTTTCGGATAAAGGGAAACTTAATTCAGACGGAGTTTTTATTCCGACTAAACTTTTAGCTTTCGAATAAATTTACATATAATTATATATTAATTTTTTCTTTAAAACAACTCTATAGCCTTGCTAGTAGTTTCATTAATAATGGTCTATTTATATCAATAGCCTCCACAGGACATAATTCTTGACAGCAAAAACATCTTATACATCCATCTAAGTTTACCATGGGCAGTTTATCTACCATATCTATAACCTTTGGAGGACAATTGTTTGCACAGTCTCCACATCCTATACATTTATCATGTATAAATACAGGTTTTGGCTGTAAAAGTCCATTAAGTATCTCTCTTAAAAATTTCGGTACTTTTCCATCTAACAAGTCTAAGCTTCTTATCTCTGGAATTACAAAATCATCTATTATAAAATTTTCTATATTGTCTCCTTTTAATTCTATATCTTCAAATGTTCCAGAACATAGATCTCTTTCTACACACCTTTGAATAGTAGGAACTTTAATAGGCTTTAATCCAATAATATTAGTAGCTACTACATCTAAATGATATGGGCTGGTAGATGATATGACAACACCTATATCTCTTGGTTCACCAGCACTCGGACCCTCTCCTTGCATACCAACTATACCGTCCATAAAAGACAATACGGGTTTAGCTGCCATGCATATATCCACTAGTGCATTTGAAAAATCAATATTTTCTGGCATTCTAACATGATATTCTGCTTTCTCAAGGCCTGCAACTACTCCGAACATATTTTTAACTGCTCCTGTGAACATCATCATACCATGTGTCTTCAACTTTGAAACTGATATAACCTTATCCACTTCATTTAAAACTTCAATAGCAGTTATCTTTTTTAATATTAGTCCATTATCATTTTTAATTTGTACTGAATTTGTATTATAATTTAGTTTAGCACCTATATCATTTGATATTTCTTCTATTCCACACGCTTTGTATACTCCCTTTAATAAATTTATATTAAAAGGACCACCTGGACTATCTCCTATAATAACTTTTGCTCCATAATCTATAATAGTTTGTGCTAATGCTTTTGCAAATATAGGGTGTGTTGTAGTTGCATCTTCCGATTTTTTTTTCATCAAAAGATTTAATTTTAGTAAAACTGTATCATTTTTATCTATATATTTATCTATTCCACCCAAATTTTCAAAGGATTGTTGTATTGATTTTTTTACCAAATTGTAATCATATTCTCTGCACTCAATTACAGATACAATTTCTTTTACCAATATATCCACAACCTTTTTTATTAAAATTTCATATCTAATAATTCATTTAACGCTTTAGCTACTCCATTTTTATCATTAGAATCAGTTATAAAGTTAGCTTTTTCCTTTACTTTATCTTCAGAATTACCCATGGCAACTCCCATTCCAGCATATTCTATCATACTCAAATCATTAAGATTATCTCCAAATGTTATTATTTCCTCTTGCTTTACCCCAAAATGCTCTGCCAATTTTTTTACAGCTTGTCCCTTGCTCACACCGTTGTTCATAATCTCTATATTGTTATGCCACGATTTACTAACCTCTATCTTATCTATCTTTTCAAGTTCGTTTCTCACTTCATCTAGTTTATCTAAATCATCATCAATCACTACAAATTTTAGTATATTCTCTGTATTTTGTATGAATTCTATAGGATCATCCATAATTTTTATATTCAATCTATTTTCTTCCGACTGTGTTTCATTCCACCGAGAGTATTGAAGAGACGAATATTTTAATTCTTTACAATAAAATCCAGTGTCATTATAAAAATGATAGTATATACCAAATTTTTCACATATATTTGCTACCTTCTTACAATCATTTGTATTCATAGTATTTTCATATAATGTATTATTAGTCTTTTCTTCTCTTATAATAGCTCCATTACAAGCTATTATCGGAGCATCTAAATCTAGTAAATTGGCATAATATCTAGCAGATGTATATATTCTCCCAGTAGCTATAGCTACCTTAACTCCCATTTCCTTTGCTTTCTTTAAAGCGTTCTTGTTCTCTTTAGTAATTTCTTTATGATCACTCAAAAGAGTTCCATCCATGTCAGTTACTATTAATTTATATTTCATTTTTATCACCTCAAATGTTCAGTATTGTTTAAACTGTGTATAACAGCGAAATTATCAACAACCTCAACTATAGTAATACTACAATTATCTATTTTAAAATTCCAATGATACGTATGATCTTTACTTATAAGGTGAGATATACAAGCCCTTATAACACCACCATGAGATACTATTAATACAGTTTTGCCATCTTGTTCCTTGATTATATGATCTATTTTATTAGATATTCTATCATGAAACCCTATCATATTCTCTCCATTTGGAAAACTATATTCAAAAGATTCATTTTTTAATCTCTCATATTCTTCTTTATGGTCAGACTCTATCTCCTTAAATGTTAACCCTTCAAAATCTCCAAAATTCATCTCTTTAAATTCGTCAAAAATGTTTATATTTACATTGTTTATTTTAGATATTTCTTTAGCAGTATCCATCGCTCGCTTCAAAGGACTTGAATATATCAAATCTATTTCTTCATCTTTCAATCTAATGCTAGTTTGTTTCGCTTGCTTTTTACCCATATCACTTAGTTCACTATCTATAAACCCAGAGAGCTTCATACTCTCATTATCTAATGTTAAACCATGTCTTATGAATATAAATTTCACCATATATATACCCCCAAACAAATAAACAGCAAATATATTACCTCTGTAATCTCACAAATACACCCCAATATATCCCCTGTTATTCCTCCGATTATGTTAGTTATATATTTAGTATAAAATCTAATTAAAATCCACAATACAATCATAATCATTATATTATAAAGCAATAGTTCTATACCAAAATCAAAAAATATATTCAATAAAACTATATACACTACTGTAGAAATACAGCATATAGCTATCTGAATTTTATTTATTTGACCTATAAATACATTTCCCATACCATTTTTTCTAGGGCTTTTGTTATTATATGATGCAAACGCAATAGAAAGCCTTCCATATATAGGCATCAATATTGTTGTGTAATATATATTTGCGTCCAAACATTTATACGCAAACCCTATTTTTAAAAGTACTACAAATAATATAGCCAAAAGTGCATTGGTTCCAAGTCTTGAATCTTTCATAATCTCTAGCATTCTTTCTTTATCTCTATAGCTATAAATTCCATCAAATGTATCTCCAACCCCATCTAAATGAAGTCCTCCCGTTAATACTGCTCCACAAAGTACAAATATAACACTTCCTATGTAAGCACCAAGTAAATTTGTAGCAATATATGTCACTAAACAATATATTATACCTAGTATCAATCCCACTGTTGGGAAATATATCATACCCTTATTAAAATCTTCATCAAATTCTATATTAGCATTCACAGGTATTCTAGTCAAAAATGTTAATATACTTAAAAATCTATTCATATTCTTACCCCTTAATTTTTACTGGTATAGAGCTTACTACAAGATATACTTCGTCACTTAATGTAGCTATTTTTTGATTAACTCTTCCAGCTATATCTCTGTATATTCTAGATAGTCTATTCTCCGGAACTATTCCCATACCCAACTCATTTGTAACAAACACAAAGTATAAATCCGTATTTTTTATTGAATCTATTAATTTTATAATTTGCTCATCTATATAACTTTCTATATCATCAATTTCATCTCTGGATATTTTATCCCAGTCAACATCAAAATCAAACATAAGATTGTTTACAAGCAAGGTTACACAATCCAATAAAACTGTATCATATTTCTTCTCTATATCATCTATTATTATGTATATATCTTTATATGCTTCATACGTTTTCCAATGTTGTGGTCTTGAATTTCTGTGTTTTTTTATTCTATCCCTCATTCCATCATCGAAAGCTATAGAAGTGGCTATATAAGCTACTTTTTCTGATTTACCTTTACAAAGCGCCTCTGAAAAAGAGCTTTTTCCTGATCTTGCTCCCCCTGTTACCATCACTATTTTGCTCAATATCTATTCTCTCCTTTTGTTTTTTTTCGTTTTCTTCAGTATTGTCATATTCTTCATCATATTTTTCATCTTCACTACTTGATTGTTTGAATTCTTTATACTCCTCTATAACATCAGACCATTGGTTTCTAACCATATTTTCTAAAAGCTTCTTTCTTTTTATATTAGGATCCTTTAAAGCTGTTTGAAACCACTTTATAGATTCTTCATAATTTTTAAATCTTCTATTCAATTCACCTATTAAATACGCCATAGATACAGAGTCCATTCCAGACATAGGAAATATTTCTTTTGAAAAACAATCAGTGAATATAATCAATGCATATTTTTGAAATTTAATTTCAAGCTCTTTATCTCCTTTTAATCTATATAACCACGATAACCTAAGAGCTAACCCTCCTATATAAGATTTCTCCCAATTAATTATATCTCCTTCATGTATAGCTAATTTGTACGTTTGTATAGCCTCATCTACATTTCTTTTTTTTCCATAATCCCTTGAATTCCAAAGACTAGTTATATTTTCTGTTATTATATTATGGTGATACTTTTTTATACTATTAAATTTGCCCTCCATAGCTGCATACCCACATTTAGGGCATACCCATACCGCATATAAATACGGATTTACAGTTTTATAATGAACATACAAATCGGTGTCTCTTTTATCTATTCTAAGAGCAGACGTTTTTACTTTTTTTGTAGTAAATTCATTTTTACATATAGGGCACTTTACTTTTTTATCATATAATTCTTTATCCAATTTATTTCACCTCTTCTAAAAATAGACTATAGGCCTATTTTGTTATAGCCTATAGTCTATATCGTCCAAGCAAGTTTAATTATAAAGTCCTATTTTATCCAGAAACTAAAAGTTCTAAAACTACATCTGAATTAAGTTTCGTTTTATTCAAACATCAAATCATCTAGATTCTCATCTGTATTTTCCTCTATTTGTGTTTCTACATCAGTTTCTACATCAGTTGGAATAGAATCTTTCTTTTTAACATCCTGTGTATTCTTAGTTTGACTTATTTTTTTAGTTCCTCTGTATACAACTTTTTTTCTAGGAGGATAATAGCTCTTAGATATAAGCTCTTTTTTTGCCACGTTTCCATTTTCATAATAAACTCTATATGTATCAACTTTATATCCATCTCGCCCTTTGTCATCTATTCTCTCTTTTCCTAATAACATAGCAGGGTCTTCTTTAACTTCAACTTGTCTTGGTATTGTCTCTGTAACATCAGTAGTTATCCCTATATTCTTTTTATCACTTATATCTCCATAAACTCTGGAAATCACTTTATTTGAAACAACTACATTTTCTATATATATAGGGTTTTGGTAATAATTTTTAAATTTAAAATCTATACTACCAAATGATACAGTCGCATCTCTTCCTTTTGTAACATAAGATGATGGTATTGTATGATTTCTTCTATCTGTTATAGTTATTCCAGAATAAAGAGCTGCATTGTACAGTGTAGATGATACCTGGCATACTCCTCCAGCTACACCCTCTTGTATTTGTCCTTGTACTATAACCGGTGCCATCTTAAATCCTTGTGATAGACCTCTTTTACCTGTAGTATCATTAAATGAAAACTCTTCTCCAGGATTTAATAAAATTCCATTAACTTTTTCAGATGCAAGCTTAACATTGTAGCTTCTATTGTAATTACTAGCATTAAATGTTGTGGGAAATTCTCCTAATAACGTATTTATTTTAGATAAGTATTCCTTAGTTATCTGAGCATGTATTTCTTTGCCGAGTATGGCTATATCTGCATAATTGTTATTCTCTATATTATAAAGTATAGTATCTTTTAACTTTTCTTTATCTATTATATATCCGCTAGTTTCTGGAGTTATATTTATAGACTTATTTTTTATATCTATTTTGGCATTTTGTGGCTCTTTATCTATTTTATTAGCTATTTGATTCAAATTATCATTTAGCTTTTGATCATCATACTCCATTTTAAGAGTAATCGTCATTTGATGATTTTTTTTAAGGTCTATAACAGTCTTTATATTATATATAAAGTTTTTATTTCTTCCAACTTCATATGCTAGATCAACAGCTTCTTCAGTTTTAAAATCTAACCCTATATTATCAAAATTCAAATCAAAGGCTTGTTCATTATACATAAGCTTTATAGTTTTTTTATTGTATGTTGAATTCAATAGACTATTAGCTTCTTCTTTTGACAATCCCCCTACATAAACATCATTTATAGATACATTCTCATATATCTTATCATCATTTTTTATAGAATAACTCCATAGAATAATACCTGCTAAAAATACTAGTAGAATAGATCCACAAATTAAAATCAAGTTCTTCTTCAATTAAATTTCCTCCCGTATATCAAATTCGCTTTTAAATATTAACTTTATCCGAAAGCTAAAAATTCTAAGACTCCACCCTCTTAAGGCTGGAGATAAGAACTTAACAGCTTCTGGATTAGTTCAACTAAAACTCCATCTGAATTAAGTTTCACTTTATTATAATAGCTTATAGTAACCACAGTACTTATTTATAGAACAATTATTACAATCTGGCTTTCTAGCTTTGCATATCCTTCTTCCATGAAATATAAGTAAATGATGAGCTTTTATCCATCTATATTTAGGTATAACCCTCATTAATTCAATTTCTGTTGCTTCAGGGGTCTTACAGTTAACAAGTCCAATTCTATTACTTACCCTCAATACATGAGTATCAACTGCCATAGCAGCAATATTAAATGCATTACTCAAAACAACATTAGCTGTCTTTCTACCAACACCTGGTAATTTAATAAGCTTTTCTAAATCATTAGGTACATTACCATTATATTCATTTACTATTATCTTTGATGAATCTATTATTTTTTTTGCTTTGCTTTTATATAGCCCACAGCTTTTTATTAATTCTTGCAACTCTTCCTCTTTTAGTGAAGCAAACTCGTAACTTTTATTATACTTCTTAAATAAATCTTTCGTAACCTTGTTAACTCTAATATCTGTACATTGAGCTGAGAGTATTGTTGCTATTAAAAGTTCAAATTCAGTCTCGTAGTTCAGCTCACACGCTGCATCTGGATAGTCATTTTCTAGTATATCTAATATTTTATCTACCTGCATTTTCCCTCCTAGTAAATATCGGTATTTATGTTTATAATTTCAATTCTTTCGTCGTTATCCATAAAATTAATAACAGAGCAAATAGTAGAATCTATATGCTTATTAGAGTTAGAAACCACACTAAACCCTATTATACTTCTTTGCCATTTGTCATTTTCACCAACCTCAGCTATTGATATATTAAATCTTGATTGCAACCTTTGTATTATACTCTTTATCACATGTCTTTTTTCTTTCAAAGAATTACATTCAAATATTATGCATTCTATTTCACAAGCTCCAACTACCATATTAATCACTTCCATTTATAAAATTCGCTTTATTCTAACGCATAGCTCATGTCGTCAACGAGTCCTACTCGCTCCGTTGATCAAAACAATTGATACTGTAGTACTTTTAGCAATGTTATCTACAACTTGAAAATTATATACTTTCCTATTCATTATAAAGTGAAACTTAATTCAGATGGAGTTTTTACTCCAACTGAATTTCTAGCTGAACTAATCCAGAAGCTATTAAGTTCTTATCTCCAGCCTTAAGAGGGTAGAGTCTTAGAACTTTTAGCTTTCGGATAAATTGAAACATCAAGATAGCTTAAAGCTATCTTGATATTTCATCAAACTTATTTAGTCTCTTTATTATTTTATCATATATTTCAGAAAAAGACTTATTTGTTAATATTTCCATAGCTTCTTCTATTCTAGTTATAGGATATATATGAAACTCACCTTTGTCTATACTTTCCTGTACTTCATCTCTCAAAATTAAATTTTCCAGATTATGTTTAGGTAATATAACACCCTGCTTTCCATTCAATCCTTTTTGTTTACATATACTATAAAATCCTTCTATTTTATGAGTAACTCCTCCTACTACCTGAACATCTCCTTTTTGATTAATAGATCCCGTAACTGCTATATTTTGCTTTAAAGGAACTTCACTCAAGGAGGATAGTAATGCATACAACTCTGCACCTGATGCACTATCTCCATCTACCCCACTGTAACTTTGTTCAAAGCATATATTAGCTGTAATAGAAACTTGATTTTCTTTCGAAAAATTCTCAAGCAGATACCCATTTAGTATTAATACCCCTTTATCATGTATCTTCCCACTAAGTTTTGCTTCTCTTTCTATATTTATTATCCCCTTATTTCCAGGACTAGTTGTAACGCTTATCACTACAGGTCTTCCAAATGAATATTCCCCCATATTAAGAACAGACAATCCATTTATAACTCCTATTTTCTCCTTATCAACATCTATAAGAAGCTGATTTGATTCATACATTCCATCTATCTTTCTCTCTATTTTATTTACTCTATTCCACTTCTCGTATATAGCTTTTTTAACATCGATATTATCTACAAATTCAGAATTTCTAATTTTTGCAAATAAATTTGATTCTATCAATATTTCAGATATTTTATTAAATCTAGTTGTCAGTTTTTTATTACTTTCAACAAGTCTAGAACTATATTTCAATACAACTTGAACTGCATCATATGTGAAATGCTTTAATTTATTATCCCTGCAATAAGATGATATGAATTTGGCAACTCCCATTTCATTATCATTATCTTTATCCATTTCACTATCGAAATCTACCATTACTTTGAAGTATTTATTAAATTCTTCATCATACATATAAAGCATATTATATAAATACTGACTTCCTATTAATATTATCTTAATATCAAGAGGTATAGCCTCTGGTTTTAAACCCGTTAGCGTATCTATCCTTATCTTTTTAGTTTGAAGACATCTTTTAAGCATATCCCATGAATTAGCATTTCTTAATATTTGATCTACATATAATATTAAATACCCTCCATTTGCCTTATGAAATGATCCTGGAACTAACTTTGAAAAATCAGTTTTTATAGTTCCATTTATACTTTCATATTCAGCCTTACCAAATAAATTTAAATATGTCGGATTTAATTCTAATACTACTGGAGCCTTATCTACATTTGAATTTACTACATTATCTATAAATAAGTTAACCTTATACTTCATTAAGTATTCTTTTTCATTTATATTTTTTAATTCTTCTTCATCTAAATAGAATATATACATATTCTCTAATACATCATCACTTAAATGAGCTAAATATTTTTTAACTTTATAGTTTTCGCCATATTCTTCTATTAAATATTCTATATGAGGCTTTATTATATATATTCCTATTTTTTCTTCTAATTCTAATAAATCTTCTTTTGCTATCATTTCTAATTCTTTTATTTTTGATATGACTTTTATAGTTATATTCTCCATTTCTCTTTTTAGCTTTACAAATTCATCATCTGTTGTATCAGTTTCTTCATTTTTTGGTACAAATACCATTCCATATTTAGTATTTTTTAGCCTAAATCCTCTTTCATCTCCATACTCTTTCATCTTTTTTATATATATTTCTTTTTTAATTTCATACTCATCTAATATTCTATTTTTTTCCATCTCAAATTCTTCACTTTCAAACGCTCTTTGAAGATCTGTATATAAATCATCTATAAATTTTTCCATATCTTTTTTAAATAGTTTACCTTCCCCTATTTCAAATTCAAGCGCTATTGGTTCTCTTGGTTCTTCAAAGTTATATACGTAACACCAATCCTTTTGTTCGATTTTATTTTTTGTATAGTCTTTTACTTTTTTTAATGTATATGATGTTCTTCCTGTTCCGGTCTCCCCACTTATATATAAGTTGTATCCTACATCATCTATTTTTAAACCAAACTCCATAGCCTCTATAGCCTTTTCTTGCCCCAGCATCTCCTTTAAAGGTTCAATATCAGCGGTTGTTTTGTATCTCATGCTATACCCCCTCCCGTATTAATACATACTATGCTTCAATACGTTATTTGTTTAGATAAAAATTGCTAACTGATATTATGAATTTTTTACAAACTAGAAATAATATAATTTCCTATTAGTAAAAAAAAGAGTCATATAACACTTTATTCATTAAAAGCATTATATGACTCTATTATTTTTCTCTAAGCGGATTTTATTTTTTATTTATTATTTCTAAATTTCTAAGTACAACCTTTCTTCCTCTCCAGCTAAACGATCTATCCTTATATCTTCTTTTAAATTCTTTATTTGATATAGTATTTATTTCCTCATAATCGATGTTATAAATTAAGTTTTTTGTAAATTCATCTATTTTAGTAGTATTTATTTTTTTATTGTGAGGACATACACTTTGGCATATATCACATCCAAAAACAGTAGGATTATTTTCAAATAAACCTTTCTCTTCATTAGTTAATTCTTCTTTCTTTTGAGTTATAAATGATAGACACTTTTTAGGGTCTATTTCAAAATTTCCAAGAAGAGCTCCTCCAGGGCATTTTTTAATACATCGACCACACTTTATGCACGTCTTCTCTAAACTATAATCCTCTTCTAATTTAATATTAGTCATTATATATCCTATAAATACGTATGAACCATATTCGTCATTTATTATATTGTTATTTGCTCCAAAGTATCCAAGTCCAGATATCTGTGCTAAATATCTATCTACTAATGGCCCATTGTCTACAAATATCTTGTATTCAAATTTATCAATGTCTTTTTTTATCATTTTTGATATTTGTTCTAACTTTTCTTTTACTACTATATGATAATCTACAACATGTGTGTATTTTGATATATTTGTATTTTCTACATTTCCCGAGAAATATGGAAATAAACAAACAATAATAGACTCTATATTTTCCATAGTAAGTCTTGGATCTATCCTTTTTTGTATATCTTTTTCCTCAAGACCTGTATATTGGTCTTTGTAGATTTTGTTTTTTAATACTTCTTCTAATTCATAATAAGGGCCAATTCCCGCAATTCCTACATAATCTATATTTAAACTTTTACAATATTTCTTTATTTTTTGCTTCATTCAAATTTTCCTCTCGTATAATTTAATTTGACTATCCTTTATTCTACATTATAAAATACTTAAAGAGGTGATTTAATGATAAAAGTTGTTATACCAGGAAGACCTATAAGTAAATCCAACTTCAAGCTTCATAATGTACACGGTCAATCTTGGATGCCAAGGCAGGGAAAACATTCAAGATATGTAGCTTATGAAAATATGATAGCAGGGCATATAAATCAACAATATCAAATGGAGCCTCTTGAAGGTGATATGATTACAGTTTTAAAACTTTATTTTCCTAATAAAAAAATGGGCGATCTACATAATTATCCTAAGAGCATTTGTGATGGTATAGAAAAAAGCGGAATAATAAAAAATGATAAACAATTAAAGCCAGTATTGTTGTTCGATTTTATAGACAAAGAAAATCCAAGAGTTGAAATCGAACTTTATAAAGCATCAGAATACGAAGTTAGTTATAGTATAAATAAAAAATAAAAAAATAAAAACCAGATGGAGAAATCTCTCCATCTGATTTATATTATACCTCTTAAAAGTACCATTACAACAAATCCTAATATAAACCCAAAAGTAGCTTTTTTTTCATTCCCCCTACAATGGCACTTCGGAATCATTTCATTAGAAACAACATAAAGTATAGATCCTCCAGCAAATGCCATCGAAAAAGGTATTAAAAACCGTATGTATTGAAGTGTTAAAATCCCTATACCAGCAGCTAAAGGTTCTCCCATACCTATAAGAAATGTATATAATATAGACTTATACTTTGAATGTAAAGTATTCTTCAGTATATCACCTATAATTAATCCTTCTGGTATATTCTGTATACCTATAGCTATTGCAAATAATATTCCAGTATTCTTTCCTTCAGCCTCATATCCTGCTCCTATAACAAAACCCTCGGGTATATTATGTATTATGTTAGCTACAATAAACATGAAGTTCCCATCAACCTTATCCTCTGGCATCTTCTTCTCTAGATAATACATCAAAAAAGCTCCTAAAAGTATTCCAACTACAGCTTGTATAATATGACCTTGTTCCATACACGGATATATAAGACTATACGCTCCAGCAAACACCATTATTCCAGCTGCAAAACCAAGCAGTATATCTTCAGTTTTTTCATTCAGTTCTTTTATAAATAATATAGGAATGGCTCCTATTCCAGTACAAAGTCCAGTTATCAAACTAGCAACAAAAGCGCCCACATATCTCACCTCTATATATTATTATCTAATATATATTTCCCCTAGAGGCGAAACTTAATTCAAATAGCGATTTTTTATTTTTAAACAAACTATATAATTTTCAAATTATGCCTAATATAGATTAAAGAACTGAACTAGCAACTATTTTTGAGCAACGGAGCCCGTTAGGACTCGTTGGCGACATGAGCTATGAGTTAGCATAAATCGAATTTTATTTTCCTAATACTTTAGCTGCATTTTTTAACATTTCTCTAATATTTAAATCATATGGACATTTTCGTTCGCAAAGTCCACATTCTATACAATCAGATGCTTTTTTATCTAGACTTTCATATCTATCTAAAGACCATTCTTTTAAATCATATCTAGTATAATATCCCTCTAATAAAAATTGAAGAGGTATATTTATATTTTCAACACAAGGCATGCAGTATTCGCATCTTCTACAAAACCTATTTCCTAATTCTACTCTTATTTTATATATACGGTCCTCTTCATCTTGAGTTAATTCGATTTTTTCATCAAGTATAGATATATTTTCTTTTATTTGTTCTACCTTGTCCATTCCAGGTATTACAACATCTATATATTCTTTTGATAATATATACTTAAGTGCAAGCTTTGCATCAGTCAAAGCTCCACCTGCAAGTGGCTTCATTATTATAGTTCCTATATTTTTATCGTTTGCAAGCTTTAATACTTCTTCTCCCTGAGTTTCAACTATATTATAAGGTATTTGTATAGTATCGAACTTTTCATCTTCTATAGCCTTTTTTATAACCTCTACATTATGGCTAGTTATTCCTATATGCTTTATTTTCCCTTCTTCTTTAGCTTCTAATAAAGCGTTATAAGCCATATCATCCTCAAATACAGAATCATATTCATCTATCTTAATGTTATGCATTTGATATAAATCTATCTTGTCGCACTTCAAATTATTAATACTTATATCTATATCTTTTTTCATTCCTTCATAATCTCTATTCATAGATTTTGTAGCTATTATAAACTTATAATCTTTATCTTTTATACTATTTCCGATATATTCTTCACTTATAGTATACCCTCTTGCTGTATCTATAAAATTTACATCATTTTTTATAAGCTCGTTTATTATTTTGTCGCACTCTTCTTGGGATACTCTTTGAATAGGAAGTCCTCCGAATCCTACTCTTTTTATATATAAGTCTGTTTTTCCAAGTTTTCTCATAAATATTCCTCCCTTATAATTCATATTATTTATTATAAAAAGTCTTACTTTTAAATATCTCAATGTAGACTTTTTTGAAATTCATAACGAAAATTATACCTACCAACAATTTAAATAGGAATATAATTCCCTACTCATTATAACAAAAAAACTGGTTTTTCAACCAGTTTTAAGCTTTTAGTTTATGAGATTTTATTTCCTCAATCAAATAAGGTATAACCTTATTTACATCACATACAATTCCTAAATCAGCCACATCGAATATAGCAGCCTCTTTATTCTTATTAATAGCTATAATAAAATCAGATTCCTCCATACCAGCTATATGTTGAATAGCACCAGATATTCCACATGCAAAATATACGTCAGGTCTTACAGTCTTTCCTGTTTGGCCTACCTGTCTATCCTTTTGAAGCCATCCTTCGTCTATTACAGCACGTGACCCAGATACTTCTGCCTTTAATATTCCAGCAAGCTCATTTAAAATAGATAAATTTTCCTTGTTACCTACACCACGTCCTCCTGATACGAGTATTTTTGCATCTTCTATATTTATTTTCTTGCTCTCTTTTTTAACTACTTCCAATACTTCAACATCCATATCATTACTATTTATATCTACATTTTGGTATTTTATTATACCGTTTCTACTTTCATCCTTAATAAACTTCTTCATAACCCCAGGTCTTACAGTAGCCATCTGAGGTCTATGCTCACTACATGTTATTGTAGCCATTATATTTCCACCAAAGGCGGGTCTTGTCATTAATAAATTTTTATCATCTTCATCAATATCAAGTGATGTGCAATCAGCAGTAAGTCCAGTCTTTATTCTTGCAGATACTCTAGGCGCTATATCTCTTCCTATTGAGGTTGCACCTATTAATACTATTTCAGGATTTTCTGTGTTTATAATAGATGTAAATGCCTTAGCGTAACTCTTTGTTATGTAGTATTCAAACTTTTCATCATCTACAACTATTACTTTATCAGCTCCATAGTGGTTCAAAATTTCTACATTTTTGATGCAATTTCCTATAATAGCTGCAGTTAATTTAACATTTAATTTATCTGCAAGCTCTCTTCCCTTTCCTAAAAGTTCAAGTGATACATTTTGAATTTCACATTCTCTTTGTTCTATATATACAAGTACACCCTCGTGTTTTACATTATTCACAATACCACCCCTTTTATATAATGTATTTTTCTTTTAATTTATCTAGTATAATGCTTGCAGCTTCCTTAGGTGTTACTTCATGTTTCACTCCAGCTGCTTTAGCACCTTTTGTAAATGATTTTTTGACCTTCGTAGGTGAACCATTAAGACCTATATTATTCTCATTTACATCTATATCATCTAAATTCCAGATTTCTAGTTTACTTTCATCAAAACATTCATATATTCTTTTAATTCTCATATATCTAGGTTCGTTTATCTCTTTTAAAGTAGTTATTAAGCATGGAGTTTTAACCTTAACTTTGTAGTATCTATCTTCAAACATTCTTTTTAATATCATACTATCCTCATGAATATTTAAGCCTTCAACATAACTAATAGATGGTATATCTAGATGTTCTGCCATTTGAACTCCAACTTGAGCAGTATCTCCATCGATAGCCTGTCTTCCAGTTATTATAATATCGTAATCCAGCTTTTTAATAGCTCCTGCAAGAGTAGATGATGTTGCTAAAGTATCAGCTCCTGCAAACTTTTTGTCACTCAACAGTATCGCTCTATCAGCCCCCATAGCTAGTGCCTCTCTCAAAGCTAATTCTGCCTGCTTAGGTCCCATAGATATAACCGTTATATTAGCACCTATTTCTTCTTTTATTCTAAGAGCAGTTTCAAGTCCACTTTTATCATCAGGATTTATTATACTCTTTACTCCATCTCTAATTAATGTACCAGTTTTAGGGTTAATTTTAACTTCAGTAGTATCTGGAACTTGCTTAATACAAACTATTATATTCATAAATTTCTCCCCCTTATTTTAATAAATTAGCTGCTATTACCATTTTTTGAACTTCTGATGTTCCCTCATATATTTCCGTTATCTTAGCATCTCTCATCATTCTCTCTATATCGTATTCTCTTGTATATCCATATCCTCCATGTAATTGAACACACCTAGTAGTAACATCCATCGCTACTTCAGATGCATATAACTTTGCCATGGCAGCTTCCTTAGAATAAGATAACCCCATATCTTTATTCCAAGCAGCCTTATACACTAACATTCTAGCTGCTTCTATTTTAGTTCCCATATCAGCTAGTTGGAATTGCGTATTTTGGAAGTTAGCTATTGGTCTTGAGAACTGTTTTCTCTCTTTAACATAATTAATAGTAGTATCAAGAGCACCTTGTGCTATTCCAAGTGCTTGTGCTGCAATTCCTATTCTTCCTCCATCAAGAGTCTTCATTGCTATTCCAAACCCTTTACCTTCTTTTCCCAAAAGATTTTCTTTAGGTATCTTACAATTTTCAAATATAAGTTCACACGTAGCTGATCCTTTAATACCCAATTTCTTTTCTTTAGGCCCTACCTTAAATCCAGGTGTATCTTTTTCCACTATAAATCCAGTTATTCCTTTTGTCCCCTTTGACTTATCTGTCATAGCCATAACTATGTATATATCTGCATAACCTGCATTAGTTATAAATATTTTTGAACCATTCAATATGTAATAATCTCCATCAAGAATTGCTATTGATTGTTGGGATGATGCATCTGTACCTGCATTAGGCTCTGTAAGACCAAATGCGCCTAATTTTTCCCCACTTGCTAAAGGCTTTAAATATTTTTCTTTTTGTTCATGTGTTCCAAATTCATTTATAGGTGCTGCGCAAAGAGATGTATGTGCAGATAATATAACTCCTGTAGTTGCGCAATATTTAGATAATTCCTCAACAGCTAGTATATACCCTAAATTATCTCCTCCTTCTCCTTCGTACTCACTACTAAAAGGAATACCCATAAACCCTGCTTTTTTCATCTTTTCCACAGTTTCAACAGGAAACCTTTCTTGTTCATCTATTTCACTCGCTAAAGGCTTGACCTCGTTTTTAGCAAATTCTTCATACATTTGTTTCAACATATTATGTTCTTTTGATAAATCAAATCTCATAACTTTTTATCCCCCTCTATTAAATAATTCTTGTCCTAAAAGTAATACATTAATATATATTTAGAGGGATTTGATTTTAGAACATATTTTATATGTGAAAATTTCCTTATTGTAGTTTATATTTTATGCCGCAAACGAATCATAAAAATATAGCTATGAAAACATCTCTCATACAACGATATTTTCATAGCTATATTTTCACTTTAAGTTCTTATTTATTAAATAATATTTTGATTCATTCAAGATTAGATCATAGTCTTAAGCTAACCTTTATTAGGAATATTGCACTGATCTGGAATAGATTCAGACTGTGGTTTATTTTTAGTGTATACTTCACCTAAAATAGCTCCAGATAAAATAAGAATCGCTCCAACAACTTGAATAAATTTTAAGTGTTCATCCAAAAAAATCGCAGAAAATATTAACGCTGAAAGTGGATCAATATAACTACACAACGCTATACTTTGTCCTGGTAAATTTTTCATCGATGAAAAATACATCAAACATGCGATACCTGTATGCACAAACCCAAGAATAAAAAGCGCAAGTAGTGATATTCCTGATGGAATTATCCATTCACCTTGATGTGAATACACAACATAAGGAATCAACACAATAGTTGCTATTACTAATTGAATTTCCGTAGTTTCTAAAGATGACATTTTTTCGATACGTTTATTTGCTAGTATTAGTATCGCATAAAATAATGCCGCTAATAAACCGTATCCAGCACCTAGTATTTCTTGTGTTGATGTAGAATGTACTTGATTCACAAGAATCATTCCAACCATGGATACACCTATTCCAATCATTTTATGAGATTGAAGTGATTCCTTTAACACAAAAGGTGATAGTAGCATTACTATAATTGGTGCACAATAATACAATAATGTGGCCACACTCACACTTGTGTATCGATATGCTTCAAATAAAAACATCCAATTTAGCCCCAATACTAGACCTGAAATTAAAAGAGGAACTGCATTAGCTATTACTTGTTTGGTATCAATTTTATGTTTTGAAATAAGCATCACTAAGAATAAAAAACAGCTCCCAATAATTGTACGGCTAACTACAATTTCTCCACTTGCAAGTGGAATGTTTTTAACAAAAATACCAATACTTCCAAAGATAATCATAGATACAATAAGCTTCACATAAGATTTCATTATACAACCTCTCCTCATTTCAAACGATAAAATCAATTATTTTTTGTCAAATCCTTAAGTTTTAACATTTTCAATATTCTGTTAATTTATCCTATGTAAATTATATCATAATTACATTACATATATTCACATAAAAAATTCGTCTACTCGCTAACGCGGTGACTCATGTCGCCAACGAGTCCTACGGGCTCCGTTGCTTAAAAATAGTTGCAAGTGTAGTCTTTTGATACATGTTATCTACAAGTTGAGAATTATATAATTTCCTTAAGTATAACAAATAGCTGCCTAAATTTCATTTATACTAAATCTAGGTAGCTACTCATTTAAATTATTGTTGTAAAAAATTCCTTATCATCTCAATTTCTTTTTTATGACCCTCATCATCATAAGGAGTCTCCAAGAAAAAAGGAAGATGTTTAAGCTTCTCATGTGTCACAAACTCCATTAATGCATTAAAACCTATTTCTCCTTCTCCAATACCTGCATGTCTATCTTTATTGCTATTAAATGGCATCATACTATCATTAAAATGTATTACTTTTAGTTTATCCAGACCTATTATTCTGTCAAATTCATCAAGAACCCCATCGAGATCATTTACTATATCATACCCAGCTGAAAATATATGACAAGTATCAAGACATACTCCAATTTTATCTTTATAATCAATCTTATCTATAATACTTTTTATATGCTCAAAATCATGTCCTATCTCGGTACCTTTTCCAGACATAGTTTCAAGAAGTATAGTTACATTTTGATCCTCAGTTAAGGATTCATTCAATGCATTAGCTATTCTATCTATTCCAAATTCTAAGCCTCCACCTACATGACTCCCCGGATGAAAGCATATATATTCTATTTCTAGTTTATCCATTCTCTTTATATCTTCTTTAAATATTCTTCTTCCAAACTCATATACATCATCTTTTTTTCCACCAAGATTCATAGTATAAGGTGCATGGGCAAGCATTGCTCCAAATTTATTTTCTTTTCTTATACTTTGAAACTGAGCTATATCTTTTTCATTAAATTCCTTTGCATTTCCTCCTCTTGGATTTCTAGTAAAAAATTGAAATGTATTAGCTCCTATATCTAAAGCAGTCTTAATTGCCTTAGAATATCCCTTTGCTATTGATATATGTGGTCCTATAACTAGCATAAAATCACTCCTAACCCTAATATTAAAATATATATCTTAATTATACCCAAAAAAATAGACATCAACAAATTGTTGATGTCTATTTTTTTGCCTTCTTCTCTTTTCTTAGATCAGGCACTCCCATTAATGTTATATTATATGGTCTAGTATTTTCTCTATCTTTTTTATCCTTACCACTTAAAACCTCAGTAATCTTTTTTTCTAAAGAATCCATTACATCCTTACATTCTTCCTCTGTTAAATAGTACTGATTATAATGTCTTACGTGCTTAGATTTAACCTCGTCATTTTCAGCAGCTCTATAAAAATCATCGCTTATCTTTTCAAATAAAGATATCGAAACTTGATTTAGTGTTCTAGCTACATTTTCATCATAAACAGCAGAGTTTAAAATGCTCTTATCCATAATAACCATTTTTGCCTTTGGAAGATAGTATTTTTCTATAATTCCGGATTTAACTTTTTCTTCTACTAATTCTAATATACCCGCATTTAGTAATGTTTTTATATGATAATTGATTTTAGCATGCGGTTCTGACAATAATTCTGACAATTGCTTAGCTGATAAAGGCTCTTCTGCAAAAGCCTCCAATATATCTACTCTATACGGATGAGATACAGCCTTTATTTGATCAATATCTCTTAAAACTAAAATATCCTTCATAAGAATCACCTTCACTCAGTTTTTTTATATTATATTATTTAATATTGCAATTGTCAAAATATTTTTATATATAGTTTTTAGAATATACTTAAATTCAATTTCTTCGATATACCTTGCATAACCTTAATACCAGCTATACTATTGCCTTTTTCATCAAGAGATGGTCCAAATACTCCTATTCCCATCTTACTCGGAACAGTTCCCATAATACCTCCTCCAACTCCTGATTTCGAAGGTATTCCAACATTTATAGCATACTCTCCAGATGCATCATACATACCACATGTAACCATAAATGTTTTTACTATCTTAGATACTTCTTCATCTATTAGTCTCTTTCCAGTTAATATATCAACGCCTTGAGACGCAAGATTTACCCCTATTCTGGCCAAATCTCTAACCGTTACCTCAATAGAGCACTGCTTGAAATATAGATCCAGAACTTCCTCTACATTTTCATTTAAAATCCCTTCGCTTTTTAGAAAGTATGCCATGGCTCTATTTCTATCTCCAGTAAGCTTTTCAGACATGTAAACCTCTTCATTTATGCTTAAGTTTTCATTTCCAGAAAGTTTTTTAAAGAAGTGCAGCATCCTGTTTAACTTATCAGCATTGTTTTGGCCTTTAATCATAGACGTTATCATTATAGCCCCAGCATTTATCATGGGATTATAAGGAATTGAAGGCTTTGACGTTTCAAGCTTCATTATAGAGTTAAAAGGATCTCCACTAGGTTCCATTCCAACCTTAGAAAAAACCTTATCCTTTCCATTATCCATAAGCGCTAAAGCAAGAGTTATAGGTTTTGAAACACTTTGAATAGTAAACTTATTATCACAATTGCCCGCCTCATAGATATTATTATCCTTATCTACTATACAAATCCCCAAGTCATTCTTATTAGCATTTTTTAATTCAGGAATATACGTAGCCACATTTCCACATTCAGTATATATTTTGTTGTCATCAATTATCTTCTGTAATATTTTTTCCAAATCCTATTCCCCCGTTCTATCTAGTGTACCAATCTACTTCCTCCTATAAACTCTTTAAGTATTGATGTTGGTGGAATATCACCCTCATCTTCTATTGTAACAAAATATTGTAGGAATTTTAATAATCTATTAGCTTCTCTGTATTCTTTACAATTAGGATCTATCTCTTTTAATAAAGGTTCTGCATATTTTTTCAGTATAGACAACTCATATACCGAAGCAGAATTAAACATAACATCTGCATTTTCTTGATATGGGAAAATATAGTTTTTCTCGCCACGTCTTACCATAGACCACATCTGAATAGTGCTTATTGCACTATGTCCTCTAAATTGATTATCTCTTACCATTCTTCTTATCAGTCTTACATCAGTTGTGTGTATTCTATTATGCTCATCCAAATTAAGCTGAGTTAATGCACTCACATATATTTTAAATTTATCATCTTCAGAAATAGACTCCGTTAGTAAATCATTAAGACCATGTATACCCTCTACTATTATAGGTTGATCAACATCTACCTTTAATAAATTTCCTCTATACTCTCTTTTGCCAGTCTTGAAATTAAAATACGGAACCTGTATTTCTTCTCCCTTTATAAGCTTTTGTAAATCTTTATTAAAAAGATCTAAGTCAATAGCATATATAGACTCAAAATTATGATTTCCATTTTTATCTTTAGGTGTATCCTCTCTATTTACAAAATAATCATCTAAAGATATTGATACAGGTCTTAATCTATTAACTCTCAACTGTATTGATAACCTTTGCGCAAAGCTAGTCTTACCCGATGATGATGGTCCTGAAATCAATATAACCTTACTCTTTTTTTTATTTTTGACTATTATATCAGCTATTTGAGCTATTTTCTTTTCATGGAGAGCCTCTACAGTTCTTATAATATCTCCATGATTTCCATCTTCAATCAAACGATTTAACATAGCAATCTTATGAACATTCATTATCTTCGCCCATTCTTCTGCTTCTTTATAAACTTGAGCAAGCTTTGGTTGATCTATAAATTTAGCTACCTTATCTGGATGCTCCTTTTTAGGTCCAAGTATAACAACGCCAGGATTATAGTATTTTAAATCAAATAATTTCAAATATCCTGTGGAAGGAACCATATATCCATAAAAATAATCTTTTATCCATCCGCATTTATATATACTTACAGTATCAGATTCTTTATATCTAAACAAATCAGCTTTAGCATTTTTCTCATTAGTCTCAAATATTTTTATAGCCTCTTCTATAGGTAGCTTTTTCTTTTCTATAAGAACATCCTCATCTATTATTTGTCTCATTCTAGCTTTTACCTTTTTTATATCTTCTTCATTTATATCTCTATCATAATTTATTTCGCAATAAAGCCCCTTTCCTAGAGAATGTTCTACCGATACTCTACATCCCGACAACATCTCCTCGCAAGCTCTTATAAATACAAAAGATAAGCTTCTCATATAAGTTCTAATTCCATCCTGCTTTGTTAAATCTACAAATTCAACATTACAATCCTTATCAACTTTGTAAGTTAATTCTCTAAGATTATTATCCACAACCCCAAGAACTATAGTAGAATCATATTTATCCTCATAGTCTTTACTTATTTCAAGAAGTGTAGTACCAACTTCATACTCTCTAACATCATCCATTATATTGATTTTAACTTTATTCACCTTATCATCTCCCTTGCTTTTTTAGAGTCTGTATAATAGTATATGTGCAAAAAGAGAGCAATTGCTCTCTTCTTCTACTTTTTAAATATTTTTTTGTATAAAGCGAAACTCTCATCTAAATATTTAGTATTCATTTCAAACACGATATACTTGTTTTTCTTAATTCCTAATATGTCTTTTATGTCTTTTTTAGTTAACAATCCATTTTCACTCAAACCTAAATGTAAATCTTCATTTCCATTATTATCGCTCAAATGAACCAATCTTATATTGTCATATAAATTGCTCAAATATTCGTCTTTATTTATAAGATTATGGCCTGTATCATAACAAAATCCCAAATTATATTTTGTCACATTTTTAAACAAATATTCAAAATCCGCAACATTATTTCCAATGTTAATTAAGTCTCCACTTTTGGAGTATGTATTTTCAATATATATATCAGTATCATTTATATTACTTAAAAGTTTCAAAAGAAAATTCATTGTATTATTTAAATATCCAATTCTATTTTTTTCAACCTTATTTTTAAGTCCATATCCTAAATGTAAATTATAATACCTTATATTCAATGTTTTTCCTTTTTTATAGTTTTCATAAAAATAATCAAGCCAAAACTCATTTACCATTTTTATAGGATCACAAGTGTTAAGCTCCATAGGCATATGAATACCTATCGATATATCATTTTTTTTTAATTCATCTTTATTTTGATATAAATAATTCCAATCCTCAAGATTATCTATTCCAACTTCTATATGATTAAATCTTAACTTTTGGCATATTTTTATTTTTTCCTCTATTTCATATGCCATAGAAGAAAATCCGATTCTCATTTCCATAATTATTTTAATAAACCAATTTTGTTAAATGGATAAAGTCTTACAAAGGCTCTACCTATTATTTCATCTTCATCTACAAAACCAACTCTCGGATCTCTACTGTCTAAACTATTAGGCCTATTATCTCCCATAGCAAATATATGACCGTTAGGAACTATCGTATCTATGATTCCATCTGTGTAATCCCCATTTATATAATCCTCTTTAAGTTCTACATCATTGACATACACTTTACCATTCATAACCTTAACTTTATCTCCAGGAAGACCTACCACCCTTTTGACAAGATCTTTTTCTTTTCCATTTTCTTGAACAAGATGTGATTTGAATATAACTATATCTCCTTTGTTAGGCTCGTGCATAGTATATGGTCTTTTATTTATTATAAGGTAATCATTTTCTTCAAGTGTTGGATACATAGAATATCCTTTAACAAGAGTAGGCCTTATAAATAAAGTTATAAAAAAAGCCAATATACAAGCTATCCCTATAGTTTTTAGCCATTCTAAAATTTCACTCTTTACTTTCTCATTCATAACAAACGTCTCCTTTATCCCTTATATATTTGCTCAGAAGTTCTATTATTATATTATTTATATCATCATATTTATCAAATCTTATCTCAACATCTAGTTTTTCACACGCTGTTATAAAATCATCTACAACTTCAAATGGCTTACCATATATATGTTCTATATCTTCTTTACTAACTCCTTTAAAACCATGGCCAACAGGACATTCATTTCTAAGTTTTATCAAATTCTCTAATTTTTCACTATTCAGTATTTCTAATACTTCAGCTATTTTCTTTGTCTTTCTCATATTCTTATTTATATATCTAGTAATTCCATAGGTTAAGTTGCTAGTATATATATTATACCTCTTTTTAAGTATATTCAATATGTTTTTTTTAGATACCATATACCCTATCATAGATACTTTTGTTTTATTAGATTGACTCTGAACAAATACATACTTAAACAAAGCTTCTTTCAACCTATATATCCTTCCTAAAAAGTCTATATATTCTTCATTTATCAATTTTATTTTTATATTTTCTATGAATTCAGAAAATATAGCAGTAACTTCCCCATCTAATAAGTCTATAGAATTATTTCTAAGTCTTTTTATATCTTTTCTGTTTTTGATTTTAGGAGTTAGCATATCAAGCTTTTTTACAGCAGTTCTAAAATCAAAATTAACAGATGACTTACAATAACCAACTAATATATGAAGATCTCCATTGTTTATTCCAAGTTCTTCTAATATATCTATAACAGCATCATAGTTATACCTTGCCAAAAACTTTGTTATTACAAATTCATATTTTTTATCTATACTTCCCATATAATCCTCCTATAAATTAAAATTAGTATTATATATAATATGCCTTTTATTTAGCTTATTAAAACCATTAAATTTTTGACATACAAAATTGATATATTAATTTATTATAAGGCAAAAGCAAAAAATTCGCTTTATTATAACGGATGGTTCATGTCGACAATGAGTCCTAACTGGCTACGTTGCTCAAAAACAGTTGGTACTTCAGCTCTTTTATCAACGTTATCTGCAAATTTAAATTATATAATTTCCTTATTTATAAGAAAAAGACCCTCTGAGGGTCTTTTTCTTATTGCATAGCCGGTACTTTAATTACTTGACTTGGATATATTAAATTTGGATTATTTAAGTTATTGTATTCAGCTAACTTTTCCCAATCCATATTAAATTTCTTAGCTATTTTCCAAAGAACATCTCCGTTTTCAACTGTATAGTTTTGTTCTTTAATAACAACTGCATTTTTACTTTCTCCTTTTATAACTTCTTCCTTCTTAACCTCTTCTTTTATAACGTCTTCTTTCTTAGATTCGTCTTTAACATCAATCTTAAGTAATCCTTGCTTTTGAAGTTCGTATACGTTTAAAGATTTAATATTTGGAGTTCTCTTATCTTCTGATGTTGGAATACTTATCTTTCCCTCTCTAACTAAGTTATAAACTTCATCTTTTAAAGGATTGTTTAAATCTGTTCCAACTATTTTCCAGTTATTATCAACTTTTGGATCTATTTCTTTGTTTTCAGTAACATATTTAACAATAAGAGTTCTTATGCTTCCATCTGCATACTCTAGTGAAGAATCAAAAACTTTGTCTTCTTCTTTGAAGTATCCATCCTTAACCATGTTTCCAAATCTATAATTGTTAACTGCAATAGTAAATGTCATATCATCAGTCACAGGTTGATCCTTGAATCTAAGATTAACTATTCTTTCTCCTTCTGGCTTTGATATATCTATATCATAATCAACACCTGAGAACATATCGTAGTTATATCCTCTTATTTCAGGATTAAAGCTAACTGTAACATCTCCATCTTTGTATGTATTATAGTATCTTACACTCCACTCCATGTAATCCTTTAATTGCTTTCCTGTAACCTTAACACTAATTAAAGTATTTGAATACTTATATATATTAGCAACATCTTTTTTCTTAAAATCTCCTTTTAAAAGATTCATATCATTTTTAAAAGCTGCTGCTGATGATATATCCGCTCCAGAATAGTGCATTTGAACTTCATTTATAAAGTCTATTAATGCAGTATCTTCTACTTGAGCTTTAGGTATCCCAGGTAATACTTGAGTATTTTCTATAAAATCGTCAGTAACAGTTCCTATTACCATATTTGCATCATTTCTAGAAGTTTCATGAATATAATTATATTTAGCTTCAAGCTCTTTATCTGCTTCATAACCTGTAGTATCTATGTTTTCACTATTTTTTTCAACTACATCCCATTTTCCATTTTCTTTTTTTAATTTTAAATCTATTTTAGATATTCTATTACCATAGCTCTTAGGCTCAACAACTAAAGTATTTCCTACTTTTTCGCCTGCAATATCACTGTGAGCATGTCCCATTACAACAGCATCAAGCTCTGGGTTTTTTTCTATTATACTTCTTGTTCCATCAAAATCTGTATATTCATCTTCAAGTCCCATATGGAATACACCAACTAATACATCAGCCTTGCCCTTAAGCTCATTTATAACCTTTGTAGTTTCTTCAACTGGATTTCTAAATTCTAATCCTTTAAAATGCTCTGGAGTTGATGATTCCCATCTTGGTATATTAGGAGTAATCATTCCTATTATAGCTACTTTAACTCCGTCTTTTTCTACTATTTTATAAGCATCATAAGCTCTTTGTCCATCTTCTTTATACAAGTTTCCAGCTAAAACTGTCGCATTGGAAGTTTTAACTGCCTTATTTAATGCATCAAGACCAAAGTTAAATTCATGATTTCCAAGAGTCCATGTATCATATCCTATATCATTCATAACTTCAATTATAGGATTTTTATCTTTTCCTTTGAAAAGCTCTATCGAATTATCTTGAGTAGTATCTCCTGCATCAACTACTATTACATTTTTATTATTGCTTTTTATTTCTTTCACAGCACTTGCAACCTTTAAGTATCCCGCATCAGAATCTTCTGTATCTAATGCATAGTCCCACGGAAATATTCTTCCATGCATATCACTTGTTCCTAATATCGTTATATTAGCTTCTTCTTCATTTGCACTAACTACTGATGGTACTAATAAAGTTAAAAGCATACTCATTATAACTAATAATGATATTCTCTTTTTCATAGTTTCTCCCCCTTATTTTTATTATTATGTACTTAATGTTTATTTGCATAAACTTTATATATAAAATCACACCTTTATAACCAGGATAACATTTCCAATTATGTATTTCAATAAATTTTTATGTTGACTATATGTATATATGCATTAAAATATAATTAGGATAAATCGAAACTTAATTCAGATGGAGTTTTTACTCCAACTGAATTTTTTAGTTACGTGTGCTCTAGGAGTAAGCTAATCCAGAAGCTGTTAAGTTCTTATTTCCAGCGTTAAAATGATGTAATTTTAGAACTTTTAGCTTTCGGGTAAAACTAATCATAAAGGAGGTCATTATAATAGAAAAATTTAATAATATTTTTTATGAAATAAGCGATTTATTACTAGGATTTTTTGTTTTCTTAATTATAGTTGCTACTATTGGTTATCAATTCTATGGATGGTTTGATAAAGATAAGGAATCAGTGATGAATATAAATACTACTATCGAAGATAGTAATACTCAATCTGTTGATAATTCAACTGAAAATAATTCTAAAATTTTCATACAAGATATCGTATATTTTCAAGTTAAATCAGGCGAATCAGCTGCGCAAGTCTGTACAAATCTTGAAAGTCTAGGATTAATCAAATCATCACAAGATTTTTTAACAAAATTAGAAGAATTAAATCTTGGAAATTCTGTAAAAGCAAATACATACAAAATAAAAACAGACTCATCTATAGACGAAATAATATCTATACTTACAAAATAAAGGCGCTATTATACAATAGCACCTTTTTTTTCTTCCTTATATATCATTTTTTCTAGGCTTTCAACAGGTATAGGTTTGCTGTATAAATATCCTTGATACGATTGACAATCTAATTCTTCTAATAAATTCAATTGATCTATAGTCTCTACCCCTTCAGCTAACACATTAAGATTTAGAGCTTTTGACATATCTATAATAGCCTTCATTATAGTTCTATTTACATTATTAGAACAAATTTCATCTACAAATAATTTATCTATTTTAACCTTATCTATGGGCAAATCCTTTAAATAACTTAATGACGAGTAACCCTTTCCAAAATCATCTAGATGTATTTTTATACCCTTGCTTCTCAATTTATTTAAAACCTTGTAAACATATTCTTTATCTTCCATAGCAGCAGTTTCTACTATTTCAATACTTATGTACTTAGGCTCTATTTTTGTTGATTCAAATACAGCTTCTAAATATGGAATCAAATCCTCTTCATGTAATAGCTTAGGAGATATATTTACGGAAATGTTCATAGGATCTTTTCCCCGATCTATCCAATCTCTTATTTGAAGACATGCAAGCTTTATTATATGTTTATCCAATGTCTTTATAAAACCCGTTTCTTCTGCTATGGGTATAAAATCATTTGGATATATCATTCCCTTTTTAGTATGATTCCATCTAACAAGAGCTTCAACATCAGTTATTTCATTTGTTCTTATATCTATTTTAGGCTGATAATGTAGAACAAACTCATCCTTCTGTATCCCCATTATAAGACTTTCTGTAATATCAAATTTATTTTTCATCTGACTGTGCATATTATCATTATAGAACTGATAATCATTACCTTGTTTTTCCTTAGTTTTATGCATAGCTATATCAGCATTTTTCATAAGTGTTTCCATATTATCTCCATTTTTAGGATATAAACAAATACCTATACTACATGTTATATGTACAGTGGTATCTTCTAACTCAAATGGCTTTCTAAATTTATGCACAATATTTTTAGCAATTTCAGTTATTTCATTTTTATTTTCAATATCATTAAGGATTATAAGAAATTCATCTCCACCAGCTCTTGCCAAATAATCTTCTTCTCTAATATTTTCCTTAATCCTTCTAGCTACTTTTTTTAATATGTAATCTCCATGACTATGTCCCAGAGAATCATTTATAAATTTAAATTTATCTAAATCTACAAATAATATAGCAAATCTTTTATCCTCAGATAAAGCCTTTTCAATATTTGTTTCAATATCCCTTCTATTTGGAAGCTCTGTTAACAAATCATTAAATGTAGTATGCTTTATCTCTTTTAATAAATTTTCTCTTTCTATTATAGCTCTTAAAAATCCATAAGCGATAAATATTATAGCCAACAGTAATGAACTATTGAACAAAACATTAATTATCCAGTTGTTTACTATATTGTATTCCATTATATCTATAATATCGCCAAATATATATAGAGAGAAGAATACCCATCCAAGACTTAGATATCTCGTCTTAAACTTAAGTGATATTACAAGACAAAGTAACGATAGTGTATACCCTGCTATTTTAATGAAAAAATCGAATTTATTGTATTGAACATGTACTTTAAAAGATATATTATTTAAAACCAATATATATATAAAGAAAACAACAATAGACAATATAATCCAATTTTTATAGAATTTATCTTTCATAAAATCCCCCAAAATATGTTTAATTAGATTTTTTGTTTAATCAGATCAATATATGAATTACTTACTTTAAATATATTATATCATCTTAATACCACTTTACTATAAAAATACGATAAATTAAATAGTATATATCTACTATAAATAATATCATAGATTTAATACATATATTAATTTTTCAACTTTATTCTTTTTCTATTTTATTTATAAAACCAAATCTATCTTTGGAATCTTGTGTATACTTATTCAATTTATGCAAATTTATCTTCCATAAATAAACTACATAAGGTAAAAATAAAGCCATTAATATAGGCATGTTGGACATCAATATAAAATCAAAAATACCGTGAAGGATTATAGGCATAGTCAAAGATTTTCTCAAATATTTTTTGCAAACGTGATCCTCCATAACACAGTATTTTGCAAGAGATAAATAATACCCCATAGTTACTCCATATAGCATATGCGAAGGAACTGAAAATAATCCCCTGCCTATTCCCACAGTAGGATTTGAACTGAATTTAAATACCACATACATTATATTTTCTATAGTTGCAAAACCGAGTGACGCAAATGTACAATACACTATTCCATCAAGCTTTTCATTGAAATAAGGACTTTTAAATGCACTCTTTAAAACTACCAATCTCTTAAAATATTCTTCCGTGCACCCAGCAACTACAAAAGCTGTGTAAAAAGGCCACATTATACCCGAAAAAATGTTTAATCTATCTAATATTTTTTCAACTATAATAGTTGGAATTACTGATAAACATCCCAATATAAATACCTTTATCAAAAGCTCGGGTGGCTCTTTATCATATCTATCTGTAAGATAAATTCCTATTAAAAGTGCAAAAGATGGCGCTATCGCTATAATCAAAAGTTTAATATTCATAATCTTCCTCCAAACACTTTATTTAATCTTATTATTCCCAAAATCACTTAACAAAATATGATTTTTTTCATATTATATAATAATTTAATTTAGGAGGGGTAAAATGGAAATTTATAAAGTAAATAAAGGAGATAGCCTTTACAATATATCTAATAAATTTAAAGTATCTATAGATGATATCGTAAAGGCTAATAATCTTCCCTATTATGATAAAGTAGCTGTTGGAATGAATCTTTTAATACCTTCAAATTCCAATAAACCTAATAAAAACTATTTTGAATACAAAGTAGAAGTCGGTGATTTCCTATATAAAGTTGCTAAAAAGTTTGATGTAAATTACAAAGACATAATAAATATAAACAATTTAAAATCTCCATATGTAGTTTATCCTGGTCAAACTATTAAAATACCTAGTTCTAGCTCAAGACAATCTATTTCCACTCTACCATTTTTTCAACCGGGAAAAGATTATCAAAAATATTATGATTATATAACACAAATATCAGATGAATTAACTTATATGGCTATATTTGATGTAAGAACTGATAATGATGGGAATTTAATTAGTGAAATTCCAGATGGTTTATCTAAATTTATATTAAACAATAATATAAGTCCACTTCCTGTAATAACTAATTTTGATGGAGAAAATTTCAATAAAGATTTAGCAAGAGAAGTTTTAACTAATAATATGGACACACTGATAGATAACATAGTTAATTTAACTATCGATAACAACTACGGAGGAGTAGTATTAGACTTTGAAAATCTATATCCAGAAGATAGAGATCTATTTAATACTTTTGTCAAAAAACTCTCTGAAAAGCTTCATGAAAATAATAAAGTACTTGGAATGGCTATAGCTCCTAAATGGGAAGATTGGTCAGACAGACCTTGGGTTGGATTCTTTGACTATGAAGAACTTGGAAAATACTTGGATATAGCATACATTATGACTTATGAATGGGGATGGGTAGGTGGAGATCCTCAACCTATAGCTCCTCTTCCTAACGTAAAAAAAGTACTTGATTATGCTATAACCAAAATGCCTAAAGATGTAATCTATATGGGAGTAAATTTATACGGATACGATTGGCTTGTCTATAAATATAAACAAGAAAATGCAAAAACGGTAACACTTGAAAATGCATACAAGACAGCCATAGACAATAATGCTCAAATAATGTGGAATAATCAGTCTAAAACTCCATACTTTAGATATACAGATAGTAATAATGATCTTCATGAAGTTCATTTTGAAGATGCTCTAAGCCAATTATATAAACATGAGCTTGCAAGGGATATGAATCTTGAAGGTATAGGTTATTGGGTCTTGAATACAGAAATAGCCCCTACTTGGTCTATACTAGATGACTTATTTGAAGTTAGGAAGGTGATGCCATAATGGCAGATGGTAGCTTATTAGTTCAAGTTATAGATAGTAAAACTAAAACTCCAATATCAGGTTGTAGAGTTAACATTTACTCCACAGAAACTGACACTCAAAAGACTTTAGCAGAAAACCTCCCAACAAATGAGTTTGGTCAAACACCAATTATAAATTTACCAGCTCCAGAACTTGAATATTCACAAAAACCATCAGATGTAAGACCTTATAGCACCTACGTAGTAGAGGTTATAAAAGATGGGTATATAGATGTTATAGTAGATGGTATTCAAATACTAGCAACAGAACTTGCTATTCAAGGTATAGAGCTTGATAAAATACAAAACACTAGATTTATGAGACAAGAAACCGAAATTGTAGTTATTAGCGAACACACTCTATGGGGAGTGTTTCCTCCAAAAATTCCCGAAGCACCAAATAAGATTATACCTCCACCTTCAGGTTTTGTAGTTTTAGATTTTCCTCAAGTTCCAGAGTATATTATAGTTCACGATGGTTCTCCTGATGATGATTCTGCTCCTAACTATTGGGTTAGATATAAGGACTATATAAAAAATGTAGCATCATCTGAAATATACTCAACATGGCCAGTAAGCACAATATACGCAAATGTATGTGCTATAATATCATTTACTTTAAACAGAGTTTTTACAGAATGGTATCGAGGAAAAGGAAAAAATTACACTATAACATCATCAACAGCATTCGATCATAAATGGGTATATGGAAGAAATATATTCGAAAATATAAGTTTAGTTGTAGACGATATATTCAATCTGTATTTTAGTAGACCAGGAGATAGAAGGCAACCTCTTCTTTCTCAATACTGTGATGGTGTTCGAGTTGAATGTCCTACATGGATGACTCAATGGGGTAGCAAATATCAAGGAGATCTAGGTAAATCTTATGATGAGATATTGAAATTTTTTTACGGACCTAACATAGGGTTTAAAAGAGCTCAAGTAGTGACAGGAGTTCCTACCTCTTATCCTGGTTATACCCTAGGAATTGGTTCAAGTGGAAATGAAGTTAGAACAATACAGAATCAGCTCAATAGAATAGCTAAAAACTACCCTGCTATACCTAAAGTAAAGGTAGATGGTATATATGGAGATTCAACTGCTGAAGCTGTAAGAACATTCCAAGAAATATTTAGATTGCCAGTTACAGGAACTGTTGATTTTCGTACTTGGTTTAAAATTTCTGATATTTATGTAGCTGTTACTAAAATTGCAGAATTGAAATAAATCCTACTTGTTATATACTAAATGACTTATTTGAAGTTAGGAAGGTGATGTGATAATGGCAGACGGTAGTTTATTAGTTCAAATTATAGATAGCAAAACTAAAACTCCAATACCTAATTGTAGAATTAATATTTACTCTACAGAAACTGAAACTCAAAAGACTTTAGCAGAAAATGTTCCAACAAATATATCTGGTCAAACAGCAATTATAAATTTACCAGCACCAGACCTTAAATACTCACAACAACCATCAGATGTAAGACCTTATAGCGACTATGTAGTAGAAGTTATAAAAGATGGATATATAGACGTTATAGTAGAAGGTGTTCAAATATTTTCAACACAGATTTCTATTCAAACGATAGAACTTGATAAAATACAAAACACTAGATTTATGAGACAAGAATCACAAGTTATAATTATTGGTCCAAACACGCTATGGGGAGACTATCCTGCAAAGATTCCAGAAGCTCCAAATAAAGTTATACCTCCACCTTCAGGCTTTGTAGTTTTAGATTACCCTCAAGTTCCTGAGTATATTATAGTGCATGATGGTTCACCAGATGATGATTCTGCTCCTAACTATTGGGTTAGATATAAGGACTATGTAAAAAATGTAGCATCATCTGAAATATATTCTACATGGCCGATAAGCACAATATATGCAAATGTATGTGCTATAGTATCCTTTACTCTAAATAGAGTTTTTACAGAATGGTATAGAGGAAAAGGGAAAAATTTTACTATAACATCATCAACAGCATACGATCACAAATGGATATACGGAAGAAATATATTCGAAAATATAAGTTTAGTTGTAGACGATATATTCAACCTATACTTTAAAAGACCATCTGATAGAAGACAGCCACTTCTTGCTCAATACTGTGATGGTGTTCAAGTTCAATGCCCTACCTGGATGACTCAATGGGGCAGTAAATATCAAGGAGATCTAGGTAAGTCTTATGACCAAATATTAAAATATTTTTATGGAAATGATATAGGTTTTGATAGAGCTCAAGTTGTCACAGGAGTTCCTACCTCATATCCTGGATACACGCTAGGAATTGGTTCAAGCGGAAACGAAGTTAGAACAATACAAACACAGCTAAATAGAATAGCTAAAAATTATCCTGCTATACCTAAGATGAAAGTAGATGGTGTATACGGAGATTCAACTGCTGAATCCGTAAGAGTATTCCAAGAAGTATTTAGATTACCAGTTACAGGAACAGTAGATTTCAGAACTTGGTTTAAAATTTCTGATATTTATGTAGCTGTAACTAAA
Source organism: uncultured Peptostreptococcaceae bacterium (assembly GCA_942492135.1). Taxonomy (GTDB): domain Bacteria; phylum Bacillota; class Clostridia; order Peptostreptococcales; family Peptostreptococcaceae; genus Tepidibacter_A. Next base: position 178,282 of record CALODI010000012.1, read on the forward strand.
ATTGCAGAATTAAAATAAAATTCGTCTAGTTGCTACGCACTGACTCATGTCGCCAACGATCCCTAACGGGCTCCGTTGCTCAAAAATAGTTGCAAGTATAGTTCTTCAATCAATGTTATACACAGCTTAAAAAATCATATAATTTCTATAGAGTGAAAACCTTTTGTTTCGTTAACAATAGTATTAGCCTATATCTGAAAAATAGATATAGGCTAAACTTTATTTGTTGTGAATTTGTGATAGATTTGTGTTTAAAAAATGAAATTTTTCTATAAACAAGTCTATTTTTTCTTATTTATGTTATCATAATTTTATAAAGTGAAACTTAATTCAAAGGAGAGACTACCTATGGACAATATAAAAATTCTTATCGTTGATGATGAAGATAAAATGCGTCAAGTTATTAAAATCTATTTAAAAAAAGAAAGTTATTTAGTAGAAGAGGCAATTGACGGCAAAGAAGCTTTAGAAAAAATAGAAACATCTCAATTTTCTCTTATATTATTAGATGTTATGATGCCAAAAGTAGATGGATGGACTGTTTGTAGAGAAATCAGAAAAAAATATTCTGTCCCTATAATAATGCTAACAGCTCGTGGAGAAGAATATGATAAGCTTTTTGGATTTGAGCTTGGAATAGATGATTATATAACAAAACCATTTAGTCCTAAAGAAGTTGTAGCTAGAATAAAAGCAGTTTTAAAAAGAAATAATAATAATAATAATAATAATAATAATAATAATATAGATGAAAAAATTATAAAAATAGGAACTTTAGAAATTAAACCTATGCAAAAACAAGTATTTTTAGAAAATATAGAACTTATATTAACACCTAAAGAATTTGATCTTTTATATTTTTTTGCTCAAAATCCAGAAAGAGTTTATTCAAGAGAAAATTTATTAAATAGTGTATGGGGATATGATTTTTTTGGCGATTTAAGAACTGTAGATACTCATATAAAGCAAGTTAGAGGAAAATTAGGAAATCATAAAAAATATATACATACTGTCTGGGGAACAGGATATAAATTTAAGGCAGGAGAATAAAATGAAAAGTATATTGAGTAAATTATGGTTAGGCATTACATCTCTAGTTTTAATAATCCTTTTAATAATTTGGTTATTTCAAGTAGGATTATTAAATAAATTTTATATAAACGAAAGAACAAATGTATTATTGGAAGAGGGCGAAGAAATAGCTTCTCTTTTTTTAGAATCTAATAATTATACAACAGTTTCTCAAAATGTTATAGATGAAATAAATTCATTTGAATCTTCTTTATTAAGTACTAGAGTTTTTATAATTGATTCTAAAAGCAATATACTTTTTAATACAACTATTATTCAAGAGAAATTATTAAGAGATCTCAATATATCGAATAAATCATCTAGTGATCAAAATACATCGAAATATTTAGTAAGAACACGTAGCATAGATATATTTTTTAATGATTCAGATGTACAAGCAAGCATTTCTAAAGGTGAAAGCTTTTCTAAACAAAAAAACCAAGCTGAATCAAATAGACCTTTTATACTCTCAGGAATTCCTATTAAAAATAATGAAGAAATAGTTGGAGCTGTTTTAATAAGCTCTCCTATTGAGCCTATTAAAGAAACAACTTTAATATTAAAAAAACAATTATCAATAATCACATTTATATCTTTAATTATAGGAACACTTTTAGCATTATTACTTGCTAAAATATTTACAAAGCCGATTTTGAAAATTATAAAAGCATCTAACGAAATAGCAAAAGGAGATTTTACAGTAAATATAAATTTAAATTCAAAAGATGAAATTGGCATTTTAGGCCATACTATTAATAATATGGCTTTACAGCTAGAACAAATCGAGAAATTCAGAAAAGAGTTCATATCTAATGTATCTCATGAGTTAAAAACTCCAATAAGCTTAATAAGAGCATATGCTGAATTAGTAATGGATATTGATGATAATGAAAATAAAAATGAATATCTACAAGTTGTTGTAGATGAATCAATCAGTCTTAATAAAATGGTTGAAGATATACTTTATTTATCACAAATGGAAGCTGGCTACTCTAAACCAAATTTTACGGAATTTCCTATTATATCAATAATAAAAAGCATCATAGAAAAGCTTAGTTTTTTTTCATCTAAAAAAAATGTGTCTCTTTCTTTAGAAATAGATAATGAAAACACATTGGTATATGCTGATGAAGATAAAATGTATCAAGTATTTTTTAATTTAATAAATAATGCCATTAATCACTCTTATGAAAACAGCAAAATAATTATTAAAATAACTAATATGAAAGACCTTACAAAAGTTCAAATTATAGATAATGGCAAAGGAATTCCTAAAGAAGACTTGCCATATATATGGGATAGATTTTACAAGGTAGATAAATCTAGAAAAAGAAACAGCAGCGGTACAGGACTAGGAATGTCTATAGTTAAAAATATTTTAGAAATACATAAATTTAAATACGGAATAGAAAGTGAATTAAATAAAGGTACATTAGTTTGGATTGACATAATAAAAAGAGATGAGTAAATTTACTCATCTCTTTTATTATTCATGAATTTCACCATCTCTTACATGTATAATTCTTTTAGCTTTCTTTGCAACCTCTAAGTCATGTGTTATTAATACTATTGTATTTCCTTGTTTATTAAGTTCTAAAAACATATTCATCACCTCAGCGCCTGACTTAGAATCAAGAGCACCTGTAGGCTCATCAGCAAGTAAGATTCTAGGTTCTCCAACTAATGCTCTTGATACTGAAACCCTTTGTTGCTGCCCGCCTGATAATTCTAATGGTTTATGATTTATTTTATCTCCTAATCCTACCATCTCAAGAACCTTTTTAGCTTTTTCATAAGCTGTTTTTCTATCTATCCCTCTTATAATTAAAGGAAGTTGTACATTTTCAATAGCTGTATACTTATTTAGGAGATTGTATTTTTGAAAAATGAATCCAATTTCTCTATTTCTTATATAAGCAAGTTCATCTTCAGTTGTCACATCTATATTTTGTCCTCCTAATACATACTCTCCTGAATTCGCAACATCAATACATCCTATAATATTCATAAGGGTTGTTTTTCCAGAACCTGAAGGCCCTAAAATAGCTACAAATTCTCCTTTTTTTACTTCAAGGGATACTTTTTTTAATACTACTAATTCATTTTCACCCATTTTGTATAATTTAACAATATCTTTCATATATATAACTGTATCTTTATCCATATAAACTACCTACCTTGTACTACAATAGATTTAACTGTATCGTCTTCATTAAGCCATATTTTTAAAAATGTTCCTTCGTATATAGAATTTAAATCTGACTGTGTTGCCTCTCCTTGTTTCACAGAGGCAATAGGAATACCTACAGGTATAACTATTGTTTTTGTCTCTCCTGTGAATTCTACCGTTTGTTTTCTTTCTCCAGAATCCCCTTTACTTGCTCCATTATGCGCTTCAGTTCTTTCTCCGCTACCTCTTCCACCTTCTGGAATTTCAGCCATCTCTAAAACCACTTCATTTCCTAAAACACTTTTTACTTGTCCATAAATATCAGGATTTTCATCAAAAGAAATTTCAATATTACTTGATTCACTACTTTGAACCTCATTTGACACATCATCTGGATTAGAGCATCCAGTAAACATTAACGTACAAACTAAAATAATTAAAATAGATTTCAAACTTTTTTTTCTCATATTTCAACACTCCTTTATTTTATATATATTTAAAATTTATTCATAATTAAGGGCATCAATAGGTTTAAGCGATGCTGCTTTTGAAGCTGGATAATAGCCAAAGAATGTACCTGTAACAACAGAGAAAACCAAAGCCATAAAATATCCATACAATGAAGGTATTACTGTTAATCCTATATTCTTCATAATAGGCATAATTAACATACTAAAAAGTATACCTACTATTCCTCCAGATCCACTAATAACTATTGCTTCAAAAAGGAATTGAAGTAATATATCCCTTCTACGTGCACCTATCGCTTTTAAAATACCTATTTCTTTTGTTCTTTCTTTAACAGAAACTAAAAGTACATTCATAATACCTATTCCTCCAACAATTAATACTATTATAGCTACTGACATAAGCAAAATTGACATGGTTCTAGCTGAATCTTGCGCTGCCACCAGCATACTTCCAGTATCTCTCATCATAAAAGTATTAGATTTTTCCTTATATTTATCTTGTAATACTTGTTGTATCTCTTCCATCGCTATAGAAACATGATCCATATCTATTGCTACAGCTGTAATTGCTGGTTTTCTATTATTTCCCAAAATATATTTCTGTGCCGTACTATATGGTAATATTACTCCTTCATCCGGGTTAAATCCCGGCATACTTCCTCCTATACGCTCTAAAACACCAATAACCTCATATTTCTTTCCTTTTATAATTACTTCATTTCCAATAGCTTCTTCAGAATTTCCTTCACCAAATAGTTCTTCAGCTACATCAACCCCAATAACAGCTACCTTTTTTCTATTTTCACTATCATTATCAGTTATAAAATTTCCATACTCAATATTTAGATTAACTAAATCTTTATAATTTTCTTTAGCAGCCAATATACCTGCGGTAAATGTTTCATTATAATAACTAACATCACTACTTCCACTAATATACATAGTAACATCACTTATAGATGGAGCACCTTCTTTTATAGCATCCAGAATAGATTCATCAAGAGTTAGTGATCCAGCATCTCTTCCAGAAGATAAAGAAATACTTCCTGCATTAAGTGTCTTAAACTGCTCTTCAACCGAAACTTGGGCACCTTTTCCTATACCAATAACCATTACTATAGTCAAAGATCCTACAATAATACCAAGTGAAGTAAGAAATACTTTAACTTTATTTTCTCGTATATTTATAAAAATAGCTCTAAAAATTTCAACTAAACTCATGGTATCACACCTACTTTTGTTTTTTTTCTTCAATGATTAATGTTTCTCCTACTTTAAGTCCTTCAGTAACTTCTACATTTGTACCATCAGTCAATCCTGTTTTTATAAATCTAGTTTCTATATCTCCACCTTCATTTTTTACTTTAACAACTTGTTTTCCATCTTCTATACTTACTGTCTTGTTTGGAATTACAATTACATTTTGTCTTTGGTTCAATATGAATGAAACAGTACCAGTCATACCTGTTTTTATTTTATCTATTCCTCCATCTAGCTCTATAACAACGTCATAAGTTACTATTCCATTATTATCTATCAATGGTAATTCATCTATTGATAATACCTTACCTGTAAAAGCTTGACCTTCATATGATTCAAACTCTGCTTCAACACTCTGGCCAATTCCTACATTTGCCAAATCCATTTCTGATACAGGAACTACCATTTCTACTTTATCTGAATATGATATAACCATGAAATGCTTTGTATCTGAAGTAGCGTCTCCACTTTCTTGCACAATAGGAATTGTTTCGCCTGGTTTATATGCAACATTTAGAACTGTTGCATCCATAGGAGCAGTCAGAACTGTCTTATTAAGATCATTTTGAGCTGTTTCTACAGATATTTTTGCAGCTTCAACATTTGCTTTCTCTATTTCAACGTTTTTACTTCCATTTGAAATGATATTATACTTTTGAAGTTGTGCTTCATACGCTGATTTAGAACTTTCATAAGATGCCTTTTTTATTTCAAGTACTTGCTGTGAATAAACATCTTTAATTTCAAGCATCGGTAAATATTCTGCACTAATTTGATCAAGTTTAAATTTTAATTCATCAAGCTTTTGTTTTTCTGCTATAATCTCTAATTCATAATTTTCTTTTGTTTGTTCTAATTTTGTAACAGCTTTTTGATATTCAGCTTGAGTACTTTTTAATTTGTTTACATAATCTGTATCATCCAACTTTGCAATGACCTGTCCTGCTTTTATTTGTTGACCCGTAACAACATATAGTTCTTCCAGCTTACCGCTTTTTTCAAAATTTAAATTTACAACAGGTATTTGTGCTTCTCCATCTCCCATAAAATCAATTTTTATATTTCCACTTTTTACTTTTTGTTCTGTGATAATTGTTTCTTGAATAGATTCATTAGATTTTTTTGTAGTGTATGAATAAAACCCAAGACCAAATCCTAAAATAGCAATTAATATAATTGTAATCTTAGTTTTTTTATTAGATAACATTTTTTTTATCAACTCACAGTCCCTCCTCATGTAGCTTTTATTTAATTTTATAGTCTTATTATAATTTCGAAATGTGATGAAACAGTGATAAAAATCAAAATGATTTGTGAAAAACAATAATCCTAAAGACTTTAAAAGGTCTTTTTTTTAATTATTTTTAAAATCACACTATTTAACATAATTTAAATTAATTTACTAATCTACAGCCACAATTGAACCATAATTTTTTTATATTATTAAGAAAATAAATACATAATTGTTATTCTATAAATTTCAAGGAGGAGATAAAATGCTAGTTTTAGGTAGGAAACCCGGTGAGTACATTGTGATTAATAATCAAATTAAAGTAAAGATATTAAAGAATGAAAATAATTCATTAAAGTTTATTATAGACGCTCCAAAAGAAATGTCAGTGATAAGAGGAGAACTTTGGGAGAAACAGCAGGATGATAAAAAATCTATTTAATAAATAAGTTACTAAGCTACAAAGCTTATATAAATAAACAACGTAAAAATGGATGTTTACATAAAAAATTCAAGGAGGTAATACTTATGATTATAAACACTAATATGAATGCATTAACTGCTTATGGAAGCATGACAAACAATACTAAAGCGGCAGGAAAAGCTATGGAAAAACTATCTTCAGGTCTTCAAATCAACTCAGCTGCCGATGATGCAGCAGGACTTGCGATTTCTGAAAAAATGAGAGCTCAAATAAGAGGGCTTGATCAAGCTTCACAAAATGCTCAAGATGGTATTTCTATGATACAAACAGCAGAAGGTGCTTTAAATGAAACTGAATCTATATTACAAAGAATGAGAGAATTATCAGTTCAATCAAGTAATGATACTAATACAGCAGATGATAGAGACGCTATTCAAATGGAAATGGACCAGTTAACTGAAGAAATTAATAGAATTTCAGATACTACAGAATTTAATACAAGAAACCTATTAAATGGAAATGCTGCAAGCCAAGCAACAGTTGGTGGTGCTAACACTGCTAATATTGATACTGCTATAGTAGTTGATGCTTCTTTAGATAGTGGAACATATACTTTAGAAGTTAGTGGTTCTGCAAACATAGAAGTTGCTGATGAAATTGATGCCGGAACAGGACTATCCGGAAATATATCAATAGGTACTGCAGTAAATACTTCATACGGAAGTTATCAGTTGAAAATAGAAGATGATACTAATAATTCTAGTATGAGCACGCTAACATTAATAGATTCTAATACAGGAGAAGAGGTAGCATCTCAAAATAATGTAGATTTAGGTACTGATACTATTGAGTTAGCAGGTATAAGTATTGATACTACTGGTGGTAGTAATGGTACTATTAATTTTGATGTAGAAGGAGACCATGATTTTACATTAAAAAATTCAGATGGTAACACAGTTTCTACAGTTAGTGTAACAGATTATAATCAGTCAGAAATAGAAATTAATGGAATAGAGTTTAGCTTTAATGCAGATTTAACTAATAGTGGTGTTGGTGGTGAGACAGATATAACAGTTGTGAACGACTCTTTATCATTACAAATAGGTGCTAATGCAGGTCAGACAATGAATATTGCTATAAATGATATGTCCTCAGATGCTTTAGGAATTGATAATCTAGATGTAACTACTGCATCAGGTGCAGAAAATGCTATTTCAACACTTGATACTGCTCTTAAATCAGTATCTTCTGAAAGAGCTAAGCTTGGAGCATATCAAAATAGATTAGATCATACAATAAATAATTTAGAAACATCTTCTGAAAACTTAACAGGAGCAGAATCAAGAATTAGAGATACTGATATGGCTAAAGAAATGATGGAATACAGTAAAAGTCAAGTCTTGCAACAAGCTGCTCAATCTATGCTTGCTCAAGCTAATCAGCAATCACAATCAGTTCTAAAATTATTAGGATAATACATAAAAAGGAGATGCAATGCATCTCCTTTTTTATGTATTAAATACCAATCTTTTTATCAATATAGTATCCGGGTGTCAGCTTTGGCATTTTTAAATATCCATTTAAAGTAGCTTTTTTCCCCACTTTCACCATTCTTATAGATTCCTTTATTTCTTCAATATATTTCTTACCTTCCAGATGATTTTCTTCATTTACTGACCATATTTCTTTTAGCTTTAATTGTATACTCTGTTCTATTTTATTTATTTCATCTTTATCATAAATATACTCATCAAATTGTATTAAAACCCTATTAATTTTATCTACTTTATCAATCATTTTTTTTCTTTTGTCTATAAGAGTAAGTAAAAGTTTCTCATTTCTTTTTTTAAGTGCTTTATTTTGCTTTATAGTATTATTATATATTTGCTCCAAAATATCAAGTTTTGAAATTAATAATTCTTTAAATTCGCTATACATAATTTCCTCCTAACCATTAGACATTGACATTATAGCTTCTAATTGAGCATTCATTTGATTAATATATGTTTCCATTGCAGTAAATTTAGAATAATAATACTCTTCTTTGTCTTCTAAATTGTAAGATAATTCCTCCATCTCTTCTTCGTATTGTTGTATTTTGTTATATAAAATATTATCATACGCTGTTGAATCTCCATCCATCCCTGCTTTTTCAAGCAGCAAACCTTTGTTTCCGTTATTATCTAAATAAACAGAGGCATAGTCTTGTATAATATCATAAATTCTAAATGCTAACCCTTCTTCTTCATACCTTACGTCTAGCTCTTCTCCGTTTAACGATACAACAGCGCTAGTTCCAGGATAAGATGTAGATTCTTGAGAAAATAAATCCATAACACCATCTGGATATTTTTGTATAGCTTCTCTTAACATAGTTTCATCAATAACTAATTTTCCATTATCATAATAATTACTAGAAGTTGTTATTCCAATTTCCGGTAAAGTAAGAGAAAGACCTTCAACAGGTTCATATAGTGCCAGTCTCATAGCATCTACCATTCCTTCAAGAATTGGGTCATTGCTCAAAAGACCAACTGTAGCTTGTTCTTCCCAAGTTTCAATTTCATCTTCACTCATTTCTGATTTTTGATCTTCTGTAAGCGGTGGATAATCCGAGTCATATTCCTCATCTAATTTATTATTTATCATTTCAATAAGATTATTATAATCATTTACAAATTGTACAATAGTATCAAAAACATCATCTATATCGTGAGTTATTGATACATTCTGAACTTCAGCACTTTCCTGGAGTAAAGTATGAGTTACTCCTTCTATTGTATAAGTATTAGTGCTTCTTGTTAACTTTTGTCCGTCTATAATTACTTCAGCATCCTCTCCAGGAATATATGAAAAATTTGCAGAAGTTAAAAATGTACTATCTGTTTCAGTAATGTCAAGAGTATTACCGGCTCCAGTTTCTTTAGCAGTGAAAGTAAACTGGTCTGTTATATTGTTATATTTCATAATAACACCAGCATCAGAGTTATTAATCTCATCTATCATATCATTTAAGCAAGTATCTTCATCAAATTCAAAATTTTCCCCATTAATAGTTAATACTACATTTCCTTCTAAATTAAAAGTAAATGGGTTATTCATTTGAGATGAAATATCTACAAGACTATCTGATATATTTAATGTATTACTTAAATTCGATTCTTCACCAAACCCTAAATCATTAAGCACATCTTCAGAATTGCTATTTATTGAAATCTCTTGTACCCCACTATCTAAAACAGAGTTGAACATCAAAGCACCAGTACCATCTCCATTAGTATCACTAACTACTATTTTTCCTTCTCCAACAGCTTCATTAATTGCATTTTTGAAACTAGCTATATCTGTAATTAATCCATCTATTGTAATAGTTCTTGTAGTACTATCTAGCTTTATTTCAAAGCTTTGTCCTATAGCAGATGTAAAATCCGGTGGTGAAGTTCCTTCTATTTCTTTAGTTATTCCTACTGAACTTTCCATCTTTGATGATGTTGCCAAATTATTTACTTGAATTGTATAATTTGCAGGTTCAGCGTCTGCATTAGCAGTAATTTTCACAACACTACTATCAGTACAATTAACATCATATTTCTCATAAGTTGATTCAGATAACATATTTGATGTCGGATTTAATACATCAAAATAGTTACTTTCAAAAGACTTAATTTCATCTATACACTCCCTATATGCTTCCATCTTCCATTCTTCAAGTTGTTTTTCTTGATCTAGATTGTCAAGTGGTATCTTTTCAGCCATCATAATTTCAGATACCATGTTATCAGTATCTATTCCACTTGCAAGACCAGTTATTATTGATGAACTTGTTTGTCCTACTGTATACATAGACTACCTCCTGTTTCTATATATTGACTATAAGAAATCTACCAAAGTAGGTAATATAACTTTAGCTCCAGCTGATAAAGCTGCTTGATATACATATTGCGCATTTGTAAAGTCCATTGAAACCTGAGCCATGTCTACATCTTCATTTCCACTCAATAAACCTGTATATGTAATATAGTCTTGCTCAAGCCTTTGTTGAGTCAATTCTACATAGCTCATTCTAGCGCCTAAATCTGCCATTGTAACCAAAAGATCATCCAAGTTTTCATCTATATTTTCCAATAAACTGTTTATATCTAATTCACTTTCTACTACAGTTGCATCATATGGAGGATTTTCATCTACTTCAATAGTTTTGTATGTTGTCTCTTCATTTAATGCCATTTCTAGCTTTTTTAATGTTTCAAAAAGTCCATCTACTCCCTGTCCAAAAACATCAGTACCTTCTACATTTATATCTATTTCACTTGATATTCCAATATTATACATAATATCTTGATTTTCAGTTCCTTCATACATATTATCTAAATTATCTTCATAAAACTGTATACAGTCTTCATCAGATATTGAATTTAAAAAAGGTCCTGTAATACTTAAATATTCTGCTTTATATGTAATCATTTCACCAACTTCTGTAGACTCAACTTCAAAGGGAGGTCTATCAGTATCATATCCTGCAAAAATATACTTTCCTGCATATGTTTGATTTCCTATTTCAATAATACTATCTGTAAGTTGAATCACTTCTGCTTTAATCATTTCATAGTCTTCACCTGTTAAAGTATCATTAGAAGCTTGTACAGTAAGTTCCCTAACTCTTTGAAGCATATCTTCTAAATCACTTAAAGACTGTTCACTTACTTTCATCCAAGATAGCGCATCTCCTGCATTATCTTGATACTGCTCAATTTGAGATACATATGTCTGGTATTTTAAAGATTGTGCTGCACAAACAGGATCATCGGAAGGTACCTGTATTTTTTTCCCACTAGCCATCTGATTATATATACTATCCATATATTCAAGATTTTTGTTGATATTATACAACACATTTTGAGAAATCATACTAGTAGTAATTCTCATTGTTCACACCTCCAACCATTATGATTTTTAGCTTCCTAATTCATTAATTGTAACCTCATATATTTCTTTCCACATTTCAATTACTTTAGCAGCAGCAGTATATGCTTGTTGATATTTGACCATATTAGACATTTCTTCATCAATAGAAACACTAGAAACAGACATTCTTTTATTATCCATATACATGATTATACTTTCTTCACTATCTAGTAATATATTGGCATGTTGTGCTTCAGTGCCTAATGTAGAAATAATTGAATTCATAAAATCTTGTTGAGATCCTTCATCAAACATGTTTGTATCATAAAAAAGACTAATTAATTCATCTATATTTTCATTATTTCCAGCTTCTCCTTCAGTTGATGAAGCTGCAATTTTGTTAATATCATTTTGAATATCTAATGAAATCGATATTTTAAGAGCAGTTATGTTTTCATATATAGAATCTATACCTGTCCCACTGTCCATAAATTCATCTGAAGATATATTATCATAAGTAAAAAATCTAATATCAGTAGACCCATCTAATCCTACACCGCCCGCCTGCCCTTCGTAATAATTATTACCATCTTCAAATATACCTTCATTGAAAGCTTTTGTAAAAGCTTGTACAAATTCATCCAACTGCTGCATATAATATGGTATCCCTTTATATTCACCCTCTTCACCTGTGCCATCTCTTAAATCTATATATCCTTTAAGCTCTCCACCAGTTGGTTCTACAGACACTCCAGTATCTTTCCATTTAATTCCATTCATCCCGTCATTATCTGAACCTTCATTAATGTCACAACATTCTAATTCATATGATTGAGAATTATTTACCAAATACGATCCATTTAATGTTATTTGTAAATAGCATTCTTCTTCCCCATTTTGTAATGTACCTACAGCAACTTCTGAACTTTCAATATCTACTAATTTTGAAAGTTCATCTATGAGTAAGACTCTTTGATCTCTTAATCCATTTGCATTATCACCATTGAGTTCTGATGTATAAATTTGTTCATTTAAATCTGATATTTGTTTTGCTAATGAGTTTATTTCATCTACTTTTATTTTTATTCCATTATTTATATCTTGTTGTATTTCTAATAAATTACTAGCAGTAACATTGAAGTATTCACAAACTGTTTCTCCTGTTTGCTCTACTAATGCACGAGACGCTCCACTACTAGAATCTTTAGACAGTTCTTCCATGGCATTATAAAACCCATTCATTATAGTGGTATATCCATAATCTGATGGTTCACCTAAGGTTTTTTCAATCTCAGATAAATAACTGCTCTTAACTTCCCATTCACCTAAAGAAGAATTTTCATCCCAATATCTATAATCTAAAAACTCATCTCTAACTTGTGTTACAGCAACTACCTCTGAACCACTACCAATCATACCTGTTCCTTGATAAGATGACATTGGGGTACATGCTGTTTGTTCAATTACCTGTCTTGAATATCCAGGCATATTTGCATTACTTATATTATTGTTGGTTACGTATAAAGCAGTTTGACTTGTATACAAACCATTAAGAGAAGTATTTAAGCCCTGAAATGTAGAACTCATAAAAAAGCCCTCCTATTTTAAATATTTACCACATATTAGTTCATGCCTACAGTCCCCATATTATGGATGATTGTGTCAATCATTTCATCAATAGTATTTAACACTTTGGCACTTGCATTATAAGCCTGTTGGTACTTTATCATATTGGTCATTTCTTCATCCATAGACACCCCAGATATAGATGTTTTTTGATTTTGTATATATTGAACAAGAGTATTCTGATTATCTGAAAATTCTATCGTTTCCTGTCCCATCGTACCTATCCAAGAAGTCATATAAATATAATAATCATCAACATTCATTGACAAATCTTCATCATTAAAGCATTTTTCATTTCTAAACTCTAGAATTTCATTTGCAACTGTATTATCTCCAAAAGATTCCGATGCAGATGCAGCTATATGATTTAAATCATTTAGCTCTGGATTTGCTTGAATATTTCCCATCCCAATTGGTAAACTATTATCTATAGAAACAAAAAAATCAACATCTGTACTTCCATCAAGCCCTATTCCTTGGCTATGTATATCGTTAATTCCTGTTGCTAGAGTATTAACTAACGTATTCATCTTCTCTTCAACTTCAGATATTATTGATGAATTTTGCATACCCGAATCTATTAGTCCTAGAAGTTTTCCACTATCTAACTCAACCTCATTATTTGTGCTCTCCCATTTTACTGTAACAATATTATCGTATTCATAACTGAAATCAGCTTTCATTTCATTTGTTTTATCACCATTTACTAAATATGTTCCACTAACTGTTATATTTACCATACCATTGCTTTGTTCTGTTGCATCTACATCTATAAGATATGACAATTGGTCAATTAATAAATTTCTCTCGTCCCTATAATCATTTGCATTATCTCCATTTGCTTCATTTACCATAATATTAGTGTTTGACTCCGCTATTTGCTTAGATATACTATTAATCTGATTTATAACATCTACTGTCTGTCCTATTAAATCTTGCTGTGTTTGATTTAACTGTTCATCTATAAGATTAACAGTTTCAACAAAAGCAACTCCAGATTCTAGCACCATTGCTCTTTGAGCTAAACTTTCTGGACTTTTAGATAATTCATCCCATGACATGAAAATTTGATCTATAGATGATTGAATATCATAAGATGAAAGTTCTCCAAAAATATTTTCTACATCTTCTATAGTTGTTCTTTTTGTTTTCACATACCCTAGTTCTGAATTTTCATTTCTAAATAAACTATCTAAAAAAATATCTCTAATTTGAGTAATTTCTTGAACACCTGAACCTGTGCCAAATTCATATTCACCTACATTTATTGGACTATTATCTTCAATCATTACTTGCTGTCGAACATATCCTTCTGTATTAATATTTGATATATTATGAGATGTAACTTGTAAAGCTTGTTGACTCGTGTATAGTCCTGTACTAGCAATTGAATAGCTTCCAAAGGTCGAACCCATTGTAAACCTCCTACCGTAATATTACTTCTAATTAACTATCTCTTAAGATTAATTAATTCATCAAGCATTTCATCTACAGTTGTTATCACTCTACTATTTGCCTGGAAACCTTTTTGAGTTATAATCATATTGTTAAACTCTCTTGCCAAATCTACATTTGACATCTCTAAATATCCCACACTTAAACTTCCTGTTCCTCCTGTTCCAGGAGTATAAGCAGTTGTAAAATTCCCAGAATTAGCTGTTGAAATATATAAATTATTTCCTACACTTTCTAACCCCGCAGGATTGTCAAATTCAGCTAATCCTATCATCCCTAAAGGTTGCTGCTGTCCATTACTATATATCCCCTGAATTATTCCATCAGCCCCTATGTTAAAATCTATAAGTTCTCCTGATGGATAGCCATCAACAATAAATGCTTTAGCTGAACTGTTATAACTAAACATAGATAAATCATTAAAATCTAAAATCACATTAAAAGAACCAGCACCTGTATCTGAAGCATTCGGTATAATACTTAATTCACTTACCGTTTCAAAACCTGACTCCTCTGTAATGATTTGCTCAGTATCATCTACCATTTCAAAATCTGACTCCCCTGTAATGATTTGCCCAGTATCATCAAATTTAATATAACCACTAGTACTTGTTGTTCCATTTGGAGATGGTACGTCCCAATACCATGAAGTTATAGGATTATCCGGATCACTTTCATCAACAAAACACTTTGTAAAATTAACATTAATTTCATATTCATTTCCTAACTCGTCATATACAGTAATTGGTGCACTAAAATCTTGTTCTCCTGATTCAGGAACTGTACCAATATCACTAATACCAATTCCCCTTGCTTCTTCAGATGCATCAAGATTCCCTGTGAAATCTACATTTTTAGTAGCCTCTGGTGCTATTATTTGTTTGTCATTATTGTATTGATCAGAAAATATATTTATTGGTTCCACAGATTGTTCTGTATCAAATAAATATGACCCATCAGGCTGTGCACTTCCACCATAATCCATATATCCGCAAACCATCATACCATCTGCAGTTACCAAATTTCCGTATTCATCTATTCCAAAATTCCCTGCTCTTGTAAACATATACGAACCTTGATTTCCATCACTAACTACAAAAAAACCCTCTCCATTAATAGCAAAATCTGTAGGATTTCCTGTAAGCTGTAAACTGCCTGCTGTCATTAGAGTATTTATTGAAGATACTTTAACTCCTAAACCAACCTGCATTGGATTTGTACCACCTGTACCATTACTCATATCAGCTGCTGTTGCAGGACTTAAAGTTTGACTAAGTACGTCTGAAAAAGTAACTGTGCTAGATTTAAACCCTACTGTATTTACATTAGCTACATTATTTCCTATTACATCCATTGCCATTTGATTTGCTTTCAATGCTGATATAGCTGAATACATTGAACTCATCATATTAAAACAACCCCCTTAGGATTTTACATACTCCTTTATACCTACAAATTTTAGATTATTCTTCTAATGCACCCGGTTCTATAACTCGTACAATAGATTCCATATTTATCTCTTTTCCATTTACACTTAGAGTAACTTGTCCATTTTGTATAGTTACTGATTCTACTACTCCCTGTTCAATTGTTTGACTTCCTGTAATTTCATCTATACCATTTGTTTCAACAACTTTTCCCATAATATTAAAAGCATTTGAATAAGTAATGCCCTGATTCGTCATTTGCATCTGTTCTAATGCACTAAACTGTGCTAGTTGAGCTATAAAATCAGTATCATTCATAGGTTCTAATGGATCCTGATACTTTAATTGAGTCATCAATATATTTAAAAATTCTTCTTGCCCTAGTTCATTTGTATTATTATCATTATCTAAAGATGTAGGTTGTATTATCATTCCTTGATTATTAATCGAGCTAATTGACATTCAAAATCCCTCTCCTTTTGTTTCTTTTTTGCTTTTATTTTATTAAAGCATTGTGTATTAATTGCGGTTGTATTTAGTTAAATAAATTTAAATTATGGCTAAGTATGTTATTTGTAAAATATTATTTTCAAAAACAAAAAACCAGAAAGTAGTTTAAAACTACTTTCTGGTTTGAGTATTTTATTAACCTTTTACAGCTCTATATCCAAATCCATATATTGTTTCTATCCTAAGATTTGGAAGTTGGCTTCTAACTCTTCTTACAAGATCATCAACTACTCTATAATTTCCATAATAATTTTCTCCCCATATATAATTCAAAATTTGTTCCCTCGAAAAAGCAAACCCTTGGTTTTTTGCAAACATTAGTAATAAATTAAACTGTTTTGACGTAAGTTCAATTATATTATCATTCCTTTTAACAATTCTCCTATCTTTATCTATACAATAACCTTGTAAAAGCATATCTTTTCTATTATTAGAAACCAAATCATTATTATATATTCTTTCCAATAGTTTGCGAGAACGTATAACCAATTCTCTTAACGAAAATGGATTTTCCAAATAATCGTCACATCCCAGCTCTAGTGCTGCTACTCCATCAAATTCACCTTGTTTTGAAAGAACAGAAATTATAGGTGTTTCAATATTTTCTTTTTTTATTTCATATATGATTTCATATGCATCCATCTCCAAAAGCTTAATATCTAAAATCCAAAGATGAGGTCTTTCATGAATAGCTTTTTTGATTTGGCTAATATTTTGAAAAGACGTTACATCCCATCCTTCTTTTTTTAAATACAATGTAATAAGTTTATTAAAATTATTTTCATTCTCAGCAATATAAATCCGATACGTCATTTTGTCACCCACCTTTAAATTTGTCTAAATATCAACGATTTATCATTTAACCACAAATGTTGTTCAAAAACCAAATTTTTATGTATTTTTTCCACAATTACTTGTTTTTATAGTTTTATTATAAAGTACATATGTGAAGATTTATTGATAATTATATGTTAAATAACCTTAAATTGTGGTGAATTATGTTATTTCCAACATATTATTTCCAAAAAATAAAAAAACAGAAAGCAGCTTAAAAGCTACTTTCTGAGTTGAATATTCTATCTAACCTTTTACCATTCTATACCCAAATCCATATATTGTTTCTATCCTAAGATGTGGAAGTTTACTTCTAACTCGCCTTACAAGATCATCAACTATTCTATAATTTCCATAATAATTTTCTTCCCATATATAATTTAAAATTTGTTCACGCGAAAAAGCTAATCCTTGATTTTTTGCAAACATTAGTAATAAATCAAATTCTTTTGACGTAAGTTCAATTATATTATCATTCCTTATAACAATTCTTCTATCTTCATCTAAACGATAACCTTGTAAAAACATATCTCTTTTATTATTCGAAATCGAATCGTTATTGTACATTCTCTCTAATAGTTTACGAGAACGTATAACAAATTCTCTTAACGAAAATGGATTTTCCAAATAATCGTCGCATCCCAACTCTAGTGCTGCTACTTTATCAAATTCACTATGTTTTGAAAGAACCGAAATTATAGGTGTTTCAATACTTTCTTTTTTTATTTCATATATGATTTCATATGCATCCATCTCTAAAAGCTTAATATCTAAAATCCAAAGATGAGGTCTTTCATTAATAGATTTTTTGATTTGGCTAATATTTTTAAACGATGTTACATCCCATCCTTCGTTTTTTGAATATAATGTAATAAGCTTATTAATATTATTGTCATCCTCAGCAACATAAATCTTATACGACATTTTATCACCTCCTTTTAAGTCTTCCTTTCTATAAACTATTTATATTTTAAAAAAGTTTCAGCATAATTGCTGAAACTCTTTATATTGGTAGAATTTGCTACAAGAAATTACTCTTCCTTTTTCTAACCTTTTTATCCAATATGTATTGTTTTGTATATCTACACTTTACTTATCACCTTATTGTGGTCTTTCTCTTTTTTCTCCTCTTTCTCCTCCTTCTCTTTTTCCACTTCCTTTTTGCGGCTTTACTTCTTCGTTTTGTTCTATTTGCGTAGTTACTTCTGGGGCAGTTGGTTGCGGTTCAATTACTTCTGCGGCTTTTTCTTCTTGTTTCATAGTTACTTTTTGTGTAGTTACTTCTGGTGCTTTTTCTTTACTTTTTTTTATATCACCATTTTGTACTTTTTCTAATTTTTCATCTTTTTGCTCTTCAGTAATATCTCCTGACTTAACTTTTTCATCAAGTTTCTCTTCTAAATTTTCCATCCTCTCTTCTTGTTCCTTTTCTGTATGTACTTTTATTTCTTTTATCTCCTCTGGTTTAGCTTCCTTTGATGATTCACATCCAACCAATCCTATTAATACTACTAGTGCTATAGCTAATAATGCCATTTTTTTCATGTTTCCTTCCTCCTCTATGTATTTTTTTCTATAAATTAATTTTAAAAGATAAATGTGATTATTCTGTGAGAAATATATGAGAAATAAATGAAATCCTCTAAATTTAAAAAGTATATAAAAAAATGCCGACAAAATATAAAATGTACCCTTTGTCAAGGACATTATAAAAAAAGACTATGCAGCAAGTAGAAGATGATTTCTGAATGATACAGGAGTCATCTTCTTTAAATTCCATTGATATCTATAATTATTATAATAATCTATGTATTCATCTATTTCAGCTTTAAGCTCGTCCAGAGCTGTGCATGATTTTATATAAGCTTCATCCTTAAAATGTCCAAAAAATGATTCTTGGGGTGCATTATCCCAACAATTTCCTCGTCTAGACATTGATTGTCCTAATCCGAAACCTTTAACTAGTTTTTGAAAAGTAGGACTAGTGTAATGAGCACCTTGATCTGAATGAATAAATGCATTTGGGGCAAGAGTAATATCTTTATTATTCATTAATTTATGTATTGTATCAGTTGCTATATCTAGCGATAAGCTAGTAGATACATTATAAGCTAGTATCTCATTTGTAGAAGTCTATCTTTAATTGTAGATAGATATGCTCTCTTACTATTACCATATGATAGGTAAGTTATATCTGTAAGTAGTACTTTACCAGGTATATTTTGTTTAAATTCTCGATTCAATAAATTTGGAACTATTCTATGCTCTTGATTGGCTTTTGCCATTCTTCTATAAGGATTAGCCTTTCTTATAGGGCATACAATTTTGTATTTTTTCATTATTCTTCTGATACGCTTTAAATTGTATACAATACCAAACTGACCTTCTAATGTCAGTTTAATTTGACGTGCACCTTTTTTGCGATTCTTGAAATTGTATGCTTTTAAAATCAACTCTTTTGCTGCTTCATCATTAGGCTCTCGCTTATTTCTTGACTCTATAGCAGTCTTAGAAAAAAAATTATAATATCGACCTTGACACACCAACCAGAGTACATAGATAACTAATCATATTTTTCAATTTATATTTTTTTACTATATCTCGTATTATTATGAACTTGTCTTTAGGAAGCAATTTTATTTCTTTTGTATCATCATCCTTTCTATCATATCGATCTTTTTTAGAAGTTCGTTCTCAGCTTTCAATAAATTATTTTCTGCTTGAAGTCGTGCATACTTCTCCTCTAATGAAAGTTCTTTAGTTGTCGGTCTTCCAGAATTGGTTTTTCTTGTATCAGTTAAACCACACGCACCATTATTTCTATAAGTAGCTCTCCACCTTTTCCCAGATCCTCTAACTCTATCAATCCCTATGATATCTACATCAAATCCACATTCTTCGAATATTTCTCTAGGAAATTTTCCGTTCTGATTCTCAGCTATAAAATTTTTCTTAAATTCATCCGTATACGTGATTGCTTTATTGGTAACATTTTTCACATATTTATTTTGTGCCAAAGTTTCTATTTGTTCTTCTGTAAATATCTTTTTACTCATTTTTTTCTCCCCCGAATTCTCATTTATTTAATTATACATAAAAATACCCTATAAAGTAGACTTTTTTATAGTGTCTACTCTATAGGGTACATTTTAATATTTGCCAGCATTTTTTATAATGAGTAGGAATTTATATCCCTATTTAAATTGTAGATAAGTATAATTTACGTTATGAATTTCAAAAAAGTCTACATTTAAAATCTTCAAAGAAAGACTTTTTTATTAGAATTCATTTCCTAAACTTTTTTCAAAGTCAAGAACCGCTATATTGTAATCTAATATAGCTTTAACTAATAACAGTTTTTCAGATTTTAGTTTAATTTGTGCTTGTTGTACATCTGTTAGAACAACAATTCCCAAATTATACTTTAATGTTATAGATTCGAATTCTTTTTGAAGAAGTTCAATAGATTTTTCAATAGATTTTATTGAATATTCTTTTTCAATAAAATCTAAATACTTATTAGTTACATCAAGTTGAACTATATTTTTGATATTTTCAAGATTCTGTTCAGCTTCATTTAAAATAGCTTCTTTTTCTTTATATTCAAAAACTATATCTGGATATTTACTTGCTACAATTTCCATTTCAACTTTTGCTACTTCATAAGATAGTTGCGCCTTTAATACATCTACACGATTTTTTAATGCTTGACCAATCACTTCAGTAATATTTATCTCTTCAAATTCTCTATAATCTAGTTCATCAGTTAGAACTACATCATTTATTATGTTACTTCCTAATATGCTATTTAAATTCATTTTTACTATTTCTAACATATTTTTTGCTATATTCAAATCTTTTTGTGCTTTTTCATAATCTAATTCACTCGAAGTAACATCCGTTTGAGATGCTATCCCAACACTAAATTCTTTTTTAATTTTTTCATTAAAATTTTCTACTAACTTTAAAGTCTCTTCTTTAATTGTTACATTTTCTTGAGCATGAAGAACATCAAAATACAATTCTTCAACTTTTTTTGTTTGTTCATTTATTATATTCTTATATTCTTTTTGAGCTATTTCCCAACTTAAATTGTTAGAAACTTCTTTTTTGGTAACTTGTTCTAAGTATTCTATAGAATTCTCTTCTAACTTACTTTTATTTTTGCTTATAGAATAATTTTCTTTATCATAGTTAATTTTACTTTGTTCTAAGTTTAATTTAGCATCTTCAATATTCGGATTATTCTCTAGTGCAATATTAATTGCATCTTCTAATGTTAGTTCAACAATAGGTTCACTACTATCTTGTTTTGTATCTTTCTGTTTTTTTGATAATTTTGATAATAATGTTTCATATTCTTCAGTTGAATTTTCTTCAAATATTGTCACTTCTAAAGCATTATCTACAACTACAGCTGTTAAACCTCTATCTACATACATCGTAGATACATATTCAATATTTTCTATAAGTTGCAAATCATATGCCTTTTGTATATAATTTTCTGGCCATGGCCCTGTTAAGTAATCATCTGTATAACCTAGCGATCTAATAATCATTGTAAGCGCTTCTGCATAATTTACTGTTTTACTTGGCTTAAAAGTTCCATCTGGATATCCATTTATAATTCCTTCCTCAACAGCTATATTAATATATCCTGAAGACCATCTATCAGAGCTTACATCACTAAATTTTGTTTCAAACTGATTTTTTTTTGCTAAATCTTCTAACCCTAATGTAACAACCATTATCTTTGCACACTGCTCTCTTGTTACGAATTCCTCTGGATGATAATTTCCATCCTCCATTCCATTGATAATTTCTAAAGAACTCAATCTTTCTACAGCAAATTTTACTTCTTGATCATCAACATCAGATGTTAAAGTGCTTTGTGCAAAGCTTGGATTTATAGATACAAAAGACGTTAAGAGCATTATAATCATTAGATACGATATCTTTTTCATATTCCTTTTTTCCTCCCAACCTTACTTTTATTTTTTAATAAACTTACCAATCTTTAATTAAATTATAGCTTCTAATTGTGATGTAATAATGATGGAAATAAATTTTTTTTATGAATATTTATTGCAAAAAAAGAGCGAAGCTTATAACTTCACTCTTTTTGTTTATATATCTTCTTTTTTAACTTGTGATGAATATCTCCAGTTAAATGCGGATCTTATTTTTTCAAAAGCACGTCGTAAATTAAGTGAACCATATCCCCAAGATATATTAGGGTATTCATCACCTTCTCTCATATTAGCTCCTCTTATTAGATAAGTTTTAACCTTTGGAGTATATAATCTTGTATCATTTCCTTCTACAATTCCCCACTGTAATAACAATGCTACAGCACCTGCTGCATGAGCACCTGAAGCACTTGTTCCTGTAATAGCTCCATATCCCCCGCCTGGAGTAGTAGAGGTTATATTAACTCCTGGAGCTACTAAATCTGGTTTTATTCTATCATCTCTAGTTGGACCTCTTGAAGAAGCTCTATATAAACTATTATCTTTATGATTATAAGCTCCTACAGTTATTCCAGCTTCTGCTGTACCTGGAGTAACTATAGTTCCATAAGGATCTGCCTTTAAGAATTCAGTTCCTTCTGCAAGTAATTCTTTATTAGGTAAGTACATGTCGTATCTTCCATCTACAATATAATCTCCATACAATTTTATAATCCAGTTCCCAGGTTTTATATTTTTGAAAGAAATACCTATAAACTCATCTCCAGTAAGCTCATCTGGAAATTTATAAGTAATATTAGTTTCTGCACCTTCCATTGTAAATTTTACAAGTTCCGTTTCACTTAATTTAGCTGGTATTTTATCAATAGCATCCCCAGTTGGAGAAACCAACCCTACAGATACTCGATCAGGCTTTCTACCCCAGAAGTAAACTTCTAAATCATCTTGATTTTCTCCAACTTTAAGCTCCACTTCTTGAATTTCTCCAGTGTTATTAAACTTTCCACTATAATGAGTTTTAGTATCTGCTTCATTTCCTGCAGCTGAAACAGCTACTATTCCTCTATTTCTACTTAATTCATATATATAATTTTCTATCATAGTTTTACCATCATGACTTCCTTCATTGGAGCCTACAGATACATTTATAACTAAAGGCATCCCCAGCTCTAATGACTTTTCATATGCATATTTTATTCCAAGCATTAAATCTGAAGAATTATAATAACCACCATGATCTTCTAATTTTACAACTACAAATTCACTATCAGGAGCAACGCCTACATACTTTCCATCTACGCTTCCTCTTCCCCCTATTATTCCTGCTACTAATGTTCCATGGCCAGTTTCATCTTCAGTTTCTAATTTTTCTCCAGTTTGAATTGCTTCATTTATTTCTTCTCTTGTATATTCTTTTCCAAATACAAATCCTTCCGGTGGATTTCCTTCTAAATTTTGGTCCCAGATGCTTACTATCTTAGAAGTATCATCTTCATATATAAAATCAGGATGAGAATAATCTATACCCGAATCAATTATAGCTACCAAAACCCCTCTTCCTGTTTGAGGAATATATGGATGATTGTGAAAGAATTTAGCTCCAATCTCTTCTACACTAGTATCTATAAGAGGTACCATTCTCAGAGGTCTTCTTACAGCAACTATATCATCTATTGTTTCTACTAACATTTCTGCATTAAAATCATTAGGAACATATATTACTGCATATCTGCCATTTACCTTTTGAATTTTACTTATTCCCATTTTGCTTAATTCCTCTGTTATATCCCCTTGATATTCTACTACATATTCCTTCAAATTATTATTCTCCTCCCTATATAAGTTTCTAATACTTTGTGTAGTAATATTTCTTAAATTTAATTCACCATACCCCCAAATTTCATCTGGATATTCTAAAAAGCTCTTATCTCTTGTTCCATTTTTTAGTATTAAAGCTTTGACCCTATCAGCATATAAGAATGGATCATTTCCATCTACTATACCCCACTCCATCAAAAGTGCTATACTTCCTGCTACTTGTGGAGCTGACATACTAGTTCCTGAAAGAGAAGCTAATCCTCCCCCCGGAAAACTAGATACTATATCCTCACCAGGAGCTACTATATCAGGTTTAACTATATTCCTCAATACATCCCCTCTTCCTGAGAAAGATGAAGTTGTATCTGTCTTATAATCATAGCTTCCAACAGATATAACTCTTTGCGCCGTAGCCGGAGTTGTTATTGTAAGCTCTAAACTAGGGTCTAAAAATTTGGTATTCTCACTTAATTTTTCTGATATAGGCAAATATATATCCACATCTCCTTCTACAACTTCACTAGCATCAATTATTATCTTCCATATCCCCTCTTGAATATATGGATTCCCTTTTAAATTAATCCTAGCCTGTTCTCTTAATGTATATGGAGTTGGAGGAACAAAAAAAGATCTCATCTTAGTATTTCCTAATATAGCGTTTATTTCTCCAGAGTTTTCTCCAATATTTGGGCTAGATACACCAGATGGACTTACTACTTTAAAAGTAAAATCATCAGAAAATCTTTTCCATACTCCGATATCAAGCTCCCTTTCCCCAGGTCCTACAGAAAATTCAATTGGTTTTAATACATCTTCTTCTAGCTTTACATACTTATGGTGCCCCTTATCACCTTCATTTCCAGCTGCAACAACTATAGATGTTTTCCATCTTAGTGACATATCATCTAAATACTCTTCAAACAGCGAAGTTCCATCATGAGGCCCTTCATTAGTTCCATAGCTTATATTTATAACGACAGGTTTACCCAATTTTTCCGCTTCATCTATTATATACTTTACAGCCCTCATAAACTCTGTTGTTCTAGCAAACGATTCTATCCCCTTACTACCTACCTTAACAGCTATTATATCGGCATCTGGAGCTATAGATGATGCTATCCCAGACACATGTGTTCCATGTCCTACCTGATCCATAAAAGGAATACTTTCTCCCCCTTCAAGTGCTTTATTAATATCTTCATTGGTGTAAACATAACCCTCTTTAAATCCATCAGGTGGATTACCTTCTCTTGTTTGATCCCATATGCTTATTATCTTTGATGTAGAATCTTCATTAATAAAATACGGATGTTCATAATCTATTCCAGAATCTATAATTCCTATTATAACCCCGTCACCAGTAAGGCCTGTCGTACTTTTAAAAGAATCTATTCCACTTGCTTCAGAACTTGTCAAGCTCGGTCCTAAAACAAAAGGTCTCTCTATATATTCTATCTCTTCATAATCCAGTAATTTAAGTATATCCTCTTCTTTTAAAGTAATTATTGCAAACCTTTCGTTCAAAAGCTCAACATCTGCATCTAGGTCTTCTTCTATTTTTGATAAATCCCCGTGATATTTAACTATAACTTCAAAATCCAACTCGTTCCCTCCTTACCATGTGAATTAAAACTTATATTATAATTGTATGTTTAAAAATCAAAAACAAGCTTTTAAATATCTTTTTTTAGGATATAAATATAAATATGATATATATAAAGGAGTGTTAAAAAATGAGTTTTAATAAAATAGACGATAAAAACAATGAGAAACCTAACGATCCACATAAAATTTTAATATATGGATATTCTGACCAAGATATGATCAAATTTGAAAATTCATTCAAAAATATTGGCGAAAATAATTTTGTATTTCTAAATAATATGAATTTGAATCAAAAGGTGTATGATATAATAAATTCAAACAATATTAATGAAGACAATAATTCAAATCAAAGTTTTCCAATTATACCATTCATACTTCTAAGCGGTTTTTCTCATAAAGAAGTTCTAGCTTTCTTTGCTTTTATAAAAGAAAACCATTTCCCCAAGCCTTTATTAGCTTTATTAACAAAAACTAATAAATCATGGTTTCTAATAGATTTAATAAAAGATGTGTATCAAGAACATATGCTTATACTAAATAAAAAAAATAAATAGAAGTATATCAAATATAAAGTTTGACAATACTATATATACATGTTATTCTATATAAGTAATATAGTTACGGAGCATGTGTAACAAAGTTACAGAATAATTTTTTTGGAGGCTTTATAAATGAAAACAGGAATAGTTAAATGGTTCAATAGCGAAAAAGGATTCGGATTCATAACAGTAGATGGCGGAGAAGACGTATTCGTACATTTCTCAGCAATCCAAACTGATGGATTCAAAACGTTAGAAGAAGGACAAAAAGTTGAGTTTGAAGTAACTGATGGACCTAAAGGACCACAGGCTGCTAACGTAACTAGAGCATAATAAATAATTATATATTTTGATATATATTTATTTCAAGGAAAACCTAGATTATTCTAGGTTTTTTCTTTTTTTGTAGTTTTTTAATGATAATTTGATACCTACTCTTATTTACACTAAAGTTTATTATTTCAAAACCAATACATATACTCTATTAGATAAATAATATACAATGATGATCTATCAAATAAAAAAAGGCTAACTTAATAAATATTAAGTTAGCCTTTTTTATTTAACTATTAGGATTTGCATCAATTACATATTTAGCTATGTTAGAAGCATGATCTCCTATTCTCTCCATATTACTTATTAATTCCAAAAATACTATTCCCGATTCTATGTTACATTTATTATTATTTAGTCTATATATATGATTCTTTCTATATACTTTCTCCATCTCATCTATTTCTTCTTCTACCCTTAATACATTTAAAGCTAAACTAACATCTGCATTCTTCATAGACTCAAGCGCTGTTTTATATGCTAACATAACCTTTTCAAACATAATTTCCAAATCTTCTACAGCTCTATCAGAAAAAGAAATATCTTTTTCTATAACTTCTATAGCAAGCTCAGCTATATTGTCAGCATGATCTCCAACTCTTTCTATGTCGCCTATAATGTGGAACAACCCGTCTATTATTTCTCTATGTTTTACAGATAAATCTTTATTAGATAATTTCATTAAGTATTCTGTAAGAATTTTTTGCAACTCATTTATTTTTCTTTCTTTTTCAAATGTTGCATCTGCATCTTTTCTAGATTTATTTAAGAATGCATTCATAGACGATTCCAATGATACCCTAGCCTTCTTACCCATTCTTAAAGTCTCTCTTACAGAATTAGAAAGAGCTATTGATGGAGTTTCAAGAATTCTATCATCTATATACTTAGTAAGCTTGTATTCTTTTTCGTCTTCTTTTTCCGGTATTATAGTCATAGCAATCTTTACTATGAACATTGCAAATGGAAACTGTATTACAACATTTATAATGTTGAATAAAGTATGAGCATTAGCTATTTGTCTCGTAACGTCAGTAGGATCAAATTTTGTTACAAGTGCAGTTATAGGGGTACTTAAAATAAAGGCAAATATAGTAGTACCTATTATATTGAACGTTAAATGCATAATAGCTGCTCTTTTTGCATTCTTACTAGCTCCTATACTAGATAAAAGAGCCGTAACACAAGTTCCTATGTTTTCTCCATATAATATAGGAAGTGCTGACGATAATGGCATTAAACCTTCAGATGCAAGAGCTAAAAGTATACCCATAGAAGCACTACTACTTTGGACTATTACAGTAAGTCCAAATCCCATTAATATTCCAAGAAAAGGGTTGTGTCCAAAGTTTACTAATGCATCGGTAAAAGCCTCAACCTCTCTTAAAGGCTTAACAGCTTCCTTCATAAAGTCCATACCTATAAATAATATACCAAAACCTATTAATATTTCTGCAAATTTCTTATTTCGTTCATTAGATGAAAATAAATATATTATCATACCAATTCCAACAGCAACTGGTGCTATCTCAGTTAATTCAAAAGATACAAGCTGAGCTGTAACTGTAGTACCGATATTAGCTCCCATTATAACTCCTATAGCTTGAGTTAATTGCATTATACCCGCATTAACAAATCCAACCACCATAACAGTCGTTGCACTACTACTTTGTATAACAGCAGTAACAAACGTTCCAACTAAAACAGCCATAAATCTATTCTTTGTTAACATTTCTATTATCTTTTTCAATTTTTCTCCTGCTGCCTTTTGAAGTCCTGCAGCCATCAGGTTCATTCCATATAGAAATAATCCAAGGCCTCCAATTATTCCAAATGCTATTTCTACAGCCATATTATTCCTCCTCAATTTTATAATGAAAATTTTTAATAATTTTGTAAAATTGTGACCTTTTTAATTTTATCAAAATAAAATATTAAGATTGTTAAATTCGTGTTAAATGTAAGTTAAGAAAGAGTTAAGAAAATTATGAGTATGTTAAGTAAAAGTCTAGAACGATTAAGAATAGGTTGAAAATATATTAAATTTATATTTTTACCATTCTAATAGTATTTGAATTTCATTATAAAATATTCTATTTATATAACACAAAAACCCTTAGAATAATAGTTCTAAGGGCCTAAAGAAGAACTCCTATGCAACATTTATGAAAGTATGATTCAATTCATATTTCTCTTTTACACTGTCTTTTATAATATTAGATATATTATTTATTTTGTCTTTTTCAATATTTTCGTTCTTAATATCTATATCCACAACTACAAAAGCAGTTTTTCCTCTTTGTTGTACTCTAAGCTTTATAATATCTATTTCATTTGAAAGCTTCTCTTTTATGCTTTTTAATAGTTCTCCATTTTCTTCCTCAGTAGCTCCTTCTCCACCTAAAATCGCAATAGTTTTTATAAATAACTTAATTGTATCAATCATAACCATTGTTGCTATTATTACTACTATTATTGAATCACTTATTGGCACTAAAAACTTTAATGGAGTAAACTTTAAAAGTCCAATAAATAAAAATGATCCTCCTACACCTAACATAAGTAGTGAATTTGCTTTTGCATTAAATTTTTCTGCTAAAAGAAGCTCAGATTTATCATCTGTTAGTTTACAGTATTTTCCATAGTGCATATTTAAAACAACATACATAATTGCTATAAAAATAACATATATCATAAATACTTTTGCATTAACCACAGGACTGTTTCCAGTTGTAGAATAAGTTACAATCTTTGATACTGCATCTAATAATGCCATTAATACTGTAATAATAAGTAAA
The DNA here is from genome assembly GCA_942492135.1 of uncultured Peptostreptococcaceae bacterium. Classification (GTDB taxonomy): domain Bacteria; phylum Bacillota; class Clostridia; order Peptostreptococcales; family Peptostreptococcaceae; genus Tepidibacter_A. The sequence goes on from CALODI010000012.1 coordinate 207,728, forward strand.
AAAGATCTAAGCAATACATAAAGGGGTTCATAACCTGAATATCCAAAAGGATATTTTTTATTTTCTTTTGTTAAAAGTGATGATACTTTAATTGCTATTAATGTAGTACATGCTGATATAATGCTGAATAAACCATCAATTAGTATCGCACCCGAATTTGAGATTTGAGAAACTACAATTCCTAAAATACCCATAAATGATAGTATAAGAACTGCTATTTTTAATCCTTTAGCCTCTATTTTCTGTGTATCCTTCATAATGTCCTCCTAAAGCTATATTTTTATTAAGGCCTGTCAATTGACAGGCCTTATAATTAAATTATTATTTATTTTCTTTTTCCCATTCTTCTACTAATGCATCATAGCTAAGCCCATACTTATCCAGGAACCCTTTAAATGCATTTAAGTGATCTTCCATTACATCAACCATTGGACTCTCTTGTCTATATACTTTCTCTAGTCCCCACTCATCTGGAGTGTATATTTCTTTTACTCCCGGTCTTTTCTTACATCCTTTTATAGCTCTTATATATCTATCTGATTTTTCTTTTACGTTTGCAATAGGTCCAAATTTACTAGGATCTATTACAATAATATAAGAACCACCAACAGGTGTAGGTGCATCAGGCTTAAAATAATCAGAAGGTTGTGATGGAAGATCCGAAGCTATTATTCCATGAGGGTTAATAATCGCTGTCATAAACTCATTCCATATATTTAGTGAATATAGTCTAGGATTTGAGAATATCCACGGTGCACTACAATCACTAACTCTTCCATATCCTTCAATTAATTTAGAATATGGCCTTACATCATCTGTAAGTTCTCCTGTTTCAGGATTTACTAAAAGTTTAGCTTTAAGCTTTCCATCCTTTAATAATGCTTCTGTAATATCTGCATCATAACCTTCACAAAGCTTTGTACTAACTACAAGTGGTAATTGTTCTCCAGCAGGACAAGCTGCATCAAACGGTGGAGTTGACATAGCAAAATCCATTCCTCCAAATGGCGCGCTAAGAGGAACCGAGTTGTTTGAAGCCATCGCAACCATGTCATGCTCAAGAGCAAGTGATGTATAAGCAAAGAAAGATCCACCATCAACATGGTTATGTCCAAATGCTATTGCCATACCATATTCTTTTGCTTTTTCTATTGCTTTTTCAGCCATTTTTGTAATAGTATAATATCCTGTAGATCTGTGTCCATCGTAAACTGCCCATGTAGGACCCTCAGATACTAACTCAGGCTCAGCTGTTAAATCACCAACTCCCCCTTCAACTGGAATTAATGCAGCTTCCATTACTCCCATACCTTGATAAAGCTTTCCTTGTCTGTCTCCCATTGATATACCTCTTGCAAAAGCTTTTGCATGTTCTTCTGATGCTCCAAGCTTCATCCAGAATTTTTTGTAAAAAAATTCAAGAAGATCTGCATCCATTTTAAGTAATTTTGCTTCTTTGTTCATATAAAAAACCTCCTATAAACTGTTGATAAGTTTTGAATTTTCAATTAATGATTCAGTGAAATAATTGCAATAATCGTGGATAACGTTTTCAATTTGTGTATAAACTTTTTTATTTGTTTGTTAAATATTTGATTTTAGATGCCATATCCCCACGTCTTGATTTAAATAATAAAACAGTAACGCACGTTATTGTCAAATCCTTTTGAAAATTTTTTTCATTTGTCAAATCTTGTTAAGACAAAACAATTACTTATAGGTTAAAATATATTAAAAAAGCTATTTTACATCGAGGTGATAAAATGAAAGATTATTTTTTAATCAAAGAAATATCTAAAGCTCATGGAATTACTAAAAGAACTTTAGATTATTATGATAAAATCGATTTACTAAAGCCTGATTTAATTAGAGAAAATGGATATAGAATGTATAGTTATGAAAAATTTTTAGATCTTCAAGGAATATTATTATGGAAGATGATGGGACTTGATAGTTCAGAAATTAAAGAAATAATGATAGAAAAGTCTCCGGAAAAAATGAAAGACATTATTCAAAATAGAAAGAAAAAACTACAGGATTCTATAGAAGAACTTTTAATTATACAAAAGAATTTAAATATAGTTGATAAAAGAATAAACGATCTTTTTTCAATTCAAACCGACAAAATAGAAATAAAACATTTAGAAGAACAAACAGTAGAATTACTTGATAATTCCGAAGGAGATGTTAAAGATTTTAAAGCTTTATTTGATATAGGCTCAAGAGCTTTCAATATATTTTCACAAAAAAAACGAGCTATAGTTGAAAATGGTTTTATTTTCTCAAAAAAGAATATTGAAAATAAAATATATAATACTTTTGATAAATGCTACATTTTATTCGATAAAAAAACAGAAGATAGTGTCAGCCTTAAAATTCAAGATGGAAACTATGCTTGTATGTGGTATATAGGCAGAATTTCTGAATTAGATAAAGGAATTAAAAAGGTTTGTAATTGGATATATGAAAATAAATATATATTAAATGGAGATGTAATTATTTCTGAACATTTAAGTCCAATCTATACAATTTGTACTTATGAAGAAAATGATTTTATCGGTGAAATTAGAATTCCAATAAAAAAATTCGTCTAGTCGCTACGCACTGACTCATGTCGCCAACGATCCCTAACGGTCTCCGTTGCTCAAAAATAGTTGCAAGTGCAGTTCTTTCATCAATGTTATCGACAGCTTGAAAATTATATAATTTCCTATAGCATAAAAAATACCTATAAACAAAATTGTTTATAGGTATTTTTTTCTCTATGCTGTTTCTTCTTCGAAGAATTCCTCATCTACATATTCTATTGTAAATCCTAAGTATCCATATATTACAGCTACTACAGGATTAATTAAATTTAAAAATGCATACGGCATATAAGCAAACGGATGAACTCCAAGAGTCGTTGACATGTAAGCTCCGCATGTATTCCACGGAATCAATGCAGACGTTAGAGTTCCTGAATCCTCAAGAGTTCTAGATAGATTCTTAGGATGTAGACCCCTTTTTCTATATGCATCTTTATACATTCTACCAGGAACAACTATAGATAAGTATTGATCTCCAGTAACTAAGTTAGTGAATATACAAGATAATACAGTAACAAGTATTAATGAGCCTGTACCTTTTGCTAATTTTAATATATTAGCTGCCATACACTCAAGCATACCTGTACTTTCTAATATACCACCAAAGCTAAGTGCACATAGTATTAATGATACTGTTCCCATCATACTATCAAGTCCACCTCTACTTAATAATTGATCAACCACATCAACTCCAGTATTAGATACAAATCCACCTTGAGCAGCCGCTAAAATACTTTCAAGTCCTGCCCCTTGAAATACAACAGCAAATATACCTCCTATTATAGTTCCGCATATAAGTCCAGGTATCGCTGGAACCTTGAATACAACAAGTGCTATAACTAAAAGCGGTGGTACCAATAACATAAGGTTTATATTAAACTGGTTATTTAAAGTATTAAGTATTAAATTAATACTTTCAGAATCAACTTCTCCTCCAGCATACTTCATCCCAAGTATTCCATAAAGCACAAGTGCTATTAAAAACGAAGGCCCTGTTGTATATATCATATGTCTTACATGATCAAACAAAGTAGCTCCTGCCATTGCAGGTGCTAAGTTCGTTGTGTCTGATAAAGGCGACATTTTATCTCCAAAATAAGCACCAGATATTATAGCTCCCGCGATCATCGGCTCTGGCATTCCAAGTCCTTTACCAACTCCAACAAGCGCTATACCAACAGTACCAACAGTTGTCCAAGAAGATCCAGTTGAAAGAGCTACTACTGCACATATTATAGCTGTTGCAACCAAAAATATAGATGGTGATAATATTTGAAGTCCATAATATATCATCGTTGGAACAACGCCACTTAATATCCAAGTACCTATAATAGTTCCTATTATCATAAGTATTAATATGGCTTGCATTCCCATATTTATACTTTTTAACATTCCACTTTCTATTTCTTTCCAAGTGTAACCTATATAAGTTGCCACAAGACCAGCAACAGCAGATGCAGCTATTAACGGTATATGCGGAGATGCCTCAAATTTAAATACTGCTACTGCTAAAAATAATACCAATGAAATTATCGGTATAAGTGATACTCCTAACGTTATACGTTTTTTTTCACTCATAAAAACCCTCCTGATTTTTTCGTATAATATTCTGTCTATTGATTTTTATAATATTTTCTTAATTTAACACCCTCTTATTATAAATTTTCGTATACAATCTTTGTATTTATTATACATGTTTAATATTTTTTTGTCAATTTCCGACAACTCATATTGTTTTCAAAAGTTTTTTCTATAATGATTAAATTTAATTCCTTAATTAAACTTATATATATGATAGCTTATCAGATTAAGTGCAACATATATAATCAAATAAAAAAATCTGCTTAAATTTAAGCAGATTTTTTTATTTGATTATATTCTAATACATTTAATTTTTTTGCAACCCATTTTGTTGTACTTGCTTGAATTCCTAGAGTTATCAATATTGCCATAAATACTACTGATGATAAAATACCTTTATTATCTATATTCATACTCATTATCATTCCAGATAGCGCCGCCGGTATCACCCCAGTTTCTCTTACCCACATCATAAATAATACTTCATTCATGCTCCACTTTGCTTTTCTATCAAAAATCACACATACTATTACAGATATCGGTCTTACAACTAAAACTAATACAGCTATTACCATAAGAGATTGTTTCCAATACATTCCCAAAGATATGAAATCAACTTGAGTTCCAAGCAACACAAATATAGCTATTCTCATTATAACTGAAAGAGTTTCTCTTACATGGGTTTGTATTTCATAATCTTCTTTAGGAACCCATAGTCTGAATGTTTTTTTATTCCCACATACAAGTCCAGTTATAAAAGTAGCCATATACCCACTTCCACCTATAGTTTCAGCAAACATATAAGAAGCAATAACTGCAACTATAGAAACTAATGGTGCAAATTCGTGAAAAAATCCGTATTTACCTTCCGATATAGACATAGACGCTAGAACTCCAGTAACTGCTCCAGCAATCAATCCTCCAACAATCATTATCAATAATTCTTGGATATTATTACTTAATGAAATTTTTCCCGAATCTATTATTGTAAGTATAGAGAATACAAGTATTGCCCCAACTGCATCATTAAATGCCGATTCACTTATTACAGTTTGTTTCAATCTATCTTTTATATCTATCGACTTAAACACTGGAACTAGTGTTGCAGGATCTGTAGATGCTATTACTGAACCTATCAATAAGGCAGATATGAATGAAATATTGAATATCTTCATCGATATAAACCCAATTGAAAAAGCAGAAATTAATACGCCTAAACTTGCCAATAATCCTACTGTTATTTTTACATCGTTCAAAACCTTAAGTTTAACCTCTCTACCTCCATCATATAATATATACGCTGATCCAAAAGTCAATATAAGTTGATTAGCAACAGGATAAGCCTCTATACTAGCTATATTTAAAACAGATGGACCTATTATAATACCCGCTATTAAAAACAGCACTACATCTGGTAGCTTGACCACCTTACTTATTTTTGAAAAAATCATTCCTACAACCAATATTATAACAGTTAATCTCAGTATTTCATTAACCGCCATTAATGTACTATTTTCCAATTCCATAACCTCCTAAATCTAAAACAATGCTTACTTTTTTATTATTTATTTATAATTTCAATTTTAGTATCTTTATAGTTTTTAAATATTTTGTTTTGATTTTTAATCTGTAATAATCATATTATAAACTATCCTAAACACAGGTAGAAATACGCATTGATTGATAACATATAATAAGGATGATAAGTTTAAGAGCTTATCATCCTTATTATATGATTAAACCGTTGCTATTAACTCTATTTCAACTAATGCATCTTTTGCTAATTGAGCTCCACCTACTGTGCTTCTAGCAGGATGTTTTTCTGAAAAATAAGTAGCATAAATTTCATTCATTTTTGCAAAATCACTTAAATCTTTTAAAAATACAGTTGTCTTAAATACTTTTGACATATCAGATCCAGCCGCCTCAAGTATTGCTTTTCCATTTTCTAAAGCTTGTTTTGTTTGTTTCTCAATAGTTTCTAGTATTTCTCCCGTTTCAGGATTGATTGGTAATTGTCCTGAAGTATAAACAACATTATTAACTATTACTCCTTGTGAATATGGTCCAATAGCACCTGGTGCTTTATCAGTTGATATAATTTTTTTTGCCATTTTTATTCCTCCGTTTATAATTCTTTTTTAATACCATCTTGAGTGGTTATTTTAATATCTAATTGCCTTATTTCTACAGTAGCGGATTGGGCTAATATGATTATATATTAATTCATGTGTATTTTCAAGTAATTTTGTTAGTTTTTTTGTAGTTTCGTGTTGTTTTGTGGTTTGTGTTTAAATCACAAAAATAACTGTAGGTTTTTTATAAAAAACCTACAGTTATTTTTAATAATTATCTACAATATTTGTCTCTTAAAGCTTTTGTATATTCTATGCCTTTTTCAATACCTTTTATTTGTTCTTCAATCAGTTCTTCAAGAAGTTCTTCTGGTGGATAATAATACTGTGAAGGTTTAATAACATTAGGATCAAACGGTGGATTTTCAACCTTAAATGCACCTTCTCCTACTTCATATACCCCACCTGCTCCCGGTTCTCTTTTAAATTGGGCTATATACGGGTAACACATTTCTATATTTATTCTTTCAAGTCTAGATTCTTCTACTAATATTCTGAAGCATTCATCTAGGTCTATATTTCCGTCTCCTGCTGGAACTCCACAAACCTTGTATTCACCATCTTCTTCAATAATAATATGATCTTTAAAGTGCGTTGTAAATGCATATGGAGCTAATTTTCTAACAGCTTCAATAGGATCTTCCCAAGCCATCATTGAGTTTCCAATATCACAATGTGCTCCTACCCAATAATTATCAACTTCTTTTATTATTTTAATTATTTCATCTGTTGTTTCTTCCTCATGATTTTCAACAGCTAACTTTATTCTGTATTTTTTAAGCAGTTGTACAATTTGCTTTATATCTCCTGGCGCTTTTTCTAATTTTTCAGGATCATACTCTCCAAAGCAGATATATGTACGAATAACATCTGCTCCAATTTTATGTGCAACATCTATAACTTTAGCTAGATGCTCAGGATCTGTTCCTTTAGTATCAATTTCAGCATATAAATTGTATTTTTCGATTTCTTTTCTTACTTTTTCCAAATGCTCAGTATCATCACTACCTAGCGTTCCCCAATTTGGATCAAGGTTTTTATCATAAATTATATTTATCATTACACCATCTAATCCTAATTCTGCTGTTTTTCTAATAAAATCAAATATATCCATTTTTCCATTTTGAAAAAGATAATGGAAACTTTCTGTTTCTAATCCTAATTTCATTCTTTCTCCTCCTACATAATATATAAATTTCAAAACTTTTATCTACAGTATTTATCTCTTAAAGCTAATACATATTTTGCTGATTTTTCAACTTCTTCCTCTTGATATTCAAGCATTTTTTCAAGAACTTCCTCAGGTGGATAATAATAATCTGATGGTTTAATAAAATCTGGATCAAATAGTGGATTTTCAATCTTAAATGCACCTTGTCCTACTTCCTTTACTCCACCTGCTCCTTTTTCTTTTTTAAACATTGCAACATATGGATGACACATTTCTATATTTATCCTTGTTAAAGTAGTGTTTTCTACTAATAACCTAAAACATTCTTCCGTATCCATATTTCCTGATCCTACAGCTATACCACAAACTTTGTATTCACCACCTTCTTCTAATATTATGTGATCCTTAAAGTGTGTTGTGAATGTATATGGAGCTAACTTTTTAACTGTATCTATAGGTTCTTCCCAGGCCATCATTCCATTGCCTGTATCGCAAGTAACTCCAACCCAAGGACTATCTATTTTTTTAATTACATATATAATCTCATCAGCAGTTTCATACTCATGGTTTTCTATAGCTAATTTTATTCTATATTTTTTTAATAGAGGAACTATTTGATTAATTTTTTCCGGTGCACTTCTAAGCTCTTCTTCTAAGTCTCCACCACAACTAATATATGTACGTATTACGTCAGCTCCAATTGTATGTGCAACCTCAACAACTTCTTTTAATCGCTTAGGCTCTACTCCTCTAGTATCTAATTCAACAAATAATCCATGTTTTTGGATTTCTTTTTTTACTTTTTCTAAATGCTCAGGATCATTGCTAGCAAGAGTACCCCAGTTTGGATCAAGATTCTTGTCTTTGATAATATTTATTTGAACACCATCTAGTCCTAACTCTGCTGTTCTTTCTATAAAATCAAATATATCCATTCTTCCATTTTGAAAATGTAAATGATAACTTTCTGTTTCTAATCCTATTTTCATTACACTCACCCTTTACCCTATTTTTCATTTTATTATGCTGCTTCTTTTACTTGTTATTTTTTCTTATTAATCATGCCAACTAAAATACTACTAACAACGACTCCCATTATCTCAAAACAGACCATAAGAATAAATACAATTCTATATCCTGTATCTATCTAAATTATTATTAATAATTGCGACAAAAACGATTTAAAGTATAAGCAATCGTTTTCTAAAGACAAATTAAGTATATAACAACAAATGTTGATTTTCAAGTGTTTTCTTGACAGTTTTTGTTTTATTTAGTTGTTTTTCATTGAAATCTTACTATATAAATCATATCCAATCACAAAAAACAACTTATTTTCAATGCAATTGTATTAATTTCAACCAATTCCACACAGAGAATAAAACTAACAAAAAAGAAAAACAGTACTAAAAAATTAGCACCATTTTTCTTTAGACTAATTACTGTTTATATCAGATATAATCTCAACACTATCAATAATACCTGTTATTTGAGTTTTACATTTTTAAATTCATTAGTTACTTAAAAACTTAAACAATATCATTAAGAGATTCTTTAATAGATTTCGAAACTACACGAGCAATCATTTCCCCAAACAAAACATGCTTTCCACAATAGTTTATTTGTTTTTTACAACCGTTAAAAATAACAACAGAATCAGTTCCTGTTCCTGTTGCTATTTTCCCACTAACAGGACTTAATATATTTAATTCTTGCATAACAGCCGCTTTTGCCTCAGATACAATCATAATTGCTTCTACCATGGCTGCTTTAGAAAGTTTTGCATTGGTTCCTAAAATAATATTTATTGTTCCAGGATCTAATTTTGAGTCTCCAAAGCTTTTTATATCAGCAGGATCTCCAGCTCTTCGAGCATTAGATATACCTACAGTTACAAAACATTCAACAATTATATTTTCATAAACCATATAGCTACTCCTAAAAGAATCCATGCTAGCAGCCGTCATCATTCCAATACATTTCCCTTTCCATCCTTTACTATCAATATACTTTTGAAGAGTTACCTCCGGAGGAATAAATTCATCACTATCTTCAAAATTGTTCCCTACTTTCAGATTAAGAATATTATCCCCCCACACAAAGCCTCCATTCAAAACAGCTGAACTAATCATTTCAACCGGAGAATCAAACTGAATATGTACATGATTAGTATCTATATATAATTTCAAGTTTTCAAGCTTAGTTTTTATCATTCATTCTCCAACTCCCTTGAATTTGCTTTTATAGATTTAATTTCTAATCCATTTCTAAATTTTCAAATCCATTCCCTTTTCCCCATGCGGATATTACTGGAACAACTATAATAAACGCATTTTTATCTACTTTTCCAGAAAAATCTTTTATTAACATAGACTCTCTGACTGAACAAATTGAAATAATTTTCCTTCTAGGCCTTTCTGAATATCCACCCATTATGGCTCCAATACTATACCCTCTGTTTATTGTACCTCTAATATAATCTGAAATTTCATCTATTTCACTACTAATAATTACCATTTTAACTAATGATGATCCAAATCCAAATAAAACTGAATCTACTGCTTTAGCGTAAATCATTTGCATAATAATAGCGTAAAGTACTGCACTTTTTCCAAAAACAAAACCAGATATAGTTAGTATGGATATATCAATAACTAATAGAATTTGACTAATACTTATAAAAGGGAATAACTTTCTATTAATAATTTTGGCAACTGTATCTGAACTTCCTTGAGAAAATCCTTTTTTTAATATAAGCCCCATACCGATTCCTGCAATAATCCCGTAGTATATACAACATAAAAGCTTATCATTAGAATTTTCACCCATGAAATTCAAATTCAAATTATCAAACAGAATCAATATAATAGGATATGTTGTTGATAAAAGTACAATCTTAAAAGCTTCTTTTTTGCCTAATATAAACCAAGCTGCTATTAATACTGAAATACATAAAGCATAATAAATAAATGTGTATTTAATACTTAATAATTCTCCTAAAAAAAGAGAAATTCCAGTAAATCCTCCTACAATTAATCCATTTGGTTTTAATATTGCTGTAACTGCAAAAGCTTGTATCATACATCCTAAATAAACAACAAAATAATCTATAATTCCTCTATTAACTTTTTTCAAGTTTATTTTCTCCTTTCTCATATATATGAACTACTCTATAATGATAAAAAATTCGCTTAAGGCTGGAGATGAGAACTTAACTCCATCTGAATTAAGTTTCGCTTTATAATAAACACAAGTAAGGATGGTAAATTCAAAACTGCATTTACCATCCTTACTTAGCTTACCTTTAAACATAATTATCTACAGTATTTATCTCTTAAAGATAAAGTATACTTTGCACACTGTTCAACACCTTTTATTTGTTCTTCAATCATTTCTTCTAATAATTCTTCTGGTGGATAATAATAATTTGAAGGTTTAATAACATTAGGATCAAATGGTGGATTTTCAACCTTAAATGCACCTTCTCCTACTTCATATACTCCACCTGCTCCTGGCTCTCTTTTGAAAGATACTGCATATGGATAACACATTTCTATATTTATTCTCTCAAGTCTAGATTCTTCTACTAATATTTTGAAGCACTCATCTAAATCTATATTACCTTCTCCTACTGGAACTCCACAAACCTTATGTCCATCTCCATCTTTGATGATTATATGATCCTTAAAATGAGTTGTAAATGCATAAGGAGCTAATTTTTTAACTGCTTCAACTGGCTCTTCCCAAGCCATCATTGCATTTCCAATGTCGCAATGTGCTCCAACCCAATAATTGTCAACTTCTTCGATTATTTTAATTACTTCATCTGCTGTTTCTTCTTCATGATTTTCAACAGCTAACTTTATTCTATATTTTTTAAGTAGTGGTACTATTTGTTTAATGTCTTCTGGAGCTTTTTCTAATCTTTCAAGTTCATATGTTCCAAAACAAACATAAGTACGAATAACATCTGCTCCAATTTTATGAGCAGTCTCTATAACATTTGCTAAGTGCTTAGGATCTGTACCACAAGTATCTATCTCAGCAAATAAGTTGTATTTTTGGATTTCTTTTTTTACTCTATCTAAATAATCATCTTCAAATGATTCTAAAACACATATTTCTTCACGACCTGGCCATGGAATAATATTTAACATTACACCATCTAACCCTAATTCAGCTGTTTTTCTTATGAACCCAAATACATCCATCTTTCCAGTAATAAACTGAAGATGAAAACTTTCTGTTTCTAATCCTATTTTCATGATATATCCTCCTAGCCTAATAAACTTCAATGCTTTTTATCTACAATATTTATCTCTTAAAGCCAATACATATTTTGCTGATTTCTGAACTTCTTCCGCTTGATATTCAAGCATTTTTTCAAGAGCTTCCTCTGATGGATAATAATAATTTGATGGTTTAATAAATTCTGGATCAAATAGTGGTTCTTCAACCTTAAATGCACCTTGTCCTACTTCAGTTACTCCACCTGCACCTTTTTCTTTTTTAAAAGTTGTAACATACGGATGACACATTTCTATATTTATCCTTGTTAATGTAGTATTTTCTACTAACAACCTAAAGCATTCATCTGTATCCATATTACCCGATCCCACAGCTATACCACAAACTTTATATTCACCATCTTCTTCTAAGATTATGTGATCCTTAAAGTGTGTTGTAAATGTGTATGGAGCTAACTTTTTAACTGTATCTATAGGCTCTTCCCAAGCCATCATTCCATTACCTGTATCGCAAGTAACTCCAACCCACGGACTATCTATTTTTTTAATCACATCTATAATCTCATCAGCAGTTTCATACTCATGGTTTTCTATAGCTAGTTTTATTCTATATTTTTTTAGCAACGGTACAATTTGCTTAACCTTTTCAGGAGCACTTCTAAGCTCTTCTTCTAAATCTCCACCACAGCTAATATATGTACGTATTACATCTGCTCCAATTTCATGCGCAACCGCTATAACTTCTTTTAAACGCTCAGGTTCTACACCTCTAGCATCAATTTCAACAAACAATCCATTTTTTTGGATTTCATTTTTTACTTTTTCTAAATGATCAGCATCTGCTCCTCCAAGAGTCCCCCAGATAGGGTGAATAAACTTATCTCCTGGAAATGCAATAGTATTTATTTGAACACCATCTAATCCCAATTCAACAGTTTTCTTAATGAAATCAAAAATATTCATTCTTCCGTTTTGAAAATGTAAATGATAACTTTCCGTTTCTAATCCTATTTTCATTCCACTCACCCTTTGCTAAATTTTTCTATATTTTATGCTATTTCTTCTGCTTTTTCATTTTGTTTTTTAATCATACGAACTAAAACATTACTAATAAAGAATCCCATTACTGAAAAACCAGCCATAATCATAAATACTATTCTATATCCTGTCATCCCAGGAAATTTGTCTAACATACTACCATATAAAGTATAACAGAACATAGCTGGAGCATATCCTACAAAACTACCTATAGACATTGCTGATCCACTTATTTCATTAGGTACATTAACTTCTTCCATAGGTGCAAAGAATACCGCTCTCATAGAGAATATAATAGCTCCAAATCCAAGTGTAGCTACCATTCCAAGGTACACATTCATAGATTCATGAGGTAACATAATGAATACAACCATAGCCACAGTTGCTACTAAGAAAGCTGTTCTTAAGTACTTTGCTGAAGATTTGAACTTTTTATCAGCTAAAAATCCTCCTACAGGACCTCCAATCATTTTTAAACCATATTGATTTACAATTCCATAAGCTCCTATTAATGTTACTGGTAATCCATAAATATCTTTTAAGAATGGAATGAAATAAGTTAAACCACAATATACTGAATATACAGCAAATACTGTAAATGCAACTGCCCAAATTTCTTTCATTTTTAATGCTTTAACAATACCGTCAAATCCCATTTTGCTTTTTTTATCACCTTTATTTTTAACAACTTCATCATGTTCAAGACAGAAGTAAGATAGAACCCCTACTACTATTACTGTTCCAGAGAAGAATAAGATAGCTCCTCTTAAACCAGTTGCACCCTTACCTAACCATGCAAATATAGCTAATGCACTAAATGCCACTATTGTATCAACAACACCTCTACCAGCTTCTAGAAAACCAAATAATCTTCCTTGCTCTTCCCTGTTTCCTAAAGATCTTATAGCTTTTAATAGAATTGGCCAATAAGTCAATTCACAAGTTATACCAAACATTGCCCAAACAAATAATATACCATGATATCCTGGGAATGTTGATAAGTACAACCCAACGCATCCCGTTGCTATTAACGAAAATGGTAATAATATCTTCTTCGAGAATCTGTCTGCTATAAGCAATGACCCTAAATATGCAAATGTTGCTATTGTTGAGTAAATAGCCATTGCATTACCTATTTGAGTGTGTGATAAGCCCATTTCTTCCTGCATAGGAATATAGAACGCATCTTTTAAAGATGAAAGCTTGTATATTGTTCCTCCTCCTAAAACAAGCACTATAAATGTAAACCATTTTTTAAAATTGCTATTTTGACTTTTCAAAATAAAACCCTCCTTTTTAATAATAAATAAAATTATGACATCGTTTTCCATCTGCGATACTTATTTCACAAATGAAACTAATGTGATTATATACTAGTTTTTGTGTAGTTTCAAGTTTTTTTGTTTGTTTTTTTGTATTTTCCTGTCTGTTTTTATATTATTTTCGTGTTTTTTATTGGGTTTATGTGTTCTTTTTATGTTTTTAAACAAAAAAAAAGTAGGTTTTATCCTACTTATTCACTAACAATTTCTATTCCATTTTTTAAATACTTATCTAAAATTTTAGAATCTAGATTAGAATTAGTTATAATTAAATTTACTTCATCTGTATCTGTTATTTTTACAAGAGAAACATTATCTATTTTGCTACTATCTGCTAAAATTATAACTTCTTGAGAAATTTCTATTAGTTTTTTGTATAATCGAACCGCTTCCATTGAATAATCAGTAATCCCTCTAGTCAAAGATACTCCACTAACACCAATAAATGCTTTATCAACAACAAAATTAGAAAGTACACGTTCAGCAAGATCACCATAAAAAGCATATTCTTTATTGTTTAGCATTCCACCGCTTAGAATCACATTAAATCCATCAACATCGGACAGTTCATTAGCAACTACCAAAGAATTCGTTATAATGGTAAGTTTATTAAATTTTTTTTTCAATTCTCTAGCGATTTCTATACTAGTAGTACCATCATTTAGTGCAATCGATTGTCCTTCTTCTATATATCTAATAGCGATTTTTGCAATTTCCTTTTTTTCTTCTTTAAATTCATTTTCTCTATTTGAAAAATTCAACTTATCAATTGTATTTTTCTTTAGTATAGCACCACCATAAACACGTTTTAAGAATCCTTGTTTTTCTAAGGCTTCTAAATCTCTTCTTATTGTTTCAATTGAAACATCGAATATTTTAGTCAATTTTGATACTTTAACACTACCTTCTTTTCCAATTACATCTAAAATGTAATCCTGTCTTTCTTGTGCTAACAATGAACAACTCCTCCTCTATTAATATATTAAATATATCATTTGCTTTTTTCAGTAATATTTAATTTATCCGAAAGCTAAAAGTTCAGTTAGAGTAAAAAAACATCTGAATTTTTAGCTTTATAAATGTAAACTATCATATTTTATATATAATATCAATTGTTTTAGTGAGGAGTGTTGAGTATTATTTACCTATAGCTTGTTGTTCTACATTCAATTTTTTTCTGTTATATAGCCATTCCTAGGGTTAAAAAATTCTTTAGTCAGCTCAAAAACCTTAGGACTTAACAATATAATAGCTATAAGATTTGGAATAATTAAAAGTCCTAAGAGACTATCTTGAATATACCACACTAAAGTCAAACTACTAATAGAACCAATAATATTTAAACACATAAACGGATATTTAAAATAAGATGCCTTTTTTGCTCCGAAAACATAAGTAATTGCTACATTTCCAAAATACCACTGAGCCAATATAGATGAAAAAGCAAATAAAACCATACTAATTCCAATAATATATCTAAATAAAGGATGTACTTGCCCAAATGCAGTACTCACTAATGTTGCTGGAGATCCTCCTGTTTCAAGTACCCCAGATGTAAGAACAACAAATGCAGTTATAGAACAAAGAAATACAGTGTCAATTAAAACTTCAGTTATTCCATATAAAGCTTGTCTCACTGGATGATCAGTAATAGCTGCCGCATGAAGAACAGGAGCTGATCCTTCTCCTGCTTCATTAGAATAAAGCCCTCTAGCAACACCAAATCTCATAGCTTCACGAATTGTATATCCAACAGCACCATAAACCCCTGCTTTTGCAGTAAATGCACTTTTAAAAATAAGTGTTATTACTGACGGTACATTATCTATATTTAATATAATAACAGTAAATCCAGCTATTATATAAAAACCCGCCATAAAAGGTACTAATTTCTCAGTAACCTGTCCAAGTCTTTTTATACCACCTATAATAATAAGTCCCACTACACAAATAAGAATAAAAGCTGTAATTAACGGTTTAATACCAAACATATCTTTAACGACAACTGCAACTGCATTAGATTGAATTAATGTACCTCCACAGTTTTGTAAAATAAGTAAAATAGAATATATAGTTGCAAGCCACGGTAGCTTTAATCCTTTAGCAATATAATACATAGGTCCACCAACATAAGTTCCATCATCTGCTTTTTCTCTATAAAACATACCTAAAGTAATTTCTGCATACTTTGTAGCCATTCCTAATATTCCAGCAATCCACATCCAGAATATCGCACCAGGTCCTCCTCCTACAATAGCTGTAGCAACCCCTACAATATTCCCATTTCCTACACAGCTTGCTAATGCTGTACATAAAGCTTGAAATGGTGTAAGTGTCCCTTCTCCTTTACTTTCATGTCCCGTTTTGAATGGTTTTATAAGGGTTTCATAAAAAACAAAAGGCAATTTTCTAATCTGAATAAATTTTGTCATTATTGTAAAATAAAGACCTACTCCTATAAGTGTAGCTATAAGCCAATTTCCCCAGATTAAATCAGATAAGTTTTTAAAAAAAGTTTCCATAACATTCATTATAATAGCCTCCTTTGTATAAATTATTTTATATTTATTTAATAGTTAGTAAACGTTTGCTTTAAGGTGAATTCAAATGACTTACTCATTATAAATTATCCATAGTTTTATTTTGTATGCTTGATTTGATATAACAAAAGCATGATTTATATAATGAATATATTTACCGTATAAAGCTTTATTTCCATCTATATATTTCTGTTTAATTTTGGGAATCATGTTTAATTTTGTGTTTTTTTGATGCATTATGTGTTTTTATATTATCATAATATATAAGTATTTTCAAATTCAAGTGTTATTTTTTTAACTTTTTATTTTTATAGTATTTCATAAGAGTATTATAACGCTCTTAGACACAAAAAAGACTCTCATATTTTGAGAGTCTTTTTATATTAATTAAAAGTTTTGCTTCATTCTGTTTCCTTGTCTGTTTCCTCGCTTGTTTCCTTGTCTATTTTCACTTTGATGATTTTGATGATTTTCTTTTATCTTATCTGCTGTATCTTGAGATATTGTTCCAGCCTCTACAAGCTCTGTTAATCCTTCTCCTTTTTCTTTACGATTCTCAGTAAAGTATGCTTTTCTTTCTTCTGCTGTCATATCTTTAATTTTTTCCATTTCTGCTTGTCTTTCTTCTGATTTTTCAGCACTAAACTCCATCCACTTGTCAGCTTCATCTTGAGTTATTATACCATCTTCAACTAATTTATCTACTCTTTCTTGATGCTTTTGTTTATTTAAATCAGCCTTCATTTGATGCATTTTATCTTGTATTTCATCAGCTCTTTCTTGAGTTAAAATCCCATCTTCAACTAATTGTGAAAGTCCCTCACCCTTAACTTTGTTTTCCTTCATGTATTCAAATCTTTCTTGTCTTGTCATATCTTTAGTAGCTTCTTGCATTTGATCTCTTTTTTGTTCACGGAAATCGTTCCACTTATCGGCTTCTTCTTGAGTTATAATTCCTTTTTCAACTAAGTCACTCATATCTTTATTAACGTTACCTCTATTTTGTTGAAAGTTACAATCTCTAGAACCTATTCCTTTATTCATTTGACTATTAAAAGATGCTTTATTTGTAGTATTTAAATTATTAAGCTCATTGGCAAAAGCCACTCCTGCAATAGATGATAATACTGTTCCTCCTATTAAAACTCCACTAAGTAATTTTCTTACTCTTGAATTTGTTTTCATTTTTATTTCCCCTTTCGAATTTAGATATTTTATTTCTTACCCTTATTCTAAAGAAGTTTTGTCACAGTTTTGTTACAATAATTTAAACCTTTCATACATTTTCTAATAAAATCTGTATAAAAATTTTATAAGTGTAAATAATATAACTAATCTACTGTGGTATTAATGCATTTTCATTAATTCCTAGATTAACTCCATCAACGACCTCCCCCCTGTTGATGGAGTTTTTATTTTATGTATCCACTTTATACATTCATCATGTATATTATCTTTTCCTAGTATAGCAGATATAACTGCATATCCTTGAACATCACATTCAATTAAATAATCTACGTTATCTAATTGAATACCACCAATAACCACAATCGGAATGCCAGCTTTTTTTCTTATGTTTTTAAGTTCTTCTATACTAACACTTTTAGCATCCGACTTGGTAGTTGTATTAAACATTGCTCCAACTCCTATATAATCTGCTCCGTTTGATTTGGCTATTTTAGCTTCTTCAACATTGGATACAGATACTCCTACTACCATATCTTTACTTACTATAGATTTTACATAAGAAACAGGTATATCACTTTGACCTATATGAACTCCATCGGCATTTGATATCATAGCAATATCAACTCTATCATTTACAATAAACATTGCATTATATTGTCTAGTTAATCGTCTTAACTCAATAGCCTTTTGTAAGAATTCATTTCCAGTTGAAGATTTTTCCCTAAGCTGGACAGTTTTAACTCCACCTTTTAATGCATCTTCTATGCATTTATAAAAATCTCTACCTTCTAATATTTGACTATCTGTAACTATATAAAGACCATACTCCTTCATATTGTATCCCCTTTTTCATTATATTGATTTAAGATTTATATGCTTTTACATATCTACTGTTCATAAATTTTTCAATAGGAAGAATAGATACTATAACTGCAGATAACATTCCTTCTACACCTGCACTTGATGCATTATATACGAAAGAATACCACCATACATTCATACCATCAGGTGCATATTGACCAAAATAAACAGCCCCAGATATAATATTTATTCCTACACTTATAATCACAGCAAATAAACATCCCACAAATATTTTGTACTTACTTTCACGTCCAAATGTGCATGCTAGTCCAATTCCCATAGTCGACAATATGTAGTCTAGCAAAAACTGTGCTGGATGAACTACAAACATTCCATTTAGCATTTTTAACAATCCAAATACAAGTCCTCCAGTTAATCCAACGGTTCTTCCATACATAATTGAAATTAACATTACAGGTACCATAGAAAACAAACTTATGCCTCCACCTTGAGGATATTTAATAAATTGTATAATGTATAGAATATAAGATATCCCACTAAAAATTCCTATAGTTATAATGTTTCTTAAGTCAAGCTTATGTCTTTTTAAATCCCAGATATATAATATTAATAATAATATTGAAATCCCCAAAACAATACTGTTTCTCATAATATCCCCCTAGTCTAAGTCCCTATATGCCATATTCCAAAATTCTAATTCATAAAGGCTAGATTTTATAAATATTTCTTTAATTTTTTCTTTCCTTTCATCAGTTATATCAGCACATAAAACATCTATATAATCTATCCATTCCTCTGTAAACTTAGAGTAAGAATCTGATGCATATGTATCTATCCATGGCTTATAGTAATTATCTTCTAAGCTATCTATATATTTATCCTTTATATATTTTCCTATATAATTATAGCTCCATGTACATGGAAGAGTTGTCGCTACTATATCCTCTAAATCTCCTGTTAAAGCTAGAGCCTGCATATAGCTTATATATGATGTTGTCACAAGTTCCATATCCATACTTTCAATCTCTATTTCTTTTATCCCAAACTTTTTCAAATACTCTATATGAACTGCAGTTTCATCTTCCATAGTGCCTTTTATTGACTTATAAAAAAATTTCATTTCGTCCATAGTCTTAGCTTTTATAACTCCCATACAAAACACCTTAGAATACTCTTTTAAGTATAGATAGTCTTGTATTAAATACTTTTCAAATTTTTCCTTAGGTAGACTTCCTTCACCTATTTTTTTTACGAATGGATGATCTATATATTTATCCCATATATGTTCTACCTCTTTTAATAGATATTCTGATATTTTCATATAGCCTCAACCTTTCCAAAATCTCGTATTTTTTCTTCAGTAAGTTTATATATATTATCAAATAAACACACTTTAAACGATCCAATTCCAACATCATCTTTATCTGCTAATTCACCTGACAATGACATGCATAATGTTCCCATAATAGCAGCATTCATACTATTATCACTAACGCCTAAAAAGCTTCCTATCAAACTATTTATCATACATCCTGTTCCTGTTACACTCTTTAACTTAGGTGTTCCATTATGTATTTTCACAACCTTATCATCATCTACTATAATATCTGTTTTTCCTGTTATTGCTAGTGTGGTCTTTAACGTTTTACTAATTAGCTTTAGTTGATCTATATCATTACATTCTTCATGAGAATCAACACCTTGAGCATTAACAGCTTGACCACCTATAAACTTTATCTCAGCCATATTACCTTTGATAACATCGAACTTAACCTCTCCTAAAAGTTTTTTTACTATTTCTTGTCTTTTATTTGAGGCGAATACTCCAACTGGATCTAATACAAGTTTTTTTCCAACTTTATTTGCATATTTAGATGCCTTTACAAATAAGTCCAAGTGAGAAGTGTTCATAGTTCCTATATTTATAACCACCGAACTTGCAATATTTATTACATCTTCTAATTCTTCATATGAATAACTCATCAAAGGACTTGCACCTATTGCCAAAGTAATATTCGCACAATCATTTATAGTAACTTCATTAGTATAGTGGACTACTAATGGTGATACTTTCTTTACTTTGTTTATCAATTCATACACTATTGGTTTCCTCCTTCATCAAATTCATAAAAGTGATGAACAGGCCCAATGCCATGCCCTATATCGAAGCTATTTTCTATAGCCTTTGTTATGTATTCCTTACTATTTCTAACAGCTTGCTTTACATCATATCCATGAGCTAGTTGAGTAACTATAGCTGAAGATAATGTACATCCTGTTCCATGAGTATTTTTTCTATCAAGCCTTTTAGATTGAAATAGTTCACACACACCATCACCCATTAATAAATCAACAGCATCACCATCTAAATGTCCACCTTTGACCAATACATACTCAGGTCCAAGCTCTAATAATTTTTCACCAGCTTTTTTCATATCTTCTAAGTTTTGAATATTTATACCTGTTATTTCCTCAGCCTCCATTGTATTAGGAGTTATAATATAAGCCATTGGTATTAAGTAATTTATAAGATTTTCTTTAGCTTCTGGTTTCAATAAAGAATATCCACTCTTTGAAATCATAACAGGGTCTATTACCAAATTATTAATCTCATATTTACTCAATGTATCTGCTATTTTTTTTATTATTTCAGCACTTGAAACCATTCCTATTTTCAAAGCCATTGGATGAATATCTTCAAATATAACTTCTATTTGTTTTTTTATTATCTCTTTGCTTATCTCCTCTACTGCGAATACACCTTTAGTGTTTTGAGCTGTAATTGCTGTTATAACACTCATTCCATAAGTTTTAAGAGCACTAAAGGTTTTTAAATCCGCTTGAATGCCAGCTCCTCCAGATGAATCTGATCCTGCTATTGTAAGCACTGGTACCCTATAATTATTTTTTATATTAATCAAAAAAAGTCCCCCTATTCTTAAAAAGTCTAGGGGAACTTTTATATCTCTAAATAAATGATTTCATAAAAAAATTGTATTCATAACGAAT
Source organism: uncultured Peptostreptococcaceae bacterium (assembly GCA_942492135.1). Classification (GTDB taxonomy): domain Bacteria; phylum Bacillota; class Clostridia; order Peptostreptococcales; family Peptostreptococcaceae; genus Tepidibacter_A. The sequence goes on from CALODI010000012.1 coordinate 229,369, forward strand.
ACAATTAATATGTACATACTAAAACCATATAATCATAACTTCCCTACGTTGGTATTAACCAAATCAGGTTTAAAGAGTTAATAGATAAATTCTATCTCTCAGCCAAAAGGCACCCCTAGCTTTCTATTTAATTTTCCAAACTTTTTCCAAAGTCTGGTTTAATTATACATCAAATATATCATTTTGCAAATATATTATTTATCTTCACATAATCTCTTACACAATCCAACCTTTTTAGTACAAGTAACCTTGTTTAGTCCACAAGAAGGACAAGAAGTCTTATCTTGACTATATTGTATGTTATACTCATTACCACAATCCATACATTTAAATTTACAATGCTTTGTTGTGTAATGTCCTCCGCTTATTCTTATAGCCTTTCCTTCTGTCAATGATATCGCGACTTTTTCACGAGCACTGTCTATTATATTTTGAAATGTCTGTCTTGAAATCTGCATTTTTTTTGCACATTCTTCTTGATTCAAATTTTCTATATCCTTAAGCCTTATAGCTTCAAGTTCTTCTATCTTTATTTCAACTTCCTCTATATCACATTTTTGTTTTCCAACTGGAACAAAATAATTATTTTCTGGAAAAAATTCTACTGTCCTAACCTTTGTCGGTCTTGCCATATCTATACCTCCCTGTACTGTATAATATTTTAATTATATCATTTATTCGAAATGTATATCCAGGGATTTTCTTGCCAAATTATACATTGCAATTTCCCTCATGTTCATATTGTGTACATACACTATTAGTTTTTTTATATATACTGTATTTGAAAAAACATGTGTTTCCTTTAAGGAAACACACGTTTACATTTATCACATATTCCAACAAGCATTATATCTACATCGTAAATATCAATATTATTTTTATTTTCAATTTCTTTATTTATTTTTAAATATTTCAAAGTAATATTAGTATCATCTATATCTGTTATATTATTACATTTCGTGCATTGAAAATGAATATGCAACGGCTTTTTACTATACATTTTTAATTCATAATAACTTATACCATCAATATTTATTTCTTTGACTATTCCTATTTTATTGAATGAATTTAAAGTTCTATATACAGTTGCAAGCCCTATTTTTTTATCTTTTACTTTTTCATACATCTCTTTACTGTTTAAATGAGTATTTGTTTTAAATAATTCCTCTAGAATTATTTTTTTTTGATTAGTAAATTTATATCCTTTTTTTTCTATCATTTTTTTTACTGATAAAAACATATTATCCATAATACAACACCCTTTTATTAATCGTTACAATGTCCTTCATGTTGATGTTCTTTACAAACACTTCCTGTTGATTTAAGTTCACCGCTTATATATTTATTAATTATATCATCTAAATTCCCTTGTGCCCCAACTACTACATCTACTCCATTTTCTTTAAATAGTTCTTGTGCTGTTTCTCCCATTCCACCTGCAATAATAAGCTTTATTCCTTTTTCAGCTACAAATCTAGGAAGAAATCCTGGTCTGTGCCCTGGATTTTCTATAAATTTTCTTCCTACTATACTATTATTTTCCACATCAAAAACCTCAAATCCCTCACAATGTCCAAAATGACCTGATACCACATTTCCTTCTTTTGCAATTGCTACTTTCATTTAATTTACCTCCTTTAATTTTTCATTTAATTTTTTCCATATATTTTTTATTTCTTTTCCAGCCTCACTATTTTTATAAGTTACAATAGGTCTTAATTCATTTATTGACTTCTTAACCATTTCATCAAAAGGAATTTTTCCAATTACCTCTACATTTTCTTTTTCACAAACTTTTTCTATTTCAATTGACATATCTTCATTAATATCGTATTTATTTATACATACGAATGAAGTTAATCCAAAAAGTATAGCTACAGAAAGTACTCTTAGAAAATCCTCAAGCCCTGACTGAGTAGGCTCTACTACTATAAGCGCTGCATCGCATCCTGTTACTGATGCCATAACAGCACATCCAACACCTGGAGACCCATCTAGTATTATAAGATCATCGTCTTTTTTATACTTTGATATATTTTTTCTAACCGCGGTAACTAATTTTCCAGATCCTTCTGCACCTGCAATCATTTCTGCTCTTGATAAAATACCTTTATCTGTATCTGTTATAAATGTTTCACCAGTTACTTCATCCTCTAATTTAATTGCATCATACTTACAAACAACATTACAAGCACCGCATCCTTCACATTTTAAAGGATCTATACCGAAATTACTTATAGCATTGAATCTACAAGTATTTTCACATTCTCCACATTTTACACACTTTTCCCTATCTATGTGAGCAACTTTAGCACCTATAAATGCTTCTTTTTCTATATCTTTTCCACCTAGTAGTATATGTAAATTGGATGCATCTACATCACAATCTACTTTTAAACTCTCCTCACTTAGATATGCAAATGAACCTACAACTGTAGTTTTACCCGTTCCTCCTTTTCCACTTATAACAATTAACTCCATGTAATTTCCCCCTCAAGTTGTTTTATTATTTCTTTAAATATATTTCTATATTTATCATTTTCAACTAATAATTTGCCTTGAGAGTATAGTTGTGCTATTTCTTTTGAAAATGGAATTATTCCAATAATTTTTATATTTTCATCCATACAATAATCAACGATTATATTTTCATAATCATCAGCTCTATTTATAATTACTCCAAATGGAATATTCATATTCCTAACAAGCTCTACTGCTATTTTTAAATCATGAAGACCAAATGCTGTAGGCTCAGTTACTAAAATAGCATAATCAGAGTCAATTAAAGCTTTAACTACATTACAAGAACTCCCCGGTGCACTATCTATTATTGTAGTTTTTTCATCAATTGACTTTTTTAAATTACTTATTATAGGTCCTGCCATTGGCTCTCCTATGTCTAAAATTCCCATTAAGCACTCTAAACCATCACTTTTTCCTTTATGAGTTTTTCCGATACTTCTTTCTTCTTCTAAAATTGCATCTGTTGGGCATATAAGTGAACAAGCCCCACAGCCATGACAAAGTTTTTCAAATAAAACTACTTCTTTATTTACAAAAGCTAAAGCATTGAATTGACATATATTAACGCACTTTTTGCAAGATATACACTTATCTTTATCTACTTTAGGAACAGGTATAAAAACATCACTACTTTCTTCAATGTCGGGTTTTAAAAATATAAACCCATTAGGTTCTTCAACATCACAATCTATATATCTTGCTTTCATCACTTTAGCAAGATTAGTAGATATTGTAGTTTTACCAGTTCCTCCCTTACCACTTAGAATAGTTATTTGCATTTTGTCAATCCTTTCTATCTTTGCATCCCTGAATGAGAAGGGACTGCTTTATTTATTGTAGATAGTTTATTATCCATATAAAGCTTAACAGCATCTTCTATTGTTTCACTATTGATTTTATATGTTTTTATTCCTGCAGCCTCTATTATTTTCATAGCATTAGGTCCCATATTTCCTGTAATAACCACTGCAACCTTTTGATCAACAATTTGTTGAGCAGCAGCAATACCTGCTCCTTGCGGTGATGTTATTCCACTATTTTCTATAAATTCAAAAGTGTTATTTTCTGTATTATATATTGCAAAATAAGGGCATCTTCCAAATCTAGAATCTGCTTGAGAATTTTTTTTATTTTCTGTACTTGATACACATAATTTCATTATATTGTTCCTCCTATTTTTTCTTCTATTTTTTTAGAAAAACCATCTTCAAAACTTAAATTAATTTTTTCATAAAGCTCAACTTTACCCTCATCACAAAGCTCTACAAACTGTGGATCTATTGGAAGTTTGGCAATTACATCAATATCTAAATTTTGTGCTATTTCTTCTATATTACTTTTACCAAATATATTGATTCTTTTATTACAATCAGGACACTCAAAATAACTCATATTCTCTACTATTCCAAAAATTGGAGTGTTCATCATTTTAGCCATATTTATAGACTTTGTTACAATTAAACTTACTAAATCCTGTGGAGAAGTAACCACAACTATTCCATCTACAGGTAGAGATTGCATTATAGTAAGAGGTACATCTCCCGTTCCTGGAGGAAGATCAATTAATAGATAATCAAGTTCGCCCCATGCTGTATCTGTATAAAATTGTTTCACACTATTTGCAATTATAGGTCCTCTCCATACAACTGGAGATTCTTCATTTTCTATAAGTAAATTTATAGACATTACCTTAATACCTGTAGCTGTAGCCACAGGCATTACATGTGTACCATCACTATCAGCTCTCTTAGCATTAATTCCAAATACTTTAGGAATACTAGGTCCTGTAATATCAGCATCTAAAATACCTACATTATATCCTTTATTTCTTAAAGATACTGCCATTAAAGAAGTTACAGAAGATTTTCCAACTCCGCCTTTACCACTCATAACAGCTATTACTTTTTTAATATTTGTAAGATCATTTGTTTTTTCTTTTTGAATCTCCATTGTTACCCCTCCTATTTTTCATATGTAATTTTCATTTATTAGCATATGCCACTTTCAGTATACTCTTGTTTTATATTATTGTCAAATGCCAATAACCTTTATTCAAGAATCACTTTTTACCCTTTCAAGGTCAAAAATGAATCCTGCATTTCAGACCTTATTTAAGCCTTAAAAATGCAGGATTTGTGTAAAAATTTTCTATTTTATCATCTTTTTAGTTAATTTAATTTTGAATTATTTTCTTATTTTTTATCTCACACACTATCCATATAATAATAGGTATGAAAACATGAAAAAACAAATGGTAGTAATCTATAATGTCGTTTAACCATTTAACCATGTCCATTATATCTGAAAATATAAAAACATTTAGATTTATTATATGTAGAGTTACAGGTATTACTAAAAAACGATAACCTCCGCATCTAAATATATGACTAATCCCCTTACATATCACCAAAATAAATATACTTAGCTTTAGTACTCCCCCTAATACAAACATAGTATTTGCTATTATTTCCGTTCTCTGTATAAAATTCCCTATATCTACTCTTGCTGCAGTTATAGTTAATGTATAATATTTATCTGCTGCTATATCTACTCCTAATACTGCAACATTTGCTACAAATACTAAAAATATTAATATAAATCCCATTATAGTACCTACCATATACACTTTAAAATAAGAGTGTTCACTTTTTAGATTTGAAAATACCATAGTAAGTACAACTACCTGTGTTAACGGAAATGAAAATACTGAAAAAGCCCCCCTTATTATTGGTTTTATACCTAAAGCTAAGGTAGGTCTAAAATTATTTATTTGTATATCCCCACCTACTATTAACAAAAGTATTGTTATAAATACAAAAGCTATTAATATGTGTGTAAATAACTCCGACCATCTTCCTATTGCCTCAATTCCTTCTTTTACTAACCAAGCTGCTAACAAGGCTTGTATAGATGCAGGTACTATTCCTGGTGTTTGTTGCATTGTCACTGTTACATAAAATTCTAAGTACTCTCTTAATATAACAGCTGCTATAATATAAGCATATGATATATATAATAGTATAATTATAGTTCCTATAACCTTACCAAAACATACTTCAACAACTTCAAATAAGTTTTTATCTGGGAATATATTATGTATTTTTATATACATACCTATAATCGGTAGTGCCATAATAAGACCTAATATACAGGCTATCCATATATCCTGCTTAGCCTGTATTCCTCTTGTATATATAATTGCAGTTCCTGATAAAAATATTATATATATACTTATAGCTTTTCTATCTGAAATAATTTCTCTATTCATAGATCCTCCAGAACATTATCAGTGTAATTTTGTCTATTAATTATTATCTTTCCCTTACTATATATTTTTAACACAAAAATATATAGAGCTCTAAATATTCTTACTTTAAACAAAGTATAGGACTACTAATGATAAATTAGTATATAAATAAAAAGAACACCTCTAATGAGATGTTCTTTTCATTAACTCAATATCTAATACTTATATTTTATACCTATTCAACTTTAAATCTTTCTACATTATTTTGAAGTTCTTTAGCTAATTCATTTGATGTCTTAGCTAAAGACATTATTTCTTGTATAGAAGCCACTTGTTCTTCTGTTGAAGCTGAAACTTCTTCTGTTCCTGCTGAAGTTTCTTCTGTTATTGCTGATATGTTTTGTATAGACTCAATAATAATTTCTTTATTATCGGAAATATCATTACTAACTTGTTTTACTTCCATTATTTTTGATACAAGTTCTTCTAACTTATATTCAATCTTTTTAAATGCATCACCTGTATTATCAATAGCTTTATCATTACTTTCTATCATCTGGTTTACTTCATTCATTATACTTACAGCATTAACTGCTTTCATTTGTATGTTGTTTATTATTTCATTTATATCTTTTGTTGCATTTCCTGTGTTTTCTGCTAGTTTCCTAATTTCATCTGCAACTACAGCAAACCCTTTACCTGCTTCTCCTGCTCTAGCAGCTTCTATACTTGCATTAAGAGCTAATAAATTGGTTTGTTGTGAAATCTGAGTTATAAGATTTGTAATACTCTCTGCGTTTACAGTTGCCATATTTACTTCTTCAATAATGCTATGAACATCTCTATTCTTCTTTTTACTGTTTTCTGTTTTTTCATATAAATCAGATATAATTATACTACCGTCTTTACATATCTTGTCCGTTTCATTTGTTAAGTAAACAGCATCCTTAATAACCTCAGTAGAAGTATTTATTTTTTGGCCTAATTGTTCTGTGCTAATTGCAACTGATTGAGCATCACTTGCTTGTTCCGATGCACTTAATGATATCTGTTCAACTGACTCAGCAATAACACTCATAGCTTGATTAGATTGATCAGTAATTTCAGCTAAGCTGTCTGAATGGTTCGACATTGTATAGGCACTATTTTTAATATTACTTACAAGACTCTTCAATTCTGCCTGCATCTTTTGAACAGAATTAGCTATGTATCCTATTTCATCATTGTATTTTAATATATTTTCATCTATGGATTCGGTAAAGTCTCCTTCTGCAATTTTTTTAATATGATCAGAAGTTATTTTTAATGGCTTCATAGAATAGCCAATTATAAAATATAATATTAGAGATACTGATAAAATTATAACTAACGATAGTATAAGAGAAGTTTTCATAATATCATTTTTAGCATTTGTTAAAGAATCTAATGATAATCCTATATCAATAGAACCAACATGTTTGCCATCTTCATGAAATGGTATTTGTACATCGTATGCTAATATATCTAAGTCTTCATCAAACCATTTATTTGCAGCGGCCTTTCCGTTTATAGCTGCTGATTTTGTTACATCATCATCATAATTTTTACCAACTAACTCATTAGTACCTGCAACCGCTAAACCTGTTTTATCAATTTGTACAGCATATAATACATTTTCATCTTCGGTTGCTTTTATAAGTGTGTTTTGCATATTAACATTTTTCTTAAAATCTTCTATTATATCTACAGAAACACCCGCCTGTACGAAATAACCATTACCTAAACTAATACCTCCGAATTTGTAAAGTTTTCCATCCAGTGGATTTTCTCTTGGGTCCTCTAAATAAGTATCCGAACTACCATTAAATACAGTATCCATAGCATGTCCAACCGGATACTCCCAACCAATATTATCAGGAACATTGGAATAATCTATAATTCTATCTGGACCTATAATACTTATTTGTGATATACCTAAATCAGAAACTAGTTGCACTATCTTTTCATTAGACATCGTATCTATATACATATACTTTATCATAGACGCAGAAGTTATAATCTTATTATCTATTATATTTTCTAATATCTTTTCAATTTCTTTACTTCCCTCTATTTGATTTTCTATCTGCTCAGCTAAATTCATACCACTGCTTGTTATTTCATCCTCTAGCTTATCATTAACTGTTTTGATAGATACAGCCATAAGAATTGAAATAGAAATAAAAAATAAAGCTAACACAATACTTATAACTTTCCATTTGAACGTGAATTTCGTCAATATTTTGTCAATCATTTGTATACCTCCATTTTAATATGTTTATTTAATGTATATTTCTCATTATATGTAAAAGAAAACCTTTTTTCAATCTAAAACGATTGATAGTTTGCAGAATTTTGTAATTAATTATATTTTAGTTGTATATTTTGTAAATGTATATATTTTTAAAAATTAATATTGTGTTTTTATTTAATAAAATAAGAATTCTAACAACGCCAAGGTAACTCTTAGCGTCGTTAGAATATCATAGATATTATTTTATCATTTTTGTTTTGCTTAAGAATTAAAATGACGATCACCAGCAGAAATAGCCATAACATTAGTAATAAAATCAAAAGGGTCAGTGACATCCTTAACCTGTACTGGTATATTCTTATTAGTTCCAGAATTACCATCACCCAATTGTCCATTATAGTTATTACCCCACGCCCAAACTGTTCCATCAGTCTTAAGGGCTAAACTATGACTCCAACCAGCTGAAATATCTATAACATTAGTGAGAAAACCAGTAGGATCAGTAGCATCCTTAACTTGTACTGGGATATTCTTATTATTTCCAGAAGTACCATCACCCAATTGACCCTCAATGTTTCTGCTCCAAGCCCAAACTGTTCCATCAGTCTTAAGAGCTAAACTATGACTCCAACCAGCAGAAATAGCTATAATATTAGTGAGAAAACCAGTAGAATCCTTAACCTGTACTGGTATGTTCTTATTACTTCCACAAGTACCGTCACCCAATTGACCACTAGTGTTTCCTCCACAAGCCCAAACTGTTCCATCAATCTTAAGGCCTAAACTATGAAACCAACCAGCTGAAATATCTATAACATTAGTGAGAAAATCAGTAGGGTCAGTAACATCTTGAACCTGTACTGGTATGTTCTTATTAGTTCCAGAAGTACCATCACCCAATTGTCCATCATAGTTATTTCCCCAAGCCCAAACTGTTCCATCAGTTTTAAGGGCTAAACTATGACTCCAACTAGCAAAAATAGATATAACATTAGTTATAAAAGTAGAAGGATCAGTAGTATCCTTAACCTGTACTGGTATGTTCTTATTAGTTCCAAAATTACCATCACCCAATTGTCCCTTAGAGTTATTTCCCCAAGCCCAAACTGTTCCATCAGCCTTAAGGGCTAAACTATGAAACCAACCAGCAGAAACACCTATAATATTAGTGAGAAAGCCAGTAGGATCAGTAGCATCCTTAACCTGTACTGGGATATTCTTATTCATTCCAGAAGTACTATCTCCCAATTGACCATCGTAGTTATTTCCCCAAGCCCAAACTGTTCCATCAATCTTTAGGGCTAAACTATGTCTCCAACTAGCAAAAATAGCTATAATATTAGTGAGAAAACCAGTAGGATCAGTAACATCCTTAACCTGTACTGGTATGTTCTTATTAATTCCAGAAGTACCATCACCTAATTGACCATTAGAGTTACTGCCCCAAGCCCAAACTGTACCATCATTCTTAAGAGCTAAACTATGACGATTACCAGCAGAGATAGCTATAACATTAGTTAGAAAACCACTAGAATACTTTGATATATTTGTATTCGTTCTAGAAGTACTATCATGTAATTCACCATTATAGTTGTTGCGCCAAGCCCAAATTTGATTAGTCATATATAACACCACCTCAAAATTATTTAAAGTATTGAGATTACCTGATTCTATCCGAAAACTAAAAGTTCTAAGACTCCATCGGAATTAAGTTTCACTTTATGAATAGGTCTGCTACTAGTTATTTTTTGACGTCTGTAATGTATTTGTGAAATATCTATACCTTAGAATAACTGATTATTTTGTTGTTATTTTATTATATTCACGAGCCCTTGATATAGTTAAGGTGAATAATAAAATCTATCAGTTGAAGCCGGTCAAAGTTCTTTTAATTTAATCTCATTAGCTAACTGAACAACAGTTTTATACTATACATACAAAAATTACCGAATGTTAATTCGTAAATACTACCATAATAAGGTACGTAAAACGAATCTTCAATATCGGTAATCAATCGTTAAGTGGCATAAATTAAATATAATTTTTGAGGTTGGTATTTATTATGAATATAAAAAACACCATGTTACCTAACATCTCTTATATATTCCTGTAAATGAAAAAAGCATTGAAGGATTTAAACTATTCCCTCAATGCTTTTTATATTTCTTTTTTATGCTTGTAGTTTTTGCTTCTTTTCTTCTGCTAATAATTTATTGAATTCTTTAGTCTCAACAGCAAGTACACTACTTAATCCTATAAGTCCTATTAAGTTAGGGAATGCCATAAGTGCATTAAATACGTCTGAAATCGCCCAAACAAGATCTAATTTAATAGAAGATCCAATTAAAACGAATATAATCCAAGCATATCTATAAGGTTTAACAATTTTTGAACCAAATAAGTACTGCATACATTTTTCGCCATAATAACTCCAACCTAGTATTGTAGAGTAAGCAAAGAATATAATTCCTACTGAAACTATAAGTCCTCCTGCATTTCCTGGAAGACCAGTACTAAATGCTCTTGTAGTTAATGCAACACCCGTTTCTCCACTAGTCCAAGCTCCTGTTGAAATTAATACAAGGCCAGTCATAGTACAAACGCATATAGTATCTATGAATGTACCAGTCATTGATACTAGTGCTTGGCGTCCAGGTACATCACTTTTAGCAGCAGCAGCGGCTATTGGTGCAGAACCAAGACCTGATTCATTTGAGAATACTCCACGAGATACACCCTTTTGAATAGCTAATTTTACAGCAGATCCCATAAATCCACCAGTTGCAGCTGCAGGAGTAAATGCATATTTAAATATAAGAGAGAAGGCATGAGGAACTTCAGATGCATTTATAATTAATATTAATGCAGCACCAGCTATATAAAATACTGCCATAACAGGAACTATAAGGCCAGTAACTTTACCTATACTTTTAACTCCACCAAGTATAACTACCGCAGTTAATACTGATAAAATAATACCAGTTACAACTGGACTTACTCCAAAAGTAACATTTATAGATTCAGCAACAGAATTTGCTTGAACCATATTTCCTATACCAAAAGCTGCAACACCACCGAAGAATGCAAATAAAACTCCTAACCATTTAGCATTTAGTCCTTTTTCTATATAGTACATAGGACCTCCAGCCATTTCTCCATTTTCATCAACAGTTCTGTACTTAACAGCAAGCATACCTTCAGCATACTTTGTAGCCATTCCAAAGAATGCTGTAATCCACATCCAAAATATTGCTCCAGGACCACCTGTTGAAACAGCTGTAGCAACTCCAGCTATATTACCAGTACCTATAGTTGCAGCAAGTGCTGTCATAAGAGCTTGAAAATGAGATATATCTCCTTCTTCTTTAGGTTTATTTTCCTCCTCTTTAGGTTTTGAAAAAGCTAATTTCAAAGCATAAGGAAGATGCGTAATTTGAATAAATCCAAGTCTAAATGTTAACAAAATACCTGTACCCACTAATAACATAAGCATAATGGGTCCCCAAACAATACCACTTAGTTGAGTAAAAAAATTAGTTAATGACTCCACAAAAATCACCCCTTTGTAAGATTGCAAATAATACTATGTATTCAATAAATACAATTTATATTAAGTATATTAGAAAAAAATGTAGAAAACAAGGTATTTTTGAAAGATTTAGAAAATTCAAAACAATTTTTTAACAAAGTTCTACGCATATGTGAGTTTTATAAATCTTGTTAAAAAATTTGCTTATACTTTCACAATATTCTTTTCTATAGTCAGATTTATAGTTACTATGTGGTTGGATATTATCAAAAAAAGATTCAAACATAGTAATTATTAGAATTTTTGCAAGATATAGAATATATTGATTTATTGCAGTGTACATACAGTTATATATATATTAGATTGTTCAAATAATTCATTTGTGTAACAACTTTCATTTAATGTGAAAGTTGCATGTATATCGTATTTTTTTGAAAACGTTTTCCATGTAAGCTTTTATTTTTTTGAAAATAAAAACTACTTAACCATGATTAACTTTGTTAAAATTTTACCGTTTTTTTGTAGTTTTTAATATATTTTTTTAAAATTCTTAATGCAAATTATATTAATAAATTATCTAAAAGAGTTTTAATTTCCTAAAAACTATAGAGTATCTAGAAAATAGGATAATTAGTCCTATTTTCTTTGTTCTCACACAAGATGTTAAAACTGCTAGAGATATTAAATCTATGCTTAAAAATTTATTTACAGATACAATCAAGGAGATGTTAGAAGCAGAGCTTGATGCTCATTTAGGATATTCAAGATATGTTATAATAGTAAGAAAACTAAAAACAGTAGAAATGGATATGGAAGCAAAAAAGTCTTATCTGATTTCGGAGAAATAAATTTAAATATACCAAGAGATAGAGATGATGACTATAAACCAAAAGTAATAAAAAATAATTAAAATGCTATATCTGGGATTGAAGATCAAGTACTAGAGATGTACTCAAAGGGAATGTCTACAAGAGATATAAGCTCATATTTAAGAAACATATATGGTATAGATGTATCCCCTACACTTATTTCAAAAATAACAGACAAGATACCACCTTTATCAAAAGAATGGCAAAATAGACCATTATATCAGACCTATCCTATAATATTTTTAGATGCTATTCACTATAAAGTTAGAACTGAAAGAAGAATAATTAATAGAGCAGCTTACGCTGTCATAGGTATAAATATAGAAGGATTTAAAGAATTCTTAGGCATATGGATTGGTGAAAATGGAAGTGCCAAGTGTTGGTTAAAAGTACTTATACACATTTAATTACATACTCTCCTATTACTATAATAGCAAACCAATTGAAACTAGCCTATCGGATAAAACATATATACCACACAATCAGTTCGAAGTGTTATCTTTTTTTATGAATTTATTTTATTCAAACAAAATGGTAAAAGATATCGTATGATATCTTTTACCATTTTAGTCAGAAACTATTTTTATACATTTCTTTTTAATTCATGTGCTTCATTTGATTCATTTGATTCATAGTCTTTTGTCATCTTAAATATCAGTGGACTAAGAGCTAGCATCCCAATAAGGTTGGGAAGGATCATCAAACCATTAAAGGCATCAGATAGACCCCATACAATATCAAGCTTTACTACAGAACCTACAACACACATTCCAATCCAAAGCCACTTGTATACTTCAACAGCTTTGACTCCTGCAATATACTCAAGACATTTTGAACCATAGTAGTACCATCCAAGGATTGTTGAGTAAGAGAAAAATATCAGACCAACAACAATGATAAGATCTCCAGGTCCAGGTAGTCCCATATTAAATGCTGTAGAAGTAAGAGCAGCACCACTAATTAGATTAATACCTTGAGATGCAAGTTCTGCCTTCATAGTAACAGGATACATTGCACCATCTGAGGCCAAAATTTGTAAGATACCATCTTGTCCAATGTTTATTGCAGGAGAAACTAATATTACAAGAGCCGTCATAGAGCAAACCATTAATGTATCAATAAAAGATCCTAAAGAACCTATAATACCTTGCTGTACAGGATCTTTTGTAGCAGCAGCACCATGGGCAATAGCAGCAGTACCAAGACCTGCTTCATTGGAAAATACGCCACGAGCTACACCAAAACGAATAACTGTTCCTAAAAGACCACCCTGTACTGCATGACCAGTAAATGCATTAGAAAATATCATACCGAAAGCTGAAGGAATTTTATCTACATGTAGAATAAGAATTGCTAGTGCACCAATAATATACATTCCTGCCATAAGTGGAACAACTTTATCTGAAACTTTACCGATAGATTTTACCCCACCGATTAGAACAATAGCAGTTGCAATAGCAACAATAATACCAGTCACTAAATGAGGAACACCAAAAGAGCTATTCATAACACTAGCAACCGCATTTGCTTGAACTAAGTTACCAGGCCCAAAGCATGCCATAACACCAAAAAACGCATATAACCAACCTAACCATGCCCATTTTTTCCCCATACCATTTCTGATATAGTACATTGGACCACCAGATCTCTCTCCCTTTTCGTTTATTTCTCTAAACTGAACAGCTAGAACTGCTTCAGCATATTTACTTGCACCACCTACTAATGCCACAACCCACATCCAAAAAATTGCACCAGGTCCACCAGCAGCAATTGCTGTTGCAACTCCAGCAATATTTCCAGTACCAATGGTTGCAGCAAGTGATGTCATAAGAGCTGCAAATGGCGACATATCTCCCTCTTCATTAGATTCACGATTAGAGAATAGTAGTTTAAAAGCTAAGGGCATTTTTCTAAATTGTAGGAACTTTGTCCCAACACTTAGAAATAAACTTGTCCCAACAAGCATAACAATCATAAAAGGTCCCCATGCAAAATCACCTAGGGTAGTAACGAAATTTGAAAATTTTTCCATAGTAGTCCTCCCGAATAAAATATTTTGATGTTTTTAAAAATAATTTAATAAGTCCACCTAGTTCTAACCAGTTCCTCCCTTCTATTTTTAATTTTTGATTTCTAAAACCAATAAATTTTATTAAATCGCCAAATGGCTTTAGCGATATCATAGTTACTCTTCTTTCCATAGTTTTTATTTATTTAATTTTTAGAACTTTAAACTTTATTTAATTAACCCATTTCACTGTATGGTTAATTAAATAAAGTTTAAATCAAATAAATAAACCTTTTTTATAAGCATAATGGGTCCCCAGACGATGCCACCTAATTGAGTATATTAGAAAAAAATGTATAATTCAAGGATATTTTCGGAAAATTTAAAACATTAAAAACATTTTTTTAACAAAATAATATGCATATGTAGGTTATCAAAATATTATTTAAAAATTGGCTTATACTATCACAATGTTCTTTTATATAGTCCGATTGATAATTAATAATAAGGTTATATTTTAATAAAAAAGGTTCAAATATAAAGCTAATTAGAATATTTCTAAAATACAGAATATATTGATTTTTAGCCATTTATATCCACTAATCCATATATTAAATGGTTCAAATAATTTATCTGTATACCAACTTTTATTTAATATAAAAGTTCTACTTATTCCACATTCGGTTTTTGAAAACGTTTTCATAGCCATTTTTATTTATTGATAATCAAAATCATTTAATCGCGATTAACTTTGTTAAAATCTTACCATTTTTCTGTAATTTTTGATATTTTTTTTCAAAATTTATAACACAAATCATATTAATAAATTATCTAAAAGAGTTTTAATTTCCTAAAAACTAAAAAACGAAGCTTATTAAATAAGCTTCGTTTTCGGTTAACTACTATTAAATATTTATGTTTTTTATTTTGTTATTTCCTTTTTAATTCCTTTTTTAAGAATATTCTCATAGTCTATAAATTCATATATATATTCATCAAATAAGTCACTAAATTTCTTGAATTCATCTATACTCATATTCTCTATAGCTATCGATTTTTCTTCGCAGTATAAAACTATTTCTCCAACTACCTTGTGAGAATCTCTAAAAGCCATACCGTGATTTACTAGATAGTCAGCAACCTCTGTAGCATTTAAAAATCCATGCTTTACAGCCTTCATCATATTCTCTTTATTAACAGTAAGCGTATCTATCATATTAGCCATAACATTCAAGCAACTAAGTGTTGTTTTTATTGAATCAAAAAACACTTCTTTATCTTCCTGCATATCCTTATTGTATGCAAGAGGTAGCCCCTTCATAGTTGTAAGTATAGACATTAAGCTTCCATATACTCTTCCAGTTTTTCCTCTTATAAGCTCTGCTGCATCTGGATTTTTCTTTTGAGGCATTATACTACTTCCAGTTGAATATGCATCACTTATTTTGATAAATTCAAATTCCTTAGAACTAAAAATTATTATTTCTTCACTTAATCTGCTAAGGTGCATCATCGCTATACTCATATTTGATGTAATCTCTATTATATAATCTCTATCACTTACACCATCTAAGAAATTATCAACAGGTTTGTCAAATTCAAGTAGATCAGATGTGTACTTTCTATCTATATCATAAGTTGTACCAGCAAGTGCACAGCATCCAAGTGGACTTTCATTCATTAAACTTAAAGAATTTAACATTCTTTGTTTATCTCTTTTAAACATATTATAATAAGCCATTAAGTGGTATTTGAATGTTACTATTTGAGCTCTTTGAAGATGAGTATACCCTGGCATTATATAATTGTTTTTATCAGCTTTATCTTTTATAACATCTTGAAGATGTTGTATACTATCTACTATTTCTAATGCTTTTTTCTTTGTGTACATTCTCATATCTACAGCGACTTGATCATTTCTACTTCTAGCTGTATGAAGTTTTTTACCTACATCTCCTACTTTTTTTACAAGGTTTATCTCTACAAAGCTGTGTATATCCTCATAGTCTCCTTCTATTTTAAGTGTTCCACTTTCTATTTCTTCTAATATTTCATTTAACCCTTTAATCAAAGTATCAGCTTCATCTTGCATTAATATTTCAGATTTAAGAAGCATCTTAACGTGTGCTATACTGCCACTTATATCTTCGAAATACATTACCTTATCGAATTTTAATGAAGAGTTGAAATCCTCCATAAGTTTACTTTCTTCAGTTTTAAAACGTCCACCCCAAAGCTTCATCTAGATTCCACCAACCTCACTTTTATTGTTGTTTTTCATATTTGACTTTATTTTAAACGGTAGGCTAAATAAG
The DNA here is from genome assembly GCA_942492135.1 of uncultured Peptostreptococcaceae bacterium. Taxonomy (GTDB): domain Bacteria; phylum Bacillota; class Clostridia; order Peptostreptococcales; family Peptostreptococcaceae; genus Tepidibacter_A. Next base: position 246,132 of record CALODI010000012.1, read on the forward strand.
TTTATGAACCCTTCTGCATCCTTATGGTCGTACATATCGCTATCTCCAAATGATGATATTGATTCATCATAAAGTGCAAACGGTGATTTCATACCAGCTATCATTATATTTCCTTTGTAAAGCTTTAATTTTACACTTCCAGTAACTGTCTGTTGTGTTGAATCAACAAATGCATCCAAACTCTCTTTTAATGTTGAGAACCATAATCCATCATATACAAGCTGTGAATATTTATGAGATATAATTTGCTTATATTGTAGTGTATCTCTATCAAGCGTTAAATATTCAAGTTCTTTATGTGCATTAAATAGTATTGTCCCACCTGGTGTTTCATATACCCCTCTTGATTTCATCCCTACTAAGCGGTTCTCTAGTAAGTCTATGACTCCTATTCCATTTTCTCCACCTATTTTATTTAAATAAGATATTATTTCAACAGGAGATAGTTCTTCATCATTTATCTTTTTAGGTATTCCCTCTTCAAAGTATATTTCAACATAACTTGCTTCATCTTTCACCTTATCAAGAGGTGTTGTCATCATGTATATATTATCTGGGTTATGCTCATTCTCTGGATTTTCAAGTTCTCCACCCTCATGGCTTATATGGAATATATTTTGATCTCTTGAATATATCTTTTCTTTTGTAGCTGCAACTTCTACACCCTTTGATTTTGCATAATCTATAGCATCTTCTCTTGATTTTATATCCCATATTCTCCATGGCGCTATTATCTTAATACTAGGATCAATCGCAGCAATTCCAACTTCAAATCGTACTTGGTCATTTCCTTTTCCTGTACATCCATGGCAAATATACTTAGCCCCTTCTTTATGTGCAACCTCAACCAATTTCTTAGCCATAAGAGGTCTTGCAAAGCTTGTTCCTAAAAGATATTTATTTTCATATATAGCTCCAGCCTTTAATCCTTTGTAGATGTACTCTGCAACAAATTCTTCTTTACAGTCTTCAATATATGCTTTTGCAGCTCCTGATTTTATAGCTTTTATCTCAACTTCGCTCATATCCTCATCTTGACCTACATCAACGCAAACTGCTATTATTTCTGCATTGTAGTTCTCCTTAAGCCAAGGTATTATTATAGAAGTATCTAAACCTCCTGAGTATGCTAAAACAACTTTTTCTTTCATATTTTCTTTCATAATAGATTCCTCCTCAAAATTTTTAATAGTTTATTTTAACTTGGTATCTAGCTAGATTTATTTAAATTCGCGCGCGCTTTTTTACTTTTTTATATAAAAAAATCCCGTCTCTTAAAAATAAGAGACGAGATATAATTCCCGTGTTACCACTCTTGTTGATATAACTATTCTAACAATAATAACACTAAATCAAAAAACTCTCGTCTCTTAAATAAGAGACGAGAGTAAAATTCCCGTGCTACCACTCTTGTTGATATAGTTTCATATCCACTCATTATCCTTTAACGATAGGTCCGTATCTTCATACTACTATTTCAGAAGATCTCCTCCATGGCTCTTATTCAATATAATTATGTTGCTGAACTCACACCAACTTCAGCTCGCTGAAACAATCATCATATCTACTTTCCACTTCTTAGGATTTACATATTCTGTTTTGTTAAGCTATCTTTTGTTAAATTATATTCTCATTAGCCTACTATGTCAACACAAAAAATAAATTTCATCATAAAAATTTCACTTTATGTTATCGAATATCTCAAGTCACCAATGAATTCTAACAGGCTCAGTTGTTCAAAATGCTTACTACTTCAGTACTTTTATCAATATTATCAACAGATTCAAAATTACATAATTTACTTAAACCTAATTTTTTTTTATATTACTCCATAAACCTTATAATAATCTTCAATTTTTGTCTTCATATCATCGTCTATAATAACTTGCCCATTAATTTCTTTATTATGCAGATATTTTACAACTTCGTCCATATCCACTATTGCACAAGTCTTCATATCGTAAGTATCTTTTATATCATCAAGTGCTGATTTTTCACCTGTTCCTCTTTCCATTCTGTTAACAGATATAATAAGTCCTATAACGTCTACATCCTTGTCATTTTTAAGTATAGGCATAGTCTCTCTTATAGATGTTCCAGCAGTTGTAACATCTTCTATTATAAGTATCTTATCTTTGTCTTTTAATTTGCTTCCAAGAAGGATTCCTTTATCACCATGGTCTTTTATCTCTTTTCTATTAGAGCAATATCTAACATTCATACCATATTTTGAACTTAAAGATATTGAAGTTGTAACACACAGAGGTATACCCTTGTAAGCAGGTCCAAATAATACATCTATATTTTCATCAAAGTTTTCTTTTATAGCTTTTGCATAAAAATCACCTAGTTTGCTAAGCTGTTCTCCAGTTTGATAATTTCCAGTATTCACGAAAAAAGGCGTCTTTCTTCCACTCTTAGTAACGAAATCTCCAAAAGTTAAAACATTACACTCAACCATGAACTCTATAAATTCTTGTTTATATTTTTTCATAATATCCCCACCTTTTTTAGTCTATTATTCCTCTTATACTAGATAACTCCTTTATATTGTAAGCTCTCATATACTCTTTAATTCCATCTAAAACATCCATTGTAGCTGTTGGATTTATAAGATTTGCAGTACCTACAGCAACACCTGTAGCCCCTGCCATTATAAACTCTATAGCATCCTCACCACTCATTATTCCACCCATTCCAATTATAGGTATTTTAATACTTTTAGACACTTGATGAACCATTCTAATTGCAACAGGCTTTATAGCAGGTCCTGATAGTCCACCTATTTTATTAAAAAGCACTGGCTTTTTTTTATGTATATCTATTTTCATACCTATTAAAGTATTTATCATAGATACACAATCAGCTCCACCACCTTCAACAGCTCTTGCAATCTCAGTTATATCAGTTACATTAGGAGATAATTTCACTATTAGAGGCTTATTAGTTACACTTTTAACCTCTTTAGTTATACTCTCTGCCATTAAAGCATTAGTTCCAAAAGCTACCCCTCCTTCTTTAACATTAGGACAGCTTATATTAAGTTCTATCATATCAATATCTGTATCATTTAATCTTCTAGCTACTTCTTTGTATTCATCTACAGTCTTACCTGCAATATTTACTATGATATTAGTGTTGTATTTTTTAAGAAACTCCATATCATTTTGTATAAAATTATCTACTCCATCATTTTGAAGCCCTACACTGTTTAACATTCCTCCATAAGTCTCAGCTATACGAGGTGAGTTGTTTCCATCCCAAGGATCTAAGCTAATTCCCTTTACAACAATTGCTCCAAGTGAACTTAAATCTATGAATGATTCAAACTCTTTTCCAACAGAACCAAATGTTCCAGATGCCGTCATAACTGGATTCTTAAATTCTACCCCAGCTATATTAAATCCAAGATTACTCATCAAACATCACCTCGCAAGCTTTAAATACAGGTCCATCTACACAAACCTTTTTATTCTTATATCCCTTACTCGTATCTTCCTTTATCTTAACCGCACATCCAACGCATGCTCCAAATCCACAACCCATTCTCTCTTCAAGAGATAAATACGCATCAATATTATTTTTAGATGCATAATTTTTTACAGCCTTTAACATACCTTGTGGACCACAAGAATATATTCGATCCGCTTTCTCTATATACTTGTTCATTAAATCTATTACATTTCCCTTTTCTCCATATTCGCCATCTTCAGTTGCGATATATACTTCCCCGTACTTTTTAAATTCATCTATCAAATAAACATCTTTTTTAAATCCTAAAAATATCTTGTTATTTCCCTTTAACCTCTTAGCAAGTTCTAAGAGTGGAGGAGTTCCCACTCCTCCTCCAACTATTATATTTTCACCTTCACAATCTAAGTCAAATCCATTTCCCAGAAATGCCATTAAGTAAATATCATCATTTTCTTTAAGACTCGAGAACTCCTTAGTACCCTTGCCTACAACCATAAATACCAATGTTATCTCTTTATTTTTTTCATCTATCTCACATACACTTATAGGTCTTGGAAGTAACATCGATTTATCTTTACTGTATAAGTTCACAAACTGCCCTGGTTTAAAATCGTATATTAAGTCTTCTGATTTAACTACTATTTTATACACATTATCTACTAACATTTCATTTTTTATTATCTTGGCTATTACCTTTTTCTTACTCACGCACATAATATCCCCCCTACTTTATACCCATATTATATACTTTCATATCTTCTATCTTTATATTAGAATCCATTATATCAAGTATTCCTTTTACCGTATCTAGAGATGTAAATACTGGAACTGTCGTCTCTGTAGCTGCCCTTCTCATTCTAAATCCATCTCTAGTTGAATCATTTGCTTTAGTTGGAGTATTTATCAACATATCTACCTTTCCACTTCTAATAACATCTAAGATATTAGGTTCTCCCTCTCCTATTTTCTTAGCTCTTTGAACATCTATTAAATTTTTCTCAAGCTCATCAGCAGTTTTACTCGTTGCTATAAACTTGCATCCTTTTCTATCAAAACGCTTAGCTATCTCTACAAATTCTTTTTTATCACTAGGCTTTATAGTTGCAAGTATTGTAGAATTTTCACTTGGTATATTAACTCCTGCTGCTATAAGTCCCTTGTATAAAGCTTCTGCAAAAGTCTCTCCTATCCCTAATACCTCTCCCGTTGACCTCATCTCAGGTCCAAGACTTACCTCTACATCCGGAAGCTTTTGTGTTGAGAATACAGGAACCTTTACAGCTATTTTCTCAGCTTCTTTATAAAGTCCTGTTCCAAAGCCTAAATCTTTAAGCTTTTCTCCAAGCATAGCTCTAGTTGCAAGCTCTATCATAGGAACTCCTGCAACCTTACTAATATACGGTACCGTTCTTGATGATCTCGGATTTACCTCTATAATATATAGTTCATTTTTGAACTCTATATACTGTATGTTTATCATTCCAATTATCTTTAGCTCTTTTGCTATCTCTTTTGTCTTTATCACTATTTGTTTTTTCATATCATCACTTATATTTTGACTAGGATATATAGATATAGAATCTCCAGAGTGAACCCCTGCTCTTTCAAGATGTTCCATTATACCAGGTATTAATATATCCTCACCATCACATATTGCATCAACTTCTATTTCTCTTCCAGTTAAGTACATATCTATTAAAACTGGATTTTTAGAATCTCTTTCGAATGAATTCTCAAGATATATCTTAAGCTCATTCTCACTGTAAGTTATCTCCATTCCCTGTCCACCTATAACATAAGATGGTCTAACTAAAAGTGGATATCCTAATTTTTTTGCCTCATCTATACCCTCATCAACAGACCATACTGCCTTTCCCTTTGGTCTATTGATTTGAATTTTTTCCATTATTTCATCGAATTTTTCTCTATCCTCTGCCTCATCTATCTGCTCACGCTTAGTTCCTAAAATATTTATATTCATCTCATCTAAAAACTTGGCAAGCTTTATAGCAGTCTGACCTCCAAATTGGAGTATAACTCCATACGGCTTTTCCTTTTGTATTATGTTAAGTACATCTTCTTCTGTAAGAGGTTCAAAATATAATTTATCCGCTGTATCAAAATCTGTACTAACAGTCTCCGGATTATTGTTAACTATTATAGTTTCTATATTCTGCTTTTTAAGAGCTAGTATTGAGTGAACTGAGCAATAGTCAAACTCTATTCCCTGTCCTATTCTTATAGGTCCTGACCCTATAACTATAACTTTTTTCTTATCTGATACTTCAACCTCATCATGCTCATCATAAGTTGAGTAATAATATGGAGACACCGCATCAAACTCGCCAGCACAAGTATCAACCATCTTGTACACAGCTTCTATTTTATATAATTTTCTAAGATTACATACATCCTTAGGTGATGAGTTTGTAAAGTCAGCTATTGCCTTATCAGAAAAACCTTTCATTTTAAGCTTTCTCATCCAATCCTTAGTTATATCTTCTAGGTTAGATTTCTTTAGCTTTTCCTCCTCATCCACTATATTATTTATCTTATTTACAAAGAATTTGTCCATTCCAGTTATCTTACATATCATATCTAATTTATAATTTCTTCTTATCATTTCAGCTAAGTCAAATATTCTCTCATCATCAGGTATTTGAACTCTTTTCTTTAATTCTTCAATAGTTCTATTTGAAGATGCCTTATGTTCTAAGCTGTATTGACCTATCTCAAGAGATCTTATAGCCTTTAAAAATGCCGATTCAAAATTGTTTCCAATTGCCATTACCTCTCCTGTTGCCATCATCTTTGTTCCAAGAGTTTTCTTAGCTCTTCTAAATTTATCAAAAGGCCATTTAGGAATTTTTACTACACAATAATCAAGTGTTGGTTCGAAGCACGCCTTAGTTTTTTTAGTTACAGCATTTTCTATCTCATCAAGTGCATATCCTATAGCTATTTTAGTTGCAACCTTTGCTATTGGATAACCTGTAGCTTTTGATGCTAGAGCTGATGAACGACTAACTCTTGGATTTATCTCTATTACTATATAATCAAAACTATCTGGATTAATAGCCAACTGAACGTTGCATCCACCCTCTATTCCTATAGTATTTATTATATCTATAGATGCCTTTCTAAGCATCTGATACTCAACGTCTGTAAGAGTTTGAGATGGTGCTACAACTATTGAATCTCCGGTATGAACTCCAACCGGATCTATATTTTCCATATTGCAAACGGTTATACAGTTTCCCTTGCTATCTCTCATTACCTCATACTCTATCTCTTTCCAGCCCTTTATACTTTTCTCTAGAAGTACCTGTCCTACACGACTTAACTGAAGTCCACTTGCTAGAATTTCTTCTAGTTCTTCTTTATTTTCTGCTATTCCACCACCTGCTCCACCTAATGTATATGCAGGTCTTACAACCACTGGATATCCAATTTGTGATGCAAACTTTATTCCATCCTCCATCGTAGTTACTATCTCACTTTGAACTAGTGGCTGATTTATATCTTCCATTATTTTTTTGAAAGATTCTCTGTCTTCTCCATCCTTAATCGATTTTATAGAAGTTCCTATAACCTTTATATTGTGCTTTTTTAAAATTCCACTATCATGAAGTTCAACTGCTAAGTTAAGCCCTGTTTGACCTCCCATACCTGCTATTAAACTATCTGGTTTTTCCTGTATTATAACTTTTTCTACAAACTCTAAAGTAAGTGGCTCTATATAAACTTTATCCGCTATTTCTTTATCCGTCATTATAGTTGCAGGGTTAGAATTTATAAGTACTGTCTCTATGCCCTCTTCTCTTAATGTTTGACAAGCCTGTGTTCCTGAATAATCAAACTCCGCTGCTTGACCTATTACTATTGGTCCCGATCCTATAACTAATACTTTCTTAATATCATCTCTTCTTGGCATAAGTCTACCTCCCTAATCTCTAATTAAATTTAAAGTGTATTTTTATATACTTGCACGAATTCATCAAATATAGGTGCTGCATCATACGGTCCCGGACAAGCTTCAGGATGAAACTGTATACTATATATGTTCATATCATCTATTCTCATCCCCTCAACTGTGTTGTCATTCATATTTACATGAGTTATTTTTACATTCTTAGGTAAAGTTTCTTCTTCAACTACATATCCATGATTTTGAGATGTTATTATTACCTTTCCCGTTTGTAAATCCTTAACAGGATGGTTACAGCCTCTGTGTCCAAACTTAAGCTTTTGAGTATCTCCTCCAAGTGCCAGTGCCAAAAGTTGATGACCTAAACATATTCCCGTTATAGGAATTTTTCCCATCATCTTCTTTATCTCCTCAATAACACTTACCAAATCCTTTGGATCCCCTGGTCCGTTAGATAAAAATACTCCATCATAATTCTTTTCAAGTATTTCTTTAGCTCCTACAAAAGCTGGATATACTGTTATATTACAACCTCTTTTTTTGAAAGATCTTATTATATTAGCCTTCATTCCAAAGTCTATAGCCGCTATATTAAGCCCTTCCCCATCACAATGATCAACTACTTCTTTAATAGTTACCTTCTCAACTGCATCAACATTAGAAAATGAATTTATAGTATTTTGTAATTGCTCATCATTTAATTTTCTATTAGTTATAATACCTCTTAAAGTTCCTTGATTTCTAATCATTTTAGTAAGATATCTAGTATCTATTCCTTCTATTGCAACAATCTTATTTTGCTTAAGATAATCATCAAGATTGAATTCACATCTGAAATTTGATGGCATATCACATTTTTCTCTTACTATAAAACCTCTAACCTTTGGAGATTTTGATTCATAATCATCTATATTAATTCCGTAATTTCCGATTAAAGGATACGTCATTGTAACTATCTGTCCGTAATACGATGGATCCGTTAGAACCTCTTGATATCCAGTCATACCTGTGTTAAATACTACTTCTCCTACAGTTTCTTGTGTATATCCAAACAATTCTCCTTCAAGTACTACATTATTTTCTAGTATTAAATAACCCTTCATATTCCTTACCTCCCGATTAAATTACTCTTAAAAGATCTTGTCTCATTCTAATTACAGCTTCTCTTGCAGCCTTGTGAAATTCTTCTTCACTATATCTATTTTTATACTCATCTTTTTTATAAGCTGCTATTATACCTCTTGATGAATTTATCAATGCTCCAAGCCCATCTTCATTAAAGCATCCTTTTAAATCCTCAGCTGTTGCCCCTTGTGCTCCATATCCTGGTACTAAGAAGAATGTATTAGGATTTTGTTTCCTAAGTAATCTTCCCTGTTCTTTATAAGTTGCACCTACTACTGCTCCAATTTTGCTAAATCCATGCTTTCCTATTAATTCTTCTCCCCATTTTGATACAAGATCTCCCATATGCTCATATACATATCTTCCATCTTCTGTTTTCAAGTCTTGTATATCTCCACTGTTGGGATTTGATGTTTTTACTAATACAAACATTCCTTTATCAAGTTCTTTACAGTTTTCAATATAAGGACTTATCGCATCATATCCCATATAACCATTTATAGTTACAAAATCAGCATCAAATACCTTATGTTCACTCCCACCAACACTTACTCTTCCTATATGTCCCCTTGAGTAACTCTCTGCAGTTGATGATATATCCCCTCTTTTTATATCACTTACCACTATAAGATTTTTTTCTTTTGCATATTTTATAGTCTTTATAAAACAATCTATTCCATCAGGTCCTAGTTCCTCGTACATAGATATTTGAGGTTTTACAGCTGGAACTAGATCATATATTTCATCTATTATCATACAGTTAAATTTAAAATAAGCATTTGCAAGTCCCTTTAATGTCCATCCATACTTTCTATAAGACTCTTTTTTTATAAATTCTGGTATTATTTCTTCTCTAGGATCAAGTCCTACAACAGTTGGATTATTCAGCTCTTTTATTCTCTCTATCAGCTTATCTATCATCTACTTCTCACCCTCCTCATATACTACTTTTCCATTCACTATCGTATACTTTATTTTTCCGTATACCTTGTAATTATCAAATGGAGTATTTTTTGACTTTGATTTAAATTTACTTGAATCTATTTTGTAAATCTCATTTTCATCAAATATAGTTATATCAGCAAATTTCCCCTCTTCTATACTCCCTCTATCTATATTTATAAGAGTTGATGGATTCAAGCTCATCTTCTTTATAAGTTCATTTAGTCTTATTACATCTTCTTTTACTAATTTAGTTATTCCAAGAGATAGTGCAGTTTCAAGTCCTACTATCCCATTTGCAGCTTTTCCAAATCCGCAATTTTTTTCACTTTCATGATGTGGTGCATGATCTGTAGCTATAATGTCTATAGTTCCATCTTTTAAACCTTTCTTTATTTCCTCAACATCTTCTTTAGATCTTAAAGGTGGACTCATCTTCATATTTGCATTATCCTTTTCAACACTCTCATCTGTAAGAGAGAAGTGATGTGGACAAACCTCGCAAGTTACATGTACATTATCCTTTTTAGCTCTTCTTACTAGCTCTACACTTCCTTTTGTACTTATATGACATATATGAATTTTAGATCCAATTTTTTTTGCAATCTTTATGTCTCTTTCAACTATAACCTCTTCAGATTCACTAGATATTCCTTTAAGATTTAACGTCTTAGATTTTTCACCCTCATTCATAACTCCATCTCCTGCAAGACTCTTATCCTCACAATGAGAAAGTACAGGAATATCGTATTTTTTAGCCAATTTCATGGCCTCAAGAAGCAATCGCGAATCTTCTACAGTCTTTCCATCTTCACTTACAGCAATTATTCCAGCTTTTTTCATATTCTCTATATTACTTAACTCTTCTCCATTTTGTCCCTTAGTTATACTTCCTATAACCTCAACATTCACCACAGCTTCTTCAGCCTTGTTTTTTATATATCTAACTACATCTTCACTATCTATAACCGGATCCGTATTTGGCATAGCACATATAGTAGTGAATCCACCTCTTGCTGCACTTAAAGCTCCTGTTTCTATATCTTCCTTGTATTCAAACCCCGGTTCTCTAAGGTGAACATGCACATCTACAAACCCTGGAGATACTATGTATCCACTCGCATCTATTTTTCTATCAACATTTTCATTTATATTCTCATGTATTTTTTTCACTATACTGTCTTCAATAAGAATATCTGTAATTCTGTCAAAGTCTGTTTTAGGATTTATCAACCTTGCATTTTTAATCAATAATTTCATTTAATCCACTCCCTTTTTTAGATATTAAAAAAGCAACAAACGAGCCTACCAAAAGTCAAGATTCTAACTTTAGTATAGCCGTTTGCTGCTTATATATTTTAGGAAATGTAAAAACTATTATTGAGCATAATACGTTCAACAATTCATTTAAATTTATCCACTTATTATTTTCATGTTTTTTTGTATAATAAAAAAACGCACTGATGGCTCCCATCACAATTCCTCCCTTCCTGGTCTCTCGTACCAACTTAAAGGTCGACATGCGTATGTCGATTTCTTCATATTATTTTGTTTTAACAATAATAACACATACAGTATTTGTATGTCAAATATTAAAAACAACTTTAATATTAAACTACACCTCAATGTAATCTATTTCATTACCTACAAAGTCTAAAAACTTCTCAAAATTTCCATAAGAAATTGTAATAGTTGTAGTGTTTACATTAGGGTGAAAACTTATATACTTACATTGTTTCAAATCTTTATCTATCAACACCTTCACATGCTTGTCCTCATCATTTATAAGTCCAAATATACTCACCGAACCAGGCTTTAATTTTAAATATTTAAAAAGTCGTTCTTCTGATCCAAAACTTAGATTTGTGCTATTTATATCCCATGATAATTTCTTTAAATCTACCTTTTTATTTTCTTCTAAAATGATAAGATAGTGTTGTTTTCCCTTTCTATCTCTGACAAACAAGTTCTTGCAATGAGCACCTTTTATATTTAAATTTAAATTGTCAGCGTCCTCTATCGTATACACAGGAATATGAATGTGCTTTTCATACTCAATGTTTAGTTTATCTAAAATATCGTATACTATTTTTTCATTTTCTATCATAATTCCCTCCTCGTTATATATTCAAAAGGTAGCCATTAGCTACCTTTTTATATACAAGTAAATCATATAACTTTCGACTTGTAGATAACATTGATACATGAGCTAAAGTTGCAACTATTTTAATCAACAGATCCCGTTAGGACTCGTTGGCGACATGAGCTATGCGTTAGCATAAAGCGAATTTTTATTTAAATACAGTTTCTAGTCTTTTAAGAACTTCTTCTATCATAACTCTTGGACAAGCTACATTTATTCTTTGGAATCCTTCACCCTCATTACCAAACCAAAGCCCATCATCAAAAGCTATTTTTGCTTCCTCTATCATTTTTATTCCTAATTCATCTTTAGAAAAACCGTAATCCCTAAAGTCAAGCCATACAAGATAAGTTCCTTCAGGTCTTCTAACTTTTATCTTAGGAATATTTTCTTTTATATATTCAATCAGATAATCTATGTTTTCTTCTAAATACACTAATAATTGCTCAAGCCAAGGCTCCCCTTTTTCATAAGCTGCCATGGTAGCTACTAAACTAAAAGGATTATTTCTCTTTAAATCAATTCTTCCTAAAGCTTCTTCAAATATATCCTTATCATTAGAATTTGGAAATACTATAAAAGAAGAATAAAGCCCAGCTATATTAAAAGTCTTAGTAGGCGCAAAGCAAGTAATAGTATTTTCCTCAAATTCTTTTCCTAAACTTGCAAAAGGTATATGCTTACTACCCTTAAATATTAAATCCGAATGTATTTCATCAGATATAACTTTAATCCCTCTTTCAAAGCATATCTTTCCTAATTTCTCAAGTTCTTCTTTTTTCCAAACCCTTCCTACTGGATTATGTGGATTACATAGAATTAAAAGTTTAACATCTTCATCTATTTTAGATATTAAATCTTCATAATCCATTTCATAATATCCTCTTTCGGTTTCCTTTAATGGATTTAAAACTACCTCTCTCTTGTTTTCTTCTACAACATTGTAAAAAGGATAGTATACAGGTGATTGAATAATTATTTTATTTCCTGGTTTTGTGAATTCCTGTATTATAATACTAAGTGCTGGTACAACCCCTGGACTATAAGTTATATTTTGAGTTGAGACCTCCCAACCATGTCTTTTATTCAACCAATTACAAGCTATTTCATAATATTTACCTGGTCTATTAACGTAACCAAATACACCGTGTTCTATTTTTTTCTTCATAGACTCAATAATTTCAGGAGCTGTTTTAAAGTCCATATCCGCTATCCACATAGGAATTAGATCATTTGTTCCAAATTTGTTGCTCATCTCACTCCATTTGGCAGAATGGTGTTCTTTTCTATCGATTATCTTATTAAATTCATACTTCATCCAAAATCCCCCTTGTTTTCAATCTTTAACTTTATGACATCCGTTACAACTATTTATTTATCTATATTTGTATAAATACACCTTGTATATTATATTATCCATAATACTATTCTTATTAGCTTTTTTGTTAAAATAATTATATATATGTTTAGAAAAAGCAAGGCAAATGCCTTGCTTTTAACAATCACTGTCACGCCCAAATAGGTAGCGCCAATGAATTGTATCTAATTATTTTAAGGAAATACAACATTTATTTTATTCTCTTTAAAAATATCCATAAACTCTTCTTCAGGAATTTTATCTGTAATTATAAAATCTATTTTTGACAAATCAACAACTTGAAAAAATGAATTTTTACCAGATTTTGTTCTATCTGCTAATACTATACTTGCTCTGCTTGTTCAATCATTTTTCTCTTAACAAATCCATCTTCATCATCTGCATTGATTATTCCATTTTTTGTGATACCAACCACGCCTATGAATGCTTTGTGAACATAATAATTAAAAAGCATGGATATAGTTTGTGCTCCATATAGATAGCGATGTTCTTGGTTTAACTTACCACCTACTAAATGTAACTACTAACTATATTGAAAATAATATCAAAAGAAGAGGATGAATAATTCATCCTCTTCTTTTCACATGCAGTTATTATTTTTTATCCTTAACCTTCTAATATTTCTTTCCATTCTTTTAATCCTACTTTATCATTACTAACATTTTTAATAGTAATAGAATCTCCAAATTCTTTTAATTTTTTATTAACTTCTCCTGTCATTTTTAATGATTCTTCATTTTTTAATGTTGAAGTACCTTTAATTTGCTCATATAAAGACGGATTATTAATAACAATTGTTATTTCCTCCCCTTTATATTGTTCTAATCTCTTTAGAGTATCTAATAGTGCTATGTGCTCTACAACCGCTGGTTTTCTATATTGTTTGAAATATGATTGTTTAAGTAAAGATTCCTCATCTTTAAAGATATTGATTTTAATTTCAATATCCTCTCCCTCATAATAAGTTGTAATTCCCAATACATAAGCTTTAATCATTCTTGTACCTCCACTTAATTATTTATTTAATTTCCGTTTCTCTCTATACGCTTTTCAAGTATATATATAATATATCCAATATGCAATAAAATTTTGTCCCATTTTAATAAAACGGAGTTATCTCATCTAACCATCGCACAAATTACCTTTTATAGGTAATCAATGGTTTTAATGTAGCTACAACCTCAATCATCTTTTCATCAACCATATCCTGTATTACTCTTTCTATATTCTTATAGGCTTCTGGGGCTTCTTCGTATATTACATTTTTATCACTATATATCAAATTACACTTCAAATTGTTTTGTCTTACGTATTTTTTAGAATAAATTTTTTCAAGCTTTTCTTTGCATCCAAATCTGCTCCACTTTCTCCCTGCACCATGAGATACTGAAAATGCATACTCAAAAAGATTGTCCATCGGCTTTACTATATAAGAATTAGTTCCTCTAGACCCAGCTATAACAATATAACCTCTATCAGAAGGCGCTGCTCCTTTTCGGTGAATGTAGTATATATCATCACCTATCTTTTTTTGAGTTATACTATTGTGAACACTATCTAAAAGCTTTTTATTTTCTTTTGCGTTTACACAACTCAAAACTTTATGAGCTATTATTTCTCTATTCAACTTTGCAAATTCAACGGCTTTATCGTGTTCATTTAGGTATTCATTAAAGGCATTGCTATTTAACTCTAATCCATTTTGACAAGAATATTCTTTAATATACTTATTCAATATATATTCCCCATAGCTTCTTGAACCACTGTGAACCGACAAGTATATTTCATTCTTGTTTATATCTATTTTATTTAAAGCTTCTTCATCATATACTTCATCAATTTCTTCAAACTCGGCAAAATGATTACCCGATCCTATTGTCCCTAATTTTTCTTTAAATGGAAAATCAGTATCTCTAATAAAATCATCTATCTCTTCAAAACTATTTAATTTTTCTAATTTTTTTACAACCTTATCTATTTTAAATTTACTTTTTTTAAGTCCAGTAGAAAAAAGACCTATTCCACAGCCTATATCATTTCCAATTATATGAGGATAGACAATATCCTTAGTCATATAACTTGCTCCAACTGGAGTCTTCCCGGCATGTAAATCCGGCAGTCCTACTGCTCTAATTATTCCTTTAAGCATTGATATTTTTTCAAGCTGATCTACAGCATTACTTTCTATCCATGATTTTTCGCTTTTTACTATCTTTATCATTTTTACATTCTCTCCTCCATATTATCCGAAAGCTAAGAGTTCTAATACTCCACCCTCTTAAGGCTGGAGATAAGAACTCTACAGCTTCTGGATTAGTTTAACTAAAAATTCAGTTGGAGTAAAAACTCCATCTGAATTAAGTTTCACTCTATCTTGATCCTATGGCAAGAGAATATACTATAATCTATATATATTCTCTCACCTCATATTTTAATAACATCATATCTATCACGTCCTTTCAAAATATTGTACTATCATTCTATTATATTTTTTTAATAATTATTATTTACATACATCGACCCATATACCATCAGTTATTCTCTGTAGTTCATATGGCTTAATCTTTATAGATGAATTAACCGATCCTGCAGCAGGATATACATAATCAAAATCTTTAATGGAAATATCTAAATATATATCCAAAGGATTTTCTAATCCAAACGGGCATACCCCACCAACTGGATGTCCTGTTATATCTAAGACTTCATCATGCTTTAGCATAGTACATTTTGTCTTAAACTCATCCTTATACTTTCTGTTATCTATCTTTGCATCGCCTTTAGTAACTATAAGAATATTTCTATCCTTTAATTTAACTGCTATAGTTTTTGCAATAAGTTCAGGGGCTACTCCATGTGCTTTAGCTGCTAATTCTACCGTTGCAGTACTTTCCTTCATTTCAAATATCTCAAATTTCAAATCATTTTCTTTCAAAAAAGTTCTAACATTTTCCAAAGACATTTCAATCAACTCCCTCAATAATTTATTAAAACAAATTATATAACATAAAATAATACATATATACAATTTTTATATTATTTTACAATAAATCAAAATTAAAATTCAACCATTATTCTAGCTGGAAGTGCATCTAAGCCCTCAATTTTCATAGGTAAACAAAACACTCTAAAATCCTTTTCAGGTATTTTATCAAGATTTGTTAAGTTTTCTATTGCATACATCCCATTTCTTCCAAGAAAAACATCTATAAGTCCATGATTTCTCCCTCGTCCAAGTCCCAAAGTATCTATTCCAATCATATTTACTTTCTTATCAACCAGATACTCAATAATCTCCATTGAAATCTCAGGATGTACATTGTACTTTTCTTCATCCTCCAGGTATTTATCCCAATTAGTTTGAAAAAATACAAAAGCTCCTTCTTTAACCTGTGAAAAGTCTAAATCATCAATTTCAACTGGCCTATCAATTATATGAGAAACATCAAATTTTATCCCAGGTGCTATTAACCTTTCATTTTCCAATACAACATCCTTGCCCATAACATCGATATGAGTTCCCATATTATGAACAGCACAAGATAATAAAGTTGTAGTATATTCCTTTTTAGTTCCTTCAAAACATTTTATTTTTTCTACCTTTAGAGGTGGCGAACCCGCTCTATAAACTCTATTTAACTTTGTAACTTGTGTAATATCAATTAACATGCAAAATACCTCCTCTAAATATACTCCAGATAAACAATACTAATAGAAAAGTGTTTTAACTTAAAAAAAGAAAAACAAGTACAATATTTTCTCTAATATCACACTTGTTTTATTTATTTTGACTCTTTTTTCTTAGAACTATCATATATTATATTACAAACTATATGGTGGTGATAATGTGTATTTTAATAGAGCTTCAAATTATAAAATTGTTGTAAATATCAATAATCGCACACTTACTTTATTTAAAGATAATAAGTGGTTTAAGTCATATAAAGTAGCTGTTGGTAAATCTTCTACTCCTACCCCAAAAGGAACATTTAAAATAGTAAATAAAGCGTATAAACCAGGAGGCCCTTTTGGAGAAAGATGGCTTGGTCTTAGTAAACCTCATTATGGTATTCACGGAACAAATAATCCATCTTCCATTGGAAAAGCTATTTCAAATGGTTGTATACGAATGTACAATAAAGATGTGATAGAACTTTATAATATGGTTCCAGTTGGAACGGTTGTTGTTATAATATAGAATGCTCAACCATTATTTATTTTAACTCTAATTATTCTATAACGGCTACAATTCCATAAAAATACTCTTCAAACTCAACTTCTCTTTCTATACTAAGACCTAAATCATGAAACAATTTTTTTATTGTTTCTTTATCAAGTCTATGATCAACAGGCGGTCCCATATCAGTTACTTTTTTATCCCATTCAATTACAGCAACCTTAAAACCTGTTTTTGATATTCTAATTATTTCTTTTAATAACCTTTTTTTATCTTCAATCTCATGTAAAACATTTACTAAAATACTAAAGCTTACAGATTCATTAGGTATCTTTAAATCGTATTCATCAGTTTTTACTATTTCTACATTATCTCTATTTAACTCTCTGCATTTTTCTTTAATATCCTCTAACATCTCATTAGAAATATCCATTGCATAAACCTTATCACCAATTTCAGACGCTGGCATTGTAAAATATCCTATTCCACATCCAATATCAGCAACAACATCATGTTTTGTTAATCCTACTTTTTCAAGTGTTTCTTTAGGTGGCATAGCTTTTCTTCTCCACTCACTATCAAGCTTTTTTCTATTCTTTGATTGAAACTTATGCATATAACCCCTCCTAAAAATAAATTCACTTAATTATAACACTATAGTTTGATAGATAATAAATATTTTGTTGAACTTTATAATTTAGTTCCAATTGGAATAATTATAAAAATAATTTAGGTTATACACACAAAAAAAGAAGAATAATTAAACTATTACTCTTCTCTTTAAAATCAATTTACTTTATATTATTTTACCAATGTTAAAAAGCTAATGGCTTTTGGATAGCTCTCACTGGACAAGCTACATAACATGAACCACATTCATCACAGCGTTCTCCATTGATTTTATATGGGGACCCCTTTTCTATTGCTTTAAATGTGCATACTTCATAACATTTTCCACACTCTATACACTTATCATTAATAGTGCATCCTGCATTATTATAAGTCATTCCACCAAAAGAAAACCTTGTTCTTAACAGCTTGTGATCACGCTTTTCCAACTCAAAATCATAATCAAAAACTTCTCCCTTGGCTTTGTAAATACAAAAGCATCTTGTTGCAGGGTATTTATTAATATCATATATTGCTGTTTTAAAATCTGGATTAGTTTCAGATTTTAATGTTACTTCTTCCATAGTTAATTCTTTAATATCTCCAGTAATCCTTAAAGTATAACCAGGTACAAAATCAGGTACACCATCATCATTGTGTCCTAATAGCTGTGTTGATGGATACATTCCAGAAACAGTTACATTTTCGTTTGTTTTTAATTGCTGATAAAACGGCTTAGTTATCATTGTTCTAAAGTATAAACCCTCATCATCAAATGCGAAAAAGTGAGCAATCCTAGATTGAACATATCCATCATCGATTGTAGAAAAAGAAACACATCCTATTTTATCTATATACTCATATATTTCTTTCATATTCATTTTTAAACCCTCCCTATTAATAAAAATCCAATACCTGCTACAAAAGCAGATGTTAACGCATATGGCATTTGTGTTCTCACATGATCCATCACATCTATTTCAGCAATCATTGATGCCAATATTGTAGAATCAGATATTGGTGAACAATGATCTCCAAATACCGCTCCAGAAATAATAGCACCTAGTACCAATGCCATATCTACTCCAAGCGCTGAAGCTAGTGGCACTGCAATAGGAATTAACACTGATACAGTTCCAGCACTTGTTCCTGTTGCAAATGACATAAGCATTCCTAAAATAAATATAATAAATGGAATCAATGCTTTACTAACACTTCCACTAATACCTGCTATATATTCCCCAACACCTAATCGACCAACTAAACTACTTAAAGCAAATGCTAATGTTAGAATCACTGTTATTTCAAGATAACTAGCCATCCCCTTCATTACCCATTTAATATAGTTATCAGTGGATGTTACACCTTTTACTAAATAGTACATTCCTGTTAAAACCAATGTAATAAATACACCAATGTATATACTTGCAGATCCATCACCATTTAGTAAATTTCCATTACCTGTGATCATTAATATGGCAAATATACTTCCAACAAATATAATCAATGGTACAAACATATTACTCGCATTTGACTTAATATTTTCACCATTATATTTATCATGGACATCACTATCTTTAATTTCATATGTTTGCACTACCAGTTCTGCTTCCATTCCAGCAAAATCTTTTTTTAAGAAAATCGTTATTCCAACAATCAATATGGATACAATTCCATAAAGTTGATAAGGCATAGCTGCTATTATTAAATTCATTGGATCTCCCTCTATGAATCCTAGAGAAATTTGCCCACTAACCATAGCTATTAAAAATGCTCCAGCCCCATTAAATGGCACTAACCAAGCTATTGGTGATGATGTTGAATCTGTAATATAAGCAAGTTTTGCCCTTGAAACATTAAATTTATCAAATAAAGGACGCGAAGCAACTCCTGATATTACAATCGAGCTTGTTGCATCGATAAACATTAATAAACCAATTAAATAAGCCACTAATTGTGCCCCTACTTTGGACTTAATCATTTTCTTCTGTTCTGTTAGTAAAATTACCATCCCATGAACACCACCAGATGCCTCAATGACATAAACAAATGCACCAATCATTAAACAAAATAATATAGATTTTGCTGCCCAATCATCTTGAAATACCTTATATATGCTATTTAACCCAGAAAACAATTGATTATATTGAACATCAATAATAATACCTGCCGAAATGATACCTGCTAATAATGCAGCAAAAACATTTTTAGTAGTAAAAGCTAAAATGATAGCCAAGACTACTGGTATCAAAACTATCCATCCAAGTTCCATAATCTCACCTCTTAACAAATTTATTGTCTATCCGAAAGCTAAGAGTTCTAAAACTCCAACCTTTTTAGGCTTGAGATAAGAACTCTACAGCTTCTGGATTAGTTCAACTAAAAATTCAGATGGATTAAAAACTTCCATCTGAATTAAGTTTCACTTTATATTTAATTTTATTACTTTTTTCTATAATTCGACAGGTAAATTTGGCTTTTAAAACTGTAAAAATGGCACCTTAATATTAAGGTGTCATTCAATGTTAAATATATATTTGCTGTTTTTTCCTAAATTCAGATGGAGTCAATCCTTCATAACGTTTAAAAAATTTTGTCAAGTTTGAAGGTTCATCAAATCCCATAATCTCTGAAATTTCATTAACTATCAAATACCCTTCCGAGAGGTACCTTTTAATTTCCAAAATAATGCGATTAATGATAAACTGCTTCGCAGACAAATCAACTGCCTTTCGAGTAATTAAGTTCAATGTTTTCTTTGAAACATACATAAGGTCTGCATATTCTTGGACCGTCTTTTTATATTTAAAATTAGCTTCAACTAAATTCATAAACATAATAAATTTTTCATAAGTATGAGTATCTATATTATTTGGGTTCTCTAGACTATTTCTTTTAATCAATAACATCAATGTTCTTAAGTGAGATTTCAAAATTTCAGGCTTTAAGATGTTGTTTTTATCAATATAATATCTGTACAGTATATCCAGTTGAATTCGTTCAAACCCATTACTATTATTATCAAATTTTAAAATTGGATAAATATAAGTGGATTGAAAAGGCTCTAAAAACTCAGATATGTTTGAATGTAGATGTCTATATAAAAAAGCATCTGTGAATAAGATTAAATATCCATCAACGTCTTCTTTGGGATAAAATCGCTGTACTTGATTTTTAGATATAAGCAGAATATCACCTGCCTTATAAGGATATAATTTAAAATCGATTTCATGCTTACTTTCTCCTGAGGTTATGCATAATATATTATAGAAATTAAGTCTATGAATGTGCGTAATGTATTTTATGTATCTATCTCCAAAAAAGTCTTTTAATCGTATAATCTCGAAATCAAAATGCTTATTTTTATTTCTCTTAAATTCAATTTTCTTGATTGTATCCATATCTACTCCTCAAATTATGTCTTTTTTCTTAATAACCTATCCTACCTATCTAAATAATATCAATTGAGTATTTAATTATCAAGGTGTTTAATTATCTAACATAAAAAAAGCAAGTAGATTGTTAACAATCTACTTGCTTTTTTTATGTTAGATTAAATTTTTATCCGAAAGCTAAGAGTTCTAAGACTTCATCCTCTTAAGGCTGAAGATAAGAACTCTATAGCTTCTGGATTAGTTCAACTAAAAATTCAGTTGGAGTAAAAACTCCATCTGAATTAAGTTTCACTTTATCCGAACTAGAATTTACCGTTATTATTTTTCCATTCTTCTTTATTAGGAATATTCTCAATTACATCCCAATGCTCTGCTATTTTTCCATTTTCAACTCTAAATAAATCATAGTATGATACTTTTTGTCCTGCGAAAGTTCCTTCACTTACTGATAAAACAAAATTACCTTGACCTAATATCATATGGTTTTTTTCATATACCATATTAACTCCTTGCTTAGCCATAGCTTCCATAGCTTGTCCTAAACCTGATAATCCATCTCCAATCTGAGTATTATGTTGAATATATTTATCTCCATCAAAATATTGTCCCATTGTTTCATATTTACCTTCTACTAATACATTATTAACAAAATCTTTAACTACTGTTTTATTTTTATCTGTATTCTCTAGATCAACAACTTTAGTTTCTCCATCAAGTTGTGTTCTTCCACTTGGATTCGGATTTACCCTATTCTCATCCAAATTATCCCAATGCTCTACGATTAGACCATTTTCAAATCTAAATATATCAAATCCAACTTTTGGTCCGAAGAAGTTATAATCTGTTTGAGTTACAACATAATCTCCATCTTCAAAAGCTCTAACTACATCTACTGATGCACTTCCTTTAGGAAGTTGGCTAAGTACTTGTCCAAAACCTGCTAATCCATCTCCAATAGATAAATTATGTTGAATATACTTTTCTGGATTGATATATGCAATTGCTGAAGTATCACCTGTTTCAATACTATTTAATACTGCTATTACTTTTTCTGAATTTGTCATTTCTTTATTATTCTTAACTTCTTTAACCTCAGTTTTTACTTCTTTATCAGTATTAGTTTTTACAGCTTCATTAATGTTAATTTTTATTTTTTGTCCTGGAAAAATACGATTAGGATTCTTAAGTTTGTTTATTTTTGCTAATTCTTGCCATGTTGTATCATGTTTACTTGCGATTTTCCATAGTACATCTCCACTTTTAACTGTGTAAGATGTTTCTGCAAATGCACTAATTGATAAGCTTAAAGCCATAGTAAGTCCTAAAACTAAACTTGTTCCTTTTTTCATGATTGTTACCTCCGTTTTCTATTTTTTATATATTTTTTAAATCTATATATGTCATTGCTTATTATTATTTTACATTTATATACCTTAAAAAAACATATTAAAAAGAGCCTTAAAAAAGTAATAATGAAACCTTTTTAAGTTGTTATCTAAGTGATATAATACATTTTAATATCAATTAATCAATAGTTTCCCTAAATAATTATAAAAGGAGGAAATAAAGTATTTATGAAAATTTTTAAAATTAGCAGATTCACAGGAATATTTTTAGTATTTGGTTTTATATTTACTATTTTCTTAGCATATCTATCTATTAACTCTAAAAATTTAATCAATTCTAAAGATGCTCTTGAGGAAATTGAAATTGAACCACAAAATACTTTAATAAAGATATTTAAAGAAGAAAGATTATTAGAATTATATGCGGATGGTCAATTAATTGATAAATTTAATATAGGTCTTGGCTCTTCTCCTGTAGGTGCTAAGAATAAAGAAGGAGATAGAAAAACACCTGTTGGAAAATATTATATTTGCACTAAAAATGATAAAAGTAGATTTACACTTTTTTTAGGAATAAGTTATCCTAATATTGAGGATGCTCAAAGAGGATTAGAAGATGGTCTTATAGATAAAGATACTTTTGAAGAAGTCAAGCAGGCAAATATAAGCCAAATAAGACCACCTTGGAAAACTGCACTTGGAGGAGAAGTTGGGATACATGGTGGCGGAAGTTCTTCAGACTGGACTTGGGGTTGCATAGCATTATCGAATAAAGATATTAAAACCCTTTGGAAATATGCTAAACTAAAAACTCCAGTTGAAATTTATGAATAATTAACAATCCTAAAAATTTTGATTTACAATCATATTTTATCGAATGATTTGTATTTTTTATTTACAAACGATAAACATTTGGTTTATTATAATAATATAAATAAAAAGAATCGAGGTTGATAAAATGAAAAATAATTCTAATCCTAAAATTTTAAGTATGATTCTAACTTTAGGAATATCCATTACCTGCATCCTTATTTTAGGGACTCCACTTATTGCTACAGCATTTTTTAAAAGCCAATTTGCGCTGTTAGATCATAGCTTAGTAACGGTTGTTACAACTTGCATTTATTTATGCGCAGTTCCATATGTTATATCTTTATTGAAATTAAAAAAACTTTGTAGTTTGGTTGTAAAAAATAATCCTTTTTCTATTGAAAGCGTTAAATCCCTAAATGTTATTTCTATATGCTCTTTTAGTGAAATCATTATTTTTATTGGATGTGTAAAATATTTAGAGCACTCCGTTGAATTTTTTAAATATATTATTTTCGGAGGTCCAATTATTGTAGTTACTTTTATTTGTGTAACAATAGGATTTTTATGCTTAGTATTATCACAATTATTTGAGATAGCTATACAAATTAAAGAAGAAAATGATAAAACAATTTAGAAAGGAATGTTGATATGCCAATTATAGTAAATTTAGATGTAATGATGGCCAAAAGAAAGATTAACTCTACGCAACTTTCAGAAAAAATGGGAATAACTATGGCTAATCTCTCTATTCTAAAAAATAATAAAGCAAAAGCAGTTCGTTTTTCTACACTGGAATTATTATGTGAAATTTTAAATTGTCAACCTGGCGATATTCTAGAATATGCAGGCGAGGATGATGATAGATTGAAATAAATAAAAAAATCACCGAGGATATTTCATTTTCTCCAGTGATTTTTTATTTATTAATAATTTATGCTCTTCCGGTTCTTATAATCTCTGCAAATTCATTAGGTAAAACACTTTCTTCTATAGCTTTTGCTGTTTTTTCAAAATCATAAGCAACTTGTACAATTTCTACATCTACATTTTCATTCTTTATATCTATTATCACATAGTTTGCATCCGGACTTCCTGTTTTAGACTTTCCTACGCTACCACTGTTTACAAGCATTTTATCTTCATACATCTTGTAATACGGTTTATGCGTATGTCCACACACTAAAATATCTCCTGTAAAACTATCCATAACCTCTTTAGCCTGTTGAGAATCTTGTTTTAGATATTCAGTTAACATCCTAGGACTACCGTGAACGAATGTAATAGTCTTTCCTTCAAATGTCAAAGTCATTTCCTTTGGAATATTCGCTAAAAATTTTCTATTTTCTTCAGTTGTGTTTTTAACACTCCATTGAAGAGAACTTGCAGCATTTTCAGCATCTTTAGGATCTGGATAATCGCATCCGCATACAATCCTCCTATTACCTACTGCATCATCGTAATTTCCCATTATAGTTAATATATTTTCTTTTCTAATTAAGTTTATAACTTCATTAGGAAATGTAGCATACCCCACTAAATCTCCTACACAAACTGTTAAATCTAAGCTTCTATCTTTTATATCCTTTATTACAGCCTCTAATGCATAAATATTACTGTGAACATCTGACATTACTGCTATTCTCATATTTTTCCTCCTTGATTTATAACAACCTTTTTGAATTTTTACAAATATATCTATGTTTGCATTATACAAATATAGGTTATATTATGTCAATGTCATTTAATAACATGCATACTTTCCTTAGTAATTAAAATCTATGCTTATTCATCAAAAGATACAAAAAAGACTGTTGACAATAAACTTGTCAACAGTTTCAAATATACCTTGCTATCATTTAAGTATTCGATTCCTCTAATCTTTCTATATTATTTTGGTCTTTATTTAATAATAGTACTGAAGCTATTATTATAATACCTCCTGCTATCTGATTTATGGATGGAACTATTCCATACAGTAGTAAGGACAATATTATAGTAACTACTGGCAAGAAATTCATAAATAGATTCGATAAAGTTACACCTATATTCTTTATAGCATATATATTCAAGAAATACGCGATAGTAGAATTGAATACTCCTAAAATGACTAAATTGATTATAACTTTGCCCATCATTAAGTTTTCCATACTCACTGGATAAATAAATATAAATGGTAGTGTTGTTACAGCTCCTACTGCTGCTTGATAGTTTAACATTACTGTTTTATCGTATTTATCTGAAACCTGGTCAGATAAGAAGCAATAAACTACCCATGATATTATGCTAAGAATAGTCAATGCATATCCTTTAAAATTAGTTGAAGCTAAATCTTTAAAGTCTATTCCCATAAGTATATATACCCCTATCAGTGAAACAATCACGCTAAGAATACTCAACTTTGTTTTTGGTCTTTTAAAGAATATTGTATCTATTAATAATGAGAATACTGCTGCAAATCCAAATAACAGTGATGATACAGTAGGTCCGATTGCAGTTATGCTTAGAACTGTTAATACATGAAAGAATGTTGTTCCAATCAAACCTGACAAACATATTATGAATATATCTGATTTTTCTATTTTAAAATCGGCTTTTTTAATAATATTATATATGGTAAAAAGAATAGCCATAATAGTAAGCTGAAATCCTACTATTACTGTTGCATGCATATAATTATCAATAACATCTCTAGAAATATATGAAACTCCATATATTGTTACCACTATGATTATAGCAATTAGACCAAGTATTTTGTTTTTATTCATATTCTGCTCACATCCTATAATATTTTTTACCAATTTCACTTTATCTTACTATGTTCTTTGCTTTTTCTATAGCGGCTTCTGCTATAGCATCTATTTTGTTTTGTGTTTCTTTGTCTAAAAGTTCTATATCTTTTGTTTCATCAAGAATTTGGCGTACTTTTTCTAAAGATTTTTGTGCTATGTCTTTTTCTCCTCCATCTTTCCAAGAACCATAATTTCCTCTCTCCGTCAATTCACCTCTCCATAGCTCTTTTCTAAAGTGACGAACTGTATGTTTTGAATCAAGGAAACTACCACCATGTCCAGTCTTTTCAATATTATCTAAAGCTATTCTCTTATCATTAAAATCTAATTCTCTTACTAATCTTTGTAACTGTGACATACACTCATTAGAGTATGGTAGGTCTGCATAATCTACTACTAAATCCATATCTAACTGCATTGCTACCAAAAAGTCTGTTGTTAAAGCTCCAATAGTTCCAACCATGCCTGTTTCAAATCCAGTCTGTGCATCTAAAACTTTTGAGTCACGTAAATTGCATGGCATCTTTGTTGGAAGATCTAAATAAAGTCCTAGCTCTGCCATACAGCTTTTCATTATAGCTGATTCTGGACTAGACATTGCAACACTCAGTGTTTTCATGTCCATACTACGTACATAACTTGAATATATTACAGGTGCTCCAGGATTAACAATTTGAGATAGTGCTATACAAGCAAGTGTTTCCGCATGAGTATGAATTATTGCACTTTCTATAGTTATAGGTGAAGATATCCCAAGTATTCCTCCTGAACTTATAACTGAAGGTATTTTATACTTGCTAGCTTCCATAAGTACATTTAAAGTATTTTCATCTACTTTCATAGGAGGCATAGTTAATACCCAAACAGATATAAAAGGTCTTTTCAAAAATTCTTCTTCACTACCTACTGCTAGTGATGCCATTTTCACTGCATCTCTAACTCCTTCTTTACCAACAACTCCACCTGTTATATGTTTTGTAGTATTCTTTATTGTTGTTGCCCAAGTATACCAGTCAGATGCTTGAAGTGGTACATCTTGAGGTGTAACAAGTCCACTTGCAATTGTTACGTTATCCAAAGTTTCTAATATTTTAGTAAGTTTAGCCAAGTCCTCATTAGTAGCAGGGCGTCTTTCTCTTGTATCTGGATCAATAACTGCAGTTGCCATAGTCATAGCTGCTAATGTTGGAGGTGCTTCACTTATTTTCACGTCATTCTCTGGTGTTCTTCCATAAAGTACAAATTCATCTCTCTTTGGAACAGTTTCAAGGGCTCTCATTACTAATTCTCTAGGTATTTTTACAATCTCCCCTTCAACTTTTGACCCTTCTTTTTTTAATATTTCACGTGCCTCTTCTGAGCATAGTTGCATACCCATGTTTTCTAACATATCTAAAGCCATACTATGAACATTTTTTAAATCTTCATCAGAAAGAAATCTTAATACTGGTTTCATATTATTTTCACATCCCCTTAGTTTTTATATATAATCGCCTTTGTTTAATACTATGAAAATACAACTTAATATTTAATAGCCTATTTCTGCTTTTTTTTGCTCGATTGTGCTTTTATTAATTTTATTGTTTATAGATTTAAAAAATTACATATAAAAAAATCCCATTTCGTTGGGATTTTTATTCAGATACAAATTTATGTGAATTTTTTTCTAAAAAATTTCTCAATTTAAATACATCTTCAAAGTAATAATCAGCTCCTATTCTACTAGCAAAAGTTTCTGTTACAGGTGCCCCACCCACAAAGACCTTTACACTTTCTCTTAATCCTTTATTTTTTAGTTCTTCTATAACTTCTTTCATAGCTGGTAAGGTTGTAGTCATTAGAGCTGACATCATAAGCATATTAGGTTTTTCTTTATATACTGTATCTATAAAGTTTTTTGTAGATACGTTTATTCCTAAGTCAATTACATTAGCTCCAGTAGCTATAAGTATACTTTTTACAATATTTTTTCCAATATCATGAAGATCTCCTGCAACTGTTCCTAATATAATTTTCACTTTATGATTTCTTTTATGTTTTTTAAAATATGGCTGCAATATATAAATTCCTGCATTCATAGCTCTAGTGGAGAGAAGTACCTCCGGAACTAAAACTTTATCCTTACGAAACTTTTTAGCAATTTCATCAATTCCTGAAATCAAGCCTTTTTCTAATATATGCTCAGGTGTATATTTCTTTGCTAAAGCCTCTTTTGTTAATTCTATTACAGCATCAGTATCTCCATTTATTATACATTCCCTTATCTTTTTATAGTACACTCATGCTCCCCCTTAAAATAATTTATTTCTATATACTACTGGTTTAACATCTATATGTTTTTTAAAGACCTTTGTAAAATAGCTTTGACTTTTAAATCCTACACTATTTGAAATATCTTTTATACTTAATTCCCTCTTTTTCATTAATTCAACTGCTTTTTCTACTCTCACTCTTGTAATGTAATCATTCACTGTACAATCTAGTTCTTTACGGAATAATCTACTTAAGTGAGATTTACTTATCAAAAGGTATTGTGATACATCCTCTATTTTTATAGGTTTAGAATAATTTTCCATAATAAAACTTCGTGCTTTCTTTAACAAACTAATGTGTTTTTTATCTCCTAAAATAAAAATTTTATTTAGAAAATTTCTAGCTACATCATATATTTCATAAAAAAAACATTCTATGTTATCAACTTTACAAATTTCTTTATCAAAGTCCTCCATCATAGTCATTGCAATTTCTGCATCTAATCCTCCATCCACTGCAGCTCTTGAAATCAAAGCTGCTAATTCTATAATACGTAACTTTATTATATTTTTATCTCCTGATGTCTTAACATAAATATCTCCTAGAAGATTTAGTAATATATTTTTTATTTTCATTTTATCTCCTACACGAATATAGCTTAATAGTTTTCTTTCTTTTTTTAAATAAATATTGTAATCATCCTTTTTATGCAAATCAGATTTTTTTCTATCCTCTAATTCCTGCCTAATTTTTTGCATCAATATACGCGAAGCATCTTTGTTTTCTAAAATACAAATATTTCTCTTAACTAAATAATTAACTACTACAAACAACGTATCTGCTACTGCCTGAATTCGATTTGGAGATACAATTTCAAGTTTCATGGCTTTTTCTTTTAAGGCATCAAAATCTTCAACATATGGATTAAATTCTTTTAGTTCTTGAAAGAAAAATTCATCAGGTTCCCACATCAAAACTTGTCCACACATAATACTACCTACACTGACTCCCTTAATTATAATAGGTACAGCCCAGATCACTATTCCAGCATGGCATCTGAAAAAATATGGTTCTTCCCACTTACCAGCTTCTAGACTTGCTACTTTATAAGATTCTTCACATTTTTCATTGCATTTATCATGGTTTTTAATAAATTTACAAAACTCACTTCTATCTACGTTACATGGGGTGCAATAGCTTTCTCCCTTATTGTCTACAGCCTCAATATATAACCCTGTAGCCTTAGAGAAACTTCCTAAAACATCTACTAAATGCTTTTTATCTAAAATTGTATCTTCTACCTTTTCATTCATACGTCTCACCTTTCCAAATTTTAGATTGTTCCTATATAAATTATATTTATCTGCACAAAAAAAGATGTGTATGAAAATTTCATTTCATATACATCTTCTCTATTTTATTTCATTATTTTACACATATTATTAGTAAACTCAACAGGATCTTCTATTGGAAGTCCTTCTATAAGTAAAGCTTGATTGTAAAGTAATCCTGTATATAGCTTAAACTTATCTTTATCATTTTCATAAGCCTCTTTTAAAGATTTGAATATATCGTGATTTACATTTATCTCTAAAACTTTGTCAGCTTTCATGCCTTGAGCCTCAGGCATAGCATTCAAAATTTTCTCCATCTCTATACTCAAGTCCCCATCATTTGATAAGCAAACAGGATGCTTCTTAAGTCTTTTAGATGCTCTAACGAATTTAACCTTCTCTGATAAAGATTCCTTCATAAATTCGAATAAATCTTTATTTTCATTCTCATCAACTGAATTATCACTATCATCAGATTCTATTCCTAGATCATTACTAGATACAGATTTGAATTCCTTCTCTTTATAATTCATAAGAACTCTTATAGCAAATTCATCAACATCATCTATAAAGTAAAGTATCTCATATCCTTTGTCCGTTACAACCTCTGTTTGTGGAAGCTTCTCTATTCTATCAATAGATTCTCCAGCAGCATAATAGATATACTTTTGCTCCTCAGGCATTCTAGATACGTACTCATCTAAAGTAACCATTTTCTTCTCTTTTGATGAATAAAACATAATTAAATCTTGAAGTACTTCTTTGTTAGCTCCAAAATCACTATAAACTCCATACTTCAAATGTCTTCCAAATGACTCATAGAACTTATCGTATTTTTCTCTTTCATTCTTTAATAAGCTCTTTAACTCATTTTTTATCTTATTCTTTATATTCTTTGATATAGACTTTAATTGTCTATCGTGTTGCAGGATTTCTCTTGATATATTTAAAGATAAATCCTCTGAATCCACTATACCTTTTACAAATCCAAAGTAATCAGGAAGTAAGTCAGAGCATTTTTCCATAATCATAACTCCGCTTGAATAAAGTTCTAGACCTCTTTCATACTCTTTAGTATGAAAATCAAATGGAGTTTTTTCAGGAATATATAATATAGCATTATATCTTATCATACCGTCAACACTAAGATGTACATGCTTTATAGGCTTGTCGAATCCGTAGTGCTTTTCAGCATAGAAATTATCGTACTCTTCATCTGTAAGCTCATTTTTATTCTTTCTCCATATAGGAACCATGCTGTTTATAGTTTCTTCTTGTACAACATCTTCGTACTGATCTTCTGTTCCTTCTTTAAGGTTCTTAGTAGTTATATCCATCTTGATTGGGTATCTTATAAAATCAGAGTATTTCTTGATTATAGATCTTATTGTATACTCATCTAAATACTTATCAAAATCCTCATCTTCTGTACTTTTCTTTATCTTAAGTGTAATTTCTGTTCCTACACTATCCTTGCTACATTCTTCAATAGTATATCCATCTACACCTTTAGACTCCCACTTATAAGCATTGTCTGATCCAAATGCCTTACTTATAACAGTTATATTATCAGCAACTAAAAATGCAGAATAAAATCCTACTCCGAATTGACCTATTATATCATGTCCATCCTTAACTTCATTATCTTCTTTAAATTGTAAAGATCCACTCTTAGCTATAATTCCCAGATTATTTTCAAGATCTTCTTGATTCATTCCAATACCAGTATCTGATATTTTAATAGATCTATTGTCCTTATCAACATCTATATTTATATAATAATCGTCTTTATTAAATGTTATAGTATCATCCGTTAATGCCTTGTAATATATCTTATCTATAGCATCACTTGAATTTGATATAAGCTCTCTTAAAAAAATCTCCCTGTGAGTATAAATTGAGTTAATCATAAGATCTAGTAATCTTTTAGATTCTGCTTTGAATTGTTTTGTTTGCAATTTAATCTCTCCTTTCAACCTCTTATGTATATTTTTGTTAGCACTCTAAGTTTCTGAGTGATAACTCCTATTTCTTGTATATCATATTTAAATTTTTATGTCAATATTTTAGTAACCAAATTCATTGAAACTATCTATGAAAATTTTAGCGAATACAACGGTATTTCCATAGATAGTTTTTAATTATTGATCTTACTTTTGCATCTTATACACTATAAACCCAACTATCGGTATAAGCACTACTCCTATTATTCCAAATGTCTTTGTTATACCAAAATTTTGAGCCATCAATCCTACAACTGGAAATAATATTAGCATAAACATACTAAAACATACGGAATCAAATGATAGTATAGTAGCTCTATACTGTGATGGTATTAATACATTTATATAGTCGCTGAAAATAGGTATTCCAAATCCACTTATCATACATGATAATAAAAATATTATAATAGTAAAATATCCTCTAGATACCGAAAATCCTATAAGTATAAATATATTCACAGTACAAAGTATTAAAATAATAGATTTCTTGCTTAGCTTTTTCTCTACAGCGTATGCATACTTAGAGCTTATAGCTCCTACTACATTGGTCACACCGTATATAATAGCTATTGAAGTTCTGGATATACCCATATCTTCAAAGTGTTTTTGACAATAAAAGTATACAGTAGTGTCTATCGTAGATATGAAAGAGTACACTAGAATTAAATATAGAACTATTTTTCTTTCCTTTAATATTTTAAAACTCTCTTTTAACTGGTGTATAAATATATTTTCATCGTTGCTCTTTTGTTCTATAGGAGGCTCGTTATAAAAACTTGCACTACTCAGTGCACATATATCTATAAATAAAGCTAAAATATATGCATATACAAATCTAAAGTCAGAAAGTATTCCTCCAAGTAATATAGCCAATCCTCTTGCCATTTCCATGTAAAAGGCTATTGATCCATAAGTTTTCTTATACTCATCTTCTTTGTTTAAAAGTTTCATACTATCGTATATTATAGACTCTGCTGCTCCAGAATGTAGATTATATGATAAAGCTGAAAATACAAAACTGAAAGCGTATCCTGTAAAGCTATCTGAATAAATCATAAGCATTGTAGATATAAAGCTAAAAATTCTACCTATTATAATACTTGTTTTTCTTCCATATATATCTGCAATAGCTCCAGTTGGAACCTCACATAAAAAACTTGTTAAGTGAAATACAGATTCTAGAAGACCTATTTGTACTAAACTAAGTCCTTTAAAACTTAGGTATAATACCCAAATAGCTGAAGTTATATTAAAACTAAAGAAAAAGTTGTATACGTAACTTAATTTAATGTTTTTTTGCATAAAAAATCACTCCCAAATAATAGTTTTTAAACTGCTATAATTAGGAGTGTACGTCTTTATAAGGATTAAAAAATTACGGTCTTATACTCGTAGTTTTTTAAAAATGGACGCACTTCTCCCGTAAAAAAGAGATACTCCATTTTTTGCAAACGAACTACTATAAGCCATAATCTTCATCTTTAATCCTCCTTCACTGTAGTATTTTCTTCATTATATAATATTTAGAATTTTTTTACAATTATTTTAATTAAATCTCAAATTTATTTATAAGAATTTGTAACTCCTGAGACAACCCTGCCAATCCTTCACTAGCATTTATGATTTCTTGAATACTTGCAGCTTGACCCTCTATTGATGCAGAAGCTTGTTCAGTTGCTGCTGCATTTTCTTCTGCTACAGCTGAAAGGTTTTGAACTATATACAATACATCACCCTTCTTTTGCTCCATTTCTCTCGCTGATTCATTTATTGTTTTTACCGCTTCTTTTGATTCCTCAATTGCATGTGCAATTTCTCTATACTTGCTTTCCGTAAGATTTGCATTTTCAACCTGCTCTTGTAATGTATTTTCTACTTTTTCCATAGTCTTTACCGCCATATTTGCATCTTGTTGTAAATTTTTCACCATATCATCTATAATTTTAGTTGAATTACTAGACTGTTCAGCCAGCTTTCTAATTTCTTCTGCAACAACTGCAAATCCTTTACCATGCTCCCCAGCTCTAGCCGCTTCAATAGCTGCATTTAAGGCAAGTAAATTTGTCTGTTCTGCAATGGATGTTATAAGTGTACTAGCCTCACCAATTTTTTCAGAACTTTTATTTGTCTTTATTATATTTTCATAAACAGTATTAGTCGCACTTTTGCTATCTTTTGTTTTTGAAGATAGTTTATCTATAACCTCTAATCCTTGTTCTACTAATTCATTTACTTTTTCTGATGAT
Organism: uncultured Peptostreptococcaceae bacterium; assembly: GCA_942492135.1. Taxonomy (GTDB): domain Bacteria; phylum Bacillota; class Clostridia; order Peptostreptococcales; family Peptostreptococcaceae; genus Tepidibacter_A. The sequence continues at coordinate 280,087 of CALODI010000012.1, forward strand.
TTTGTCAATACATTTATATGTTTTTTATTCTCTTCTATAATACCCCCAAGTTCTGAAAGCGTTTGAGAACCATCCATTGTACTTTGAGCTTGATCTGTTGCACCATTTGCAATTTCATTAATAGTCTGTGCAACCTCTTCTGCTACTGTAGAGTACTGTTGAGATGTAGCTGTAAGTTCCTCCGAAGATGCTGCTACTTGTTCCGAACTTATACTAATTTTTAGTATCATATCTCTAAAATTATCCTCTATCGTTTGAATAGCTCTTGTTAAATCTCCTACCTCATCTTTTCTATTCATAAACTTAGATGGTATATTCTTTGTAATATTGTAATTTGCAATTTCATTCATTTGACTTAACCCCACTTTAATTGGGTCACTAATTGCTTTTGATATGTAGATAGTAAGTATTATAGAAACTATTAAAGATATAATTAATATTACTATAAACGCTTTTATTGTATGGTCATACGCAGCATTATTTGAAGTATTTATCTCATCAGCTATTTTTACATTATACTCTGCTAGATCAATCAAATTATTCCGAAAATCATCTACTGTGTTTTTCATTTTTTCATGTTCCATATATGCTTCTTCTTGTTTTCCATCTATTGCGAGCTTTAATGAAACACCCATTTCTTCTTCATACTTTAAGCGATTTTCTTCAAGCTTTTTAGCTGTATCAATTTCAAATTGGTCTAGCTCTGTATTTTTATATTTTTTAATATTTTCGTTAAAAATTTTAATCCTATCGTTCATATCTTTTAATTTTATTTCTTGTTCCTGTTTATGCTCTGTATTTAATATTATATCGCAAATATCAGCTTCTATAGCCCTTTCATGAGCTCTATTTTCATTGAGTAATTGGATTGCAATAAGTCTGTCATTATACATAGCCGTCATATCTTGATTAGCTTTTGCAAGATTAAAATAGCCTAATCCCCCTATAAATACAATAGATATCATCATAATTATTGCCATAACAGAGATTTTTGCTCTTATTGTAAGATTTTTGAACATTTAAGTCCTCCTTTTTATATGATTTTTAGTCAAAATCATCACAATTTTTTGAAATTTTCTATATTTATACGAATACATTATACCATTTAATGGATTATAAGTCTATTATTGTTGTTTTTTATCTAATTAAATTGTCACTTTTTCAATATATATATTTTTTTAATATTTTATATAACTTTTAGTCAAATATTTTTAAACACATTTATTAATACTATCAACATTATAGCGACGGAATTCATCAAAATTCCGTCGCTATATGATTAATATCTTTTAATTTTGTATCTTATAGAGTGAAACTTAATTCAAATGGTGTTTTAGAACTTTTAGCTTTCGGATACACTATAGACCTAACTATAGGTATAAGCACTACTCCTATTATTCCAAATACATTCCTTATACCAAAATTTTGAGCCATCAATCCCACAACTGAAAATAATATTAGCATAAACATACTAAAACATACAGAATCAAATGATAATATAGTAGCTTAGGTATAATGCCCATTATATTAAAACTAAAAAAAAGTTGTATACGTAACTTAATTTAATATTTTTTTGCATAAAAAATCACTCCCAAATAATAATTTTTAAACCTCTATAATTAGGAGTGTGCGTCTTTATATAAGGATTAAAAAATTACGGTCTTATACTAGCAGTTTTCTGAAAATGGACGCACTTCTCCCATTAAAAAGAAATGCACCACTTTTTACAAGTATTTTATCTATTGATTAAAATAAAATACATATTTTCATTGTCTATTCCCTCAATTACATTTAATCCTTCATTTTCAAATATTGTTTGTTGAATTTTTAAGTCTATTAATTTATCTTCTGAAACAATGTCGTCTACTTGCTTATGTATTTTATTGATATCCTCTTTACTTTGAGAATGAAATATTAACAGTTTTCCATTTTCTTTTAAATTCTTGTTTACAAGTTTTTTTATAGTTCTTGTTTTATTTTCAAAATGAGGAAATACACTGTAGCAAACTATAAAATCAAACTTTTCTTCTATACTGTCTATTTCTACATTTAAATTAAAAAAATCAACTCTATTGTCATTTTTAAATTTATTCTCAGCTATACAAAGCATTTTTTTTGCCATATCTACAGCTATTATTTTCCCTTTTTCTCCTATTCTTTCTATTAAAAAAGGAATCATAACACCTGTTCCTGTTCCAACATCTAATATTTTACTTCCTTTTTTAATATTTGTTTTATCTAAAACATAATTTATTTTATCATTGTCCACATATATCATTTCGTCCCACTTGCTAGCCATAGAATTAAAAAAATCTCCTTGTGATTTCATAAAATCTCCTTTCACTTATCAAATTATTTCAATGCATATACCCCATCTTTTTTTAAAGATTTGGTTAATATATGTAATAAAGTAGGTATAAGTATAAGTTGAATAACAATTCCTGGAATACCTGTTACTAATCCTGTTTTAATCCACATTACAGTGTTAAGCTTTTTAAATCCTAATATATTAGCCATTATGTATACTGTTAAAAACGCACCTGCTCGTCCACAAATCATTGATAATACCAAGCTTGTTATACTATTTAATTTAGATTTATTAAACAATACACCTGCTATAAATCCATATAAGCTAAGTTCTACTGTCATTATCGGAAGAGTTGGAATTATTGGTGGCATGCCTGTAATAATACTACTAATAATAGGTGTAATTAATCCAACTAAAAAGCCATATTCTCCTCCTAATAAAAACCCAGCTAATAAAACAGGTATATGCATGGGCAAAAATACTGGTCCTCCCATATGTGCCATATGAAATATCATAGGAATTAAAACACCTAATCCTACAAAAAAACCTCCTAATACAATTTTTTTCGTTTTCATAAAAATTCCCCTTTCACAAAAAATAAGCCATGAGGCAAAAGAAATTCGCATTTCTTTAAAACCTTCATGGCTTTATATCCTTATTATGGTATTTAGTTTATGTTAAAAATATATCATGTTTATGTTTTTAAATCAATATATTTTTGCTTTTTTATTCTTTAGTCCTTATTTGCTACATGGACAAAATCTATTTAAATCTTTAAAACACGCTGTTGCTGCAATTGTTGTACCATAAAATAAAACAGGTTTGTCATTAATATAGTTTGTTATACTATTATTTGCAGCCGTACTTCCTGTTGCCAATATAAGGTCGCACCATTTTAGAACTTCATCTGTCTTTTCATCTCCATCTTCAACCTCTACACCATACTTTATTTTTTCTATATTGTCCTTGTCCAAATCTAAAACTCTCACATCGAATTTTTCTGCTAATCTATGAAGTATAGCAGGTTGAAGTCCTATTAATGCTATTTTAGGAGAACCATAATTTTCATTTATATATTCTACACATAACCTTGCACATTCCTCTGGTTCTTCATCCTTACAGTGTACTGTTCTATCACAAATTTTTAGATATGAACAAACAGCATTTAAAGATGCAATTAAAACAGATCTATCAAAATTAGTTTCAAGCTTTATATTTAGAATATCATATATTGTTCCACTAAATTTTCCTGGCATATCTGTAAACGCCTGTCCCTTATAACCTCTAAAGTCTGCCTGAATCATTTTTTCTTTACCTTTTAATATCGGAAAGTCCTTTCTTTCAGGTGTTCCTATTGCTTCTTCAGGCTTTAATGTCTTTACTTCAACTTCAATTTTTTCATTTAAAATATCATTGTCTTCAGCTATTTCTTTAAATTTTTTTACTAAATCATCATAAAAACTACTTTTCATATTTTATCCCCCTATAAATTCTAATACAAATTTTGAATTTGGATTTTCAAATATATCTTCAGTTTTTCCAACCTGAACCATAGAACCATTTTTCATTACAGCAACTTTATCAGCTAAATATTTAGCCTCATTAAAATCATGAGTTATATGAATAAATATAGCTTTTGTTGTTTCATGCAGTTTTTTTAAAATATCAATAAACTTTTTCTTTGTACAAGGATCTAGTGCACTTAAAGGTTCATCAAGTAAAACTATCTTAGGTGATGTTATTAATGCTCTTGCAATAGCTACTCTTTGTTGTTCTCCACCACTTAAAGTTTTAGGATTTCTAAAAAGTAAATGCTCTATGTCAAACATTTGACATATATAATTTAGTTTTTTTTCTATTTCTATTTTACTAAACTTTCCATTTTTCAACCCAAATATTATGTTATCCTTAACATTAAGATGAGGAAATAATAAATAATCCTGATAGATAAAACCTATTTGTCTATTTTCAGGAGGTAACTTATTATAATTTCTACCATTATACGTTATGTTACCACAATCTGGCTTGATAAGTCCTGCAATTAAGTCTAATATTACCGATTTGCCTGTACCTGATGGTCCTAATATAACAAAATATTCACCATCATTTATTTCTAAATTAACGTCTCTCAACTGAAAATTTCCAAGTTTTTTATTTAAATTTTCAACTTTTAGCATAATCTCTCCTTTTTTTCTATCTTCATTCATTTTTTTGAAGTAGTTGAAAAGTAAACAAGCAAACAGATGAAATAATTATAAGTATAGATGCAGATGCTAAAGCAACATCTATTTCACCACAAGACATATTAAGATAAACTGAAATTGGAAGAACCTCAGTCTTCATTCTAGTAGCACCTGCAATCATAATAACAGCTCCAAATTGTCCAAGTGCTGTAGCCCATGTAATAACTACACTAGCTATAATATTATTTTTTGCAAGAGGGATAGTAACCTTAAAAAAAGTCTGCATACTACTTAAACCCAATGTTCTTGAAACATTCTCAATTCTAGGATCAATATTATAAAAAGCAGCTTTTAATACTTTTATCATCTGAGGTAAATTAACAAAAAATTGTGCTAATATAATTCCCTTCACATCAAATACGACAGAGAATCCCAAACGCTCCATTAACTTTCCAAATTCAGTATTCCCAAATAATATAAGAAGTGCTAAACCTGAAACTATAGGTGGTAAAGCCATAGGTAAATCTAATATAATCTCCACTATCCTCTTTCCTATAAAATTAAATCTAGCCATTCCATAAGAAATAGGTATTGCAAACAATACACATGTAATTGTAGATATACACGAAGTAATCAAGCTAAGTTTAATAGAAAATCTTACCTCAGGTGATTTAAGATTTTGTATTAAATTAGGCATACCTCTAAGTAAAAGACTTCCCATAACCAAAACCATAAATCCAACTGCAAAAAATATAACAATTGATATTACAGATTTAAAAATAATATTATTAAAATTATTTTTTCTAGATATATGATAGTAGTGTTTTTCTTTTGAGTCCATCATACTGTTTTTATTCAATGATTTTGAATCCATGGTTTTTAAAGCACCCTTTTCCTTCTTCTGAATCCATAAAATCTACAAACTTTTTAGCTAATTCTTGTTTATTAGATTTTTTTAATATAGTAACTGGAATAGTCTTTATCATATTTTCTTCTTCAGGTATGCTTACCAATTCTACATTTTCTAAATTATATAAATTATCTTCCCAAACAATAGCTGCATCCGCTTCATTCATAGACATATGTACCATAATTTCATTTACTGTTGATGTAGTGGTTACAACATTTTTCATTACATCATCAAAAATATTCTGTTTTTCAAGCATTTTTTTAGATGTTTTGCCAATAGCAGTAGATTTTGCATCTCCCAATATAACCTTAACTCCATCTTTCTTTAAATCTTTAATTCCTTTAATATTTTTTTCATTACCCTTAGGTACTGCAATAGCTGGTATATGATAAGCAATATCTGTTTTTTGTTCTACTAATCCTTTTTCATTCGCTAAATCATAATACTGTTCAGAACCAGGAATAAATACATCTCCCTCGTTAGTTAGTTCTAACTGGCTCATAATTTGACTACTTCCCGCATAATTAAACTGGACCTGAACTCCATATTTTTCTTTGAATTTTTCTGCGATTTCGTCCATAGGCTTTCTTAATCCAGCTCCACTATAAACCATAAGAGTTTGTCCACTATCTGAATTAGATGCTTCACCATTTTTATTTTCTTCGTTTTCATTATTCAAATTACTACATGAACAAGTAAAAAGCATACTTAAAATTATTATTATTAAAATAACTAACCTATTATATTTCATCCATTTCACCCCATAAATTATAAATATCTAATTTTTTTCTTACTCATTTTGCATTGCACATTTACATATTTAAGGATTACATTACATATTATGGTTATTGGTTTAATAATATCATAATTCTAAAAAAACAAAAATATTTTTATTCTAAAATATTAAATTTCTTTCAAACATTTATTAATACTATCAATAGTATAGTTTACCTCATCCATAGTATTAAAATGACTAAAACTAAACCTTACAGTACCATTTGGAAAAGTTCCTAGAGTCTTATGTGCAAAAGGAGCACAGTGAAGGCCGCATCTTGTCATAATACCAAAATCTTTATACAGCTTGTATGATACGGCAGCATTATCATACTCTTTAAAATCTATAGAAACTAAAGCTGTCCTTCCCTGTATTCCACTTTTTCCTATTACTTTTATATTTTCTATATTACTGACTTTTTCTAAAAATACATTTAAAAGATTTAATTCTTTTTCTCTTATTGAATCAATTCCTTCTTTAAATAAATATTTCAAAGAAGCATTAAGTCCATATATTCCAGGAATATTTAAAGTACCTGCTTCAAATTTATCTGGCATATAATCTGGTTGAATTTCATGTTCTGATAAACTTCCTGTTCCGCCTTCTATAAAAGTGCTCATTTCATCTACTAATTTATCACTTACAACAAATCCTCCTATTCCCTGTGGTCCTAAAAGTGATTTATGTCCTGTAAAAGCTATAGCATCCGCACTTAATTTTTTATAATCTACATTTAAAAAGCCAGCTGTTTGAGCAGAATCTATAATAAATGAAATATTATTCTCTCTACAAATTTTACCTACTTCTTCAAGATTTAATATCGTTCCACAGACATTAGACGCATGTGTCATAATAACAGCTTTCGTATTAGGTTTTATGTATTTTATTAAATCAGTGGCATTTAATTCTCCAATTGCACTGCACTGTACCCTAGAAAATTCTATTCCTTTTTTCGTCAATGAATTAATAGGTCTCATAACAGCGTTGTGCTCCATAGAAGATACTATTACATGATCTCCTTCTCTTATTAAACCTTTTATTAATATATTCAAGCTTTCTGTAATGTTTTTTGTAAAAACTACATTTTCTTCTTTATCAAAATTAAATAACTTACAAATTAATTCTCTAGTTTCAAATACTATATTTTCCGCTTCAAAGGAAGAACTATAAGCTCCTCTATTTACATTACAACCTATATTATCCAAATAATTTGAAATACTTTTTGAAACTCCTGGGGCTTTTGGAAAAGAAGTTGCTGCATTGTCTAAATATACTGATTTCATAATATATCACTCCTATGTTTAATATATCTTTATTTTATAATATTCCTCGTTTTTACAATAATAGAAAATTTCTATACAATCATACGACATCATACGTTTTTTTAATTTAACTTTACTTACATATTCTGATAAAATCATGGTGCAATATATTACATTTTAAGGAGGTTTTTATAGAATGGATTCAAAAAAAGGTATTATATTTACAGGTGCCATTGTTGGTATTATATCCGTACTTCTAGTTAAACTTGGAAATCCAAAAAATATGGGCTTTTGTATAGCATGTTTTGTAAGAGATATATCAGGTGGTTTAGGTTTTCATAGAGCTGCAGTTGTTCAGTATTTAAGACCTGAAGTAATGGGATTAGTTTTAGGTTCTTTTGCAGTAGCTAGTCTAAAAAAAGAATTCAATGTAAAAGGTGGCTCTTCTCCATTTATTAGATTTACATTAGGTGTTACTGTAATGATAGGAGCTTTAATGTTTTTAGGATGTCCTCTTAGAATGATTTTAAGACTTGCTGGAGGAGATTTAAATGCTATCATTGGAATTATAGGTTTTACTTTTGGTATAGTTTTAGGTATTGTTTCATTGAACAAAGGTTTTTCACTTAAAAGAAACTATAAGTTACCTAAATCAGAAGGTTATATATTCCCTATAATGAATATATTTTTAGTAGTTTTATTAATATCAGCTCCAAGCTTTATATTCTTTAGTGAAAAAGGACCTGGTTCTATGCATGCACCAGCTCTTATTGCTTTAGCTTGTGGATTAATAGTTGGTATTTTATCACAAAGAACTAGACTTTGTATGGTCGGTGGAATAAGAGATTTGATATTATTTAAAGATACATATTTAATATCTGGATTTATAGCTATACTTGTATTTACTTTAATAGGAAATATGTCTTTAGGATACTTTAACATGGGTTTTGAAGCTCAACCTGTTGCTCATTCTGATGGCCTTTGGAACTTTTTAGGAATGTTTTTATGTGGATGGTCTAGTGTACTACTAGGCGGATGCCCTATGAGACAATTAATCTTATCTGGTGAGGGTAATACAGATTCAGTAATTACAGTTATAGGAATGCTTGTTGGTGCTGCTATTTGCCACAATTTCGCTTTAGCTGCAAGCCCTAATGGACCATCTCCTAATGGCAAAATAGCTGTTATAGCTTGTCTTTTAGTTGTTGGTTTAATATCTTATTTAAATTCTGATATGGCTAATCTAAAATCTAAAGGTAAAGGAGTTGCTTAAAAGTGATTAAAGTAGATGTAAGAGGTATGTCTTGTCCTCAGCCTGTTCTTATAACAAAAAATGCGGTAAGTTCTAATCCAAAAGAAATTGAAATTATTGTAGATGATAATACTGCAGTAAATAATATATCTAGATTCTTAAAAAGTTCAGGATATAAATATGAACTAACAGAAACAGAAGAAGATTATATTATAAACGCCAGAAAATAGAGCGAGGTAATACGATGAATGAATATATAGCAATATTTTTTACACATTCAGGAGCAATTAAATTCGATAGATTCTGCAAGAAAAATAATATTACGAGTGAACTAATGCCTGTTCCAAGAAAACTAAGCTCTAACTGTGGTATCTGTTCTAAGTTTTGTTATCATGATAAAATTGATAATCTATTTTCTGATGAAATTGAAAAAATATATGAAATAAATGAAAAAGAATATATTTTACGTTATGAAGAATAGTTAAAACTAAAATGACGCTTGTTATCAAGCGTCATTTTATATATATATTTATTTAATTTATTAAACGTTAAATTTATCTGATAGTTCTTTCAATTGATTTGCCTGCATATTTAACCTAGAAATATTTTCTGTAATTGTTGCAAAGCTTTTTACTTGATTATCAATAATAGAATTAATTTCATCTACCGATGCAGAATTTTCTACAGAAGTTTGAGTTACTTGATCCGTAGCATTTGAAATTTCTTCGGTTATTTTAGCTTGCTTATTTGATAAACTAGCTGATTCCTCTGAAAATTCCTTGATTTCATAAACTGATTCTAAGATTTTTTCAAACTGCTCTTTAGCTTCCTTTGCACGCTCAACAGAATTATTTGTTCAGCTATAGATTTAATTAAAGTTACAACATTCCCAATATCTTCACTTGATTTTCTAAGTTCTATAATGATTTCTTTAGTATTTTTATTAGATTCCATGACTAAATTATTTGATTCCAGAACTTCTGTTATAGACTGATCTCCTAATTTAGTAAAAACTTCTACCTCGTGACTCTTTTTAGCATTTTTGTTCATTTGATTAGATATTTTTTTATCATTATGTTCCAATTCTATGATACTAGCATTTACTTCTTCTGATACACCAGCATTTATTTGAGCAACATCGGACACCTCATTAACCTGACTAGATATACTATTAATACCTCTATTAACCAAATCACTTGCTCCTTGTATATCATACGTAGCAATAGATATAAATTCAATAGCTTCCTTCAATTTATTAATAATTATTTGAATTTTTTCTATGAAACTATTAAATGCATGACCCAAACTTTCAAGTTCATCCCCAGTCTTAATATTTACTCTTGAAGTGAGGTGGCCTTCTCCCTCAGCAATATCCTTTATTTTATTTAACAAATTATTAATGGGTATAGTAATAAGCTTTTTACTACCCATTACTATTTAACCTATTCATATTTTTAAATACTTTTTCTTTTTATCTATAGTATTATTTTTAGCTAACATAAAGAGCATCTAGCTTATCAGCTAGATGCTCTTTATAATAGTTACCTATCTAATGTAATATTTCTTTAACTCTACCTACAATACCACTCTCAAGCATCACTTTAATTCCATGAGGGTGTGTTGATGATTTTGTGAGAATTCTTTTAACTACACCTTCTGTTAATTTACCAGAACGCTGATCTTGTTTTTGAACAACACTCACTTTTATACCTATTTTTATGTTTTCTCGTTTATTTCCAGCCATATTTTTCTCCTCTTCCACATACAAATATATAGTATCATATATAGTTTAAACATTTTTGGCACCATTTTACAAGTAATTAATCAAATTTACTATATTTAAAAAACAAATCAATCAATTCAATAGTTTCAAATTGGTAATGAATATCTTTGTGTCCATAGGGAATTGCAACAAAATCCTTTAATCCATTAAACTTTACTGAATTAATTGTAACTCTCCCATCATTTTCTCCAGTTAGAAATTTGCCTAAAAATAAGTTTTGTTTATTCCCTGCTATTGCACCAATTTCAATACCATGATTACTATCTAATTTTAAAGCCTTTATATTTTCACTTTGTAGCGATTTTAGAGTTCTAAAAATGTTGCTAAATATTTTAAGTTTATTTCCAACGACATCCGCTAACTCGCTACCATTATTTGGTGTTGCTATCAAAATGCATTTACCTATTTTTTCTAAGTGCTTAGTAGTAGATAGTAACTGTCTTATAATTAATCCACCCGTACTATGTCCAACAAAATGTATTTTTTCATCTTCATTTATATCTTTTGTAATTTCAGAAATAATACTTTCTAATATGTTAGTAGAGTGTTCAATTTCTTTGAAGGTAAGTGGTAGGTCTACTAAAACACCCTCATATCCAATTTTTTCTAAATTATTTTTTAAGACCATCATATCTTTAGATTTTTTATTGTATCCATGAACTAACACAATTTTTTGTTTCATTTTTATCACCTTTATATTAAGTAAATTATTATATACTGTTTATTATATCTTATTGTTGATGCTAAAAAAACATCTAACTTCTCAGTTAGATGCTTTTTATAATAGTTACTTATTTAATTTAATATTTCATTAACTCATTCATCTGCTCCAAAACAGTTTATCTAAAATAATTTTATTTATTATTGATTGTAATTACACCCGTTTCATCCATCGATGCATCAACTCTTAAAATATCAGATACAAATTTAAATGGTACATAAGTTGTAGAATCTTTGATTTCTGGAGCTGCTCCTAATGATATTGGTGCCATTTTTGCGAAGAAATACTTATCTTCACCCGTCTTAACACTTGTATACTGCGCTCCTTTTTTTATTTCTATTGATTTATCATTTCCATTCCATTTAACTTCATATCCTAATTTTTCAGAAATAACTCTCAACGGCACCATAATAGTTCCATCTTCTTTTTGATACACATTAGCTCCTTGTGTATTAATTCCTTCATTATTTACAACAAGTCCAAAATGTAATCCTCCAATAGAATCTTGTGGAATCTCTATTTTAAATTCAGGATTTCCTGTAGATCCAGGACCTATTTCATATTTATCAAATACTATTACTACATTGCCATTTTCATAATAAAATTTTTGATTATCTGAAATTCCTTTAAATCCTTCAATTCCATTTTCTCCACTAAAATACTTATCTTCATTTTGTTTTATTTGTCTTTTGATTTGCTCATCTACTATTTCTTTGTATTTTTCTCCAAGGAAATCTTTAATAGTTACTTCTTCTACCTTATCTTTATTTAAGATATTATAAAAATCTATTTGTGGATTTCCAGTCCCACCATTGTTAAAAGCTTTTATAACTTGTAAAGAAACTATTGAGTTATCGAGTCCTGAATTATCTTTTAATTCAAATTCTACTGTAACTGTATTAGGTCTTACTTCCCAACCATTTGTCTTACAATCTTCAGCAAACTGCTTAGATTCTTCCTCAGCTTCATTTATGTATTCCATTGCTTCTTTCATTATACTTTCATTCAAATTTAATTGATATGCAGAATCTTTTAATCCTTGTAATTGTGGTATTTTAGCATTTACATTTAAATATTCACTTTCTGTTTTTATTTCTTTAACAGCAACTTTAAAAGTTTCAGCATTAATCGGAACAGCTATTGGTTCATCTTCCATAAGCATTATTCTTGGTTGTGTAGAATCTAATTTTGAATAATCCATATTTGGATCATACATTGCATAAGAACCTGTAACCCCTCCTAATAATATAAAACTAGTTAATCCCAAAGTAACAATTTTTTTCATTTTCATAATTAAACTCCTCCTAAATTTTGATTGTATACTTATTAGACGTTTGAGTAGTATAAAAAGTTTACTGTTTTTAATAAAATTTAATATTATAAAACAAAAAATTTATAAAGCGAAACTTAATTCATATGAAGTTTTAGAACTTTTATCTTTCGGATAAATGAGTTATTATATATAGTAGACTGTTAAATATAGGAATCCATTGAAATTATAAGGGGGTTAATTCATATGTCAAAACAATTAAAAGCTGATATGTCATTACTGATAGTAACATTATCCTGGGGAGCATCTTTTATACTTGTTAAAAATTCGCTTAGCTTATTAGATACATACAATTTTCTTGCTATAAGATTTTTAATAGCATTTTCAATTTCTTCTTTTGTATTTTACAAAAATATGAAGAAAATCGATAAAAACACTTTCAAGTATGGAATAATTATAGGAATTATACTATTTAGTGGATTTGCTCTTCAAACAGTAGGTCTTAATTATACTAGTGCTTCAAAATCTGCATTTATAACTGGTTTTTCAGTAGTTCTCGTTCCTATATTATCATCAGTCTTACTAAAAAAACCACCTCAAACACAGGCCGTTGCGGGAGCTTTTCTAGCACTTATAGGGCTAGCTTTATTGTCTTTAAATGGGAGTTTATTGCTTAACATAGGAGATTTTTATACTTTAATATCTGCTTTTGCTTTTGCTTTGCATATTATTATGGTGGGTAAATATACAGTTAAAATTGATTCTATAACTTTAGCTATAATACAAATAGGTGTAGTAGCAATTTTAAGTTTGTTTACATCTTTTGCAATAGAAAAACCTATTATTCCTTCAGCCGGAGTTGTATGGATTAATATTTTCATTCTAAGCATTGTATGTACTTCAGGAGCTTTTATTATTCAAAATATAGCACAAAAATATACAACGCCCACTCATACAGCATTAATTTACACAAGCGAACCAGTTTTTGCAGCAATATTTGGTTATTTTATGATTGGAGAAATTTTAAGTCCAAAAGGAATTTTAGGAGCTATTTTAATATTATTTGGAATGTTAGTAGCTGAAGTGAATTTTAAATTATTATTCAACAAAAAAGATTCAGACGATAAAAATAAAGATGTTAAAAATAATATAAGGGAATGAAAAGCTTCATTCCCTTTAACATATTGAACAAATCTAAGTTAATTTGTATTAAAGTTATAGTTAAAACATTCCTCAATAGACATCTCCTACAGTTTTATTTCTACCTTCATTTTTTGCTTTGTATAAATTTTTATCCGCAAATTCAATTAATTCTTCTACAGATATGTCTTGCTTATAAATAGTACTTATACCAAAACTAGCAGTTATTTTCAGACTAGTTCCTTTATAATTTATATGCATATTATCTATTTTTTTTCTTATTCTCTCAACTATACTAAATGCTTCTTTCTTATCTACGTTTTTTAAACATATTAAAAATTCATCTCCACCATATCTTGCTATCCAATCCGTATCTTTTCTCAAATGTTTTTGAATTTTTTGACTAAATTTTTTTATTACATAATCTCCAAAAATATGACCATATTTATCATTAATATTCTTAAATTTATCTATATCACAAATAACCATAGATAAATATTCTTCATTAATACAACTGTCTATAATTTCAAATGGTAGTCTTTCATTAATATATCTTCTATTGTAAATACCAGTTAATTCATCTTTTATTAATAATTCATTTTTTTTATTTAAAATATTATATATTTCAGATGGATCTTTTCCTTCTATATCAAATACAATTCCACTATTCGTGATATCGTTTAATAATTCTACAATAACCTTTCCATCTTCAACTTTTATTGGAAGTGCTGTAATCATATAAACTCTATCTCCATTGTATTCAATTTTAACAAAACGACTATCCTCGTTATAAGCTCTTACAGAAATGCAATTTTGACATACCTTATTTTGTTTCCAAAATTCATAGCATCTAGAATCAGTAGTTTTTATTTTATCTTCACTAAAGTCCAATACCTTCTTTTTTATAGGATCTATAATTCGAATAATATCATATAATTTTTTTAAACTATTAATACTATTAAATAGATTATTTAGATTTATCTCTTCTTTTTCCATTATATCACCTATACTTTCTAGAACTTTCATCTTATTATAATTATAAATACATTTCTTATTTATTAATTTTTAACGTTGTCACCCCTAGATACATTCTATATAACTTTCTATAACAAGTATAAATCGTTTAGGTAAAACATATCCTACATTTACTATTTTTCCATGTAATTAAAGCTTCCTTACTAGATATTTTTTCGATATTAATATTAATTTCATAGATGGTAATCTTTTGTTTTAGTTTGATAAATAAATTATATAGAAATAAAAAAGATCACATCTTCCTAATATAAATCAAAAACGTAATCTTTTTTTATTATATTGTTTTAGTTAAAATAATATTTATTTACTAAATAAAGATACTCCAAATTTTTTATCTTCTAATGATATCTACTTTATTAACCATTTATTAATATACCCCTATTATCAACATTAAAACATTTTATTAACATCAATAATAAAATTAAATATCCATCCCATTAAGAATTTCTTTTAATTTAATTAATTCATCTTTACTTATAGTAACACCTTTGCCCATTTTTTCATGTTCTGATGACCAATCTCTTAAATCATATTTTGCTTCTCTATTATTCCAGCTAATCAAATTTAACTCTTTAGACCAACCTTTGTTATTCTCTGAAATTGTACCTACTGTTTCTTTTATTTCATATTTTATCTCTGCCATTTGAATTCTCCTTTTTCTATTTTTTAATTTAAGTTCAGCAATTTTTTCTTATTTCTTACTAAACAATACAACTTATCCATACAAGGAGTTTATAAAAAACAAGCCCTCTATCGTAGTCAACAACTACAATAGAGGGCTTCATTAGGTGATAAACACCGTGTTATTATTTTTTAGATATAACGATTGCTTTTCCTTCTTTTCTCCACTCTGCAAATTCAGCAACAGCAGTGAAAAGTGCATCTGTTGAAGAGTTAAGTGCAGTTTCACAAGAATCTTGAATAACTCCTACAACGAAACCTACTCCAACTACTTGCATTGCTACATCATTTGGAATACCAAATAAACTACATGCAAGAGGAATTAGTAATAATGATCCACCAGCTACTCCAGACGCTCCACAAGCACTTACAGCTGAAAGTATGCTTAGGATTAATGCTGTACCCATATCTACCTTAATACCTAAAGTATGAACTGCTGCAAGTGTTAATACAGATATTGTAATCGCTGCACCAGCCATATTTATAGTAGCACCAAGCGGAATTGATACTGAGTAAGTATCCTTATCTAATCCTAACTCTTCACATAATGTCATATTTACTGGGATATTCGCAGCTGAACTACGTGTAAAGAACGCTGTAATACCACTATCCTTTAAACACTTGAATACAAGTGGATATGGATTTTGACGAATAGCAACAAATGTAATAAGTGGATTTACAACCAATGCCATAAATGCCATACATCCAATTAACACAGCAAGTAACTGTCCGTAGTTAAGTAAAGATGAAATACCATTTGTAGCGATTGTATCAAATACTAGACCCATAATACCAAGTGGTGCAAAGTTTATTACCCATCTTACTACTTGAGCTAAAGCATCTGAAAAATTAGTAATCATTGTTTTTGTAGTTTCAGGTGCATTCTTTAATGCAAGTCCAAGAAGTAATGCCCAAGCTAAAATACCTATATAGTTAGCATTAGAAAGTGCTGTTACAGGGTTAGACACTATATTCATAAGTAATGTTTTTAATACCTCTGAAACTCCTCCTGGAGGCGATACATTTTCAACACCTGCTCCAAGTGTTAACGTTACTGGGAACATAAAACTTGCTATAACAGCAACAAGTCCTGCTACAAATGTTCCAAATAAATAAAGAACGATGATTGATTTCATATTAGTTTTTTGACCACTCTTATGTTGAGAAATAGCAGCCATTACTAAGAAAAATACTAATATAGGTGCAACCGATTTTAACGCACCTACGAATAATGATCCAAAAATAGAAATTGGTTGTGCTGCCTCTGGCGCTATAGTAGCTAAAATAATTCCGACGATTAAGCCTATAATGATTCTCTTAACTAAACTTATTTTATTCCATGAGTTTAATAAGTTTCCCATTTGATTTTTACCTCCTATGACTTTATTAAAATATCTTCGTCATAATTAAGAATATATTCAACTTAAATAGAAGATTTTATAATTCCAGTAAACGTTTTCCTTTTTTCGTTGAATACTTCTAAAATTCTGACTACACTGACATCTTACCACAATTTACGATTCATTACAAGAAATTTTAATCATTATTTTCGTTTTTATACACTGTTTCACACATTTTTCTATATTTTTTGCATTGTCAGAATAGTCGAAATTATTCTTTTTATAGTTTTTATACACTTAATACCTATAATATTAAATTTATACATAACATTAATTTTATTATATGTTCAACCCCTTTAATTTCAAGCATTTCATAGGATATATTTAATCTATTATAACAAATTTTCAATCCATTTCAATCCATATTGTACTCTTGTAATAGACTCATGTCTTCTTAAGTTTCATAATTTCATTATTTTGTATATATTTTTTCTAAATATGTTTCCAAATTTTTCTATAATTACTTGCTATCAGAACAATTTTAACTTTTCCAAAACGCAGATTACAGTTCCATAAATTTCATAATCTATACCTTATGCAAAGAAAACAAGAAAAGAGTTACAAGTTTTGAATAAAAAGTTAGAGAATAAAATATTTAGTTATTAATAAATATAATACTATAGGCGTGATTACACATCTATAGCCTTATATTTTTTCTTTAGATATGTAAATAATAATATCATCTTTATTTATTATGTGGTCTTTATCAGGGTTTAATAAAACATCTTTATTAGCAATTCCAAGAATAACAGCATTATATTTTTCGATATACTTAGATACGAGATTTTTGAATTGAATACCTATATCTTCATTCTCGATCTTCCCTTCGTATATTTCATTTCCATATGTACTAGTCAGAAGCTCTTTTAAAGCACGACTTACGTTTTTATAAAGGGCACTTCTTACCATTACTCTACTGCTCATTTGATTACTTATTATAATATCATTAACGTTTGCTCTTTGAAAATGAGCTACATTTTCTTCATTTAACACCTCTGCAATGAGATGTATATTAGTGTTGAGCTTATCCACTGCTAAACATATTAGAACTGATTTAGCATCAGCCATACCTTCGTTATTTAATTTTTCATCAGCAACTACAATTACCGTATGTGCATTTTCAATGTTGGCTTTCGTAAGAATTTCATCTTTTGTAGGATTACCATGTACAAAGAAAGTATTTTTATGTTCAAGGATAAGTTTTTCTATTTCATCTATAACAACAACTTTTGCCTCTGGATTATCTTGTATCAATTCTTGCAATATAATCTCACTTTTATTATTCCAACCAATAATAGCAATATGATCTTTAAATTTTATATCCATAAGTCCAAGTCCTTCCTTTAATTTATTTTCAACAAAAACTGATACAACTGCAGCTGTTATAAATCCAAATGCACTTATACCAACTAACATAAGAATTATACCTATTATGCGCCCACCTGTTGTTACAGGATAATAATCTCCATAACCAACAGTGGTACAAGTTACAAAACCCCACCATAATGCATCAGCAAAATTCAATTCTGTATTTATAGGCCTTTCGTAAAAATAGAATGCTGCAGAACAAGTAAATAAACTAAGTAATCCTACAATTAGTAATTTATAAATATTACTTTTCTCTAACGATATATGTAATGCTTTGATAGTATGAATAAAAACAGTTATCATTGCATAACCCTCCTATATAGTCGAATAAATTTTTTGATGTCATTAATAACAACCCTAAGCCGTTTCACAATATTGTAAACAATGTGCATATATATAAAATTTTATTTAATTGAATAATTTTTATCTCCATATGAAAAATAAATATTAGTAGCTTGTATTATTATACTTCCAACTACTACAAATATAATAGCAAAAGCAACAAAATAATCTTTCATAGAAAACTCCATTCTATAATCAAGACTTACTTGTGACTTCATTTTATTAAATGGTTAATACTAATTAATTATATCATATTTAACGCTTTATTCATTTGTGTTATGGATTAATTTTACATTAAGAGGTGATTTTCGACCCTAAAGTTAAAAATACTATGGCGACCCCCTGGCATGACCTTTAGAGGATAGGCATGGTCTTTTACACCCTAGTTCTTGTCTTAATAAAAATCAAAAAGACTAAGTATTCGGGTTTTGCATTCTTAGTCTTTTCCTGTTTTTGAATTGGTTTGTAGTGAAAATCGAGCCATGCTATTCTTAAAATAAAAGAATGTTTGTGCTATAGTTTTCGTTTTTTTATAACAAGTAAACTTGCTAAATAATCATGCAATACTCTATTTCTTTTATCAAGCAAAATCATCAATATATCTATTGAAATAAAATATATGGTATCCCCCTATGTAATTCTATGTAAGATAAAATACATTTTTCACAATTATATGATAAAAAAGAAAATACTATAGCATAAACCCATATATTCCCCGAGAAATAATTATTATATAAAAAATTTATACAAAATAATTTATTATAAAAACTCATTTTTTTAGTTTTAAAGTATTTTTTAAGACTTAGTGGAAAATAATTCGATATAAACAACTTATAAAAAATCATATAATTTTTCTACATTCTTTGAAATAATTACATTTTTCATATTTGTATTCTTCTTCTGTCTTTGAATAATCCTCTAACTTATATAATACATATATTTGTGAAGAAATTTCATCTAAATATTTTATTAGCTCTTAAGCTTCATATTCATCTATATACAACCAAAACTTCTTTTACCTTATCTAAGAAATACAGCTTTAAAACAATTTTACTATTTTTTGTACATTGAATTACTTATTATCTGCTATTTATTTTTATTTATTACCTTTGGCTGTATTATGTATATCTATAATAGATATCAACTCACTTTTACAACTATCTAAATCATACATATTTATATATTGATCCATTACTTTTTTTGTATCAGCTAATATACACACTACTTTTTTATTATTAAATTCATTTATTTCAACAGTAGCATTTCCTACAAATTTAAAGTAATCTTCACTCTCACTTTTATATGGTAATATAAATGAATCATATGAACTTAACCCATGATTACTTTTAATATGTGATGAATACAATAATTGCTTAGTTATATCTGAGCTTTGTGGTAAATCACTTAGTTTATTTGTTATTCCATATTTATAGTACTTAGCATCTATAACATATACTTTTTCTTCGTTCTTTAAAATAATATCTGGTCTTAAATTACTAGCATCAGTTGTTTCTCCGTCTATATTCCATTTTGCATTTGGATAATACTTACTTGCATCTTCATTTCCTAATACTTCATTTAACATGTCTTCCCATATATTCATAAAATATTTAGTTTTATACTCTTTTAGTTTTTGCTTACTTTTATCCTTTCCTACATATTGTAGAAATTGTATCATATGTTTTATTAATTGTTTTGTACTATCTATATTAGTTATTCTGAGTTCTTGTTTTAATATATTTATACATGCAGATGTGCTACAGGGTAACTTATTTCCTCTGTCTATATATACACTTGGGTACAACCAGCCTATATTTTCTACACATTTTTCAACTATATATTTTTGTATTAATAGTATTGCATTGTTTAAGTCATCTCTCTTTTCTTTTATAATAAAGTCTAAATATACCAGCTTATTATTGGCGATATATGGAGTTTGAGTCTTTATTGTTCTAGCCCAGTTTATATTACCTTTTTTATCTACTTTATAATTATGTATATACTCATTATATAAACCATTGTTCTCATAATCTCTTATTAACCATAATGCATTACTAAATGGAAAATTATTACCTCTTCCTTCCGAAAGATCATTAAACTTTTCTGAATATGCTTTACTTTCTTTTCTTTTCATATATTTATCAAGAACTTTAATTAAAAGAATTACATCTCTTCTTTGTTCATTCTTATCTAATGATAAATTGTATCCTCTTGGAAATATAACTTGTGGTTTTCCCTCATTGATAGTTATACCTATGTATTCTGAGTCTAAATCATTATCTAACTCAACTTTACATATATCAGATAAATTATTCATCTTCATCTTATACTGTACTTTCTTCAACTGTATTTTCATCTAGTTTCTTGATAAAGTTTTTATTGAATACATTAATAGCATTTTCATTAGAAAACGCATCTATTAAAGCTGAAAAAGTTCTAATATCTTTATTAAATAATTTATATTTATCCATTTTAAATACATCATCCCACAAGTATAATAGTACCTTATATCCAAACTTCTTAGGATCATCTAATTCTCCTGATTTTACAAAGTATGGTCCTATTTGTTTATCTTCCGATATCATTAGATCTTCATTTTCTTTTGACATCATAAACTCATTTGTTATATTAACAAAATGTTCCCAACTTACATCTAAATTATTTATTTTACTATTTTTAAATTCATGGTCATCTTCAAATGCTACAGGAATATATTCGAATTCCTATCTTCTTTTAAATGCTGTATCCATAACAAATACATTTTGATCTGCAGTGTTCATAGTGGCTATTATATTTAAGTTGCTAGGTATCCCTATTGATCCATCACTGTATATGTAATCATTTCCTATAGTATCTTTTATGCACTTATATATATCCGTATTATTAACTCTATATTCACTTGATCCATCTTGTTTTCTATCCAGCAATTGGAATAAATCTCCAAATACACCAGCTGTGTTTGCTCTATTTAATTCTTCTATTATTAATGTATACATATTATATGGATCACTTAATGCCTCCACTAATATTTCTGTGAATGTACCTGGAACAAATGCATACGTTAAATCATCTCCATCTACTATCGGTCTTATGTATCCAACAAAATCATTATATGTATATTCTGGATGAAAAGTAACCCTCTTAGCATATTCATCATAATATGTGTCATCAACATATTTACTTTTACCAGTTCCTGGTGCTCCGAAATATATTTTATTAATTGCATTAACCTCGTTGTATAATTCACTATCAACTTCTGCGTTAGAGGGTTCTACTTCATACCCTAACTCAGCTACATTCTTAATAAAATCTTCAAAATTCTCTTTTGGTCCTCTACCATGCCACTGAGTATTAACTCCAAACTCAACCCCATCTATATTCAAGTTAGGTCTAGTCTCTGGTCTAAAATAATCAGAATACCTAACTGTGCCTTGTTTATCTTTTTCTAGAATAAGATCTTTATTTCCGCACTTACAATTTTTAAATACCTCTTTTAAACCTTCAAATGATATATTATTACTATTTATATAGTGCTCAACTATTTTGTATGGTGTCGCTGTCATTGTTAATGGATTTTCATTAATCTCTTCACCATTGTATTTAATTTTATAAAGTTTTTTTCCTATTTTAGTATCTGTTTTCTCATTTACATCTAATATATATTCATTGTTTCCAGTTTTCAATAAAATAGTGTTTGTATTACTAAACTCTTCAATAGGTATTCCTATAACTAAATATCTATTGCTCATATTATTGTATTTTAAGAATATAATAACATCATTTTTATATAGTAGCTTTCTAAATTTATAGAATTCATCTTGTTCATTAGGTGTTCTTACCTCTACTTGAGGATTTGATGTATGCACTCTACCTATATGCACTTCTGCCTTACCAAATACGTAGCTAAATTCACTAGATATATCTTTACTATAAGATTCTCTAATTTTAGGTATATATTGTATATTTCTTTTAGTAAATGTATCTCCTTCGATAGGTCCATCTATACTATCTAAATGTTCTAAATTACTAGATAACAAATCAATATAAATTTCCTTACTTTGGTTATTTGGTATATCAAAGAATTCATTGAACTTAATTGCTAAATCTAAGTGAGCTTGATGACTTCCTGATCTTCCAGTTTCAGCATTTAAATCTTGCTTATTAGTTGATAGATTAACCGATGATAACTTCTTTACTAAAACTTTTCTAAATGTATTACCATTTATGCTTTCAACTATACTTTCTGGTACTTTCAAATTTAGTAAATAATCCTTAATTATTTTTAAATCGTTTTCTCTCACTCTATCCGCCTCCAATACTTACTAATTTTTTATGAAAAAAATGGTATAAGGCAATATGCCTTATACCATTATACAATATATTTTTTCATTATTTTAGCAAATACATTCGACATCTGTGGTGGTACACTATTTCCTACCTGCATATACGTCTTTGTGTATGGCCCTAAAAAGAAATAATCATCCGGATATGATTGAACTCTTGCAGCCTCTCTTGGAGTTAATCCTCTAGCTTGATTTGGATGCACGTACATATTACAATCAAACTTCATATGAGCTGTTATAGTCTTGCATACCTCTTCCATTTTAAGCTTATAGTATTTATCCTTAAAAATATCTGCTCTACTCTTATATGGCATTATATCTGCTATTCTAGGACTATCCGATTTATCTCCCGGTAACATTCTTCCATATATCTCTATATCTCTATCATTATTGAATCTTGCTTTATGGTTAAATGTTATATCACTAACATTATTATCATTAATTAAGTTTATATATTCATTTACTAATCCTAAACTTCTTTCAATCTTCTTACCTGATTCTTGTGTATCTAATTCCGTAGCATTTTTTATAGTTAAAGCTTCTAAATTTCTTAAGCCATACAATGCATCTTCTAAAACATACTTAGGTAAATCTTTAGATTTATTTTTTATTTCATTTATTATACTTAATGCATTTATATTAACCTCTGATTTTATATCAGACCTAACTCCAATATATATAAGCCTTTGTCTATTCTGAGGAACAGAAAAATCTTTTGCATTAAATAAATGATATTCTACATCATAGTCTACACTATCCAAGTTATGAAAATCTTCTTTAACTTGATTAGCTACACTTAGCATTCCTTTTACATTTTCCATTACAAAGAATTTAGGTTGTAACTTCTCTATTGCCTTAACAAAGTATTTATATAGCTCATTCCTTGGATCATCTATTATTCTTTGTCTATTTGCCATTGAGAATCCCTGACATGGAGGTCCTCCCATTACAACATCTACATTTTCATTAACTAAACTCTCTAGATTTTTTACAACATCTTTTATATCTCCATAAATGATTTTGTCATTTGGAACCTCTTCATGATTAAAAGAATACGTATGAGTACATACTTCCTCTATGTCATTTGCTAATAGAATTTTATATCCTTCTCTATAAAATCCTAAACTTAGACCTCCTGATCCACAGAAAAAATCAACTATAGTAGGTGACTTATCATCATTCATATAATCACTTACTTTTAATTTCCTGTATTCGTTCATAAACTTTTTTATATTTATATCTTTAATTCCTCTATCAATACATAATTTACATACTTTTATTAATCTTTCAAAGTTTTTTTTCAGTATACTCTTTATATGGTCTAAATCATCTAATTTATTTATAACTCCTACTCTAATTAAAAAGTTTACTATATCATCATTTAAGTCAACTTTTTCTGTATTATCTAAGTTTCTACCTACTAAATATACTTCACATACACAATTTATAAAGTTCTCAACCTTGGCTTTAAAAGACTTCTTCTCTTTGGTTGACTCTATGTTATTTATTCTTCCCCAAAAACTATATTGTTCTAAATCTATGTCTGTATTTATTTGTTCGTCCTTCCTATTTAGTTTTATACCTAATGATCGTACTATCTCATTTGCTATATGATACGCTACCTCAACTGTAACTGCATTTCCAAACTGCATATATAACTGAGTATCTGATACAACTTGCTTCCAATCTTTAGGGAATCCTTGTAATTTTCTACATTCATTTGGAGTTAATCTTCTTACATTTGATATTTCCTTCTCATTATTTACAAATTTACCTCTATTAAAATCATCTGTATAGTAATTATCCTGAGATGCCCTATGCATCTTGTGCATTGTTGCACATAAGGGTCTTGCAACTCTTAAATTTATCTCAGGTTTGGCTGAATAATTTTTCGTACCTGTTGCTAAAATAGTCTTCAGAACTTTCTCTGATAAGAAATATTTCTTATCTACATCCACATCTAAAATATCTTGAACTGTTTTATCTAATTCTATCTTCTCTGGAGAACTAAACTTAACTGAATCTTTTCCATAATAATCGTTTTTAAATCCAACTACAAACACTCTTCTTCTTGTTTGAGGTACTCCATAATCTGATGTATTCATTACAGATACATGAATAGAATATCCAAGCTTGTCCTCTAGTATTTCTTTCATTTTTTTAAATGTATTTCCACTATCATGAGTCAATAAATTCTTTACGTTTTCTAATACAATAATTTTTGTATTATGTTTTTTTACTATAGTTTCTATTGTAAAAAATAAAGTTCCTCTATCATCTTCAAACCCTTTCTGTTTTCCCATCATACTAAATGGCTGACAGGGGAATCCAGCTAATAGCACATCATGTGGTGGAACTTCCTCTATAAGATCATTTATATCTCCTTCTACTACATGGTCTCCTATATTTGCTCTATAGCTTTCTACAGCATATTTATTCATATCATTAGACCAAATTATATCAAATCCTGAATTTAAGAAACCTAAATCCATTCCACCTGCTCCGCAAAATAGACTTACTACTTTCAAGTGCCTTTCATTATATTGTATTCTCTCCATCTATTTTAATCCTCTCATTATCATTTGTACTATTACTTTCTAACCCTATATTTAAACAATTTCTTATTTTTTCAGCTCTACTATTTCCTTTTATTTCTTTGTCAATCCTTTCCAATAATTTTTCATCAACTCTAGTATGTATACTTATACCAATTCTTTTGCGTCCCGCTCCATCTCTTCTGCCACCTTTAGACATATATTTATCTCCTTATTAATAATAATTAAAATTTTATCATTTTTTGCTTTGAAAAACAATATCGCATTTCAAAGTAAAGTTAAAATATCTTGCAAGAAAAAAGAAAAATTTGATGATATTATTAAAATCTGAAAAATCTTTTTCATTTGCTTGTTTTAAAAACTCAATAAAAAATAAAGCTTATTAAAATGTTAACAAAAGATTTAAATGTTTTTGAATAAAACTTGTGTTACGTCGTTTGAATACCTGTTAAGAAAGTTCGTTGTCTGACCAACGGGACTTTAGAACTTTTAGGCTATTCAATAAGATGTAATACTTAGTTTTATAAAAA
The DNA here is from genome assembly GCA_942492135.1 of uncultured Peptostreptococcaceae bacterium. Classification (GTDB taxonomy): domain Bacteria; phylum Bacillota; class Clostridia; order Peptostreptococcales; family Peptostreptococcaceae; genus Tepidibacter_A. Next base: position 305,945 of record CALODI010000012.1, read on the forward strand.
CATTTAACACATTTGCGTTATTTTAATAAGCTCCATTTGGGCTTAACATATATAATTTTCTAATTCTTTTTACAAAGCAATACAATGGTCTACACGTGCACGTAGATTGGATTTTGAATTAAAATGCCCCATTATAAAAAAGTAATTATCGAGAAGACATATACAGACTCGTATAAATTACTATTCCTTGAATTTAACGGTGTTTCTCCCAGAATGTTTTGCCTCATATAAAGCTTCATCTGCCCTTTTTATAACAGAATCTACAGTATCTTCATCTTTTAAAATCGTTACTCCAAAACTTGCAGTAATTTTTTCGTTAAAACCTTCAATGTCTATTTCTTCACATTTACCTCTTAACTGTTGTGCAATAGAGATGATATTATCTGAGTTTTTATCAATAGCTGATACAATAAATTCCTCCCCTCCCAATCTGGCCACCAGATCAATTTTCCGCGTATTTTTCTCTAACATAGCAGTAAATTCAACTAGAACACGATCGCCCATATCGTGTCCATATGTATCATTGACTCTTTTGAAAAAATCAATATCAATTGAAATAATACCAATACTGCTATATGTATTTTTATCTTCCGATATTATTAATTCTCCGAGTCGTTCATAAAAGCATCTTCTATTTAACACTCCCGTTAAAAAATCTGTGTTAACTAATTCGCGAATTTCATCGTTAGCTTTTTTTAATTGCATATTTTTTTTAGTAAGCTCTCTAGCAATATCCGTTGATGACTTTAGATTGCAAAGTGTACCTACCCTTGCCTTTAATTCTTCTGCCTCAAATGGCTTATGAAGAAAATCATTGGCTCCCGCATTAAAGCTTTCAACAATACTCTCTAACTGGGTGCGTGCAGTTAAAATCAGTATAGGAAAATCAAGTAGTGAGTATACCGACCTAACCTTATTGCATATTTCGTACCCAGATAATTTAGGCATCATTAAGTCTACAACAGCCATTTCTGCATACTCGTTTTCTAATATTTCTTTTAAACCTTCTTCCGCTCGAGTAAATCCCTTAATTGAGTATCCTAAAGTTTTTATAATACCAGCCACTCCAACTATATTCGAATAATTATCATCTATAATGATGATAGTTTCCTTTTTTATTCCATATATCACTAATCTATCTGCTTTTTCTAGTGTCATCTCACCTATCTGCTGGTCAAAATCCTGTAGTGGTTCTGCCTCGTCTTTTATATCTGACAATGGAATATTAAATATGAATTTAGTTCCTACATTCAACTTACTATATACACTAATTTTACCTTCATGTGCCTCAATTATCTGCTTCGATATGCTAAGACCTAGCCCCATACCTCCATATTTTCTGATAATAGAAGAGTCTGCCTGTTCAAATGATTTAAATATGATCTCGAGTTTATCTTCAGAAATACCTATACCAGTATCATTTACTGACACGTATATGTTTTTTTCTTCTTCATATATTACTGTAGTAACCTCTCCGCCTAATGGCGTAAACTTAACCGCATTCCCAATCAAATTGTAAATAACCTGTATTATTCTATATTTGTCTGCATAAACCGGTGAAAGCCTCTCCATAATTTCAGTTTTAAGCCTTATATTATTATCTGCAGCCAAATATTCGAATTCCTTCATGACATTATCAACTAACTCTTCTATTCTAAAAGTACTTTTCATGAGATGTATTTCTCCAGATTTTATTCTAGAATAATCTAAAATATCATTGATCAAGTTGGAGAGTCTTCTACCACTATTAACTACCATAGAAAGAGATTTCTTTTGCTGATTGTTTACTTCTCCTTCAGCACCGTCTATCACTGATTCAGTAATTGCAATAATGCTATTTATAGGTGTTCTTAATTCATGAGAAGTGTTAGTTAAGAACTCATCCTTAATCTTATCTATTTGCATTAATCTCGTAGATAATCTTTTCATTTCCTTAAAGGAGTTTTCATACATCTTGGCTACAATAACAGCAAAACAAAGTATAAAAACCACTAAGCCCAAAGGGGTAAAAATTCCAAACACAGATATTATCCCAGATGTAAAACATATGACATCGAATACAATGGTTGCAACAATAACGATTGTTCCCAAAAGAATCACATATGCATCCTTATCTCCGTTTACAATTACCCTTGATAATACATAAATCCCGTAAGCAAATTCAATTAATGCAATATAGTGGTTAAACATACCAATATTTAATATGAAATCTATAGGTAAACATGCAGCACCAGCAGTCATAATCAAACATCTTGCTATTGAAAAGAGCTTTACATATCCTATAGTCTCTCGTTCATACAAATCGTGTAGAAGAAAAATATATAGCGTTGTTCCGCCTATAGACAGCATATAGCTCATGATTATTTGCACTTTATATGGGATATTCCAAATTAATTGCTTTATAATAACTTCGTTATTGGTTATCGTATAAAATATAGCTAATATCGATACAAGCATGAAATAAAGGGGAGTTTTATTATACTCTTTGCTGCCCCTCCAAATAAAAAAATAATATGCAGCTAATACGGAAAACATACCCAGAGCAAAATTATCTTTGCCTAGATTAAAAACGGTAAGTTCATTGACTGCTTTTTCACTACCAATGATTATAGGAACTTGAAAACCACCAGGATTATAGTTAAAGTTGCTAGCGTGAATAATGACTTCAGCCTTTTCATCAATAACAATTTCTGCCGCAGCTTTTTTTCTTTCAGGTATTGTATTTTGCCTGTCCGTTCCAAGTGTCCCAACGCTAAGAACTTTTTTTCCATCAACAAATAATTTGTATGCATCGATGTCGGTAGCCGCAATATTCATTGCCAATTTCAGCTCTTCTCTATCAGTATAGACATTTAGCCTGTAAGTTCCATATTCATATTCACTTTGTTTGGGTCTATCGGTTTCATACCCATTCCAACTTCCGGGAAGTTTTGTATAATGTATATCTTCTGCAATTCCTTTTTCAAAATCCTCGGAGTAAAGGTATTCACCAGGATAAAATTCCCATTCTCCGTTTAACAGTACTAGTTCATTATTATCTATAATACTGCTTTTCAAGTGTATAACACCCTTATCCGCAAGAGAATGAAGATCGTTGATTTCTTCTGCAATTAGGTTTTTCATGAGAATAATCTGCAATATTATTAAAATAAAAGCTGTGACGAAAATCAAAGCTATTCTTGACCTTTTCTTCATATATTCCCTCCATTTAGTTAGTCAACAAATGTCGCAAAATTAATGTTTAACTATGCTACATTTGACTTAGGTCAATATTTAAGACACAAAAAATCGAATTTTTTACATACTTTTTCTAGCATTTATTTCACATTCATGAGGAACTATAAATCCTATACTTGAATGTATTCTTTTTCTGTTATACCAACTTTATATATTCAAATAGATTAATTCTTGCTATATTAACATCACTAACACCAATATATGTTTTTCCCCACATAAATAGTAGTAAATGCTATTTAATATAACATATCTTAATTATAACAAATTTATAAGAAATCATTACCGTAATATTTTTATATAATTTATAAAATGTAATCTTAATAAGCTAATCCTTAATACCCCATTTGTAATAATTGAAATTCTTTTGTATAAATATTCTAAAACCATTATAAAACTAGTAAATACTCCAAATAAGTATATACTAGAGTTAATAACTCTTAAAAAAAGATTTTATTTCTTTTATTAGAACCTTAGCTTATTCCACCAACAAACTCCCCCCGTCGGTGGAATATTAAATTTTTAGCTTAAACTTTCATTAGGATTAAAAGCTTTTAGAAATTTAACTTTTTTGGTATAAACTATTGACATATATCCAATTTCTATATACTCTTCACTAAAAAATTCGTCTACTCGCTAACGCGGTGACTCATGTCGCCAACAATCCTTACAGGCTCCGTTGCTCAAAAATAGTTGTAAGTATAGTTCTTTAATCAATGTTATCCACAGATTCAAAACTATATAATTCCTATAGTATAAAAAATAAAGCTTATTAAAATGTTAGCAAATGTATTAAATGTTTTATAAGACATTTAATACATTTGCAGTATTTTAATAAGCTTTATTTGGGTTTAATATCTATACAATTTCTTATTTTTTGCGAAGCAATACTACTATTTCCATGTGAGGCGTGTTAGGGAACATATCCATTCCTTGAACCTGAACTATTTCATATCCCCCATCTTCAAATCCAACCAAATCCTTAACCAAAGTCTTAGGATTACAAGATATATACAGAATTTCCTTAGAATTAAATCCTACTATGTCTTTTAAAGCATTCTTGTGAATACCTGGTCTTGGTGGATCAACTATAATTAAATCTGGCTTTGCCTTTATAGACTTAACCTTAGCTCCAACATCTCCTGCTATAAACTCACAATTAGTTATATTATTTATCTTAGCATTTTCCTTAGCGGCCTCTACAGCCTCTTCAACAATCTCAATTCCTATAACCTTCTTAGCACTCTTTGATACCATCTGAGCTATAGTTCCAGTTCCACTATATAAGTCAAATACAACCTTATCCTTTTGATCTCCTATAAATTCAGAAGCTATTTGATAAAGTCTTTCCGCACCCTTAGTATTAGTTTGGAAGAATGAAAATGGAGATATTTTAAACTTAAGTCCAAGTAACTCTTCATATATGTAATCTCTTCCATGAAGTACATTCAACTTATCACACTGAACTGCATCTGCAAGTCCATCATTTTCTGTATGAAGAATACTTACCATCTCACCATTAGTACCAAGACCAAGTAACATATCCTTATACTCAGTCATATCAAAATCAGCTTGAGTAGAAGTAACTATATTAACCATTATCTCATTAGTATTAAGTCCTTTTCTAACAACTAAATTTCTAAGATATCCAGTATGAGGCATAGTCTTGTAATATGGAAGACCTTTGTCTGCAAAGTACTCAACAGTACTCTTAAGTATCTTTCTGTAATCCTCATCTATTAACATACAAGTATCCACAGTTATTATATCCATGGCTCTTCCCTTTTTATGAAAACCAAGAGTCAAAGGACCGTCCTTCTCCTCATCACCAAAAGTATACTCCATCTTATTTCTGTACTCACGGTTCTGAGGACTTCCCTCAACACCTAAAAACTTAAAGCCAACAAATTCTTCTTCTGAGAATAAATCAAGTATTTGACCTTCCTTTATCTCTAGTTGCTCATCATAAGGAACAGAAAGCATTGAACATCCACCACATGCACCAAAGTGATCACAAGTATCACAAGTTTCCATATCAGACTTTTCAATTAATCCAAGTAACTTTCCGTCTATCTTATTCTTTCTAATCTTCTTTATTAAAATCTTAAGAGTCTGTCCAGTAATACCACCCTTAACATCAACCCTTTCACCTTCAACATATCCATATGAATTTCCACCAAAATCCATCCCATCAATCTTAAGCTCTACTATATCTCTTTTTTTCACAACTAACCTCCACCATACAGTATTTTAAATATTCATTTTATCTTAATTATACTTTATAATCATATATCTAAAAATATTCTTATATATTTTTGCCATCAAACTTAGACTTTAATGTTTAATAATCCGTTTAGTATCTGACCTACACCATATGCGATTTTGAATATCTTTTTTAATAAGCATTCAATGAAAGTCTAATCTATAAATATAATACATAGCTTAAAAACTAAGAATTATCCGATTTAAAAACTACAATAACCATACATCTAAAAATATTCATATCAAAATATATTTACATGAACGTTATTTTTATATGAATATTTTTGCCCATACAAACTATTGAAAATTTAATAATTCTTAGTTTCCTTATGAGTACATTATATTGATTAGCCTTTGATTTTTAAATGCTCTACTTCATTAATTCTTTAAAATCCTTAATATTTTTCTTTCCTTTAGAATCTAAATAATCTATAAAACTCTCCATAGAATTATTAACAACAAGCTCATCAGGAATTCCAACTTCCTCAAAAACTTTCTCAACATGCTCAAAGTTTCCTATTTGAAAAGCTATATGAGTATCTGTTCCTGCAACTAGTTTAACATTCATCTCTTTAGCCATCTTAACTATTTCAATACAGTTCTCTTTACTTCCAACTCTACTCTTTCCGAATGAACTGTTGTTTATTTCTATTAATACATTATTATCCTTTGCAGCTTGTAATACTTTCTTTGCATCTATATCAAATGCTGGATTTCCAGGATGTCCTATTATATCTACGTACTTGTTTTCCATAGCCTTAATAAGAGCATTAGTGTTCTCTTCCTTAGTTCCAGGCTTTATACAAACATCATGAAGACTTGCCAATACCAAATCAAGCTCTGGTAAAAACTCTTCATCCATATCTAATGTTCCGTTATAGTCGATAATATTTGTTTCAACGCCTCTTAACACGTATACTCCATCTATAACTCTAGGTATTACCTTTTGATTAGCTATATGATATACATGAGGTCCACCTGGCATTGCTGGTGCATGATCCGTTAAAGCAAACATCTTAAGACCTACATTCTTAGCCTCTCTTGCTAAATCATGAACCGTACTATATGCATGTCCACTAGCAATGGTATGGCAATGTGTATCAAATTCAAATTTCATATTATCAGCTCCTATTTTGTCTCTAATAATTCTAGTTCTTCCTTAGTTAACTCTCTGAATTCTCCAAGTTCTAAACTCTCATCTAATTCTAATTTACCCATTTGTATTCTTTTTAAATATACCACTTCTTTGCCTACACTCTCAAACATTCTCTTAACTTGATGAAACTTCCCTTCATGTATAGTTAAGTTTATTTCAGATATATCATCACTTTTTAATATTTCAAGCTCTCCTGGTAAAGTCTTATATCCATCATCTAAAACTACACCTTCTCTAAAAGCTTTAATATCTTCATCCGTAACTACACCATCAACCTTTGCAAAATACGTTTTTGGAACGTGTTTTTTAGGAGACAATAATCTATGAGATAGCTTACCATCGTTAGTGATTACTAAAAGTCCCTCTGTATCCTTATCAAGTCTTCCAACTGGAAAAGGATCGAATGCTAAGTATTCCATATCTAATAAATCAACAACAGTTTGATCCCATTTATCAGTAGTTGCTGAAATACAACCTGCTGGCTTATTCATTATTAAGTATATAAATTCTCTATAATTAATTTTTTCTCCATCAAATAATATTTCATCATTCTCTGGATCTACTTGAGTTGAAGTCTTTTTAACAACCTCTCCATTTACAACAACCAAACCTCTTTTACAAGATATATTAACCTCTGTTCTACTTCCATATCCGATATTAGATAATACCTTGTCGATTCTCATTTTTTTAGCCATAATATCCTCCTATACCCATCTCCAGGATTTTTCATATCCATTTTTTAATGTTCCTTTATTTAACTTTCCAAATCCAAGTGGGTTTCCGTTTACACATACTAAGTTGAATCCATTTTCACCCTTTGTAAATATTGTTTCTCCTTTTAGATACTTTATAACGTTTGTATCATTTGAATCTAAATCTATTACTCTTTTGAAATCTTCTTTTTTTAGTGCCATAGCAAGTGCCTGTGATGGCTTAAATCTATTTTTAACTACTTTTCCAAGTAAAAGACCCGTTCTAACAGCTTTTAAGCTCTTAATTTCCACCATATCCTTTGGAGCTAAATATAGATTTTCATTTATACTTATAAAATTTCCTTCTAGGATTGTATTCATGTTATCTTTTTCAAATTTTTCAAAGCACTCTGGCTTTTTCTTTTCCTTTAAAGTGTTGTACTCTTTTATCTCACCATCTGTTTTTTGTAAAAGAGCTAAGAAGTGTCCTTCTCCATTTAACTTATGAGGCCATAATCTTCCAACTTCCTTAAGTCCTAATCCTTCAGAAATTCCACCTATCTTTTCTATATTAAGTAACTCAAAGTTATCGTTTTTATCTAAGAACTCTTGTATCATATTCTCATTCTCGTCTTTGTTAAACGTACAAGTAGAGTATACTAATTTGCCTCCAGCCTTTAACATCTTAGCTGCTTCATCTAGTATTTCCCTTTGCATCTTAGGGTATATACTTATATCGTCTTTTTCCCAACTTTTTATAAGCTTTTCATCTTTTCTAAACATACCCTCACCAGAACAAGGTGCATCTACTAAAACTCTATCAAAGAATCCTTCAAAGTTATTACAAAGTCTATCTGGAGAATCATTAGTAACTAATACGTTAGATACTCCATACATTTCTATATTCTTAACAAGAGGTTTTACTCTATTAGAATTTATATCATTAGTTACAAGCATTCCTTCACCTTGAAGTCTTGATGCTATTTGAATACTCTTTCCACCAGGTGCAGCACATAAATCTAGTACCTTGTTTCCTCTTTGAACATCTAAAAATTCAACAGGTGACATAGCAGATGGTTCTTGTATATAGTATAGTCCTGCATTGTAAAAAGGATGCTTAGCCGGTCTTATATCTTCTTCATAATAAAATCCATCTGTACTCCAAGGAATTTTACTCAAATTAAAAGGAGAAATATTCAAAAATTCCTCTACTGAAATTTTAAGTGTATTTATTCTAAACCCGTAATATCTTTTTTCATCATAGCTTTTTAAAAAAACATCAAATTCATCATTCAATATTTCTTTTATATTATCTAAAAATTTAACTGGTAATCTCATATTGATCTTCTCTCCTAGAAATGTTCACCATTTTCGTAGTATTTTTCTTTCTCAAATGTAGTAAAAGCTAAGTCTAAGCTCTCAACCTTAAGACCATCTCTTATACTATCAGTTATAATCTTCGCTACCTTATCTTGAATCTCTTGTCCTCTATCAAACCAAGCAACTTCTATGAATGGATACACCTCTTCTATTTGTCCATTTCTTATAGCTACTGATTGAAGGCACTCTATCTCAAAGTAATCTCTTGGACACTTAACTATATCAACTAATTCATCTACCATTTTCTCACTTATTTTACAAATATCATTTGCTTGGATTCCTCTTATTTTAATCTGTGGCATATTTTTTCCTCCTACATACTCTCTCTATCATTATTGTCAAATATTATTATACTTTTTATTCTCGATGATTACAATATAACTACCCTTTATCTAAGTTTAAAATAGTTTTTTCAAATATATTTTCTATTTTTCTATTTTAAAATCAAAAAAATAAAATTTTTATATTTCATATTTTATAATTTTAGATTATAATATTGGGTATAAAGAGAATAATAAACATATATTGTTTTCTACTAAATTTATTTAAATTCAAAATTATGGAGGTACTTATGTTAGTTTCAGCAAAAGAAATGTTAGTTACAGCTAGAGAAGGTAAATATGCAGTAGGTCAATTCAATATCAATAATTTAGAGTGGACTAAGGCAGTTTTATTAACTGCTCAAGAAAACAATTCACCAGTTATACTTGGTGTATCTGAAGGTGCTGGTAAGTATATGGGTGGATTTAAAACTGTAGTTGGAATGACTAATGGTTTAATCGAAGAATTAAACATAACTGTTCCTGTTGCACTTCACTTAGACCACGGTAGCTATGATGGAGCGTTAAAAGCTATGGAAGCTGGTTTTTCTTCAGTAATGTTTGATGGATCTCACTACGATATAAAAGAAAACATAACTAAAACTAAAGCAATAATAGATATAGCTCATAATAGAAACCTTTCAGTAGAAGCTGAAGTTGGTTCTATCGGTGGAGAAGAAGATGGTGTTGTAGGTGCTGGTGAAATAGCTGATGCATCTGAGTGTAAATCAATAGCTGAATTAGGTGTTGATATGTTAGCAGCTGGTATCGGTAATATTCACGGTCAATATCCAGAAAACTGGACTGGACTTAACTTTGAAGCTTTAGCTAATATTCAAGATGCTACAGGAAACATGCCACTTGTACTTCATGGTGGAACTGGTATCCCTGAAGATATGATAAAAGAAGCTATCTCTTTAGGAGTTGCTAAAATAAACGTTAATACTGAATGTCAATTAACATTTGCAGCAGCTACTCGTAAGTACTTCGAAGCTGGTAAAGACTTAGAAGGTAAAGGATTTGACCCTCGTAAAATATTAGGACCTGGATTTGAAGCTATAAAAAATACAGTTAAAGAAAAAATGGAGTTATTCGGATCTGTAAACAAAGCTTAATTAACATATGAATAACATGAAAATTTCATAATTATATCAAGAGCATAGAATTTATTTTCTATGCTCTTTTACTTTTTGTAATTTAAGTGTATAATGTTTAGTTGTAATTGAAATTCCGTATGAAATGAGTTTCAAATTTAAATTCATTCTTTATAATGCGAATTTATATGCAATTTAAAATTATATTATAAGTTTTTGTTTTAACTACATATATTAAAGGAGGAGTTTTATTATGCCATTAGTTACTACTAAGGAAATGTTTAAGCTTGCTTATGAGGGAAATTTCGCTGTAGGTGCATTCAATGTAAATAACATGGAAATAGTTCAGGGAATAATTGCTGCTGCAAAAGAGGAAAACGCTCCCGTAATTCTTCAAGCTTCTGCTGGAGCTAGAAAATATGCTAATTCTATATACTTAAAGAAGTTAGTTGAAGCTGCTATTGAAGAAAGTGAACTTCCAATTGCTCTTCATCTTGATCATGGTGATAGCTTTGAAGTATGTAAACAATGTATCGACGATGGATTCTCATCTGTTATGATAGATGGATCTCACCTTCCATTTGACGAAAATATAGCACTTGTTAAAAAAGTTGTAGATTACGCTCACGAAAGAGGAGTTGTTGTTGAAGCTGAGCTTGGAAAATTAGCTGGTGTTGAGGATGATGTTAATGTAAGTGCTGAAGATGCTACTTATACAGATCCTGCTCAGGCTGTTGAATTTGTTGAAAGAACAGGTGTTGATTCACTTGCTATAGCTATTGGTACTAGTCATGGTGCTTACAAATTCAAAGGTGATGCTAAGCTTGACTTTGCAAGACTTGAAAAAATAACAGAATTACTTCCTAACTTCCCATTAGTTCTTCACGGTGCTTCTTCTGTTCCTCAAGAATACGTTGAAATGTGTAATGAATTCGGAGGAAATATCCCAGGAGCTAAAGGTGTTCCAGAAGAAATGCTAAGAGAAGCTGCTAAATACGGTGTATGTAAAATAAACGTAGATACAGATCTTAGACTTGCTCTAACTTCAGCTGTTAGAAAAGTATTAGCTGAAAACCCTGCTGAGTTTGACCCAAGAAAATACTTAGCACCAGGTAGAGATGCTATTAAAAAAATAGTACAACATAAAATAAAGAATGTATTCGGTGCTTCTGGCGCTGCTTTAAAATTAAAATAATAATAGGGGTGTCTATTTAAATAAAATAGACACCCTTTTATTATTAATCTCTAAATCCACTAGATTTGCCTTAAACAGTTGGAGCTGAAGGTGCTGGTACACGAACTTGGCGGTCTTGTAATAATTTAAGAGTTATATATATAACCATTTTTTCTTCTATCTTACTGAATTCTTTTTCTTCAAATGGTAATGTTGTGCAATTAGGTCTATGACGCCCTATATATTCATCAAATTCTACTATTCTCGTGCTTATCAATTGACAATATGGTAAGTTGTTGAAATACTCAGAGCTTTCTTGATTGTATTCAGATAAATCTCCTGATAAAAGCTGATCTTTTTCTGCAAAGTTATTTGGTAGATCTTCTACTTTATGATATTCAAATTCTTCTGATTTACTGAACAATACAGGTGCCGGTTCTATTCCATTAAATTCTACAGGTGTTGTACATTTGAAAGGTACATCTACTGTACAATGCTTAATATCTCCACATATTCCTTCACTGTTTGAACAATCTCTAGTCGAATAATCTATATTTTTTCTAACAAAACCTTTTATAAATAAAACATTTGTATTTTGAAGTAACATACATTGAGTTATTTTAACCTTTTTCTTAATGTTCTTTATTTCTATTGCATTCTCTGGAAGTTTTATATCAGACATAACATTTATTTGTACTGTAAGTTCTGATAAAACCACAGGAAGCTTTGCAATTACATCTACTATAGGTATTATTTCTGCAGGTATATTTGAACAACTTTCAACAGTTCCACCGGAAACATCTACACAATATACTTCATTACATTTATTTTCTGACATCTATTAATTTCCCCCCTAATTTTTTATGTTTTAATGAGGATTTACATTTCCTCAGTACATAATATGAGGTTTGTTAATTTCTGTGATTATAAATACTTAGGAGGTATTAATACATTCCTTTCTTGTAAAAGCTCTAATTTGATATATACAACCATCTTTTGTTCTATTTCATCAAATTCTTTTTCTTCAAATGTAAGTCCCTTATTTCTTCTATACCTGTTTATATATTCATTAGCTTCTACTACTTTTGCGCTTATTAAATTGCAATAAGGTAGTCTGTTAAAATACTCTGTGCTTTCCTGATTGTACTCAGAGAAATCTGATGACATTAGCTCATCTTTTTCAGCAAACTGATTAGGTAAATCATATACTTTATGATACTCGAATTCAACTTTAATATTAGGAATTATTTTAGCAGGTTCTGTCCCATTAAACTCTACAGAAGTACTACATTTAAAAGGAATATCAATTATGCATTGTTTAATATCTCCGCATACCCCCTCTGCCTTCGAACAAGCGCTAGTTGTATACTCTATATTCTTTCTAACATAACCTTTTACAAATAATACATCAGTTGTTTGAAGTAATATGCACTGTGTTATCTTTATATTGTTATCTACATTTTTTATTTCAATAACATTTTCTGGAAGTTTATTATTTGATATAATATTCATCTGCAATTCGAACTGCGCTAGAACTACTGGAACTAAAGATACTACACCTTCTATTGCCTCTATTCTCTCATTTTTGGACGATTCTACAGATACTACACAAGTATTTACACTTACGCAACTACTATTGTTTCTTTGAATATCTATATCGTGATAATATCTCTCATATTGTTCCTCTTCTTCCTGAGTTTCTTTCTCTTGAATTTCTTCTTGACGACCTTCTTCAATATCCATCTCTTGTGTTTCTTCATTTTGTACCTCTTTATCTTGTATTTCTTTTTGTTCTTCTTGTTCTTCTTCCTTTTCTATTTTTTCTTGAGTCTCGTTACTATATTCTTCATATCTATCTTTATATTTTTTTTCATATTCTTCAATATAAGCATCCAAAGAATCTTTTCTATTTTTGATGTACTCTGCCATAATTTAAAAACTCCCCTATAAAAATTTTATAAACATAACTAATATATATTATGTTTTTTATTCTTATCAGGTGAAATTTTTAGTATGCATTTATTTTGTTTCTATATAAACAATCTTTTCATCATTTGGCTTATTTATAGAAAGATTTTTCAAAGTATCTTCATTTATGATTATATCTAACTCTTCTCCTATTTTTATAGGCATTTTAGAAATATCTTCTCCTTTTAAAACTTCAACAGCCATTTCTCCTGATTTATATCCTAATTCATAATAATTAATACCACAAGTTGCTAGAGCTCCTGATTCTACTGAACCTTTTTCAGATGCAATAATTGGTATATTTTTTTCTAAAGTTTTTTGAACTATAATTGGCATTGAAGATACTACTAATTGATCTGTTGGTGCATATAATACATCTACTTTATTAACTAAACTGCTTATAGCTGTATTTACTTCATTTGTACTAGTAACCCCTACTGCAACAACAGAATAACCATAATCTTTACTATATTTTTTTAGTTCATTTACCTGTACCTCAGAATTTACTTCGCTTGTATTATATATAACACCTATTCTCTTAGCATTTGGAACAAGTTTTTTTACCAATTCTAACTGTCTATTTACAGGTACATAATCACAAGTTCCAGATACATTTGTATTAGGTACTTCTAAAGATTTAACAATTCCCGCTGAAACTGGATCTGTTATAGCACTAATTACTATAGGTATATCCTTAGTTGAATTATAAACTGATTGTGCTGAAGGTGTTGATATAGCAAAAATCAAATCCTTATTTTGAGATACAAAGTTTTTAGCAATAGTCTGTGTTGTAGATATATCCCCTTGAGCATTTTGAAAATCTATTGCTATATTTTCTCCGTCTTTATATCCATTATCTTCAAGCGCTTTAATAAACCCTTCTCTATTTTCATCAAGTGCACTATATTCTACTATTTGAGTAATTCCTATTTTAACTTTATCATCATCTTTTGTTCCACATCCAGTTAAAACACTAACCCCTAATAATCCTATTAAAATCATGTTTTTTATTAATTTTGTTGTTTTCATAAATATACCTCCCTAATATAATTTATAATTTTATACTGCATACTCAAATTTTTTGAGTATATCTTCTATTGTTAATTGCTTTTTCATTTCTTCATTTGCATCTAATATCACCTCACCTTTATGTAGCATAATTAATCTATTTCCATATTTAAGTGCATGACTTAAATTATGTGTTACCATTAATGTTGTTATATTTTTTTCTTTTACAATCTTATTTGTTAATTCCATAATTTCATTAGATGTTTTAGGATCTAAAGCTGCCGTATGTTCATCTAAAAGAAGAAGTTTTGTATTGTTTAAACAAGACATAATAAGAGAAAGTGATTGTCTTTGTCCCCCTGATAAGTATCTAGCTTTTATATCTAAATACCTTTTCAAATCAAGTGATATATCCTTTAACAGATATTCTAATTTTTGATTATCATACCTAAGACATTTTTTGAAGTTTAATAAATCTCCTTTGTTTAAAGCAAGAGATAAATTTTCTCTAACTGTCATTGAAGGGCATGTTCCCATCGATGGATTTTGAAAAACCCTACTTATAATTTTAGTTTTTTCATGTTCTGGTAGTGATGTTAAATTTGTATCTTCTAAAAAAATCTCTCCTGAAGTTTCTTTTAAAACCCCTGATATAATATTTAATAAAGTAGATTTTCCTGTTCCATTACTACCTATAATACTTACAAAATCTCCTTTATTTATTTTTAGTGAAAGATCTTGAAATAATTTATTATCTTTCCCATATGGATTTTGAAAACTTTTCGATAACTTCTTAATTTTTAGCATATGCTCCCCTCCTTAAAGTAGATATATTTTGTTTAAATATAGGATTTTTGAAATCACCCAAAGATAAGAATAAAATTATTATAAAAGAAGTAACAAGTTTTAAGTCTGTTGCAGTTAGTCCTGCATTTAAAGCTATGTATATAACAATTTGATACAAAACAGTTCCTAAAATAATTATGTTAGTTTCTTTAATCTTAAATATTTTACTTATGAAGGATTCTCCTATAATGATACAAGCAATTGCCAAAACAAGAGTTCCCATACCCATAGATACATCTGAGAATCCTTGATACTGAGCCATAATGCATCCTGAAAAACTAACCAATCCATTAGATATCATAAGTCCTAAGATTTTTATTTTTCCAACTTCTATACCAAGTGATTGAACCATTTGAGAATTATCTCCAACAGCCTTTAATGTATATCCCAGTCCCGTTTTCAAAAACAAATCCAATAAAATTTTACATATAAATATGATTACTAAAGAAGTTATTATCGAAGGAAAATTCACTTTAAATATGTGATTTGTATTAAACAAAGGAACATTTGCCTTTCCCATAATCCTTAAATTAACTGAATACAAAATTCCCATTACTAATATTCCTGACAGTAAATTTGAAATTTTTAATTTAACATTTAAAATTCCAGTTAAAAATCCCGCTATTACCCCTCCCAATATTGCAAATAAACATCCTACAATAGGAGAGAACCCATTGTTTAAAGATATAGCTACAATTGCTCCTCCTAACGAAAAACTTCCATCTACAGATAAATCCGGAAAATCTAATATTTTATAACTAATATACACCCCCAATACCATGATTCCTAAAATTAAACTTTGTGTAATTACTCCAACTAATGCATCCATATACATTCTCCTTTCTTTATTTATATACAAAAAAGCCACATGGACTTTTCCATGCAGCTTTTTTATATATAATAATAAATACAAAAAAGCCACATAGATTATCTATGCGTCTTTTATTCATATATTAAAGAATGAATAATTTTTCAAATTTAATAGCCAACATAGATACAAACCCTAAATGTTTAATAGATTTCGTTTTTATACGAATCTGGGGCTTGCATCTATGTTTTTATTTAAAACTAGACACAAACCCTATCTAAATTTACTATTAAAAAAGAAACTATTTTTTATATTTAATAAATTATTCATTCTTCATCTCTCCTCAACTATTTTTTTAAAATTTATTTAACACTGATTTTATATTCAAATAAACTATTTGTCAAGATTTTTTTGAAATTAACAGTATAAACTTATGAAACTTTATTTATTTCCTGATTTAAATCTATGTGTTAAAATTTTACAACTGCTTAGAAGTTAGTTTTCTCAAATCCTCAGTATTTAAAAATTTAAAGATTCTTTCTATTTCTTTTTCAAAATTTAACGATAACTTATATCTTATCATTTTTAAATGTAAATTCTAGATGCCTATGCAATCCGTTTTCTACTCCCCAATGCTCCCTTACTGCTTTTGAAAAGTTTTCTATATCAAAAAACTTACAATAAAATATCTTTTTTCTTCATGTATTTAAAATATCATTCATTTTGACTATTAAAAAGTTTACAACTGTAGAATAAAAATATTTTACAAGAAGAATCATTTAGAGTATTTTGAGGTATATTAGGAGAATTCAAAACTAACATGGATAAAACTATAAAAATTATAGATGTAACTGATAAAACAAATAATAATATAATGCACATAAATATAGTATAAAAAGGTGGCTACCTCATTTTGAGATAACCACCTTTTTTTAATCTATCAGATTATATACTGGAGAAATAGTAATAATATTATTATCGAAACTAAACATACTGTTATCTTCAATTTTAAATATATTAAGGATTAAAGATTTATTAAAAACATCTTCAAAATCAGATTCATTGTAATTAGATTTTTTTATAAATTCCTTCATAAATACATTTTTTGTTTCTTCTAACGTATATTTTGTATGTGATTTTAAAGGATATTTTAATGAAGTTTTCATGTTTTTATATGCTAAAATAAGGTCATATATTCTTTTATCAAATTCCCAAAGCCAATGTTTTTTTTGTTCGGAAATAACATCAAATGTTTTTGATGGCTTTTTAATAATAAAATCTGCTGTATTAAATAAAGGTTTGGTAGTTTTATTATTTATATTGTTTTCAATCGAGTATTTTAAATAGGCTTTGACACCTTCAATAATATCTTTAGGTAAAACATAAGATTTTCTATAGGTTAAGGTATTAAATATAAAATGGAATATATCTATATCAAAAAAATTATCAAGTTTGCCGAATACTAAATTTAATATAAATTCTTTTAATTCAGTAGGTAATTCATATTCTGGCATTTTTCTTATGTTTTCAAATTTTTCTTTTTGAATTTTTGGTGAAATTTTTTTATTATTAATAATCCAATTAAAAAACACATCAGATTGAAGAAGCCATTTACAAACTCCTTGAGAAGCTTCTTCATAAGACCAATCTAAAAACATAGCATTGGTTAAAAGCTTATATGAGATATTTTCGATATTTAAAATATCTTTAATATCTTCTATTTGAATATCTTTATTATATATAGATTTCATGTACCTTTTAAAGGTTTTCTTACCACTACCAGGAAATCCTATAAACAGTTCTATGTCTTGAACTAAGAATCTTTTGGAAATATATTCTTTATTAAAATCATTGGATATCATATCTTTAAAGTCAGCTATCATATGTTTTCTATCTTCTGTACTTATATAAGTAGATAGTTTTTTATCTAAACCTGTCATAGTTCTTATTTGGTCCATTAAAATCTTATATGCCATAGAAATTCTATCGTTATCAATATATTCGGATAGGGTATGAGCATCTATGTCTTCTAAATGATTATCATAGTGAAGATAATTTAGCGTTTCAATAGAATCATTTTCATTATGATATATACATTTAGAAAGGGTTTTATTTAATTGTCCAAATTTCACGTCATAATTTTTAGGAGTTTTAGTATAAGACCAAATTGTATCGGTTTTTAATTTATCTTTATTAATATAATCACATATAAATTTAATACCTTCTATATTTTGTTTATTATCTTGAACATGAATAGATACAACATCACTAAATTCATTTAATAAAGCACCGCTAACATCTGAAAATCCTGTTCTAGCATCTATTAAAATAATATCTGCTTTTGTGTATTTTTCTATATCTTCTAATAAATAATTAAATGTATTTTGTGATTGTCTTACATACAAATCGAAATCTATGTAAGATAATTTTTTTAAATAATTAGGTTCTAAAACAATTCTAATTTTATCGTCAAATAGGTTTTTGTAAGAAGAATCATCGTCAATAATTGTTCCCCCAGCAGGCATTAAAATAATTTGACCTGGCTTTGCATTGCCTCTTGGTACATCTTCTCTTATGATATATTGAGATATAAATCTTTTTTCATCCATAGTATCTTTAATCCATGGTGCATGATATAAATAATCTACTACACCAAAAGGAGATATTCGTGGTTTAGTTAAAAGTAAGCTATTTAGTCCAGGGGCTTCTAAATCTAGGTCTATTACAGCTACTTTAAGACCTTCTTTTGCAAGTAAGCGTGCAACAATAGCCAACGCTGTAGTTCTACCGACACCACCTTTATAAGAATAAAAAGCTACTCTTTTTACTTTATTTTCTTTTTGATGGATAAATAATCCTGGATTCCATGTGTTCAATTGTTGTGTATACTTAGCTTTGATGACTTGATTATTTTTAAATTTTTTTAAAGTTTCTTCATCCTCATCTTCATCTACTGTAATTCTTTTTACAGGATAAAATAATTCTTTTTGTGTATATACATTATCTGTAGTTCTGATAGAATCTATTTGTGCTATTTTATCCTCAATTTCATTAATAATATATTCATATTCAGGTTTTAAATTTATAATTAATGCGCCATTCATATCTATTTCAATATAATATTTATTTATATCGAAATCATTTAATGCATTTTTTATTTCATTAAGAGATGCTAAAAAATACATTTAACTCACATCCTTATCAATCATTTTAAATTCACTTATTTTCAAATCATTTACATTATCCTTTAATTGTTTACTCAACTCTATAGCTTCGCTTAAAAATACTTTTGCAATGTCCTCACTATTAATATTATGATTGATTGCATATCGCCATTCACTTTTCCATTCAATAATGCTTTTAAATTCTGATTCTTTTGGTGCTACAAAAATACTTGTATCATTTCCTAAATTTATAAGTTTTGAAATGTTATGATTAGGATTGGATAAAGCTTTATATTTTTTATCATTTTTACATGCTTCAGGTAAATTTAATCCGTTATTTTGTTTATCTTCACCATTAAATGATTTTTGAATGATTACATATTTTAATAAACATTCTATACTATATCCAGCTAAATACAGTGCTGCAAAATAATCCTTGTTATTAAAACAATTTACTGCATTTTTCCATCGATCACGACTAACATTATAATAATCTTTAATATTTGTTATTCTTTTATATTCTATATATTTTACGGAAATTCTTTTATTTATCATTTTCCCCTCTCCTCAGTATAATATACCTATGATATTTAATATGATATCATATTAAACTAAGCTACTAAAGCTATAATTTATAATAAAACCTTAATTATTCATAAACTCTGATAAAAGTAATTAAACCACGCTAAATCCAATTGTTCTAGAGATATCTCTATGTCACCCATTAGGTGATATATATAATTGCAAAAAATAAAAGAAAAGAGTTTCTAAATTTGATACAATTTAAGTGACCAAACCAAATCTATCAAAAGAAAGAGAGCTCTTATCTATGACTAGTTTACAAGTTAATTTATTTAATTTCAATAATAAAATTTCTATTAATTTTAATGGTGGCAATTTATCATCAGATTCAGGACTTCTTGCTTATAGATGTTTTGATGAAAAAGTTGGTTTTAGTAAACTCATTAAGGAATACTTTACTCTTTTGAAGAATCTAAATTTCACTTTACTTACAATAACTATAATGTTATTTTACAAAATATATATAAATTTATTGCTGTATACCATACAGATGATGCTTCTGATGAACTTTCGATTCATCCAGTTTTCAAAGAAATTTTAGACGTTACCAAACTAGCTTCCCAACCAACCATTTCAAGAAGATGTAATGAGTTAAACAAGCACCCATTTAAAATAATGAATTCAATTAACTTTGAACTTCTTAATCGTGCTTATGAAATAAAAAGACCTGAGCATATTGTCTTTGACATTGATTCTACTGAAATTCAAATTTATGGTAAACAGCATGGTTCTTCTTATAACTATCATTATAGTTCTACAGATTTTCATCCACTACTTCTTTTTGATGGAATTACAGGAGCTCTTATAAAAGCAGAACTTAGAAGCGAAAATGTTTATACTTCTAGAAATGTTGTTTCTTTCAGGGGGTCTGTTATCAATCATTACAAAAGCACTACACAGATGTATATTGCATAATCCGTGCTGATAGTGGATTTGCTAAACCCGAGTTTTATAAATTAGGTGAAGAACATGATGTTCCTTACGCTATAAGATTAAAATCAAATGCTAAGCTTTCATTGATAATCAAAGAATATTTATATGATTCTCATGATGAATTTGGTTCATATTATTCTAAATCTCATACTACTTATGGTGAGTTCATGTACTGTGCAAATAGTTGGGATATAGAACGAAGAGTCTGCTTTAAGATTCAACGAAAAGCAGGAGAACTTTTACCAAACTGTGTTTTTATAGCTACTTCTATGGATGCCGACCCTAAAGATGTAATGAAATTCTATAGTAAACGTGGTTCTATGGGAAATTTCATAAAAAAAAAACAAAGCTTTATTTCGGTATGGATACACTGAGTCATTCATCTTACATGACGAATGCTAACCGTATGATACAAATAGTACTAGCTTATAATTTAAATAATCTTATGAGACGATTATGTTTTTCACAAGAAAAAATACCCAAACGAATACATACTTTGCGAATAATACTAACTAAAATCGCAGGTCGGTTTGTAACTTCAAGTAGATATTTTGAATTCAAACTTTGCAGTAGTTATCCATATGAAAAGTTTTTTGCTAAATTATTTCAGCGGATTGATTTATTGCCATCGTTTGTATAACGATTACATTTAATACTAATTTTTTAAACAATTATAAACAAGGGATAGTTATATCTAATTTTAAACTTCTTTGGTTAATAATCATGGTTTTATCTTAAATATCAGAATTTTGTAGGCTTATTTAAGATAATTTAGAACTGATTTTCATATTTTAGCGTTTTTATTGGATATGTATTTTTATTTTTAAGCTTCATGAATAATTCGGGATTATAATTATCTTGATTTAATAAAAATGATTTAGTCTAATTCCCTTTTAACTCTAAGATTGCTCTCTTTCCATTAAAATTATAGAAACTAATAGATTCTGCTCCATCGTTTCTATAAAAAGGACTGTCTATAACATACTTTCCTACTCGATATACGCATATCATAAATAGTATTCCAAAATAATATTATAGTTAAATGCTCTCCACTATAGTCACCAGTCCATGGCCTTAACCCTATAAATTCTAATATATAATTCCCTAAAGCATTAGTATACGAAGTTGTAAGAATCATATAAAAAGTAATTGACATTAAAAATATCAAATTTTCAGCTTTTATCTTATTCTTCACATTAAGACCACCTTTCTACTTATATGATTTCACAATAACTATACATTACTATAAAAGTTCAAATCACTTTAATTGATTTCCATTTAAATACAAGTCAATAAAAATATTACCTAACTAGATTTCGTACAGACAAAACCTAGATAGCTATTTTTTTGGTTTTATGTAGGTATTAAAACTATATATCAAATAATAGTATATATTCTACAACCATTACTACACTTACAAAATTAAGGGTATTAAAATATTAGAGAATGATTTAAATATTTTTGTATAAAACTAGAATTACAGTGTTTCAATATCCGTTAAGAAAGTTCGTTGTCTGACCGTAGGGAGTTTAGAACTTTCAGGATATTGAATAAGGTGTAATGCTTAGTTTTATTAAAAATATTTAATGCATGAACGGTATTTTGATGCCATTAATTTTGGGCTAAGCAGATAACTATAATTACAATCATAAAAAATAGGCATCTCTAAAGAGATACCTATTTTCTAGTTGAAATACTTTGAAGAACCTTTTAATTGTCTTTTTGAAACTATTCTAGCTAGATCTACTAGCTTTGCAGTTTCTATATTTTTAAATGAAATACAAATTACAAACTTAACATCTGTAAAAGTTTCATCTAAATCGTAAATTTCATATTTGCATTTTATATCTTCATACTTGTATTCTTCTTGAAGATCATCTGCTACATCATCACAGATTTCTTTTAAGTACATTTTTATATCTTCAAATAGAACTTGTAAGTACTCGTCTTGATCTACATCATACTGTTCATATTCTTCTTCCTCTAGGAATTCAAATTTAAAAACAGATTTATCTAATTTACAATCAAATACCATAATATCTTTTTGATTTATAGAATCTGATATGTCTTTTACATATCCAAAATCGGCCTTAACAGTCAATATTTCTTCTACTGATTCACTTTTAACCGTTTTTGAGCCTTGTTTATTTTCAAAAGTTATCTCTATCAAAATTTCCCCTCCTATAAAATGAAACTTAATTCAGATGGAGTTTTTTTATCCAGGTGAATTTGTAGTTGCGTTAATCCAGAAGCTATACAATTCTTATCTTAGCTTTCGGATAAAGACATGACATCTATTATATTTTTTATTTCGTTCCAGTTCATAACTCTTGTTACATTCTCTAGATCTATATGCTTATTATAATTTGCGTCCATCAAAAGAACTTTTATTCCTGAATTTGCTAAGTCTTCAGTATTTTCAGGGTTATCTTCTATGAATAAATCACAATCTAGCTCTCTCGCTTTATCTACCTTATAATAGCCACCTAAGTAATATACCTCTATTTTAGGAAAATTATTAACTCTCATCCATTCCTCTGTTACATCCTTTAATCCTTCATTTCTAGCAGTTACAAAATACAGATTGTGCTTTTTATTAAGCTCATGCATAATGTCGCTAGCTGAATCTAGTGCATTTGCACTAAGATGTATATCATAACCTTTATGAGTATAAAATTCAAGTATTTCTTCAAGAGTAGCCTCATATAAATCTTCTAGTTTACATGTATTCATATCTTCTTCTTTTAAATCTTTATTAAAATGATCGTTAAAATATTCAATAAAATAATATGGATCAGTAACTGTTCCGTCTATATCTATACAAATGTTTAATTTCTTCATATACTACCTCCATAAAACGAACCTTTAAATAAAACCACTTACTATATTATTGTCTATTTTAATATAAAAATCAAGTACAAAAAGACTCTTACTATTTTTTTAAATTAGACTTAACCGTATTCATCTTATCTACACAATTATGGACTAATTTATCAGATAGTTTTAAATTATCTTTTATTTTTAAAATATACTTTGGATTCTTATTATCTACAAACTCTATGCCATAATCCATGGCCTTCTTTCTTATATAAAAAGCCTTTTGCATATCTAGCTTTGCATCTTCTAAAAGCTTCATATTCTCTTCATTTTTTAATTTAGGTACCTTCAAATCTCTATACATTATCTCTACTTGCTGGCATTTTTCTCTGCTCATTTTAGCCTCTTTCAATAACTCATCCATATTGGCCTTGCCTTTTTGCATTTTTTTTAAAACACCGTAGCATTTTCTAAGTGGAACAAGACCTTTTTTCTCTATATCCTGTATTTCTTTTTTAAAATCGTTAAATATTTGTAACTCATCAACTTCCTCTTTGTTGTCTTCATCATTTTTGTTATTTGAACTATCTACTAAACTTACTTCGTCTTGGTCTACATCGTTATATTCCGTTTTCTTAATATTCAAAACAGCTACCTGATTCTTATCATCGTTAGTTTCTTCATCTAAATTTTCTTCATTAAGATTTATCTTCTCATCTGATTTTTGTTTGCATGCAAGATTTTGTTCTTTATTTTTTTCATCATCTGTTTTCTTGTTAATATTTTGCACACTTATCATATTCACTATTTCATTATTTTTATATTTAATTGCTTGTATGCTATCATCAATATTCCTATTCATTACAAAAATAGATGAAACAGTCAATGCATACATTAGTGTAAATATATATTTATTTTTATTTTTATATGTTAAAATTATAGTTATAGGAACTACATATATTATAAATAATAAAATTTTATTCATAAAATTCCACCTCTTACTGTTTTTTCAATATTACTCTATTATTGTTTGATAGATGGAATTTTATACACTACGAGGAGGTCTTATTATGAATATTTCGACTATATATCAACTTATAGGTATGTTTTTTTTAATATATATCGTTTACTTTTTTACAACTAAAATATTTAAACTACCTGCTAAGATATACGCTTATTTAGAAGATATGGATATAAGGGAGTGTAATAAAAACTATTCACGAAAAAAATAATAATAGATATTTATTAGTTTAATAACTAAATTTTTTCTAAAGTATAGGCTTCAAAGGTATGGGTATTTTGCCATATATTTAATTACAGGTTCTATCATTCTTGCGAGGAATGTCTTCCTCCTTTTCTCTTTTGTATTTTCTATCATCCGATTCTATCAAAAATATTTACAATCATCCTTTCTTACATGAAATTCATTTTTCCACTATACAAGAATTGAACATTATAAAACTACATATTCCATAACATTGATTCCTCCTATGATTTCACTACAAAATCATAGGCTAATTTACATTATGCTAAATACCAGTTTCTTATTTGTAAATTTTATATTTTATAATAAAAGTATTTAAAATATCTATTAGACAATCTATTTTCAGAACATTATAATGGTTGGTAGCGGGCCGAAACTTGTAATAATATGTCAAAACAAATTTATTTCTGCATAAATGTTAAAATATGTAGATTTTGAATTTGTCCAGATTAATAGTACTAAACATTAATCTAAAACTGGGAGGAATTTATATGTTTAAGAAAAAAAGTTTTTCGCTACTATTAAGTATTATATTAATAATATCATTATCACTAGTATTTATTGGTTGTCAGAAGTCTACTTCTGAAGAAGATAATCAAAATAATAGCGATGATAAGAAATTTGAGGGAACTGAAATTACAGCACTTTTACCACCTTGGTATAGTTTTCCACAAGAAATGTTGGACGAATTTGAAAAAGAAACAGGAATTAAGGTTAATCTTGAAATAACTGATTGGGAAAGTATGCATGATAAACTTTTCACTTCTTTTGCAGCTGGAGTATCACCAGCAGATTTAACTGAAGTATCATGGTATAGAGTTCCATCATATGCTGATAATGGTTGGTTTGAACCTCTTAAAAAATATTTTGATGATGATTTCTATAGTGATATTTCAACTATTAATATGTTTGGTTATAAAGATGATTATTATGCAATACCTATTTATAATGATTTTAGACTTACATACTTAAATAAGAAATATTTTAAAGAAGCAGGAATTACTGAAAATCCAGAAACTCCAGATGAATTATTAGAAGCTGCAGTTAAGATTAAAGAAAGCGGTGCTTGTAAATATCCTATAACAGTACCATTTTCAGCTACAACCGCTTCAACAACTCCATGGTTCTTATTAACTAAAGCTTATGGAGGAGAATTATTTGATGAAAATTTCGAACCTCTATTTGATAAAAAGGGTTCTCCTGGATATAAAGCTATGGAATTCCTTATGAAAGGGTTACATGAATATAAGGTAATAGATCCTGCATCAGTAGGATTAGAAGGTAAAGAAGTAGTTGAAGTATTTAAAGAAGGAAATGCTGCTATTGATTTAGCTGGATGGTCAGGTAATATTACTCTTTATAAGAATCCAGAAAAATCTAAAATTGCTGATGATGTTGAAGTTATCCCAGTACCAGGTGTACATGGAAAGAGCAGAACATACGGTTTACAAGAAGCACTAGGTATTCCAGCTGCATCAGAAAATAAGGAAGCAGCAGCAGAGTTTATTAAATGGTTAAATAAACCTGAAAATGTGAAGAAATTATTCCTTGATATGGGTATATTCCCAAATCATCTAAGTACTGTTTCAGAATTAAATAATGAAGGAAATTTACCTGGTGGAGAAACAATTTCAAAAGTATTACCTACTATTGAAAATTTATTCCCTCAAGGTGCTCCTACATGGTATTCAGATTTTAGAACTGAAGCTGCTACAATAATGAATCAAATGGCAAAAGGCTCTATAAGTCTTGATGATGGAATTAAACAAATTACTGACAAGGCAAGAGAAGTAGCAAAAGATAATAAATAAAAAATTCGTCTAGTTGCTACGCACTGACTCATGTCGCCAACAAGTCTAACGACTCTGTTGCTTAAAATAGTTGCAAGTTTAGTTCTTCCATCAACGCTATCCACAGAACGAATTTTTATAATCCCTTAATATATTAAAAAGGTTACAAGTGAAAACTTGTAACCTTTTTATGGATAACAAACTTTAAAACAGGAGGAATATATGAATTTTAACAAAAGCAAAATGCCTTATTTATTGATTGCTCCATTAGTAATAATTATGGTAGTATTTATTTTTTGCCCTTTAATAATTACCACTATAGATAGTTTTAAATCAATTAATTTACAAAACCCCAACGATGTAAGATTTGTTGGTTTTTCTAATTATATTAACTTACTTAAGAATAAAGATGTTATACACTGTATTAAAAATAGTGGGATATATTATGTACTTGCAGTTACAGCAGAAATGATAGGTGGGCTTTTAATTGCGTTAGCAATTAAAAATCAAGTTAAATGTAGAGGACTTCTATTGGCTATTGTAATTCTTCCGTGGGCACTTCCTCCTGTTGTAAATGGAATCATTTGGAGATGGATTTATCACCCTTCTTATGGTTTATTAAATGATATATTATTTAAGCTTGGTTTTATTAATGAATTTCAGGTTTGGTTAGGAAAAACAAAAATAACTTTAATTCTAGTTACCCTCGTTCATATATGGAAGATGATTCCTTTATCAGCTATAATTATATTGGCAAATCTTCAAGCTATTCCAGAAGAGGTATATGAATCAGCAAAAATAGATGGTGGGAATAGGATACAAATCTTTAGATATATTACACTCCCTTTATTAAAACCTGCAATAGCAATAGTTTTAACCAAGGGAACTTTTTCTGCAATGCATATGTTTGATGAAATTTATGTTTTGACAGGAACAGATTTAGATACTCGTTCTATATTAATCCAAAATTATCTAATTACCTTTAGCAAACTGAAATTAAGTTTAGGAATGGCTTTATCAATTATTATTACTTTAATTGCTTTAGGATTTACAATAGTTTATTCATTATTACAAAAGAATGGAGAGAGGGTATGAAAAGAAAAACAGGAAATTATTTAACTATAATAATCATATTAATTTGGTCACTTACCCCTATATATTGGGCTTTACGCACTAGTTTATTATCAAATAAAGAACTGATGGTTGCTCCTATAAAGTATTTACCTACACCTATTAGTTTAGACAATTATAAATTATTGTTTGGGTTAGGAAAAGAAGGTACTGCAGTTTGGATTCAATTTAAAAAATCATTAATTAATAGTTTTATATCATCAGGAATCACAACTTTTAATGTGTGCATTGTATCTATTATCTCCGGATATTCATTTTCTAGATTTGAATTTAAAGGTAAAAAGTTAGTATTTTATATGCTTATTATAACAATGGCTTTACCTGCTTATTCTGTAATAATACCCTTATATAAAATAATAGCTAAGCTCGGCTTATTGGATACTCAAATAGGAATTACTTTAATTTATTCAGCAACATTTTCACCATTAGCTGTTTTGTTAATGAGGAACTCTTTTAATAGTATTCCTATAGAGCTAGAGGAAGCTGCTTTAATAGATGGAGCTTCAAGATTCAGATCATTATTGACTATATTGCCCTTAGCTTTACCAGGAGTAATTGCTGTTTCAGTAATTACATTTTTGACTACTTGGAGTAATTTTTTATTACCTCTTATATTTGCACCTTTGAAGACTAAACCATTAACAGTTCTTATTACACAATTTGTCGGTAAAAGTACTATTAATTATGGATTGATGAGTGCAGCAGGAGTTATTACAATTTTACCCCCAGTTATTATTGTAATATTTTTAAATAAGTATTTGCTTAGTGGTTTAATGTCTGGAGCAGTAAAAGAATAACTCTATAGGCTCTGAAACATGCCTTACAAATAAAAATGAGGCTTATCATAAGCCCCCATTTTTATAATTTAAGTTTATCTAAAACTCCCTTAGCATATTCCTTAGCTCCAAATAAAGACATATCCCTATAGTTCCCACACTGTATTTCATTAACTGCTGGAATTTCATTAGCTTCTACCACTTTCTCAAGGCTGTTTATAAGTGCTTTTAAAACAGTTTCTTCATCTACATCTCCAACTAATATAAGGTAAAATCCTGTTCTACATCCCATAGGGGATAAATCTACAACGTCATCTAGTTCTTCCCTTATAAATCCAGCCATTAAATGCTCTATAGCATGAAGTGATGCAGTTGGAATAGCCTCTTTATTGGGCTGAGTAAATCTTAAATCGAACTTGCTTATTATATCTCCTTTAGGAGTTTGAATTCTTCCACACTTTCTTATAAATGGAGCTTTTACCTTAGTGTGATCCATTGTAAAGCTTTCAACTACAATATTTTGTTTCATATTAAATCCCCCTTTATTTTTTACATGCCCAAGTTCTACAGTTTGAACATGTATTTATACCCTTACACATTTTACTTTTATATCCGTTTGGATAATTATTTTCTTTTATTTTATATGACCACCCTATAATTGCAGTTACTGATTTTACAGGCTGTAGCAAATAGTTTGAACTTACATTTATATCTTTATGGGTCTTTAATATATCTACTATATTCTTTTGATATTTCAAATCCAAATCTCCATATCCCGGGCTAAATCTTAAAGAAGAATGAACCCCTTTTAAAAGATTTTTATTTAAAAGATAGTTATGAAATTTATCTATTAATATCTCAACTGCATATGAACCTAAGATATCAGCTATTGAACTTTTTTTGAGCTCTGAATTTAGGTATTTTTCTTGTGAATATTTAGGTAGCTCATCTCCTATGCTAAGAGCTATCAGAGTAACCTTATGACATCCTAAAAGCCCTTTTGCTAAATAAGCACTGTTTATCTGTATTTCATCTAGTATTACCTTATCCTTTTCTATGCTTTTTATATTAATATCTTTATAATACATACAAGGCTTTATATATTTTTTAATTTCTAAAACATCATCTTCCAATCCTCTTAGTTCATCTACTCTTTGGCATATACTGTCTATCTCTTTATCTATATTAAAATTATATAAAACATTTACGTCCATAAAATATCTCCATATATCATATTAATGAATCTACAAGTTTAACAGCACCAACTGCGTCTTCACTATATCCATTGGCACCCGATTTTATTGCAAATTCTTCTGTGACTACTGCGCCTCCAGCTATTATTTTAATATTTGGAAGTTCTTTTCTTATACAATCTATAGTAGTAGCTATCTCAGTCATAGTAGTAGTCATAAGAGCGCTTAACGATATTACATCTGCTCTTTCTTCTTTAGCTACTTTTAAAAACTTATCAGCAGACACATTCTTTCCTAGATCCACTACATTGTATCCATGCGATCTTAGCATAACGGCTACCATGTTTTTCCCTATATCGTGTACATCTCCTTTAACAGTTCCTATAACTACAGTTCCCTT
Source organism: uncultured Peptostreptococcaceae bacterium (assembly GCA_942492135.1). Classification (GTDB taxonomy): domain Bacteria; phylum Bacillota; class Clostridia; order Peptostreptococcales; family Peptostreptococcaceae; genus Tepidibacter_A. The sequence goes on from CALODI010000012.1 coordinate 335,937, forward strand.
ACTTTTAATCTCGAAGCTTAAGGTGGACTTTATAATATCAAATATCTTTTTAACTATTTCTGCACTAAGCATTAGTTGGGGAAGGAAATACTCTTTGTTTTCAAATTTTTGACCGACTATATCTAGTGCTTTTATCAAGCCCTCATCTATTATTTCTGATCTATCTATTTTTTCATCTATAAGTTTTTTAGCTATATCTAATGCCTTATATGATCCATTTACTATGCATTTTTTAAGTTGCTCCACTGATATAATATCATTTGATTCATCTATTTCAATTTTTGAAATGCTTTTTTTACTGTTTAAACTTATATAATTACTAGCATTATTATCTCGATCTGATAAAAGTGATGCCGCCTGATAAGAATTCATAATATTTTCATCTAATGGATTGAGGATTGCAAGGTCTAGACCATTTAAAATAGCCATTGATAAAGAATGAACTATTTAACTTGCTTCTACTTGGAAGTCCAAATGATATGTTGCTAACACCTAGCACTATATTTACATCTAATTCTTCCTTTATAATTTTTATACTCTTTAAAGTCTCAATAGCTGCTTTATTATCTGTAGATACACTTATACATAAAGGATCTATGTATATATCTTTTTTTGGTATCTTATACTTAATACATCTATCTACTATTTTCTTAGCTATTTCAAGTCTTTCTTTTACACTATTCGGTATTCCATTTTCATCAAGAGTAAGACATATAACCCCAGCTCCATATCTTTTGACTAGAGGAAGTATAGATTCGAGGCTTTTTTCTTCTCCATTAACAGAGTTTACTATAGCTTTTCCATGATAGTTTTTTAAAGCTTCTTTTAAAACGTCTTTATTCGTAGAATCAATAGATAGAGGTGAATTTACATTTTTTTGAATCAAGTTTACTAAATTTTTCATAACTTCTACTTCGTCTATTCCATCAACTCCAACATTTACATCTATCATATGTGCTCCATTTAAAACTTGAATCTGTGCCTCATCTTGAGCTATTAAAAAATCTCCAGCTTTTATTTTTTGAGCTAATTTCTTATTTGCTGTAGGATTTATTCTCTCTCCTATTATTTTGGGAATATAGTTTTTCCCTATATTTACTACTTCTTCTCTACTTGCAAGTATTGATACTTGTTCTACATCTCTTTTTACAATCTTAAAATCCTTAGCTCTTTCTTTTATAAACTTAGTATGCTCAGGAGTTGATCCACAGCATGAACCGAATATGTTAACCCCTATTTCAAAATAAGGCTCAATTTTTTGTATAAAACTTTCCCCATCTAATGGATAATGTATACTTCCATCTTTGATAATTGGAAGCCCTGCATTCGGTTGAACTATAACAGGTAAATAAGTAGTTTTGCATATCTTTTTAGTAACTTCCAGTAACTCCTCTGGTCCTCCCGAGCAGTTTACTCCAACAGCACTAGCACCTAAAGATTCTAATACTATAGCTGCCGATTCTGGGCTAACCCCTGTTAATGTTCTATCTCCTTCATAAGTTAGTGTACATATAACGGGTATATCACATACATCCTTTGCTGCTAAAAGAGCTGCTCTTATCTCTCCTAAATCATTGAATGTTTCAAGAAGTATAAAGTCTGGATTTTTACTTGCCAAAGCGTTTATTTGTTCTTTAAATATTTCGTATATATCATCAAAACTACTGTTTCCTATAGGTTCTACAAACTTTCCCGTAGGTCCAACAGATGCAGCTACATATTTATTATATTTGTCAGCTATTTTTCTAGCTATTTCTACTGCTTTTGAGTTAATCTCATACACTCTATCTTCAAGGTTATATTCTTTAAGTTTTACACTACTTCCTCCAAATGTATTAGTAGTTATAACATCTGCCCCTGCCTTTAAATATTTTTCATGTATTTTAATAACCTTATCTGGATAATCTACATTCATAAGTTCAGGACAATGCCCAGCCTTTAATCCGTCTTCCTGTAGCATAGTTCCCATGGCACCATCAAACACTAATACTTTTTCTAATATCTTAGTCATATTTATCACCCCTGTAATAATTCTAAAGTCAAATCATAATCCTTCATTGGGAATATATGTACCCCTTTTGATACACCCTTTATATTTAAGTATGTCTCTTTTAATATATTTAAAGTCTCTTTTTTCCCATCTTTATCAAGTCTATCTATCAGTTTTTGCGGAACATCTATTCCTGGCACATTGTTGTTTAGATACTTTGCAAATCTTACAGATTTTAAAGGCATAAGCCCATATAATATTGGAACATCTACATGTTCAACTTTTTTTGTGAATTTCTCTAGTTTTTTAATATCAAATACAGGCTGAGTTTGGAAAAAGTTTACTCCACTTTCTATCTTTTGATGAAACTTATCTATCTCTTTTTCTAAATCATCACTGCACGGATTTACTACTCCTCCAATGAAAAAATCAGTTTTTTCTTCTAGTTCATTTCCACTAAAATCAAATCCATCGTTTAACTTAGATACAACTTGAGTAAGACCTATCGAATCAATATCAAATACTCCAGTTGCATTTTTATGATCTCCAATTTCTGGTTTATCACCTGTTAATGTTAATATATTTTTAACCCCTAAAGCATTGGCTCCAAGTAATTCTGATTGAATAGATAGAATGTTTCTATCCCTACATGCAAAGTGAAATATAGCTTCAATATCAAGCTTACTTTGTACTATACTTCCTAAAGCTATAGGACTCATTCTCATATTCGCCATAGGATTATCTGGTATATTAACTCCATCTATTAAATTAGCTAGCTTTTGTATTCTATCTATTTCGGATTCTGAACTCCCCGACTTTGGTGGTTCTATCTCTATAGTAGTTACAAATTCGTTTCGTTTTATTTTTTTTCTTAGTTTCTTCATATTAATCCTCCCCATCTTATTAAGATCAATGAGATAAGAATCCTAACAAAAAAACCTCTTTTTTTTTTTTTTTTTTTTTTTTTTTTTTTTTTTTTTTTTTTTTTTTTTTTTTTTTTTGTTTTTTTTTTTTTTTTTTTTTTTTTTTTTTTTTTTTTTTTTTTTTTTTTTTTTTTTTTTTTTTTTTTTTTTTTTTTTTTTTTTTTTTTTTTTTTTTTTTTTTTTTTTTTTTTTTTTTTTTTTTTTTTTTTTTTTTTTTTTTTTTTTTTTTTTTTTTTTTTTTTTTTTTTTTTTTTTTTTTTTTTTTTTTTTTTTTTTTTTTTTTGTTTTTTTTTTAATATTCATATATATCCTCAAACTGCAACTTATAAAGATCACTATAAATTCCCTCTTGATCTATAAGTTCCTCGTGACTTCCACACTCTGTTATTCCATCATTAGTAAGTACTATTATCTTATCTGCATTCTTAATAGTTGTAAGCCTATGAGCTATTACTAAAGTAGTTCTATTTTTAGAAAGATCATATAAAGATTTTTGGATAATTCTTTCTGTTTGAGTATCGAGTGCAGACGTAGCTTCGTCTAATATTAATATAGGAGGGTTTTTAAGAAATATCCTAGTTATAGCAATTCTTTGTTTTTGCCCTCCAGATAATTTGACTCCTCTTTGTCCTATGTAGGTATCGTATCCATTTTCAAGCGCTGATATAAATTCGTGTGCATTGGCATTTTTAGCAGCTTCTACTATCTCTTCATCTGTTGCATTTTGTTTTCCATAAAGTATATTTTCCTTTATAGTACCTGAAAATAAGAATACATCTTGTTCTACAACCCCTATATTTTTTCTCAAATCACTTATTTTCATATCCTTTATATTTATTGAATCTATCTTTATATCTCCACTTGTTGCCTCATAAAATCTAGGTATTAATCTTAAAAGAGTAGTCTTTCCAGCACCAGAAGGCCCTACTATTGCTATAGTTTGTCCTGATTTAACACTCATATTTATTCCTGTAAGTATACTTTTGTTGTTATTATATCCAAAGCCTACATCTTCAAATTCTATATTCCCTTTTAATTTATCAACATTTATTACATCTTCCTTATCTTGAATTTCAGGTTCTATATCCATAACCTCCATAAACCTTGCAAAGCCTGCCATGCCTTTTTGATAATTTTCGATTAATGTAGTTATCTTTCGTATTGGCTGTAAAAACATAGATACGTATAATAAAAATCCTATTAAATCACCTATTGTAAATTCATTATTGTATATAAGATATGATCCATACATTAGTACTACAAGACTTATAGTGTTTGAAAAAAATGTTATACCACTAAAAAATTGTCCCAACACCTTGTATGATATTTGTTTTGTATCTTTGAAACTTTTATTTCCTATATCGAATTTATCTTCTTCATATTCTTCGTTATTAAAAGCCTTTACAACTCTTACTCCAGATATAGAATCTTCCGCTTGAGAATTTATCTCTCCAATCTTAACCCTTAAATCTCTAAATGATTTTTTTAACTCTCTATTTTTAATAATTGCGAATGTAAGCATTATAGGCATTATAGAGAATATTACCAGCGTCATTTTCACATTTAATGTGAGCATTATACAGAATGATCCTATAAATGTAATCAATGCTATAAACAAATCCTCTGGTCCATGATGTGCAAGTTCTGATATTTGATTTAGATCGTTTACAAGTCTTGACATTATCTGTCCAGTTTTTACGTTATCAAAATATGAAAACGAAAGATTGTTTATATGCTTAAATAATTTCCTTCTCATATCGTACTCTATTCTAACTCCTAGAGTATGTCCCCAATAGTCTATTACAAACTGAAGTATGGCTCTTATTATATACAGTGTTAACAGTATTATTCCAAAGTACATAATCCTTTGTATATTCCCACTTGGCAATAAATCGTCGATTATTTTCTTTGTGAATATTGGAAATACAAGATCCATTAAAGACATTACAAATGCACATGTAAAATCGAGTATAAATAAAGCTCTATGAGGTTTATAATACTTGATAAACTCTCTTATCATTCAATCCCTTCTTTCTTAAGTTTCACTTTATCTCTATTATAGTTCTATTTTTATAAATTTTAACTATATTTATAAAAAAGTTCCTATTATATATATATTTCCAAAATTACAAACCTTAAACAACCACACCTAAAAATGAGGCTAACATTTTAATTAGCCTCATTTTTCAATTAAATATATAAATTTGCTCAATACAAAATACTTCTATAAATCTCTTCTTTGAAATTTTCTAACAGCTAATATCATCATAACTAATATGTAAACTACAATATAAATCATCATAACAACACTTGGTTCATTATTTCTTCCCATAAAACTACTCATACTTAGATTTAGTCCAGATGATGTGGTATATAAAAGCGAAGAAGCTTTTCTGTAAATTACATCAGACGGTATAATAAGGCTAGTTATAATTCCTATATTGCTTAAAGCTTCTTTTGTATTTTCAATAGTAATGACTCCAGAAATTTGCTCTAAAAAACCACCTACCATACCAAAAAAATACATTATAACTAGTATAACCCCTGATGCCATTGTTGACATAGAGCAACTAAAGAATATTCCTATTGATGTTAGCAAAATTGGTAAAAGATACAATGTTAATAATGATTTTAATATAGAGTTAAATGCCAAATTAACTATCATTCCTTTTCCAAAGAATATATTAATCCCTATTACTCCCAAATAAAAAAAGGTAACATAAGGTATGAGAACTAATAATATTCCTATGTACTTTCCCAAAACTATCTCGTATCTTTTTATAGGCTTTGCAAGTATAGCATCATATGTTCCATTGTCTATCTCAGATGAAATAGCTCCTACACTTGAAAATATAGATAAAAATGATACTATAAATATCATAGCATAAATACCCATAGATATAAGTTGACTTGATAAAGTAGCTCTAATAAAAGCTTCTTCATATCCTAGTGATTTATATGCAAAATTTAGTGCAGTTCCATATAATATTAAAAAAACAGCTGTAAGTCCGAGCGTTAAATACAGTATTTTTTTCTTTCTTATTTCAATAAATGTAAGCCTTATTATTGTACTCATCTTTCGTCCGCCTCTCCTACTGTATTTATAAATAATTCTTCAAGTGCATTCTCTTTTCTTTTTATCATATATAATGATCCATTATTTTTAACTATTGTATTTACAACCATTGGAATAGTTCCATCACCAACATGTATCTCTATCTGATTATTTACAATATTAATCATAGGATCAAACTTTTTTAACTCACTTATCATATTCTCATTTATATTTTCTACACAAGCCATTACTGGTGAATATATTAGTTCATCCATTGTTCCTACTTTTTGCATCTGACCTTTATCTAAGATAGCAACTCTATCTGATATTATTTCAACTTCGCTTAATAAGTGAGTATTTAGAAATATTGTCTTTCCTTGATTTTTTAAGTCCATTATAATATCACGAACCTGCTTTCTTCCAACAGGATCTAGTGCACTTGTTGGTTCATCCAAAAACAGTATTTTAGGATTTGAAAGAATAGCACAACCCAGTCCTATTCTTTGCTTCATACCCTTACTGTATTCTTTTAATTTCTTAGTCTCATGACCTTTAAGTCCTATTATTAAGAGAACTTCTTCTATTCTCTTTTTTATATCCTGCTTATCCATCTTATATAAAAGGCCGTGATTGAATAAAAGTTCATATCCTGTAAGCCAATTTTGATATTGAAAAAGCTCAGGTAGATATCCTATCTGTTTTCTAACCTCTACATTCCCTATTTTTTTCCCTAGAATCATCGCTTCTCCAGATGTTGGATGAAGTATCCCTAGAAGTGTTCTTACAAATGTACTTTTCCCAGCACCATTTTTTCCAAGAAAACTAAAAACTTCCCCCTCTCTTACCGAGAGGGAGATATTAGCAAAACCACCTTTTCCATTAAACTGTTTAGTCAAATTGTTAGTTTGTATAACCATAATTAAAACATCTCCTCAACAGCTTGTAATACTTCTTTTTCTGTACAATCACTGTTTATTATATACGTGTTTCCTTCATAGTTAAAAAATATACCTATATTAGAGTACGATTCTTCTTTATTTTTTATTAATACAGCTTTTTGTCCATTAATAATTATATCTTTTTTTATTTGAGATTCTGGGTTGTACGGTATTACAAGTGTAGATTCTAACTTATCTATAGATGCAAATTGTCTTTTTAAATTATCCGGTAAAATTTTCATGGTAATTAGTGTATTTATCAAATCCTTTTCATCTACATCTTTTGGAATTTTAATCGTAGGTGTTTTCATTTGTATAATCTGTATATAATCTTCTCTTCCATTTTTATCACCTTGTTCTTTTTTATTCATTGTATATGACATCGAATCTTCAAAACTAATATTGAAGTTTTTATTATCTAAAGATTTTGGAAGTTTAGTATCTTCTCCCAAATAAGCTAATAAATCATTCGCTTTATCTACATCTAGTTTCATATTTATATTTGATGCTGGAATTTTATTTACATATTCATATTTGAAATTTTTAGGTGCTTTAATTATATTATCTATTTTTAATTCTTTTCTTATCATTTCTTCCGTTGGATTATCTAAAGCCGGAAGTGCTTTTTCTTTTGAAGTAACGCTTATATTTCCTATTTCCCCTATTTCAAGATCACCTTTTCCTTTTTCGAATAATTCTTGAATTTCCTTCAAGTCTTGCTGACTGATAGCAACACTTTTTACTTCTTGAACTCTAAAAATCTTTAATAAATCTTCTGCCATTGCTCTAACAGGCTCTGCAAATACTAATCCAGCACAAACGACTACGCCTGCAGCTATGGCCGTCCATCTTCTCATATTTTTGTTCATATTTATAACTCTCCTTTTGGGTATATTTATATTTGGTCTTAATGGTATTTCTATTTCTTTATTTAATAAATTTTGTATTGATTTATCTTGGTAATTTAACATGTCGTATTTTTGCTTACATTTTGAACAAGAGTTTATATGTCTTAATGCTTCATCTACATCTCCTTCGTAACTATTATCTATTATCTGTTGAAGTACCTTTTCTTCATAGCACATTTAAATCACCTTCTCCTTCATATAGTTTTAAAAACTTTTTCTTTCCTCGTGCTATAATCTGTCCTATATTACTTTTAGGAATATTGGTTGCATTGTGTATTTCATCATATGAGTATCCCGAAAATTTTAAGATAAGACATGTACTTTGTTCATTTGAAAGACTAGATAAAATATTTCTAACCGATTTTATTTCTTCATTTCTAAATATTTGATCCTCTATACTGAATATGTTGTTTATATCTTCCAACATATTTTCTTCTCTTTTTAACCTTCTTTTTTCCCCTCTTATGTGATTAAGCGCTAAATTAGTAGCGACTTTAGATACCCAGGCTCCTACAAACTCTATATCCTCTTTTGTGTTATAGTACTTTATAAATACTTCTTGAGTTATATCTTCTGCCAATTCATTGCTTCCTAATAAATAATATAGTTGTTTGTATACTACGGGATAATATTTTTCGTAGTTTGTTTGAAATTCTTCTTCTTTTAATTGTTTTTTTCTTAGGATCCTAAAAATCTCGATCACCTCCTGCTCTCATATATATAAACACCACCATATAAAAAAAAATGACACTTTTATTTTAATTTTTTTATTCATAAGGAAATTATACACCATTTGTATATTTGTGCTAATGTATGCAGTCATTTTAATTTCTTTTCACAATTTTCTTTCAAAAAAACATAGTATGTAACCGATTCCTATGGTACAATATCCTATAATATAGTTAAGGGGTGATATTGATGGATTTAAATAAAATACCTAAAATAGAACTACATTGTCATCTTGATGGAAGTGTTAGACCTAGTACAATGTTAGATATCGCTAACAAAGATAATATAGATATTCCAACTAATGATATAAATGAACTAAAAAAATATATAACAGCACCTGAAGAGTGCCACTCTTTAGATGAATATTTAGCTACATTCGATATATCTAATAAAGTTATGCAGACAAAGGAAAACATCAAAAGAATTGCATATGAACTTCTTGAAGATGTTTCAAAGTATAATGTAAAGTATATAGAAATGAGATTTGCTCCTTTATTTCACATGGCAAAAGGACTTAAATTTGATGAAATAGTTCAAAGTGTTTTAGATGGAATTAAAGAAGCTGAAAATAAGTTTGACGTAAAAGCAAATGTAATACTATGCTGTATGAGACACATGAGTGCTGATGATGCTGTATTTGTAATAGAAGAAGGTAGAAAGTTTTTAGGAGAAGGTGTTGTTGCAGTTGACCTTGCAGGTAGTGAAAACTTAAATTTTCCTGAAAAGTTTAAAGAAGCGTTCGATCTAGCTAAAAGTTACGGATATAACATCACAATTCATGCAGGAGAGACTGGAATTGGTGAGAATGTATTTAAATCTATAGAGATGCTTCATGCTCAGAGGATTGGCCATGGAGTATTTGCTAAAGACTGTGCTAAATCATATCAAATGCTAAAGGATATGGGTGTTACACTTGAAATGTGTCCAACTAGCAACGTTCAAACAAAAGCAGTTAATGCATACGCAGAACATCCTCTAAAAGATTTCTTAGATGATAACATACGAATTAGTGTAAATACAGACAATATGACTGTATCAGATATAGATTTAGATAGAGAGTTCAAAATATTAAGTGAAGTTAAAAACTTAACTGAAGAAGATTTCAAAAGAATTTACCTATACAGCGTAGATGCATCTTTTGCATCTGATGAGGTTAAGGAAGAATTGAGAAAGTATATGCAATAAAATAACGGTTATTGAAATTTCAACTATTTCAATAACCATTATTTTTATTTTAATATATTAAATTTAGATGGTGCTGGAGCTTTTATAACAATTAGTTCAAGAACATCTTCATGAAGATTCTTTACATTCATTTTTGTATTATAAGGAATTTCAAGTATATCCCCTCTTTTATATTCATGAACATCTTGCTCATCTAATCGTATTGATAATACTCCTTTAATTACTGTCATATAAACATTAGAATTCGAATAATGTTCAGGTAGTCCTTCTTCCTTATTAAAAATCATATGAATATAATTAATATTATCATCCATAATAATTTTTTCAACGGCTGTATTATCTTCTGTGCTGTAATGAAAAACTTTCTCTACCATAAATTTTCACTCTCTTTCATCTTTTTATTTTAGTATCAACACACTAGTTTACATTTATTTCATATAACTTAATATTATAACTAATAAAATATTTTTTCCGTAACATACGTTACCTGCAAGTTTAAAAACTTCAGAAGGGAGATTTAATTATGAAAAAGAAAACTTTTCAAGATAAATTGAATTTATTTGTAGCATATTTTTTTATTTGTGGTCTTATCAGAATAGTTTTATATAATTTTTATTTATGTTATATAATGGAATGATGAAATCTCTGAAATGGCTTATAAAACTACAAATACCAAAGAACAATTCTTATACTCTGTAATATGGGGTGTATCTTGTCTTCTTATAAGTGTACTCCTTTTATTAACTACAGATTTAAATTTATTTTAAGCTTAAGTTATCTATATCCTATGGTAACCCACAGATCCTAAAAAAATCTAGATTTCATTTTACGATTCTAAGGCTCTCTTTTTAATATTAGATACATTTTTGACTATTAAAAAATAATTAAAATATGAAAAAAGCCACTTTTTCAGCGGCTTCGATTTAACCTATTTATTTTATGGTAAGGGTAAAAAAGCATATCTATCAGCAACTAAAGATGGAGCTACAAATAAAATATTGGCATATCACGTTATTTCACGTAGTCCGATCTAACGATACCATATACTTCCAAATCCACAATTCCCTTTCCTGCCCATAAGGCAGCTTGTCTTAGTAATCCTTCTTTTAAGAAACCATTTTTTAACAGAACTTTCTTTGATGCTTCGTTGGCAAGCATCACATCAGCTTGAATTCTATTAATTCCAACAGTTTGAAATAAAAATTCGATTAATAATCCAACAGCATCAGATGCAATACCCCTTCCCCAGTATTCTTCTGCTAAATAATAACCTATTGTAGTCATGTTTATCTTTTTTTTAAAATCCATCGCTTCAATTATACCTACCAACTTATCATTCTCAATTTTTGAATATATTCCCCACTTAACCCTGCTTTTTTTATTGTAGTCTCTTTCAAAATGCCCAATCATTTTAGCTACAGTATTAATGTTATTCTTTGGTAAAATACCACAAAATTCAAAAACCTTATCGTTATTATAAATTGAAAATACCTCTTGGACATCTTTGCTTTCAATCTGCTTTAAAATCAAATTGTTAGATTCCAAAATTGGAAATTTATCAAAAATCATTTCAATAATCATATTCTTCTCCTCTCATATTTGCGTTATACTATTTAGTTACTTAACAGGTATATATATTTTCAATGACACTTTCTCTGGAAATATAGAAGTGAGGAGATCTATAACTTCGAAGTCAGGCCCATCTCGACGCTCATAGTTAGAATTTGGCATCCAGGTTCCATAAATATATCTCCACGTATTCTGTAAATCTTCTAATGGAGCATTTACTTTAAAAACAACATACTTTCCTTCTGGTATTTCAAAATTAATGAGATTACTTTGCAATGCTTTACACGACAATTTTACAGCTTCACCAACAATAAATGAGAATTGTCCGTCATCACAATAATTACAAGCTATACCATATGGAAATCCCGGTGCAATTCTGTCTGGAATTTTCATGTAGTATTCATTTTCTCCAAAATGGTCATAAAAACCCGGAATTTCGCCAAAATACTGTTTCCCATATAGATTCGTTTTATACTCATGCCCAATAATATATATTTTTTCTAGTTGTATAATATCAGGTTTATCAATCATCAACATACCTTGTAAATCTTGTGCATAATCCAAAAAATTCATCTTTAATAGATGGTTAACACTGAATTCATGCATCTTCCTGTACTTTGCAGGAGTCAAATTAAAACAGTTCTCAAATGCACGTGTAAAGGCTTCCTGAGAACCATATTGAAACTCAATGGCAATATCTAATATTGTTTTATCAGTTTCCTTTAATAATATTGCTGCTTCAGACATCCTTCTTTTCCTAATATACTCATGAACAGAAAAACCAGATATCGCTTGAAAAAGTCTTTGAAAATGAAATGATGAAAAAAAAGCCTTCGAGGCTATATCAGTAATACTAACCTCTTCTTTAAGATTGTTTTCGATATATTCAATTGCTTCTTGTATTCTATAAAAATAATTCATTTTGTCTCTCGCCTCTCTCGAAAAACTTATATAACTATTATACTTTCTTTTATTTTCTCTTTTTTGATAATCTGTGCTTTTATAACTGAATATTTAACTCTTACAATTCTATTTTACCAAAAAATACGATAAAACTGATATTTAATAAAATGAGGTAAGTTTCAATTTCACAATATATTGAGATTACCATTAAAACTTTCTATAAAAATATTAGTAAATACTTTTAGATATTTTGACTACTATAACTTAGGTTTTATCGTTTAATAATCCGTTAAAAAATTTATGTGTCTGACCTGAGGGAGTTCGTAAATTTTAGGAGTATTAATAAGATAAAACCTTAGTTATATTCAAAATATCGTTGTATTTGCGGTATTTTTATAGGAAGTTTTTGATAACCCACAGAACAAAAAATAACCCAGATTTCATTTATACGAAATCTAGGTTATATTTTAATATACTAACTAATTTTATAAACTCTAGCTTCATAAGCCTTCAAGCTTATAACATCCGAATCTATCTCATCTACATCATAATTACTAATACATATTTCAAATCTTTTACCCTTATACTCATCAGGAATCTTAAACTCAACTTCCTTATCAAAGAAATTAAGTATAACTAAAACAACTTCATCATCTAACTTTCTAACATAGGAGAATATATTTTCATCATCTTTATATATTAAATTTAAATCTCCATATACCATAACTGGATTTTCTTTTCTAATTTTGATTAACTTTTGATAATAGTAAAATACTGAATTCTTATCCTCTAATGCACTTTTAACATTTATATCTTTATAATTAGGATTAGCATTAATCCAAGGTGTTACATCAGTAAATCCTGCATTATTACTATCATCCCATTGAATAGGAGTTCTAGCATTATCTCTTGATGTTGGCTTTATTCTCTTTAGAAGTTCATCATGTGATACTCCATCATCTATCTTTTCTTTATAGTAATTTAAAGTTTCGACATCTCTATAGTCCTTCATATCATCAAAGTAGACATTAGTCATTCCAATTTCTTCACCTTGATATATATAAGGAGTTCCTTGGAATGTATGAATAAGTGTTGCTAGCATCTTAGCCGATTCCACTCTGTAATCTTTATCATTTCCAAATCTAGATACCATTCTAGGCTGGTCATGATTGTTCATAAAAAGTGAGTTCCAACCTCTATCCTTTAAATCATCATACCATCTCATGAATATATCCTTTACATCCTTTAGCTTCCAATCAGAATCTAAGAATTTATCAGATGGATGATTAGGTATATCCATAAGGTCGAAGTGGAATATCATATTAAGCTCATCTCTATCCTCATCTACATATAAATGTCCCATAGAAGAAGGTACACAAGGTGCTTCCCCTACTGTCATCATATCGTATTTACTAAATACTTCTTTGTTCATCTCTTTTACATAATCATGTATTTTAGGTCCGTTTATATATATTCCATCAGGGCTATCTACTACATCCGGAAACCCTTCTTTTTTAGAATACATGTTGAATACATCCATTCTAAATCCATCTACACCTTTATCTAACCAGTATCTCATCATCTTGTATATATCGTTTCTCATATCTTCATTTTCCCAGTTTAGATCTGGTTGTTTTTTAGTGAATAGATGTAGGTAGTATTGTCCTGTTTCTTCATGATATTGCCAAGTACTTCCTCCAAAGAATGAGTTCCAGTTATTTGGACAACTTCCGTCTTCTTTTGGATCATGCCATATATAGTAGTCTCTGTATTTATTATCTTTTGAAGAACAAGACTCCACAAACCACTTATGTTCATCAGAGCAATGGTTTACTACTAAATCCATAAGTATCTTTATTCCTCTATCATGAGCTTCCTTTAATAATCTATCAAAGTCTTCCATAGTTCCAAACTCATCCATTATATCTTGATAATCACTTATATCGTATCCATTATCATCATTTGGAGATTTATATACAGGAGATAGCCATATTACATCTATTCCCAGCAATTTTAAATAATCTAACTTCTCTATTATTCCGTTCAAGTCACCTATTCCATCTTTATTTGAATCTTTAAAACTTCGTGGATATATTTGATATACTACTGCTTCTTTCCACCATGTTCGTTTCATATTAGCCACTCCTATTTAATACTTCCAGCTGTAACACTCTTTATAATGTGCTTTTGAGCTATAAAGTAGAATATTATAACTGGTATTATAGTTAATGTAAGCCCCGCAAGAGCTAAGTGCCACTGCTTAGTGTACTCTCCAAAGAAGAAGAATGTTCTAAGTGGTATAGTGTGTGTTTCTGGTCTATTTATAATTAGAGATGGAAGTAGGAAGTCATTCCATATCCAAACAGTATTAAGTATTGATACCGTTATAGTTATAGGCTTTAATATAGGGAATATAATATACCAAAAAGTCTGCCATTTACTACATCCATCTATAGTTGCTGCCTCATCTAATTCTTTAGGTATACCCTTGACGAAACCGTGATATAAGAATATTGAAAGACTGCATCCAAATCCTAAATATGTGAACATAAGTCCCGGTATATTTAACATATTAGATTTTCCAAGGATACGTACAAGTGGTAGCATTACAGCTTGGAATGGTATTAACATTGATGCTATAAATGAGAAGAATATGAATCCACTAATCTTTGTTTTTGTTCTCTCAAGCATCCATGCTGCCATGGCTGAAGATATAACTATAAGTATTATACTTCCAACTGTTATCATAAGCGAATTTAAAAACACATGGAAGAAATCTAGTCTGTCAAATGCCTCTATAAAGTTTGTAAAATGCCATGATTCTGGTAGTCCTAATGTATCTTGGAATAATTCTTTTTTAGTTTTAAACGCGTTCACAGCTATAATATAAAACGGTGAAAGATATATTAATCCGACTATAATTCCTATTATTGCTAAAAGTGTTTTTTTTGCCTTCATTACATTTCCACCTCGCCTTTTTTCGTGATATATACTTGGCTTAATGTTATACCTCCTATAACTAAGAAGAATATAACAGCTTTAGCTTGTGCTACACCCATGTTGTTGAATTTGAAAGCTGTGTTGTAAATATTCATAGCAAGCATTTGAGTAGAGTTTGCCGGTCCTCCTCCTGTTAAAGACAAGTTTTGATCGTACAACTTGAATGAGTTTGAAAGAGTTAAGAACAAACTAACTGTAAATGCAGGTCTTACAAGTGGAAATACTATATGCTTTACTCTTTCCCAAGCACTAGCTCCATCTATTCTAGAAGCCTCTATCAATTCTTGAGGTATATTTTGAAGTGCTGCTATATATATAATCATTAAATAACCTGACATTTGCCAAGACATAAGTATTACAAGTCCCCAAAATCCTGTTTCAGTATTAGATAACCATCCTAAAAGCCAAGTAGCTCCAGTAGCTTCTCCTAATGCTGCAAACGCCTTTGTAAATATAAATTGCCATATGAATCCTAATATAAGGCCACCAATTAAGTTTGGCATAAAGAATACTGTTCTAAGAATATTGCTCATCTTAAGCTCTCTAGTAACTAAAAGTGCCAAAGAAAAGCCTATTATATTTATAGTAATCACAGAAGCTATAGTGAATTTAGTTGTGAATATGAATGAGTCTAAAAATCCCTTATCCTTAAAAACTTCCATGTAATTTTCAAATCCAATAAACTTAATGTTTGAACTTATCCCATTCCAATCTGTAAATGAATAATATATTCCAAATAAAAGAGGTATTACAACTATTAATGTAAAAGCGAATACTGCTGGCCCTACGAAGCCCCAAAACTCTAATCTATTCTTTTTCATAAAATTCTCTCCTTTTCTATGAACTTCAAGCCATTTATTTTTTATTCCTTTTTTTAAAATAGGAAAGTCTAATTAGACTTTCCTATTTATTATTTTATTATCTATTTTCTTGCTTTAGCCCAAGTAGCTTTAGCATCTTCAACTAATTGATCCCAAGTCATATCTCCTGCAACGTATTGTTGTATATCTGCTCCAAGATTATCCATTCCCCACGCTGATGGATATCCCATAAATACCCAAGGCATAGTTTTTCCTTCATTAGAATATCTTATTATTTCTTTAGCTAATGTATCTTGTGGTTGTAAATTATCTGCATCATATCCTTTTAATGCTGGTATGAATTTAAAATCATTTATTATTAAATCTTTTCCTTCATCTGAAGTATATAACCAATTTAAGAAATCTTTTGAAGCTGTTTTTATTTCTTCACTCTTACCATTATTTATCGACCAATACATTGGAACTCCAACTGGTATAGAATCTTCTTTTACTCCTTCAAGAGGCATAGGAAGCATTGCTATGTTAGCTGCTAATTCTTCATCAATACCTGCTACACTTCCATAGGCCCAGTTACCTTGTTGAATTATAGCAACTTGACCTAAAGAGAATAACTCTTCAACTTGAGTTGAATAATCAACACTGTTTAAAGAAGCTTTTTTTCCATCTGGCATATATGCATAATCTGCTTGTAAATCTACAAGTTTTTTCAATGCATCTGCGTATTTAAACTCTAATTCCTTTGCATTAAATGCATTCGTTACATTTCCAAACTCATTCGAGAAAGCAACATTTGATAAATGAAGTCCAGTTACCCAAGTTTCTTTTGCTGGGAATGCAAATACAGATTTAAGTCCTAATTCTTCTTTTTTAGAATCAAGCAATTTAACAGCTTTTTCTAAATCAGCAAATGTTTTTATAGATTCTGAATCTATTCCAGCTTTTTTAAATAATTCCTTGTTATATATCAATCCATATCCTTCTTGATTGAATGGCATTCCATATACTTTTCCATCCTTAGTTACAGGATCTAAAGTTCCATCGTAAGCCTCAGATACCCAAGATTCACTAGATAAATCTTCTACCTTTTCACTCCAGTCGATCATATCTTGTGGTCCACCTATATTGAATATTGCAGGTTCTTCTCCAGATGCGAACTTAGTTTTTAAAGCTGCACCATAGTCATCTCCTCCACCTACTGTTTGGATGTTGATTTTTACATTAGGGTTTTTCTCCATGTACATATTAGCTGCTTTTTCTAAAGCATCTTTAGTCTCAACTTTAAATTGGAAAACATCTACATTAACCTTATCGCCTGCACTGTCTTTAGAAGAACCACAAGCAGTTAATGATAGAATTAATGCTAAAACACATGCAAATACTGAAAATACTTTTTTCTTCATTTTCACCTTTCACCACTCCCTTTGTAAAATTTAGTTTAATCCTTGTGCAATCGTTTGCATTAAATTGTAAAAAAAATATAGTCTATAGACTTATTAATCCATAGTAATCTATCTAAATGGAACAAAGTCTTTTTGAACTCCATTCCATTTAAAACTAAATTGTTTTTGTAGACTCTCTTTCTATTATCTTGTGCGATATAATCTCCTTTTTTAAACTCATCTTCATTTCCTTCCAATATGCTAAATAGTTTTTCACAAGCTCTCTTTCCAAGTTCAATAGAATTTATATCTATAGAAGTTATAGATGGATTCGAGTACTTTGCCAAAATACTGTTATTAAAACTGGCAAGCATTATATCCTCTGGAACCTTGTAATTTTTCTCTTTTATTTTTTTCATAGCTCCAAGGCTCATAAGGTCATCGGCAACTATAATAGCATCTGGAACATCATCTAAATTTAAAAGTTTATCAGTAAGGTTATATCCGCTTTCTTCTAAGAATTTATCGAATATAACATCATCTTCTCTAAATTCTATATTATTATCTCTTAATGCCTCTTTATATCCTTCGAATCTGTTTTTGATAACTACTGAATTAAGTTCGCCTCCTATAAAAGCTATTTTTTTTCTTCCTTTTTTTATTAAGAAAGAAGTTAATTCATAGGATGCTTTCTCATTGTCATTATCAACACTAGTTATATCATCATATTCAAGACAAGAACCTATTAGAACGAATGGAAACTTGTTGTCTCTTAAATATTTTATAGCTTCATCATGCTCATTAGAACGAGTAAGTATTAATCCATCAACTTTATTTCCTTTTATCAAGCACCTTAGTACATCTATTTCATCTTCATTTTTATGACTTGTGCAAATCAATATATCATAGCACTTTTCAGATGATGCTATACTTATGCCTCTTAATGATTCTTGAAAAAACGGATTCATTAGTATATCTTCTGTTCCATATGGCATTACAACACCTATAGTATCGGTCTTTTTGTTTGCAAGTCTTCTAGCTATAGAATTTGGATAATAGTTAAGCTCATCCATAATCTCTAAAACTTTCTTTTTAGTGTTCTCACTTATTCTTGTATCTTTAGATATTACCCTTGAAACTGTCGAAGGCGATACCCCTGCTTTTTGGGCTACATCCTTTATTGTAATACTTTTCATTTTACTACTCCTAATAAACTATTTTTAAATTGTGCAATCGTTTGCATTAATCTTTGTAATGTAATTTTATCACTTATAATTTTCAAAATCAAGAATAATTTTTTAATTTTTCAGATTTTTCGATAATATTTTACAAAAGTATATTTGCTTCCGTTTCTATATCAAATAAGTGTATTTTATTACCATCCATAGCCAAAACTACTTCTTCATCATCCTTTAATTTATATCTAGCATTTAGTCTAGCAGTTACACTCTCTCCACCTGCATTTAAATATGCATAGATTTCTGCTCCCATATTCTCCTGTATTTCAACTTTTGCATTAAAAGATGTATCTTTAGATGCTTCTATAAAAACATTTTCCATATGAATATCCTCTGGTCTAATTCCTAAGAATACCTTTTTGCCTATATAACCTTTTTTCTTTAATACTTTTCCTTTACCCAAAGGTATGCTTATTTTAACATCATTAAATGAAGCTACTATATTTTCTTTTTCTTCACTTATAGTTACCTCGATTAAGTTCATTTGAGGAGCTCCAATAAATCCTGCTACGAACATATTTTTCGGATTTTCGTAAAGATCTTGTGGAGTAGCTGTTTGTTGAACAAAGCCATCCTTCATTACTACTATTCTGTCTCCCATAGTCATGGCCTCAACTTGATCATGTGTTACATATATAAAAGTAGTTCCAAGTTTTTTGTGAAGCTTACTTATCTCAGTTCTCATCTGAGTCCTAAGCTTAGCGTCTAAGTTAGATAAAGGCTCATCCATTAAGAATACCTTTGGCTCTCTAACTATCGCTCTACCTAATGCTACCCTTTGTCTTTGTCCTCCTGATAATGCCTTTGGTTTTCTAGTTAATACACTTTCTAATCCAAGTATTTTAGCGGCTTCTTTCACTTTCTCATCTATTTGATCTTTAGGAACTTTTCTAAGCTTTAAAGCAAAAGCCATGTTGTCATAAACACTCATATGAGGATATAGTGCATAATTTTGGAAAACCATAGCTATATCTCTATCCTTAGGTGGAAGATCATTAACCACTTTATCTGCAATCTTAAGTTCTCCTGAAGTTATATCTTCAAGTCCCGCTATCATTCTTAAAGTAGTAGATTTACCACATCCAGAAGGCCCTACAAGTACTACAAACTCCTTGTCTTTTATGTCTATATTTACGTTTTCAACCGCCTTATATCCATTGTCGTATTCTTTACATATATTATTTAATGTTACATTCGACATAAAACCATCTCCTTAACTTTATTTAATAACCTTATATAATCTCGCCTCATATGGCTTTAAGTTTATAGTAGCTGTATCATTATGATGCTTCACATCATAGTTAGATAGTAAAAGACCTTTATAACTTAAATCAAAATCATTGTATTCATACAAAGCATCAGTATTTTTTAGATTACATATAACAACTACTTTTTCATCTCCTAAAGTACGAGTGTATGCATATATTTTATCATGATTCGATAAAATTATGTCATATTTTCCATATGTGAATATTTCATTTTCTTTCTTTGTCTTTATCATATTTTTGTAAAAGTTTAATACAGATTTTGAATCATTCAACTGCTTTTCTACATTTATATCCTTGTAGTTAGGATTAACTCCAATCCAAGGCTTTCCAGTTGTAAATCCTGCATTTTCTCTATCATCCCACTGCATAGGAGTACGAGAGTTATCTCTTGAGCTTGACCATATAATCTTCATTATCTCATTGTGAGATATACCTTCACTTCTTTTTATGTTGTACATATTCTTAGTTCTAACATCGTCATATTCATCTATATTCTTAAATGCTACATTAGTCATACCGATTTCTTGACCTTGATAAATAAAAGGTGTACCCTGCATCATAAAATACATAAGTGCCAATGAAGTTGAACATTCTCTTAAATATTCTTTATCATTTCCCCAAGTAGATACAACTCGTGGTATATCGTGGTTTTCAATATATAGTGCATTCCATCCCTTATCTTCAAGACCTTTTTGCCACTTAGTTAGTACCTTTTTAAGGTCTACTATATCTAATTCTTTATTAGTTTGAGCATCCCATAAGTCTAAGTGTTCAAATTGGAATACCATGTTGAATTTACCGTTCTCTTCACCAACCCAAAGATCAGCATCTTCAGTTTTAACTCCATTTGCTTCTCCGACAGTCATAATATCGTATTTTGCAAAAGTCTCGTCTCTTAACATTTCAAGATACTTATGAATTCCATCTACATTCATATGCTTATCAAACGAAGGTACATATCTAAGACCTTCTTCATTAGGCATATCATTTAATCCTTTTTCTTTGTTGATGTGGCTAATAGCATCTACTCTAAATCCATCAATCCCCTTATCCAGCCACCAATTTATCATATTAAATACTGCTTTTCTTACATCTTCATTTTCCCAATTTAGATCCGGTTGTTTCTTAGAGAATAAATGTAGGAAGTATTCATCTGTTTTTTCATCATGCTCCCAAGCTGATCCTCCAAAAATACTCTCCCAGTTGTTTGGTTCTTTTCCATCCTTGCCTTCACTCCACATATACCAATCACGCTTTGGACTATCTTTTGAAGATCTCGATTCTACAAACCACTCGTGTTCATCACTTGTATGATTAACTACCAAATCTATTATAAGCTTCATATCTCTTTTATGAACTTCATTTAATAAATTATCAAAATCATCCATATTTCCAAATTCATCCATTATATCTTGATAATCACTTATATCGTATCCATTGTCATCATTAGGGGATTTATACATTGGACATATCCAAATTACATCTATTCCCAAATCCTTTAAATAATCTAGTTTAGAAATTATACCGTTTAAATCGCCTATTCCATCTTTATTAGAATCCATAAAGCTTCTTGGATATATTTCATAAGCTATAGCCTCTTTCCACCACACTTTTTTCATAAATAAACCCCCTCAATATAATCGTATGCAAACGATTGCATAAACATTTAAAAAATATATTTGCTTACTAAGCCTATTATTAGATTCTTAGTGCAAACGGTTGCATTGATGTGTAAAAAAATATCGAATTTTATATTTATTTGTAATTAATTTTCTTATTATAAGAATATTATAAATTTATGAATTAGTCAAGCGTTTTCCTATTAGTTTATAATATTTTTTAAATTTTCATTCAATTTTCATTTTCGTTGTTTCACTCTAATATAAAACAAAAACTTGTTCCTATTATGGATAATAAAAGCCACAGGTAATCCCCCGCGACTTTTTTAATATATTATTTTATATTATTTTGAAAAATCATCTTTTATTAATTTTATTCTATTATTAATATGTCTATATATGCAATCCTGTGCTTTTTTCCCTTCTCCATTTTTTATGTACTCAAATATTTTTTTATGTTCTACAACTTCATTTGAAAGTGTCTTATAATCAAGGTAATCATTAACATACATAAACCTCTGTGCATTAAGTTCGTTGGTTATTGAGTGTAAAAATTTACTAAGTGTTTTGTTTTTAGAAAGTTCTGAGAGTGTCATATGAAATTCATTACCCATTTTTACACTATATGATTTATTTTCTACAGCATTAATACTTTTTTCTAATATTTTTTCTAATATTTTTATATCATCTTTATTTGCACGCTCAGCTGCTAAAAAAGCTAATTTGGGCTCTATTATTAATCGTGTTTCCATAAGTTCAATAATCGAACTATCATTTTTAAGTGATCGTAACAAATCCATCATATTGATATTTTTAAGAGCATCTATAGACAAAAATGTCCCTTTTCCAGGTTTAGCTTCTACAACCCCTGATAATTCCAAAGATTTTAATGCTTCCCTTATAATATTTCTACTTACATTAAATGACTCAGATAAGGATAATTCACCTGGTATTTTATCCCCAGGAAGCCATTTTCCCTCTTTTATCATGCTTATTATCTGCTTTATAACCTCTTCATACAAAGTTGTTTTACTTACTGGTTTTATCATTTAGCGCCCTCCCCTATTTAATATATATTGTTTTCATTTTAATTATATGTTCAATTGTCATACATTAGTTTTATTAAAATTATAACACATTTTCTGAATATTTGAAATTTTAATAAAAACAACTTATCCTTCACCTGTCTTTTAACTTTGGAACTACAGGTTGAAGGATAAGCGTTTTTTATAAAATATATTAAGTTTGTTAGGTTAATATACTAATTTGATTTTTATACTTATTTCTTTACACCTGTTTCTACATATTTTATAAGTTCATAAACTGAAAAATCTTGTATTCCAACATTTTCAAGAGTTCTTCCATCTTGAATCTCATCTCCAAGCATATATTGCCCAAGCTTCACTATCGTTTCCATTTTATCTACATTCACACCAGTCATTTTTCCTAATGAAACTATAGGCAATAATGAGTTTGGAATATCTTCAAGTATATATCTAGTTTTAAGTGTTTTTTGACCCTTTATTCCATCATATGCCTTAGTTGTTCTAACTAGTTCAGTAAGAGTTTCTCCTTTTGCATCATACATTTCCTTATATTGATCTTTTATAGGTGTTAATTCAATTCCAAAAGCCTTTCCCAGTTCAATTCTTTCCTCATCCATTTTTTCTATATATGCTCCAATTGATGGAGTAATTCCATCATAATAGTATAGCCACTCTTCCTTTGATTCAATTTTAGATGTATTAAGAAGAGATGGAGCTGGATGCATCATTGCATTTGTATTTTCAAGACTTGTTTTGAGAACATTTTTTGCTTCTTTAAACTGAGGAAATACTGTATTTAAACTATCAATAACTCTTTTATTTTCTGTTGCAGGAAGAGCTGCTGCCATTACACAATTTTTAACACCAAAAATATATGCATTACCTGGTTCTGTAGCTCTACAAGCATATAAAAGTGTATGAGCTTCTGATACTACTACATCTGCTCTACATTTTTCTTGTTCTAGTACATATTTAAATTCCAATGCACCTAAAGTTGATCCTGGATGAAGAAGGATTATTTGCCCATCTTTTAGATGTGGTGCACATTTTTTTGCTATATCTGAATGATATAGCGAAGGAAGCACAACAACTACTATATCTGAATCTTCAAGTACCTTAGAAATATCTGTACTTGCTAAATCAACCTTTCCAAATCCTTTAACAGCTCCATCAACAGTTATACCACCCTTATCATTTATAGCTTCAGCTGTCTCTTCACTTATATCATATAATTTTACTGGAAAACCCTTAATTCCTATATGTCCTGCCATTGACTGTCCTCCATTACCTCCACCTATAATAGCCCAATTAAGTTTTTTATTATTATTTTTCATTATAAAAACTCCCCCCTATATAAAGTGAACCTTAATTCAGATGGAGTTTTTACTCCAACTGAATTTTTAGTTGCGTAAGTGCCCTTTTGGGTAAACTAATCCAGAAGCTGTAGAGTTCTTATCTCCAGCCTTAAGAGGATGGAGTCTTAGAACTCTTAGCTTTCGGATAAAGTGAACCTTAATTCAGAACTCTTAGCTTTCTGATAAATATAATTCATTTGAACGAGTTGTGTGTTTGTATAAATGTCCTACATTTGTTTGTAAAAAATATATGATTTTTTATTTGTTCAGTTGTACTACATTTATTGTTAAAAATAATTGTATACCTTATATACGTTAATATCTTAATCGACAATTACTGTTTAGTTGCAAATAATTTAATGTAATATTTTAATTGCAGTTTATATAATTTAGTTAAGTCATGAATTTTATCAGTTTTACTCAGAATCAATAATAGACTCTTCATAATCTTTTTTTCTTGTTAATGCACTTATTATGATAAGTCCTAAAAAAGAACCAATAATACCATATGCAGCATATGGAATTTGTGAATGTATAACATTTCCATATACACATCCTATACATCCACAGAATATACTTCCTATTGCCCCTTGAACTGTAAGAAATTTCTTATTTCTTAAAAAATAACCTACAAATATAGGACATAATAATCCTGCAGCTGAAAAAGCATACGTAGCTACAAGCCATTTTAATGCATGTGGATAATATATCGCTAACGCAACAGCTGTGAATGTAACTACTACTGATAATATGCGTGAAAGTTTTACCATTTTTTTCTCATCACAATTAGGATTAATTATTTTACTATAAATATCTCTTGTAAGATTTACAACTATGGATTGAACAGCACTATCTGTTGTAGACATTATTGTAGCAACAAGAAAACCTGAATATATCGCCATAAACCAGGTAGGAACTTGAGTTAAAAACCATCCGGCAGCCATCTCAGGCGCTAAATTTGGATTCATTGCTCTTATTGATAGTCCCATAAATCCTGCCCATATATCTGCTGTAAAAATAACAACTGCACTTATTAAAAGACTCTTTTTTACCATACTCACCTTATCAACAGCATAGATACGTTGATAGTACATTTGGTTTGTAAGTCCTCCTGGAAGAATAGATAACGTCCAAAGCAGTACTGTAAATCCACCAACTGCACCCATACCCTTTGGAAATTCCCAAATTTCTGCTGGTACATTAGATGCTATATTGCTAACACCTCCACTCATTTTCACCGTAAATATAACAGATACAATTGACATTAAAAGCATCAAGCAGCCAAATATAAAATCTGTCCAAGCGACTGATGTTAGACCTGCCGGAATAACATATGCTAAACTTATTACTGAAAATACAATAATTAGTACTGGCATTGAAAAACCTGTCAAAGATGAGTAAAGCTTCCCAAATGCAACTAATTGTGTGCATATCCATCCAAAAGGTACTATTACTGTCATTAATGTTGCAATTCCTAAAAGAAACTTATTCTTTCCATATAATCTTTCTAATATGTCTGGAACTGTAGTGAAATTTTCTTTTCTAAGCCATTCTGCTATTAAAGTAAGTATTACAAGTGTTGCTGATACTAGAGCTCCATATGTCAGTACAGACCATCCACTTTTATATCCAATTCCAACGTGAGCAACTAACATTCCACCTCCCATTGCAGTGGCATATTGGGTCCCTACAATTACATACATTGGAAGAGAACGCCCTCCAACAGCCCAATCTTCACCCGACTTTGTATTCTTCCCCATGAAAAATGAAAGTAACCCAGTTGCAGCTAATACTATTGCTGTACTTATTGTCATTAACACTACAGGATTCATATACATACCTCCAATCTTTTTTTATTATTAAGTTTTATATTTAATTGTACTACAATCATACATAAAATATTACCTATTTTTTAAATATTTTAAATTTTCAGTTTTTTAGTTGATTCACATTTGTTTTTTTCATTTCTCATTATATATAAATAAAGCCAATACCCTATGGGGTATCTGATATATGAGTAGTATTGACAAAAAATAACTTTCAAAACATAAAAAAAGGAGCATGAAAAACTTTTTTGAAAAGTTTTTCATGCTCCTTTAATTTCCTACATTATATCAAGTATATATTTTTTTATTTCATTAAACTTTTTCGAAGTAACTATATCTTTACTTCTCTTCTTATCAATATCTACAACTATCTCTTCTTTTACAGTTGCAGGCTTATCAGATAGAATATATATTCTATCTGATAAAAGTATTGCTTCTTCAACATCGTGAGTTATAAACAATACCGATGTATTGAACTTTTCCAATACATCTAACAACCATTCATGCATATTAGATTTTGTTATAGCATCTAATCCTCCAAATGGTTCATCAAGTAACATTATATCCTTGGAGTTTACATACGTTCTCATGAATGCTGCCCTTTGTCTCATTCCACCTGATAATTGAGAAGGGTATTTATATTCGTATCCATCTAATGAGAATGTTTTAAAATAATCTTTGACCTTATTTCTAGCATCTTTTTTTTTATATCCTCTTACAGTAAGAGGTATGGCTACATTATCTATTATTTTTTTCCAAGGAAAAAGTAAATCCTTTTGAGGCATATAGCTAACTTTTGATTCTTCATCTATCAAAACTTCACCTTCATCTGCCTTTATAAGGTCCGATATCATATTAAATATCGTGCTTTTTCCACTTCCGCTAGGTCCTAGTAACGATACAAATTCTCCTTGTTTTAGGTGTATATTTATATCATTTAATATGATTCTGTCGTCAAAATATTTTTTAATATTTCTTAATTCTATTTTATTTTGGCAGGTATTCATTTGTAAAAGCCTCTTTTACATCTAATTTATTTTCTATTAATTTCTTTTCATACATCCAATTAGAGTAATTAGACCATACGCTATCCTTCATTTCTCCCCATCTATTAGCATCTGCTTTATATTCCTTAGCTAAATATTTTTGACTCTCAACTGCTATAGTCTTATCTATCTCAGGATTTTCTTTTAGTAAAGATTCAACTGCATCTTCAGGGTTATCTATTGAATATTCGTATCCTTTAGTTGTAGCTTTTAAAAATTTCTGAACCATTTCTTTATCGTTATTTAATGTATCTTCATTTGATATTATAACTGGTGTATAGTAGTCAAGATTTTCGTCTAAATCTTTCATAGCTATAAAGTTTATAGGAATATTTTTCACATTTGCTGCGACTCCATCCCATCCATAGTATATCCATGTGAAATCTACATTATTTTGAACACTTGTGAAGAAATCTTGTGAACCTATATCCACCATTTCAAGCTTGTTATAATCTCCACCATCTTTTGTCATCAAACTCTTTATCATTTCTTGTTCTACTAAAGATCCCCAACCACCGTATTTCTTTCCTTCAAAATCTTTTGGAGATTTTATATTCTTATCTGCAAGCGATGCAAATCCAGAAGTATTGTGTTGTATTATTGTAGATATTGCTTTTATCGGCAGTGGATTTTTACTAGTTCTTGCATAAGTTATTTCTTCTTGATAACTGATTCCAAAATCAGCTTGTCCTGCTGCAACTAGTGCTGCTGCTCCACCTTGAGATGGTTGAATTATCTCAACATCAAGTCCTTCTTCTTTAAAGTACCCTTTATCCTTTGCAACATAAAGTCCTGTATGATTAGTATTTGGAACCCAATCAAGCACTACTGTAACCTTTTTAAGATCATTATCTGAAGTTTTCTTATCTGCACATCCTGTCATTGAAACTATAATCAAAGTCATTATACATATAATTGATATTACTTTTTTAATCATTTTATTTCCTCCTATTATTGTTTTTTTGCCATGGCATTAAAATATTCTGAACAACATCTATAAATCTAAACAAAATTATGCTAAGTACAACGATTATAAGAATAACTGCAAACATCTTATCTAAATTATATGAATGCTTAACCCTTAGCATATATACTCCTAATCCATAGCTTCCTCCTAGCCATTCACCAATCACTGCTCCCATTATACTGTAGGTTGCAGCAACCTTAATTCCAGAAAAAAAGCTAGTCATAGAGGCTGGAAATTTAGCTATTTTAAATATCTGCATTTTAGATGCTCCCATAGTTTTTAGTAAGCTTATAATATCCTCATCAACAGATTCAAGCCCATCTAATAAGCTTATCACTATTGGAAAAAAACAAACTAGAACTACTACTACAACTTTTGGCATAATACCAAAACCGAACCATATTACAAAAAGAGGTGCTATAGCAACTATAGGAACAGTTTGAGATACTATAATCAAAGGATATAAAGCTTTTCTTACTATCTTAAAATTATCCATAAGTACAGCTAAAATCAAAGAAAATAATATGGCTATTATAAATCCTAAAAAAGCTTCATAAAGTGTAGTGACTATATGTACCTTAATACTTGGAAGTATTTCTATTAAAGCTGATATTACATCCGCTGGGGATGGTAATATATATCTTTGTACAATTCCTTTATCAACTACAATCTGCCATATCACTAATATACTTATAAAAAATATAGCTGGTATTAGTTTATTTTCTATATTTTCCGATTTTTTCATTCATAGTCACACCTTTTGGCTTATAATCAATTTTCACCATAGAAGCGACTCTAGTAGCTCCTTCTTTTACACATATCTCTTGAACTTCTTTTACAATGT
This sequence comes from uncultured Peptostreptococcaceae bacterium, assembly GCA_942492135.1. Lineage (GTDB taxonomy): Bacteria > Bacillota > Clostridia > Peptostreptococcales > Peptostreptococcaceae > Tepidibacter_A. Next base: position 364,546 of record CALODI010000012.1, read on the forward strand.
TTAACAGAGTATCTAAATCACCTTCCATAGTAGTTTCCATAGGACCCACTTCATATTTCACATTACATGAATCGATATACTCAATAACCTTATCAACTACATAATAAGTTTGCTCATCTGGTACCTTAGGTATAACTTGAATACTTACATTAACTACTGGCATAAAATCATCTCCTTCTATATTTTTTAGCACAAAAAAACCTTTATCCAACATAGGATAAAGGTTTTATATACAAATAAACTTTATAAATACGCTTTCCCTACGATGGCATTATCCATTTCAGGTTATAAGGGTCGAAGTAACAACTTCCTCTCAGCCAAATTAATTTAGCTCCCCAATTATTCAATTCATATTCATTCTACATATAAAATCATATTTAGTCAATGTCAACTATTGTTAACCTTCTAAAAGTTCATCTATATTTTTCCCTGGAGGAACTATTGGATACACTCCAAAATCCTTATCTATATTACACTCTATAAATACAGGTTCTTTTCCTAACTCACACTCACTTAAAGCTTCATCTAGCTTATCAATAGAATCTACACTATATCCCTTAATACCATATACATTAGATAATGATTTATAATTTATATCAAAATCATTATCTGTTTCAGAATATCTTTCATTACAGAATAAACCTTGCCACTGTCTTACCATTCCAAGAGTTCTGTTATTTAAAAGAACTATTATAACTGGTATCTTATATTTTGCTATAGTCAATAATTCATTGCAGTTCATATTAAAGCTTCCATCGCCAGTAACCAACATAACCTGTTTATCTTTATTAGCAATTTGTGAACCTATACTAGCTCCAAGTCCAAACCCCATAGTCCCAAGACCGCCTGATGTTATAAACTGTCTATCATTTTTAAACTTAAAATACTGTGCAGTCCATAATTGATGTTGACCCACATCTGTTGCTACTGATACATCTTTATCTAGTTTTTCATTTAATACTCTAAATATGTTTTTAGGATGAAATAAGTCTTTGTCGATTGTATATTCTGACTTATAGTTTCTAATATGTTCTTTCCAATTTGTATTATCTTTAGCATACATATATTTTGTGATTTCTTGTAGTATTTTCTTTAAATCTCCTACAACATGATACTGAGATTTTTTATTTTTATTCATCTCAGTAGCATCTACATCTATATGTATGATATTGGCTTTAGGTGCAAATCCTTCAGAGTTTCCTATAACTCTGTCACTGAACCTCGCTCCTATTGCTATTATCAAATCACTATTTGTTACAGCTAGATTATTCTCTCTAAATCCATGCATGCCTACAAGACCAAGGGATAATTCACAATCTCTATCTATACTTCCAAGTCCCATTAAGGTGTTTACAACAGGAGTATCTAATTTATTCGCAAACTCCTTTAGCTCTTTACTAGCATTTGCTATTTTAATACCTCCACCTGCATATATAATAGGTTTTTTAGACTCATTTATTATCTTTACTACATCTGTTAAGTCTAAGTCTTTTTCATATTCATCATCTTCATCAATATCTAAAGTATCTGATACATCTTCTTTATATTCTGCTAAGAATATATCTTTTGGAATATCTATAAGTACAGGTCCAGGCCTTCCTGTATTTGCTATTCTAAAAGCTTCTTTCACCATCTTAGGTATATCATCTACAGCTCTAACCAAGTAATTATGCTTTGTTATAGACATTGTAACCCCGGTTATATCTATCTCTTGAAAAGAATCTCTACCTAGAAGTGTTGTTGGAACTTGACCTGTTATTACAACAAGTGGAACTGAATCCATAAAAGCCGTTGCAATACCAGTTACAGTATTAGTCGCTCCCGGTCCTGATGTTGCAATACATACTCCTACCTTTCCACTACTTCTTGCATATCCATCTGCTGCATGTATTGCTCCCTGTTCATGGGCAGTTCTTATATGATTAAAATATCCATATTCATATAATGCATCGTAAAATGGAATAACAGCTCCCCCAGGATATCCAAATAGTGTATCTACTCTCTGTTTTTTTAGACAGTCAAGTAATAATCTAGCTCCATTCATAGTTAATCTCCTTCCCTTAATTATTTAGATACATACCGCTCCTTTTGAAGCGCTCTGAACTATCTTTGAATACTTTCCAAGATAACCAGTATGATTTTTAGTTCTCACACTTAAATTTTTTCTTCTTCTACTTAATTCTTCATCATCAACTTTAAGCTCAATAATACCTTTATCTATATCAATACTTATCAAATCATTGTCTTTAACTAATGCTATAATTCCACCATCTATAGCCTCTGGACAAACATGCCCTATTGCAGCACCTTTAGTTCCACCTGAGAATCTACCATCCGTTATAAGTGCTACGCTATCATCAAGACCCATTCCAACTAGTGAAGATGTAGGAGTTAACATTTCTCTCATTCCAGGACCTGCCTTTGGTCCTTCATATCTTATTACTACTACATCTCCCTTTTGTATTTTTCCCCCTAAAATACTTTCAACAGCATCTTCTTCACTATCAAATACCTTTGCAGTAGATATGGTTCTCATCATGTTATCTTTAACAGCAGATTTTTTTACAACTGCACCTTCCGGAGCTAAATTTCCAAACAACACCTTTATTCCACCATCTTCACTGAAAGGATTGTCTATATCCATTATAACTACACTATCTTTCTTATCTTTTAATATATTTTTTAAATATTTCAAACTCACTGTAGGTACATCTAAATTTATCAAATCTTTCTTTGACAATTCATTCATAACAGCCAAAACGCCACCAGCATTATCAAGATCTTCTATATGATGATTTCCAGCAGGACTTAATTTGCAAAGATTTGGAGTTTTAGAGCTTATGTGATTTATATTATCTAAATTAACATCTACACCCGCTTCATTTGCTATTGCAGTTAAATGAAGAACTGTATTAGTAGAGCATCCAAGTGCCATATCTACAGTTAAAGCATTTTCAAATGCTTTTTTTGTAAGTATATCTCTTGGAAGCATATTTTCTCTTAACAAATGCATTATCTGCATACCAGTTTTTTTTGCAAGTCTTTTTCTACTAGAGTAAACTGCTGGTATTGTAGCATTTCCATCGAGTGCCATTCCCAATGCTTCTGTCATACAATTCATCGAATTTGCAGTAAACATTCCAGAACAAGATCCACAAGTTGGACATGCATTTTCCTCTAGGCACTTTAATTCTTTCTCTGTCATTTTGTTAGAACATACCTTTCCAACACCTTCAAATACAGTAGTCAAATCTACCTTTTCATTATTAAATCTCCCTGCAAGCATAGGTCCCCCACTTACAATAATGCTAGGTACATTAATTCTTGCAGCAGCCATTAACATTCCTGGAACCACCTTGTCACAACTAGGTATTAAAACTAATGCATCAAGACCATGTGCCTTTGTCATTATCTCTATACTATCTGCTATTATTTCTCTACTAACAAGAGAATACTTCATTCCTTCATGGTTCATTGCAATCCCATCACATACTGCTATTGATGGAAATTCAAGAGGGGTTCCACCCTCCATCAAAACTCCTCTTTTTACAGCTTCTGCTATCTGCCTAAGTTCAACATGACCTGGTACTATTTCATTAAATGAATTTACAACTCCAATAAGAGGCTTATCTATTTCTTCATCTGTAAGCCCTGCTGCTTTAAGTAATGATCTATGTGGTGCTTTAGTTATCCCCTTTTTTACTTTATCGCTATTCATACATACCCCTCCTATCTAGCTAATTTTCTACTTTTCTATCCAAGACATCATACCTCTAAGTTCTTTACCAACTTCTACAATAGGATGCTCTAGCTCTCTTTGTTTAAACGAATTGAATACAGGTCTGTTTAATTTATTCTCCATTATCCAATCCTTTGCGAATGCTCCCATTTGTATTTCTTTTAAAACAGCCTTCATCTCTTCTCTAGTTCTATCAGTTATGATTCTTCTTCCAACCATATAATCTCCATACTCAGCAGTATCACTTATACTGTGTCTCATCTTTTCAAATCCACCTTCATATAAAAGGTCTACTATAAGCTTCATTTCATGAAGACATTCAAAATATGCTACTTCCTTTTGATAACCTGCATTAACCAACGTTTCAAACCCAGCCTTTATAAGCTCAGTTACTCCTCCACAAAGTACAGCTTGCTCTCCAAATAAATCTGTCTCTGTCTCTTCTTTAAAAGTAGTCTCAAGCACTCCCGCTCTTAATCCTCCTATTCCATAAGCGTAAGCAAGACCTAATTCTTTAGCCTTCCCTGTATAGTCTTGATGTACTGCAAGAAGCGCTGGAACCCCTTTTCCATCTTGATACACTCTTCTAACTAAATGCCCTGGTCCTTTAGGTGCTACCATGAATACATCTACATCTTTAGGAGGAACTATCTGACTAAAGTGTATATTGAATCCATGTGCAAATGCCAGTGCATCTCCCTCATCTAAATTATCCTTAACTTTTTCATCAAATACTTCTTTTTGATTAGTATCAGGAACTAACATCATAACAACCTGGCTAAGTTTAACTGCATCCTCAACATTCATAACCTCAAGCCCATCAGCCTTAACCTTATCTCTTGATTTGCTTCCCTCATGTAACCCAACAACAACATCAACACCGCTATCCTTTAAATTAAGTGCATGTGCATGACCCTGGCTTCCATATCCTAATATTGCGACCTTCTTTCCCTCAAATACCTCTAAACTAGAATCCTTTTCATAATACATTTTACTCATTTCAATCTCCCCTTTTTATATGATTTTATATCTTAATTTTTAAAACTATAATATATTTATACAACCTTTATTTCTTTAACATCTGCAAGCTTAGATATCTGTTTAACCACACTTCCAGTCAACCTCTCATCATATACAACAATATCAAGATCAATATAATCACTTTGAGACTTCATATTAATTTCTTTTATATTAAATTCTTTTCTTCTAAGCACACTAGTAACTCTTATAAAAGAATCTATCCCCTGATTCAATCTGGCACAAACTCTATTCTCCATAATATACACACCCTTTCTTTTTCTAATAATTTAATACGAGTTTAAAAATATTTATATAAATATTTTTGATAAACTTAAATTTTTACAATAAAAAAATCCTCCGTCTCTATAAATACATAGTAAATGTATTTATAGGGACGAAAGATTATATTCGCGGTACCACCCTATTTGCAATTTCAAAAATTGCCTTCTCAATTCAGATCGACCAAAATTAAATACTTTAGTGAATCCTAACCATATATCGGTGGTAACCGTCCTTATCTACTCGAAAAATATCTTTCAATTTGGCAACTCAGGAGTGATCATTATATATCCCATCTAATCCAACTCTCAGCAAATGTTGGTTCTCTGTAATTAAACTCGAATATTTTTGTCTCCATCTTCGTTTTTTAATATTAACTTGTTTTGCGTTAATATGAATTATAAACTCTTTAATATTTTATGTCAATTGTATTGTTTAATTTTTTTGAAAAAATATTTTTTTATGAATTTTCTATACATTTCATTTTCTATACTTTATAATCAAAAAAGTCGTATAAAAACATACTACTTTGAGTTAATACATAAAAAATATGGTTACAAATCCTAAATATAATTTTATATTATTCCTATCTAATTTTAAAATATATAGCTGACATCCAAGCTCTTCTAGATTTAAGTGCATTTAAATTTAGTAAATAAATTTTCCCTTTACTAAAAACTTTAATAAACTTTTCATCATTCCATGTAAAGTATTCTGTTACTGTTACCCAGTTATATTTAAATAAACTCAATTCCATATTTATATCTTCTTCATTATAATTTTTACTAGGTACTTGAAAACCTATTAATAATGCTATTGGACTATTAATTTTAAATCCTTGTATTATATGTTCACAAAAATCATCAAAATCATAATTTGAGGACATCTTATGAATTGTACTACTTCTACTAACTAAATTAATATTTTTCTTATTTGCATATTTTTTTATTCCTTTAATAAATATATCTCTATTCCAAATTCCAAATTTTGAAGGAGTTATCTCTTTCCATAAATTATTCATATGTTTTTTAAAATCACCTTTTGTGAATTCAAATATTGAGTAATCATACAGTTCTTTACATCTCCAATGTTTCGCAAAGTAAGCCGTAATATTAGCTGCAACTACAGGTGCACTACCTCTTATTCTTTGTTCTTTAACATCAAACCAATCCTGATTTCCACCGAAATACACATTTGCTCTTTCATTAACTAATATAAAATTATTATTCAATTTATAAATTTTGTTAATTTCATTATTATTTCTTTCTAACTTAATTAGTTTAATATTACTCATTTTTATCACCTATTGTATTTATTTTATTAAAAATCTCACTCTATAAGTTCTCCTAAATTAAATTCATCATTTTTTAAATCAAAATTTTTATCATTAAGAAGTTTTAGACACGCATTTACCACATCTGAATCATAACGAATCCCTTTATATGTATTTATTTCCTGTAGTACTATATCCATGTCTAAAGCTGGTCTATATGGTCTATGAGAAGACATAGCTTCAACAACATCAGCTAAGCCTATAATTTTTGATTCTATTAAAATATCTTTATCTTTTAAACCTAAAGGATATCCAGACCCATCTATTCTTTCATGATGTTGATACACTATCTTATCTATAGGCCATGGAAATTTCATCTCACTTAATATATTATAGCCAATTGTAGAATGTGTTTTTATAAGATTAAATTCTATATCAGTTAATTTAGTTGGTTTACTAAGAAAATCAGATGGTACATATATTTTACCAACATCATGAAGCAGTCCACCTATATAAATAGCTTTTAATTGATCTTCACTTAATCTCAATTGCCTACCGATACTATAAGCAAGATATGCTACACGTTCTTGGTGATTTACTGTATATGGATCCCTAATTTCCATCATTTTTAATATTACATGTATACTACTATTTAAACTTTGTTTTAAAAGCTTTATATTTTCATTAAGCTTTTGGTCTATTTTTTTTCTACGCAAAATTTCTTTTTCAAGTTTTATATTTGCTTCTTCAACTTCCTTAACTCTCTTTTTTATTTCTATCTCTATTTTATTATAATTATTTTGTAAATTTTCTTGTTCATTTATTGAATTTGTAATATCAATACCTACAGATTGAAATTCTAATAGATTTCCACCATTATCAAAAAATGCTTGATCAGTCCACCTTTGCCAACAAATTTCTCCATTTGCTTTTATTACACGATGTTCATAAGTTAAAACAGGATTTTCAACTGTAAATGAATTTAATTTTTCAATTATTGCTTCATGTTCTTTTTCAGGCACCAATGTCAAAAAATCAACTCCAACTAATTCTTTATATTCCATATTAAAATACTCACAATAAGCTTTATTCACAAAAGTTAATTCTCCATCGGGAAGAAATCTACATATCAATTGATCTTGATTTTCAACAATTGCAGAATATTGTTGATTATTAAGTTTAAATTTATCTTCAAAAGTTATATCCTCTGCTTTAATAATAATAAACTGAACATTATTTTCAGCATCTAATACTGGTGTCTTTGTAACATATAACAATCTATTTTCTCCTTTATTATTTTGAATATATTCTTTAGTTATAACTTCATTTTTTTCAATAAAAATCTTATTATTTGTCTCTATACAATAATCAGCTACATTTTTATCTAATATCTCATATATTTTTTTATTTTCTAAATCCTTTTTATCTTTACCGCAAAACTTTGCATGGGCAGTATTTACTATAGAATAGGTTTCAGGATCAGATAAAAGAATTATTTGAGTATTTGTATTCTCTATTAGTAAGCGATAATTTTCTAATAATCTTTTTTGTATCATATCATTTAACTCCTTATTTAAATTCTTAATACTCTAAAGAATTTTAAAAATTTTAATTTATAAGATAAAATAGTTCAATATACCTAATTATACCACAAATCAATTTAGCCTTCGCCATTTTTTTACATTTTATTAAATGCATTCCATTACATCCTAATGTTTTTGATTGTTTCCTATAATTTTTATCTGTAAAAAATAAAAGCAACCCAACTTAAGTTAGATTGCTTTTGTTTTTTCTATATTTTTAATTAACATAATTTCAATTTCATCTGCAGCAATTGGTTTGCTAAATAAATATCCCTGATATTCTTCACAATTAAAATTATTTAAAAGTCTTAATTGCTCTTCTGTTTCAACCCCTTCTGCCAATACTTTTAGATTTAATGCTTTAGCCATATTAATTATAGCTCTCGTAATAGAACTATCTATATTATTAGAACAAATATTATCAACAAATGATTTATCTATTTTCAATACATTTATTGGAAAATCCTTCAAGTAACTTAATGATGAATATCCCTTTCCAAAATCATCTAATAGTATTTTTATTTCTTTACTTCTCATTTGTTCTAAAATCTTATAAGTACATTGCTTATCTTGCATAGCCGCTGTTTCGGTTATTTCAATACTTATAGATTTAGATCTAACTCCAGTATTTTTCAAGGTATATTCTAATCTATCAAGAAAGTCATTTTCATAAAATGTTTTTCCAGAAATATTTACAGAAACATTTGGAGGATCTAACCCTTTATTTAACCACTCTTTAATTTGTAAACAAGATAAACCTAATATATGTTCATCTAGCTTTTTAATTAAACCTGTTTCTTCTGCTACAGGTATAAAATCATTTGGATAAATTAATCCTTTTTTAGGACATTTCCACCTTACTAAAGCTTCTAATCCAGTAATTTTATTTGTTTTAATATCTACCTTAGGTTGATAATGAAGAATAAATTCTTTTTTTTCCATTGCAATACTAAGCCTGTGTGCAGTTTCAAAATTTTTATCCATTTGTTCACTCATTTTATAATTATAAAATTCGTAGGTGTTTCCGTAATTTTCTTTAGCTTTGTACATTGCTATATCAGAATTTTTAAATAAAGTTTCTATAGTATCTCCGTCATCTGGGAATATTGAAATTCCAATGCTACAAGTAATAGTAAATTCTTTTTCTTTTAATATAAAAGGGTTTTTAAATACATTTATGATATTTTTAACAATATGTAGTAGTTCATTTGATTGGTTAATATCATTTAATATTAATATAAACTCATCTCCGCCTAAGCGCGCAATTGCATCTTCTTGTCTACTTACTAATTTTAATCTATTAGCAACTTTTTTTAGAATATCATTTCCAGCACTGTGTCCTAATGAATCATTTATCAACTTAAATTTATCTAAATCAATAAATAAAATTCCTAATTTAGTATTATTTTTTGATGCTTTTTCAATATCTAGTTTTATTTTATTTTCTAGAGATCTTATATTAAGTAAATTAGTCAATGGATCACTAAATGCTAAATAGTTTAGTTCTTTTAAAAGGGTATTTTTTTCTTCAATAGTTTTATAAAAACCATATACAATAAATATTATTCCTAGTGCAAAAAGAAACTCTTCAAATATAAGGTCTTGCCATTTAGGTAATGAGATAAAGTTAAGTTCATCAAGAGAATCATTAAATATCGAAATGGAAAAAATTGCACATCCAATGCTTAATGGCTTTACTTTAAGTTCTAGTGAAATAAAGAAACCAATTACAATTATAATAAAACAGATTCCTTCAAATATAAAATCACCAACATTTATATCTAAATTGTTTTTGACTAACATAAAAGTTATTAATAAAAATAATGATATTAAAAAAACAAGTATTTTTATAATATTTTTTTTGTTATTTTTATTATTCATATACATTCTCCCATACAAAATTCGACATAACTAAATTAAATAGAATTTATGCTGAAATTTTAAAAAGCTATTTTTATATTGCTCTTTCGGTTTGTTCTAATAATGTATTAATTTTCTATTTATTTCAGTATTTATTTTTATTCTTTTTATATTGTATATTTCCTATTTAAGTATAATAATTTCTTTTTAAATTTATACTAAATTCATGATATTTCATTTTTTTATATTTTTAGAAAAAGAAAAAACTTTTAAGAGATTGTTTTTTCTACTAAATAATATCTATAAGAATTATTATTAGACAAATTTCTACAAATTCCTTCTATTCTAGTTTGTTTTTATATTTTTTTGCTTTTTTATAAACAAATACACTATAACATACAACTAATATAAACAAACCTTTAAATAACAACATAAAAAATAACGCTAATTAAATTATAAATTTAAGTAGCGTTATTTTCGCTTAATCACGTAAATCTAGTTATTAATCCATTATTTTAACTAATTTAAAATCCGTGTAATCACACGATACCAAATGATACTCTACATTATTTCTCTTACCTTGAAGGCCTACCTTAAACCATTCTTTTCCGTGCAAATGTCCATATATAACCTTTTCAACATTATACTCTTCATATATCTTAGTAAATTCAGATTCTTCTAGTTTATCATTAGTTGGTGGATAATGAGTTATAACTATAAATTTATTAAGTCCAGCTTTTTTAGCACTATCAAGAGACATTTTAAGCCTTGTTGCTTCTCTTTTATATACCTTCTCATCATCTTCATCAAATTTAACTTCATTAGGACAAAGCCATCCTCTCGTTCCGCATATAGCATAGTCTTCATATTCATAAAAATTATTTTGTATGAATTTCATGTTGTCATAAAGCTTATTTAACTTACTTATTGTACTCCACCAGTAGTCGTGATTTCCTTTTACTAATATTTTTCTGCCTTCAAGCTCATTTATATCATCAAGATCAGGAATAGCTTGATCTAAGTTCATTCCCCAAGAAGTATCTCCAACTATAAGTACAGTATCTTTAGGCCTAACCTTATCCTTCCAATCAGTTATTATCTTTTGTTTATGTCCTATCCAATTTTCTCCAAATATATCCATTGGCTTGTCTACTACCTTACTAAGATGCAGATCTCCAATTGCATAAATAGCCAAATTTTATCACTCACCTTTTCCTCAGTAAAAATGTGCTTATAATTAATTTATAAGCACATTCATCTTAATTTTTATCGTATTTATCTAATATATAATCTATTTCACTTCTCAACATTATAATTTCTTTTATATCCTCTATGTCGTTTATCTTATCAAGTCTTACTTGAAAACCTAAAGCTTTATCAGTTTCTCCTAAGATATACAACTTTCTAATACTATCAAGGATGTCTTTAACCGTAAGAGACTTCATTTCAAACATAACTTGAGCTCTCATTATCTCTTCTCTTATCTCGCTCATTTCTTGATCGAGTAAAAACGCTGCATCACCTGCACGTCTTAATCTATTAGCTATATCTTCAGGTATATCCTGTTGATATTTATATTTTAAAGAATGCTCTATAGTTCCCCAAAAATTCATAGCGAGAGTTCTTATTTGAATCTCAGCTAAAATCTCTTTTAATCCTACTGCAGTCTGTATAGGATATTTTACAATTATATGATAGCTTCTATACCCGCTATTTTTATAATTTTCTATATAATCCTTCTCATATACTACAACCATATCTTTTCTACTTTTAATCAAGCTTACAAGACTATATATATCCTCGACAAACTGGCACATAATTCTAAGACCAGCTATATCCTCTATCTTCTCTTCTATTTCATCCATATGAACATCAAGTTTTTTTGCTTTTGCTATAATAGACGATATCTTTTTAACTCTTCCAGTTACGAATTCTATAGGAGAATATTCTCCATTATTTCTAAGTTCTTTTCTAATGTTTTTGAATTTGACCTTTAACTCCTCTACTGCATATTCATATGGAGTTAATATAGTTTTCCACTCTCTTAATTCCATTTAATTCACCCTCTAGCCTGTATTTTCATTGTTGTGATTCCCCAATACATTTTAACACAAAGTAGATAATATTAACTACAATTACTTAAAATTTAGCATTATTTTTTAGAACATCATCATATATTTTCATGATTTTGTTCCCCTATAGATTGAAAATTATATAGTTTTCTTACAAATAAAGTAATATATTTTTCCATTTTCAAATTGATAATCTATTTCTCCATCTTCTACAAGATGCGAAATCATAGAAGATAATGTAGCATTTGAAAAATAATATTCTTTATAATTTAGTTTCAGCTCGTTGTATTCTATAATATCTTTTAACAAATCTTCTCTAGTATACGGTGTAGTCAAAAACTCCCTTATCTGATTTAAATACTTGTATATAACCTCTTTATTTATATCTACTAATTTCAAAGCCTCTTCTTTGTCAATTAAAGCTTTTGAATGCCCCATAACACAAAATTCAAAATCAATTTCCTTTATTTTATCTAGAGTATTTAACTGCTCAGATATATCGAATAAAAAAGGAAAATTGTACTTTTCTAAAATGCTCTTATTAAATAAAGAATCTCCAAGATATAATACCTTATCCTCTGTTAATACCCCTATAGATCCTATACTATGACCTTTAAGGTCTATTATTCCGAACTTTTCGTTGTTTAACTTTGTCTCTCCCTCACAAATGCCCTCGTCTATACTAAATTTATTCTCTCTATTCTTAAAATAATCATCAAGCAATTTGTTAGACCTTCCACCATACACATAAGTCGAAAACAAGTATGGATTATCTATAAAAGTTTTTGCATCATTTGATGCTATAGACTTAGCTCCAGTATAATAATCTAATAATACCTTACTTGCTCCATAGTGATCTGAGTGTTCATGAGTATTTAATATATACTTTACACGAAGACCCTTACTATCAAATAGTTTTATAAGTCTATTCGCTCTAGAGTTCGAAAGACCAGGATCTATAATAAGTACATATTTATCCTTAAAAACATAAACACCAGAATTAGTTCCTCCCTTTATATAATAACTATGTCCTTTGATTTTCTCTAGTTCCATACTATACCTCTTTTCTTAAAACAAGAAATTCGTCTACTCGCTAACGCGGTGACTCATATCGCCAACGATCCTTACAGGCTCCATTGCTCAAAATAGTTGCAAGTGTCTCTTTCTTGACAAGTTCTCCACAAAACAAAAATGTTATAATTTCCTATAGAACAAGAGACTTAACTCTTTTTAGTACCTTATAAGAATTATTTTTAGTTATATTAATTCTTATATTACTTGCAACATTGTTAAAGAAGATAGATTCTATAAAATACTCTACAATTCCTCTATCTCTAAAATCAATATCCATTATTCCCTTAGAATACAGCTTCGAATCTATCACTATCCCTTTATCATAATAGCTCATTCTCTCATCTTTGTTCATATAATCTAGGCTAGGCTTAAACTTTTCACAGTACTCGATCTTATAGTTTAGTATATTCTCATCTATCTTAATATTATGTTCATCTGTCATATATTTTCCAAATTCTATATTATCTCTTTTTATTCTTTCATAATTTTTATTATAATCCTCTTTTGTCCAATGTCCATATATTCTACAATTAAGAGGCCTTACATCATATATCAAGCACATATTATTAGAATCTTTAAATGGACATGGCACTTTTTCCTTGTACTCTTGGAAATAATAATCTAGTATTTTTTCCATAACTATATTATGTATATTTTTATTTTTGTTTAAATAATTGTATATATTCAAAAATTCTACTAAATTTGCTCCAACAGATTCCATACAACATTTTCCACATCCTATACAGTCTCCATTGGGTATACTATTATATAAATCATTAAGTTCTCTAAAAAGATCGTTTTTTAAGCAATAATCTATTCCTAAGTTTATATCATTCTTTTTTATACTAGGCATTAAGCTCTCTCCTTGATATAATATTTTAATAACCTAAAATATTATATCAAATTTTAATTTGCAATTGGAGGTATTTCATGAATAGATACACAAAAGTAATAAGACCACTTGGTTCATACTTTATAAAAGACTTTGAAAAAAAGAAAAAAGATTTAATAAAGGTAAGACAAATCAATGAAAGTACTGTTAAAAAATTCTTTTTAAATGGGGATTGTGAAGTTTTGGTTCATTTTGAAGAAACGGGTAAAGAATTTATAATAGACTTTTTTAGTTCTGATGAAGATATTAAAAAATATTTAGGCGCTTCATTCATCAATAGATAATGAAAGTTAAAATAATAAACAATCCGTCTTCAGGTACCCAAACACTTCAAAAGAATTTAGAAATTATAGTCGGGAGATTAATACTTGATAATACATTAAAAGAAGTTGATAAAGTAGACACTACTATAGATTTTGACTACTCTGGTGAAGTTTCAAAAATGAAAGACGAAAATTACGATTTATTGATAATAGTAGGGGGAGATGGAACTGTCAATAATGTTATAAATGCAGTAGCTAAAAATGACATAGATATTCCACTCTTAATCCTTCCAGCTGGAACTGTTAATGATCTTGGAAAGTACTTAAATCTTCCAACATCAATCGAGGGAGTATGTTCTATTATTAAAAATAATACTGTAAAGGAAATCGATTTATGCAAGGTTAATAATAAATACTTCATAAACGTTGCAGCTTCTGGTCTTTTAGCTGATATAGCTATTAAAACTCCAGTTAAATCAAAAACTGCATTTGGAAGTTTTGCATATTATGCACAAGGTATAAAAGAAGTTCCGAAACAATTATTTGAAACACTCAAATTTAGATTCGAATGCGACGGTGAAGTTTTAGAAACTGAAGCCTTATTGTTTTTAGTTTTAAACTCTAAATCAGCAGGAGGTTTCACAAACTTTGCACCAAAGGCAGATATAGATGATGGATTATTCGATGTATGCATAATCAAAAAATCTTATCCTTTAAATACAGCAGGAGTCTTTTTAAAGATATTCTCAGGAGAGCATATCAACGATTCTAATGTAGTATATCTTCAAACTGATAACTTAAAAGTTGATTGTTTAAATAAAGATGATTTACTTATAGATGTAGATGGTGAAAACGGAGGTACATTCCCCGCTACATTTGAAATAAAGAAAAAGGCTTTGAAGGTTATAGTTGGATCTGACGATAAATAATAATATAAATTATTTATTATTATTTATTAAATTTTCAAAAACTTCATGGGGAGGTATCCGATTAAATGTATAAATATACTTATGTTGAAGCAAATGTAGAAGGATTTTTCAAACCAGCAAATTATAGAGAATTGATTGATGAATATAGTTCAAAAGGTTGGAGATTCGTTAGTGCTATTCCTTCAGGATTCGGAGCTCATGGGGTAATTAAAAAATTCGATTTAGTTTTTGAAAAAGAAAAAGAATAAACTTACTAACTTTATCAAATCACGAATGTACAAAACTTTAAAGAGAAAATCTATTTTTAATGTAGATTTTCTCTTTAAATAAATTTAAATCCTCTAAATAAGAGATTTTTTGAATTTTTCTGGATCTGATACCCTCATATTTAATATATAACCACAATCAGTACATACTTCTGCTGTAACTGGTGAAGTAGCAATTATAGCATTAATTGGTTTAAGAGCTGCATAACCACTAAATGTACCTCCCCCAATTTCTGTACAACTACATTCCGGACACTTCTTTTTTTCTTTTTCCATAGTATAATCCCCCTATTTTTACTATATTTAACGACCTGGATAAATTACATTTTTAAAAGTCCAGTTCTCCTTAATCCAATTTTTCACGGTTCCAAAAAGTATTTCTTCCAATCCTTTTTCTATCTCACTTGCTCTTGCCCATAAATACACTTCTGCATCTAAACCCTTTTTTTCACTTGGATTTATATATACACATCCTAAACATATTTTTTCATCTAAGCTCATTACTGTATATGTAAATGCCATTCTTTCTAAAAATTCATTTTGGTGTCTTTGTAAATCTTCTAAATTTTCTTCAATTGTCATATTTTTTCTTGGCCATGTATACTCATCATCTTCATCTGCTAGAGTCAATAAATGCTCTCTACTTGACATTACAGCTTCATAATCTTTCTCAACATCATCAGTTGTTAGCATCCTAAGTCTAAACGTTTCAGTTTCTAGTTTTTCTGGAACTATAAACTCATCTGGTACAAATTTATTTAGCATATCAGTCACCCTTCTGATTTGTAATTTTTTAAAACTATACACTAGAATGTAATTATATATGTTTTCTTGAATTCCTCTATAAAATCTAGATATCTAAATTTAAAAATACTGCTTATTAAAATATTATTGCAGTAGCGTTATTTTAATAAGCAGCATTTTGGGTTAAGAAACTCTATATATTTTTTTGTTTATTCTTTATTTAATATTTTCTTCCCCATCACTAGCTATAAAATCCTCAAGCTTTAAAAGATCCCTTTTCCCTCTATTCCCTTTTGTTGTTTTTATAACTCCATTTTCATCTGCTTTTTTTTCTATATATTCTCCTGTTAACAAGTTATAATCCATCTCGTTTGTATACTCATTTGTTGAAGTATGAAAAGAACCTACTGTAGCTCCAATTAGATACCAATCATTATCTTGATATCTGAATCTATACTTACCATACCATCTCCAATTACTCCCACCATAAAAACTAATTAAAATAGATTCTCTATCTATTGATATTCCTTCAAATGGATCTCCCCAAACACCACCTTCATCAGCTCTCAGTATTGCACTTTCAGCTTTTGTTGAAAGTATATATGTACCATCTTTATTTCCAAAAGCTATTAACAATTCCCTATTTGGAGCTTCTTCTTCCACTTCACTAGTTCCTTCTATTACAACTGCTATATCATTTATATTATCTTCATTTAAATCGCCTTCTACTTTTTCAAGTATATGCCAACCATTTGGAATCAACTCAGATATTTCACTTACAGTATTTTTTTTATCTGTACATGCTGTTAAAATAGCGCAAGCTATCAAAAACAATACTATATATTTTTTTCTATTCAACAAACTCACTCCCTTGAATATTTTACCATCACATTATATCATGGTTTAATTTTTTTTTTTGCATTCCCCTTATAATATATTGTTTTTGTAGCAAAATAATACTTAAGTGAATTAAATAAGAAGGTGATAAAATGCTTCAAAAGATTGGGTATGCATGTATAAACACTAACTTAAAACCTCGTACATTCAATGATTGTAGACTAAATTCAGTATATAAATACAAAATAGATTATTTGAGAGATAAAATAATAAATAATCTATACCTAGTAAAAGATATTCTACTTTGGAACATAAAGAATGATATCTATATGTATAGAGTAAGTAGTAGATTACTTCCTCTCGTAACACATCCAGATGTTGTAAATGACTTTGATTGGAATTGGAAAAAAGACGATGAAATATTAAATATTATGAAGGATATATCAGATATAGTTACAAGCTACAATATAAGACTTTCTATGCATCCAGACCAGTTTACAGTTTTAAATAGTCCTAATGAAAAAGTAGTTATAAACAGTATCTTAAATGTAAAATATCACTACGATATACTCAAAAAACTATCTGGTAATGATATGATAATTCATACAGGCGGAGTATACAACGATAAAGAATCTGCTACTAAAAGATTTATAGAAGTTTTTAATACATTAGAAGATGATGTAAAAAGCATGATAAGACTTGAAAATGACGATAAGTCATTTACAGTTGAAGATGTTCTTTATATAAGCTCAAAAACTGATATTCCAATAGTTTTAGATACACATCATTATAAATGTAATAATCCTAATTATATAGACATTGAAAATTATATAGATAATATAGTAAAGACTTGGAAAAATACAAGTCTAATACCCAAGCTTCATATAAGTAGCGGGCGTGATAATAAATTTGATAGAAAACACAGCGACTATATACACAGAAAAGATTTAAATTACATTTTAAAAGTTATGAATAAGTACGACTTTGATTTAATGGTTGAGGCAAAGCAAAAAGATAAGGCTGTGCTTGATATAATGGCTATATTAAAAGACATTCCTTAAAGTAATAAGAAATGTCTTTTATAAATAATATCATTAAAATCATAGAAGTAAGCATCTCAAAAACATTATGTATTTTACATACGAATATGGTTATACCATAATTAATATATTGGATATTAATATAAATAAAACTAAAAACATCAGTTTATAAGCTAATGCTTTACTTTTTCTATATTTTAATTGTTAATTGCAATGATACCATATTTAGATGAAGTTGTTGCACCAAACCATATTTCTCCATTACCAACCATTACTCCTTGGTAATTTACGAAAGTATCTTTAACCTTTTGATTTAAAAGGGCTTCTTTTACTTCTTTAGTAAATATGTTGTCATAGTTTTTTATAAATTCATCTGGAGTTTTAATTTGTGTGCTAGATTTATCACGATTTACTCTTAATGGATAAATAATATACTCAGATACTTTTACCTTATCATCTTCAGATACTAATTTTTTTACTTCATTAAACAATTCTTCAAATTTAACAGGATTATCAATTCCTCCTACGTAGTATCTATTATCCTTGTAAGGATCAGAATTTGAATTTTCAGTACTAGTTCTGTCAGAAATAATCACATCATCTTTAGATATATCAAGATCCGATTTATTATCCTTATCACATGCTACTAAAAAACTTATACTACATATAATCACCAAAATAAGACTTATAATTTTGTTCATCTAATCACTCCCCATAACAACTTAGTATACTAATATAATCCTTATTCATCCCTACCAATCCATATGTTTACTAATACATTATAATACTCTAATTTATAAAAACGAGTATTAACACTTCATATTTTAACCTCCATAGAAAACTTTATCTTCTAAATCGAATATACTGTTCTTATATCATAATCGAAACAGTTTTACAAAATAGAATAATTATTATACAATTGTATACACAATGCAATATCATTCGAAAGGACTTGATTTTATGAACAATAAATCAAAAGCAATTCTTTATATGCTTTTTTCATCACTTTGCTTTGCTTTAATGGGTGCGTTAGTTAAATTAGCTGGAGATATTCCAACTATAGAAAAAACATTCTTTAGAAACCTTATAAGCACATTCGTAGCTGCTTTTCTAGTTATTAAGAATAAGAAAAATTTCTTTGGTAAAAAAGAAAATCAAAAATATCTGCTTCTAAGATCTATTCTTGGAACTATAGGTATGATTGGATATTTCTACACTATAGACCATATGTTGCTTTCAGATTCTTCTATGTTAAATAAGTTGAATCCATTCTTTGTAACACTGTTTGCATTATGGTTCTTAAATGAAAAACCATCTCGTATACAGATACCATCTTTAATAGTGGCTTTTATAGGTGCTCTATTTATAATAAAGCCTCAATTTAATATAGAAGCATTTCCTGCATTTGTCGGTGTCCTATCTGCTATATTTGCAGGCGGTGCTTATACTATGGTTCGGTTACTTGGCGATAAAGAGGAATTTTACACTATAGTATTTTATTTTTCATTCGTATCATCGTGTATAATGTTTCCCTTCATGCTTATGAACTTTACGCCTTTAAGCTTGCATCAGTTTCTTATACTTATTATGACTGGTGTTTTTGCATCACTTGCTCAATTTAGTTTAACATTAGCTTATAAGCTTGCACCAGCTGGTGAAATCTCAATATACAATTATACTAATGTTATTTTTGCAGGATTGCTAGGATTTATAATTTGGAGTGAAATTCCCGATGCTTTTAGCTTTATAGGTTATACTTTAATAATAGGTTCTGGATTTGCAATTTATATTTATAATACAAAAAAAACAAATATATAAATAAAAATGCCTGTAATATTAGAGGCATTTTTATTTATCAAAATATTTTTATTTTATCCTAAAGCTAAAAGCTCTAAAACTCCATCCTCTTAAGGCTGGATATAAAAACTTAACATCATTTTTTTCATATAAGTTTTACCATGGCTTCTTGAATATAATACCCCTCTATTTTACCTCAACTAATTTCCCATCCTCTAAGTCATCATTACCAACTACAATAGCCTTCTCACCATTTTTAATACCTTCTATTATTTCGTAGTATTCATCACTTGAAAATCCTAATTTCACTTCTTTTTTAACTGCCTTTTTACTTACCTCCACGAAAACAAAGTATTTATCATTTTCTTTTATAATAGCTTTTTTAGGTACTGCTAAAGCATCTTTGTGATTGTCTACTATAATTTCTACTGTTGTAAACATTCCAGGTTTTAATTTTCCTTCTGAATTATTTATCAAAATCTTTATTGGATAAGTCTTACTTTGATTACTAGGCGATGGTCCTATGTTTGTTATTTTACCCATAAATGTATTTGGCAATATCTCTGATTTTACAATACATTCTTGACCTTTTTTTATAAAAGGCATATCTTTTTCAGCTATCCCTACTTCTACATACATCTTATCTATATTTACAAGCTTAAATAGTTCAGTTCCAGGCGATACCATTTGACCCATTAAAACATTCTTATTGCTTATTATTCCTGAAATAGGTGATTTTATATTTGTATCATCCATATTTTTTTTTGCCAATACTGAATCATTTTCTTTAATTGCCAATTCTTCTTTGTGTTTTTCGTATTTTTTTTGAATTTCATCAAATTCTACCTTTGATATTGCTTCATTTTCATAAAGACTCTTTGTTCTTTCATAATCATTTATTAAATTCTTATGCTCTATATTTGATATTGAAAGGTCTTTAGTTTTATTTTCATATTCTAATATATATTTTGTTTCATCTAATTTGCAAAGAGACTCACCTTTATTAACCTTACTTCCTAAGTCTGCATAAATTTGTTTTACTTTCCCATTCACTTCTGCTGTAACAATTGCCTCTTCTTTAGGTTTTAAATTTCCAGGTAAAGATAATTTTTTTGTAAAATCCATATTCACAACTGATTCTGTTTTTACGGATATAGCTTCTTCTTTTTTTTGTACTTCTATATTTTTTCCACCTACTTCTTTTGCTTCACTTTTTCCACAACCTAAAAGCAAAAAAACATTTATTACCAATATCCATCCTAGTACAAATAACCGCTTCTTCAATAGTGTTCTCCTCCCTATTTCTATAGTAAATACAGTTACTACTTATTTATTTGTAATCTTTTTTCTAAACTTTCTATTCTTACAATATTCCTTCATGCTCTCTATAAAAGAGTATAATATAGGTACAATTACTAGTGTCAATAAAGTTGCAAAGGCTCAATCCAAATATGATTGCATATCCCATAGGTGCGTAAAAATCATTTTTTAATGTAAGAGGAAGTATTCCACCTACAGTCGTTATAGTGGTTGTCATAACTGGTGTAAATCTAGTCATAGCAGTCTCTTTTATAGCTTCACTCATCTCATATCCATTTTTTCTTAAATAATTTATATAGTCAACTAATACTATGGCATCATTTACTGCTATACCTACTAAAGATACCATCCCTATTAAAGATGTCAAACCTAAATAACTTCCTACTACCGTAAGTCCTATAAATACTCCAATTACAGCTAGTGGCACTGAAAATAGTATGACAAATGGTTGAGATAAAGAGTTAAATTGTATTGAAAGTATAAGATATACTAGTATCATAGCTACAAGCATATTTTTTCCCATGTTTATAAAATAATCATTAATCTCTTCTTGTTCTCTATCAAATCCTATAGAGTAACCCTTTGGCATATTGTACTCATCGATTCTTTTCATAAATTTTTCCTGTATAACCATCTTTTCTTCTTGATTTTTAACATTTGCTCCAACTTTTGCATATCTTTTTTCGCTGTGATGAAATATTGCTGAACAACCCTCCACCTCTTTTGTAGTAGCTACATATGAAAATGGTATAGGTTGATTGTTTGTACTGTAAAAATATATATTATTAAAATCTTCTTTATGCATTAGCTTTTCTTTTGTTGTACGTATCATCACATCTATCTCATCTTGATTAATTTTAAAGGTAGTTGCTTTTAGACCATGTACTGCATTTCTTATACTCATAGATATCCTTCTATTATCTAGCCCTAATAAAGCTGCCTTTTCCTTATTTATTATTATCTGAATTTCGTTAAGACCATTTTCAAAATTATTTCCTTCGTCAAGAGTACCATCTATATCCTTTATCATGTCTGTAAAATCACTAGCTATATCTTTTAAGGTATCGAAGTTCTTGCCATAGATCATTACCTCTATATCCTTATTCCCAAAATTTATTCCCTCTTTAAATTCTCCTACAGTTATATCAGCCCCTGGAATATCTTTTATATGTTTTCTACAATCATCTGCTATTTCCATACTGGTTCTTTTTCTTTTATCCTTTTCAACTATCTTAACCTTTATGTTTGCATTTTCAGGACTTTTAATTCTCGTTGTAAAGCTTTCCATTTCAGGATAATCAAATAATATTTTTTCGACTTTTGATGCTATATTTGATGTAGTTTCTAACTCTGATCCAACTGGAGTTTTTATATCTACATTAAATGCTTCTGAATCCATATCTCCAAATACTGTCATCTTTAATATCCCTGATAAAGGCAGCATTATACTTCCTGCAAATAATAATAAAACGATTCCCAACACTACTAATTTTTTCTTTTTACTTATAATTATAGAGTGTAGTATATCTCCATATCTTTTTATAAATGGATTATCAAGTGGATTTTCCTTACCTTTAATTAACTTATACGAGATTGCTCCTGTAAAGATAATCGCAAAGATCCAAGCAAGTATATTAGTATTTATTATTCCCTCATGCTTATCTTTAAATGAAAGCATAGAAAGAACAAACACAGAAATAATAGATATTATTTTTATGGATTTATCTATGATGGATTTATTTTTTCTCGACTCTTTTACATGCTCTTTTAAAAATACGGAACTTAGAGCTGGCGTTATTGTAGTAGCAATAAAAAATGATGCCCCTAATGCTGATATGACTGTTATTGGTATCCATTTAAGCCAATAACCATAAAGTCCTGAAGTTATTGCCATAGGTAAAAATGCAGCTAATGTTGTAAGAGTCGCTGATAATATTGCTGGTGCCACTTGATTTGTAGCCGCCTTTGCTGCATCCTTAGAATTTACCCCCTTCATCCTAAGCCTATCTATATTCTCCATAACTACAATACCATTATCTACAAGCATTCCTACTGCTAATATCATAGAAAACAGTACCATAGTATTGATTGAAGCTCCTAAATTCTTAAGGATTACTACAGATGATAAAAGGGCTAGCGGAATAACTGTAGCTACTACCAAAGATTCTGATAATCCTATAGCTATATATAAAACGATTATAACTAGAAACAAGCCTGACTTAGCATTATCAAATACATCTCCAAGGTTGCGTTCTATTTCTTCTGCTAAATCCATAGTTATATGTGTCTCCATCTCTTTTGGATAAACACTTCCTTTTCCATCTTTTAATATCTTTCGTACTTTTTCTCCTATCTTTATAGCATCTGATCCTTTTTTTCTCTTCACAACTATGGTTACTGATTTTTTTATAGTCGGATAATCTGTTCCTACTCCAACAGACATCCTAGCATCAGACTGTATTTCTTTGTATCCATCTACTACTACACCTATATCCTTTATATATAAAGGTCCACTTCCTGTGTATGAAACAACTACATTTTCCATATCTTCTACACTTTCAAACTTACCTATTGTTCTTATATTGTATTTTTTTTTATCTAGATATACATTTCCTCCTGGTATCGTTGTATTGCTGACCTTAAGTGCATTTCCTATCTGATCAATTGTCATGTTATATGCTGCTAGCTTATGGGAGTCTACAATTACCTTTATCTCCCTTTCTAATCCTCCATACACTTCCACATCAGATACATTCCTTATTTTTTCTATTTCATCTTCTATTCTGTCTGCAGAATTCTTAAGCTCTACAAGATCATCTATCCCTGTTAAATTAAGAATAAGTACATATTCATTACCCGTTTCCATTTCACTTATATATGGATCATCTGCATCATCAGGAATATTTGATTTTGCCTCTGATACCTTATCTTTTACTTCATTTTTCATCTTTTCCATATCCTCACTCACATCAAAGCTTATATCAATACTTGAATAGCCTAATGCTGATATGGATTTCAAACTCTTGATACCTTCTATTTCACTGATTTTACTTTCTAATT
The DNA here is from genome assembly GCA_942492135.1 of uncultured Peptostreptococcaceae bacterium. Lineage (GTDB taxonomy): Bacteria > Bacillota > Clostridia > Peptostreptococcales > Peptostreptococcaceae > Tepidibacter_A. Next base: position 388,594 of record CALODI010000012.1, read on the forward strand.
CATCCGTAACTAGAGTCTCTATTTCCTCTGGAGATGCTCCTGTATATGTTGTAGCTATATTGATGTAAGGGAGTCTTATCTCTGGATTAATTTCTTTGGGCATTTGAGAAAAAGAAAGCCATCCTAAATACATAATAAGAATGATTAGAAGAAGCATAATTCTTGGTCTCTCTACAAACAAACACGCCCATTTACCAAGAATATTTTTCTTATCATGAAGCTCTGGTATATAACCATGATGATCCTTTTGATCTTTCATACGTTCTCTCCTTCCTAATTTGTACCTTACATAATTTAAAATATTATCTTTTAAAATCACTTTTAATCACAGTATTCTTTTACCATATATTTCAATTAAATATATGATTTTACACTCTCTTTTATGTTATATTAACAACAATATGAATTATAATAATACAGTTTTTATCAAATATGTAGTCATCTTTACTTTATCACCTAGTACATTGATATTTTTTAATAGTATCAAATAGATACCAACTAATAGTTATCATCATTACTGAGCTCAATTATAACCTTATAAAATAACAAAAGACCTATATACAATATATAGGTCTTTGTTAATCTTATGTTTTTATATTTCTATATTTTTGTCATATATTTTACATGTCACAAAATAAATAACACCTGCTAATAATAAAAATATCAAAGAAGTTTCAAAAAATCCTAAACCAACTCTGTGAAAAATATTCATAATTTCTTCTGTCTTGATATATTCTCCTCCTTGAATATCAAGGAACATTGTTTTTTGCAAAGACGATACTATAAAGTCTATTACTTTTCCTCCTATAAATAGAATAATAAAAAATAATCCAAAACTAACTAATTTAGAATACTTTTTAAATATCTTTCCTGTTAAAGATGATACAAATATTATACTAATTATATATAAAAGTACAGCTATTGAATGAATATAGAAAAAACTGCCCATACTAAAAAGTCTTATATCTAATAACTGTTTCATTTCTTCAGTATGAGGACTTCTATTAAAAAAGATTAAAAACTGAATACCTGTAATAACAATTATTGATAAAGTTGATATAACATATTGAGCTGTTATAGCTAGATATTTGCTTAAAAATATTTTTTGAGTAGATACAGGCAAACTCATAGTAAGATAAATAGTATTGTCTTTCCATTCTTGACCTATAAGCTTGGAACCTGATATCAATAATGGTATTAAAAATGCTATCGGAAATAAAAAGATATTAACAGCAAATCCAGCCTCTATATTCCACCCATTATAAGTCTTATAAAGAAAAAACATATTTATTATTAAAGCTAAACTTAAGAATATAACAGTTTCTTTTTTAAACTTTATTAAATCTTTTTTAAATAAACTAAATAACATTTCTATACACCTCTTTCATAATTTCACTTAAAGACATATTGTATTGCATTTTGATATCATCTACATTTCCCGATAACTTTACTTTTCCTTTTTCCATAAATATAACATCTTCAAATATATTTTCAGTTTCTGCTATTTCATGGGTAGAGAATATTATGGTTTGCTCTCCCTCCCTATAATCTCTTATTACAGCTTCAATTATTTCTTCTCTTGTCAGTATATCAATTCCAGATAAAGGTTCGTCTAAAAGTATTATTTTCGAATTTCTAGAAAAGGCAAGTAAAAGTTTTATTTTTGCTCTCATACCTTTAGATACTTTTCCTATTATCATATTTTCTTCTAAATTCAAAAATTCAAGCAACTCTTTATATTTATTAACATCCCAATCAGAATAAAATGAAGATATAAAGTCTGACATTTGTTTTATATTCATATTTGAATTTAAATAATCTATTTCAGGAAGATATGCAATATCTTTTTTTGTATCAATACAAGGTTTTTTTCCAGAAATTAATATTTCTCCACTATCTGGTCTATTTAATCCTGCAATCATTTTTAATGAAGTTGATTTCCCAGAACCATTAGGTCCTAATAATCCTATAATTTTCCCTGGTTCTATTTTTAAGTTGAAATCATCTAAAGCTTTTGTTTTTTGAAAAGTTTTATTAACATTTATAAATTCTATCATTATCCGAACCTCCTATAGTTTCTGTTGCCATTCTTTTATTAGATTTATCATTTCATCATCTTTGAATCCTAAAGATCTCATTTCTTGAATGAATTTAATAAGTACTTCACTTGCCATATCATTCTTTATTTCTGTCAAAACATCTATTTCTTCAGTTATAAATGTCCCTTGACCTCTTAATGTTTTCACAAGACCCATGTTTTCCATTTCTCTATATGCTCTTTGAACTGTGTTAGGATTAACTTTTATTTCTTTAGCAAGTTCTCTTTGAGAATACATTTTATCTCCCAGTTTTATTTCTCCTCTAATTAACTTCTTTTTTATATCTTCTATTATTTGAATATATATAGGTTTACTATTGTCAAAGTTCATATCAACCCTCCTTATAACTTTAATTTATGCAACTTATCGTCATAGTGCATTAATAAAGTAGTACACTATAACATTATCGCGTATTTTCATTTTTGTCAACACTTTTTATATTCAACAAAAAAAGGATGTTAAAAACATCCTTTTAATCATTACAAATACATTCAATTTTTAATTTATACGAAAGGGCTCTCACTCAACTACAGATTCAGTTGGAGTAAAAACTCCCTCTGAATTAAGCTTCACTTTATTACACAAGCATAAGCGCTATAAAATTATTAATAGCATGGATACAGCAAACTACCCAGTAAGGGTGTTTTTTCTTTTTCTTGTATACAGTGTATGCATATGCCCATATACTTCCTATAACAAACATATGCGCCATATACCGAGGACTATACTTATGTCTTGATCCAAATATTGCTGCGGATATTAAAATTCCAATATACTTTCTATTCTTAAAAAATTTTATCTTACAACAAACATCTATTACAAGCTTCTGGTATATAAGAGTTTCAAACAAAGGAGCCATGATTACCCCTATTATAAACATAACCAACTTTGTCTCATTTCCCTCAAAAGGAGCAGCTCCATTATTATCAGGAAAAAACATAATCAAAGGACTAAGAATTATAACGGATAAATACTGTATAAGTATTATAGATAAAATAAAAGTTACTACATCAGTATTGTACAAATGTTTGTGCAACCTCAAAAACAGATTTTTTATATTATAAAGCATAGACTTCTTACAATCACTGCATCCTCTCAATTCAAATCCTCCTTCATTTTAAATACTAAATTCGACCTTTTCTTCAATTTTCTTTATTCTAACAACCTTATCTTTATATTCTATTTCAAAATTGCTAAATGCAGAATATAAATCTATATCTCTTAACATATGGCAAGTCATTCTAGTTCCATTTTTACTAAATCTTACAAGTATAGCCCTTACCATTTGAAACTGTATTCTAGATATATTTAAGTCATTGTTTCCTATATCAATATCTACACTTCTATAGTTTATGTCTATGAATAAATCAACATCAAATTCATCTTCTCTTATAATTCTTATTTCATAGTCACTTTCTAGTTTTAAATTTCCATTTATATACATAGTATTCTCCTACACAAATTTTTTGACACTTTTCCCATTTAAATAATCACACTTATCTCCTTGATGCATGTCGTTAATCTCCATATACTCATCTATCATATCTTTTATCTTCCACCAAGAAGTATTCCAATTGCAAAATAGCGTATCTTCCTCAGGTGCCCTGCCTATAAGCCTGTGTATTACTATATCTTTTGATATATACTGTAAAAATACACAAACTCTTTTCACATATTCTTCTAACTCTATCATTTCTATTTCTTCATTTTCGTACTCACAAGCCATCTTAGTTCCCTTAGCTATATAAAGTGAATGAAGCTTAAGCCCTTCTACTTTAAGAGCAGATAATATCTTTGCATTTTCTATAACATCATCCATATTATCATTTGGAAGATTTAGTATTAAGTGAACTGTAGTTTCAAATCCATATTTTTTAATTCTTATAACTGCATCTATTAACTCAGCTAGTGTATGTCCTCTGTTTATTTTTTTAAGCGTATGATAATTTACTGTTTGAAGACCAAGCTCTATAGATACGTTCACACCTGTTGACTCAATATCTTTTAATATTTTTAGATACTCATCATTTATAGCATCTGGTCTTGTAGACACGGATATCTCAACTATATCCTCAATAAGAGCCTCATTCATATATTTCCTAAATTTATCAAGCTCCATGTAAGTATTAGTATAGTTTTGAAAATATGCTATGAATTTGTTTGCTTTATATCTTTTTCTTATATAGTCCATATTCTTTTCTAACTGTTCTTTTACCGAAAGAGTATTCTCTAAAGACTCAAAGCCTGCTCCAACATCTGCACAAAAACTACAACCTCCAACTCCAGCAGCCCCATCTCTATTCGGACAAGTTAACGGTAAATTTAAGGGAAGCTTGTACACCTTTTCTCCGTATTTTTCCTTTAAATATTTTGAATAAATTCTATATCTATCTTCCATAATAGCCTCCGTTTAAATATAATTTCCTACTCATTATAACAAAATCTCTATTTTAGAATATACTCATAGGTAACTTTTGTTTCAATTCATAACGTAAATTATATTTATCTATATTTTAAAAGGTATATAATTTCCTATTCATTATAACAAAAAAATAGCAGGAATATTCCTGCTATTTTTTGTTTAAGTTTATTATTCGACTATTATCTTAGTTGCATTTGTAATTGGAGGTAAACTCATTGTCATAGCTCCACCATGATATGCTACTACCTTGCTACCCTCTTTAATATCTACTTTTGATAATTCTTTTCCTTCTTTATTAACTATCTTAGTTTCATATGTTATATTGAATTTTATTTGATCGTTCACATCTTTACCTTCAACTAACATATAGTTGTCTTGCATACTTTTAACATTGCCTGTCATCATATATACATTTTTAACTACTACCTTAGTTGCATTTGTAATTGGAGGTAAGCTAGCAGTCATTATATCTCCATAGTATACTTCAACATCTGCTCCTTTAGTTAAATCATTAATAGTTAGTTTTTGTCCAGTTTCATTAACTATTACTGTTTCATCAGTTATGTTAAAGTTTATTCCATCATTCATGTTTCCTATAAGAAACATTTTACCATTTTTAACATCAGTGATTTGCGCTATTTTACCATCCTTTACATTAAAGTTAGCAACTACTATTTTTTGAGCGTTTGCTATAGGAGGTAAGCTTCTTGTCATCTTTTGATCATGATAAACAACTATTTTACTTAAATCAGTTATATCGTCTTTTGATAATTTTTTCCCATCTAAATCTACTATCTCAGTATCTTCATTTATATTAAATTTTATTTGATTATATAATCCTTCACCTTCAACTAATATAGTATTATTTTCTATGTTAGTAGCATTTCCAAACATTTTGTAAAGTCCTGACTCTTCATCAAAGTACTTGCTTCCTCCAGTATAAACATTATCATCTTTTTTATTTAATACTACTGTGTCAGTATTGACATCCCAAGAAACATCGTATCCGAAAGTTTCACATATAAATCTTAAAGGTACAAAAGTTCTGTTACTTATTAATTTAGCTGATGAATCAAGTTCTACTTGTGTTCCATCTATATTAGCATATTTTTTATTAACAGGTAGTTCAACCTTCTTACCATCTAGTTCAATTATAGCTGTCTTTGTATCAGCATCCCAAGAAGCTGTTCCTCCTAAGTGTTCAGTTATAAATCTTACTGGAACTATAGTTCTTGACTCAGCTTTTATTAATATAGGTTTTTGGTCTGGAAAAGGTACTATTTTCCCATCAATGTTTACATTTATAACTTTATCAGGTGCATTATTGATAAGTACTGGAATTTTCTTTTCTCCTGGTTGTGATATTAATACAGGCTTTATACCTTTATCTTTGTTCGGATTTTCATTTGCAAATACTGGCATCATATTAGTTAATAAACTCGCCCCTATTAAAGTTGTAGCTATCGCTTTATTTCTTATTTTCATTTTGAATTTCTCCCTTCATATTGTTGTTTATACTTATTAGACGATATTAAATTAAAAAAGTTCCATAAAAATAAAAAAAATTTATTCATAAGATTTTATAATGTTTTTTTTGGTAATAATATCAATAGTAACAAATACAGATTGACAAACATATATTAATATCGTAATATTATAATATAACGTACTACAGGAGGAAGCTATGGAAAATTATAAAACTAATCCAGAATTATTTGATGAGTACTCAGAACTTTTAAAGGCCTTAGCTCATCCAGTAAGACTTTGTATAGTAAAAGGCCTTTTAGATGCAGGATCTAGTAATGTATCTAATATGCAAAATTGTCTTGATATGCCTCAGTCTACTATATCTCAGCATGTTTCAAAATTGAAATCAGCAGGTATAATAAAAGGCGAGAGAAATGGTCTTGAGATAATTTATTGTGTATCAAATGACAAAGTAAAAGATATAATAAAGGCATTATTTTAATATATCTTTTTTCGAAATTTATATCATAATATTTTAATATATGAATATTAAGGGGGTTTCAATATGAGTAAGAAGATAGTTATAGTAGGTGGAGTTGCAGGAGGCGCTTCTACCGCTGCAAGACTTAGAAGATTAGATGAAAATGCTAAAATAATCATGCTTGAAAGAGGAGAATATATTTCTTTTGCAAACTGCGGTCTTCCTTATTATATAGGAGAAACAATAACAGAAAGAGATGCTCTGCTTGTTCAAACGGTTGAGGGTATGTCTAAAAAATTCAATATGGACATTAGAAATTTAAGTGAGGTTGTTAAGATAAATAGATACAACAAAACTGTTACAATTAAAAACTTAAGAACTGATGAAACTTATGATGAGAGTTATGATGTATTAGTTTTATCTCCGGGTTCAAGCCCTATTAAACCTCCTATTAACGGTATAAATGATGCTAATAATTTATTTACTCTTAGAAACATACCTGATACTGATAAAATCAAGAGTTTTGTAGATAACCGTAAACCTAAAAAAGCAGTAGTTGTAGGTGGAGGATTTATAGGTATTGAAATGGCAGAAAACCTTCATGATAGAGGTGTTGAGGTTACTTTAGTTGAGATGGGTAATCAAATAATGGCTCCAGTTGACTACGAGATGGCTAATCTTCTTCACTCTCATATAAAAGATAAAGGTGTTAATTTGATACTTGAAGATGGTGTTAAAGAATTTAAAAATAGTGGAAAACAAATAGTTCTTTCGAGCGGTAAAGTTATAGATACAGATATGATTATATTATCAATAGGTGTTAGACCTGAAAGCTCACTTGCAAAGAATGCCGATCTTGATATGGGTGAACGTGGAACAATCAAGGTAGATGAAACACTTAGAACTTCTGATAAAAATATATATGCAATAGGTGATGCTATAGAAGTTAAAGACTATATAAATAAAAAGCCAACTATGATTCCACTAGCTTGGCCTGCTAACAGACAAGGAAGACTTACTGCAGATCATATAATGGGAAAAGATGTTAAGTACAACGGAACATTAGGAACATCTATAGCTAAGGTATTTGATATGACAGTTGCTTCAACTGGTAACAACGAAAAAACTTTAAAGAAACTTGGTGTTAAATATAAATCTATACACATACATCCAAGTTCTCATGCTGGATATTATCCTGGTGCATTCCCTATATCTTTAAAACTAATATTCGATCCTAATACTGGCAAGATCTTAGGTGCTCAAGCTGTAGGATATGATGGAGTTGATAAGCGTATAGATGTTATAGCTACTGCTATTAAAGGTGGTCTTTCTGTTTTAGATCTTCCAGATTTAGAGCTTTCTTATGCTCCACCTTATTCATCAGCTAAGGATCCTGTTAATATGGCTGGATATGTTGCTTCTAATATAATAGAAGGCTTAGTTGATGTAGTTTATTGGGATGAAATAGATAAGATAGTTGAAAACGGAGGTCTTTTAATAGATGTTCGTGAATCAATTGAAAGAGATATGGGTTATATAAAAGGTTCTATAAATATACCTTTAGGAGAAATAAGAAATAGACTTGATGAAATACCAAAAAATAAAGAAGTTTATATAACTTGTCAAGTTGGACTTAGAGGATATCTAGCTTGTAGAATATTATCTCAACATGGATATAATGTTAAGAATTTAGATGGAGGTTATAAAACTTATTCATCAGTATTTGAGCCAAGTTCTAATAGTAATTGTGGCTGTGGTGTTACAGATTCTGGTGTAATTGATTTAAAAGATGATTGTCTTAAAGAAATAGCTCCTACCAGATCATTAAATGCCTGCGGACTTCAGTGTCCAGGACCTATTATGAAGGTATATCAAAATATAGAAAATATGAAAGAAGGCGAAGTTTTAGAAGTGAGTGCAAGTGATCCTGGATTCGTAAAGGATATTGCATCTTGGTGTGATAAAACTGGAAATACTCTTTTAAAATCTGATTTTGAAAACAACTCATTTAACGCCTTAATTCAAAAAGGTCAAAGCGGTAATTTAATTAGATCAAGTGACTCTAATATGTTGACTCAGACAAAAGATGGAGCTACTATGGTTGTATTTAGTGGTGATTTAGATAAGGCTATAGCTTCATTTATAATAGCTACGGGTTCAGCTTCTATGGGTAAAGAGGTAACTATGTTCTTTACATTCTGGGGATTAAATATCTTAAGAAAACATGATGGTCCTGATGTTGAAAAAGATACTCTTGAAAAAATGTTTGGTATGATGATGCCAAAAGGGCCTTCTAAACTTCCTTTATCTACGATGCAAATGGGTGGCATGGGTCCTAAGATGATACATCATATTATGGCAAAGAAAAATGTTGATTCGCTTGATACTTTAATGAAAAATGCCCTTGATTTAGGTGTTAAAATAGTGGCTTGTTCTATGTCAATGGATCTTATGGGTCTTAAAGAAGAGGAATTTATAGATGGAGTTGAAATAGGAGGAGTTGCAAGCTATCTTGGTGCAGCTGAAGATTCTGGATTAAATCTATTTATATAGGAAATATAAAAAAACTGATTACTAAAAGTAATCAGTTTTTTTGTTCATTTTCTTTTTCCACTTTTCTTATCTTAACACCTGTGTTCAATAGTACTCCTGATATTATAAGCATAGCTGATACTAATTTTATACCACTTATACTCTCTCCCAGTATAAGATATGCCAATATCATAGAAAATACAGGTACTAAATTTATGTATAGAGATGTCTTACTCGCACCTATTTTTTTTATAGATACTTGTTGTATTGAATATCCTATTACTGATGCAAATATAGACATATAAAGCACTGATATCCAGCCTTTTACGCTAGTATTTGGTATGTAAACCCACGGTTTTTCCATTATAACAAATGGAATCAAAGATATTACACATACCAAAAAACTATAACTTGTAACTACTATTGGCTTATACTTTTTAAGTGCTTTTTTAGATATTACAGAATATGTAGCCCAACATACTACTGCAATTATCATCAATAAGTCTCCTATATTAAACTTGAAGTTAGCTAATAATTTTAAGTTTCCATTTGTTATTATTAGCGTTACTCCTAAAAATGATACCAGTATAGATATTATGTTCTTTGGTTTTATATTTTCTTTAAAAAATACGAATGCTAAAACAGTAGTTATTATAGGATTAGTGGCCGCTATTAACGAGGAATTTACAGCAGTAGTAAATTTAAGTGCTAAAAAGAAAAATACATGATATCCAACCATTCCTATTATCCCTAATTGTAAAAATAAAAATATATCAGTTTTTTCAATCCTGTAATTCTCACCTTTTTTAATCATAATTCCAAATGTTACAATAACTGCAAAGAAAAATCTAAAAAACGTTAGTGAAAATACTGGGAATTCAGCTACTGAAAACTTACCTGCAATAAATGCACCTGACCAAAATATAGTTGCTATTATCATAAGGTAGTTATCTAACTTCTTTTCCTTACCTGAAATGTCTTCCACTTTACTCCCCCTCCAATACTTTAATATTATTAAAGTATAGTTTATAGCATTATATTAAGCAATAGTTAATGTAATTTTTTTACATATCAACCTTTGTTCCGATACCAATTTCAATAGCTTTTTGATATATTTTATTAGCTGTAACTATATCTTGAACTGCTATTCCAACACTTTTGAATATAGTTATTTCTTCATGATTTTCTCTTCCTTTAATAGTTTTATTTATAACTTGTCCTAATTCACCACTTATTCTATCTTTTTCTATTAATCCCTTATTTAAAGGTATTATTATGTCTCCTGCTTCTTCAAGACAAGCATCCACTGAATCAACATATAATTTATCAGCATTAGATATTATATATTCATCCATTTCCTGCATTTGAGGTGTAAATGAACCTATTCCATTTATGTGTGCACCTTTTTTTACCAATTTACCGTTGAATACAGGCTCATTTGAAGATGTAGCCAGCGTTATTATATCTGCATCAATAATAGCATCATCAGCATCCTTGGCTACTATAATTTGAGTTTTGTACTTAGATACTTTTTCTTTCATTTCATCTACAAATTTTTGAGTTTTCTCTTTATTTCTTCCATACACCTTAACTATTTCTAATTCTCTAGCTTCAAGAACAGACTCAAGCTGCTTATATGCTTGTCCTCCTGTTCCAAATAAAGCTCCTATCTTACTATCTTGTCTAGCCAATATATCCGTTGCAGCACCAGATGCTGCCCCTGTTCTAAGCTGTGTTAAATAAGTTCCATCTAGTATACAGTTTACCTCACCTGTTGTGTTGTCCATAAGTATCATACTAGCAGGCACTACTGGCTTGTTTTTACTTGCATTGTCAGGAAATATAGATACTATCTTTATTCCAGCATTGTCTAAGCTTTCAACATATCCAGGCATAAACAAGTTTATACCATTGTTCTTTTTATTTTCTAATTTAGTTCTCAAAGGAACTACACTCTCATTATTTGAAAAAATCTCAAATGCTCTTTTATCTGCTTCGATGGCATCTCTCATATTAAATATCTTATCTATATCTTGTTTGTTCAGTAAAAGCATTTTATCTCCTCCGTATTATGTAATATAATTATCTATTTTAAAATATCATTTAATCTAAAATAAGTAAACTCTATTTTAATCAAAATGTATTTTACTACTATTATAACGTTTAACTATATTTATTCTAAAGATTTTAGATATCTATTTTTTTATTTTAAATTGTTATTTATTCTTTTGTTAATATTATATATATACTACACGTAATCTATATTTTAATGATTGCTATTTTTTTAATATAGCAAAAATCTAAAAATGTCCCTTATTAAAATGTTAGATCATGATTTAAATATTTTTGTATAAAACTTGTGTTACGATATTTAAATATACGTTAAAAAACTTCTTATGTCTGACCGTAGGGAGTTTAAGAAGTTTTAGTATATTTAAATAAAGTGTAATACTTAGTTTTATTAAAAATATTTAACACATGATCGGTATTTTAATAAGGGACATTTTTCGCTTAAGTACCCATTATAAAAAAACACATAAAAAAAAAGATTACGTGGCTACGTCCTACTCTCCCAGGAGGCTGCCCTCCAAGTACCATCGGCGCTAAGGAGCTTAACTTCTGTGTTCGGAATGGGAACAGGTGTATCCTCCTTGCTATAATAACCACATAATCTTTTTAGTTTTGGTGCCCAGAGGCGGAATCGAACCACCGACACGGGGATTTTCAGTCCCCTGCTCTACCGACTGAGCTATCTGGGCATAAAGTGGTGGGCCTTCAGGGACTCGAACCCCAGACCTACCGGTTATGAGCCGGGCGCTCTAACCAACTGAGCTAAAGGCCCACTTTATGTTTTTCTTGGAGCTAGTGATAGGAATTGAACCTACAACCTGCTGATTACAAGTCAGCTGCTCTACCGTTGAGCCACACTAGCATATTATAGAAAGTATTTGGCGACCTGGAAGGGACTCGAACCCTCGACCTCCAGCGTGACAGGCTGGCATTCTAACCAACTGAACTACCAGGCCAAATAATTGGTGGGCTCAACAGGGCTCGAACCTGTGACCCCCTGCTTGTAAGGCAGGTGCTCTCCCAGCTGAGCTATGAGCCCAATTATTAATGGTGACCCCTAGGGGAATCGAACCCCTGTTACCGCCGTGAAAGGGCGGTGTCTTGACCGCTTGACCAAGGGGCCT
>CALODI010000013.1:0-17468 GCA_942492135.1 uncultured Peptostreptococcaceae bacterium
TATAATCGTCAACACTTTTTTTTCAAAGTTTTTTGTATTTATTACTCTTAAACTGTCTATAAACGTAAAAAAACAAATACATAATGATTAAATTAACAACTATACAAATATGATTAGTTAAATCAAAAATCAGTTTCCATTGCTGATTTTTATAAGACCTCTGCTAACCATATTAATATATAGCTTAATTACTATAAGTTTTTTTATTACAATAATCAGTCACTATTACTTATCAGAAAGCTAAGAGTTCTAATACGCCACCCTCTTAAGGCTGGAGGTAAGAACTCTACAGCTTCTGGATTGGCTTCACTAGAAATTCAGTCGGAGTGAACACTCCATCTGAATTAAGTTTTACCTTATGTCAAACTTATAGTAATCACAGCTGATATATGGATAATATTTAGTAACACTGTGCATATATCCTCTAATCATTATATATTTGATGTTATTTATGCTCTACATTTGCACACTATTTTATTCATATTTTCATAAATTTATTTATATCTTCTTCTATAACCTTAATAGAACCTCTCCAAAATTCTATATCTTCAAGATCTATTCCAACAGACGTCCCTATCTCTTTTATATTTTTCCTACCCGTTATAGATAGAAGCTTATTGTATTTATCTGCAAAACTATCTTTTTCTTTTAAATACATACTATAAATTCCTTTTGAAAATAAAAGACCAAATGCATAAGGAAAGTTATAAAAATTTTCATCCGCATAATAGTAATGTGGCTTACATGCCCACATATATGGATGAAGATAATTCTCATCTAAACCGTCTCCATATGAATTCATCTGTGCTTTTATCATAATTTCTTTTAGTTCTTCAGAAGATAAAGATCCTTCTGCTCTTCTTTCAATCATCTCACTTTCAAATAAAAATCTACTGTATATATCTACTATTACTTGAGCGTTATCTGATATATCATTTTCTAGTATAGTTATACGCTTATCATCTTCTATTTCCTTCATAGCTGCCTTTTTGACTATGGTTTCACAGAATATTGATGCCGTCTCAGCTATTGGCATAGGATATGTGCTATTAAGATATTTTTCATCCTTAAGACAATAATCGTGATATGCATGTCCGAGTTCATGAGCAAGCGTTACTACATCATCAAACTTTCCAGTAAAATTTGATAATATTCTACTTTGCTTTACAGCATGTATATTTTCACAAAAGGCTCCACCTCTTTTTCCTTCTCTAGGCTTTGCATCTATCCAATTATTTTCAAATGCATTATCTGCAAAGTCAGCGAGTTCATCGCTAAATGTTTTAAAGTTTTTAACTATATACTCTCTAGCCTCTTCATATGTGTATTGTTTATCAAATTCACCTACTGGTGCAAACAAATCGTAAAATGGAAGCTTATCGTGTCCAAGCATTTTAGCTTTTTTCTTATAGAATTTTCTAAACATAGGTAGACTTTCTTTTATTACATCCATTAGAGTGTTTACTATTTTTTCATTCAATCGTGAGTCTATTATTGTCTTTTGAAGAACACTATCATATCCTCTTAAATTGCATATAGTTATAGCCTCTCCTTTTATGCTATTAAGAGCAGCTGCAGATGAGTCCTCTATTTTCTTGTATGATTTAAGTTCTGCATTATAAGCCTTTTCCCTAATATCTGAGCTTTTGTCATAAGCCATACTTCTTACAACAGAAAGAGGCAATTTCTTTAATTCATTATCAATATTTATATCTATAAGTAATGTCGATGTTAATAATTCCTGTAGTTTAGTCCAAGAGTCCGATCCTGTATTTTTCATCCTAGCTATACTCATTTCTTCTTTATCCGTAAGTAAATACTTATAGTTACTTCTCAATTTTCCAATATAAAAACTATATTCTTTTATTATATTTGAAGAGTTTATAAAATCCTGTATGTCTTCTATTTCTCCTATATATTTTTCAAACTTAACTTTTGAGCTAGTTATTTGAGTAACATCTTTTTCTAGCTTTTCAACAACGCTAAGAGCTTGTTTATTCTTGGCATCTCCACTTAGTGTAAGCTGAGCGTATGATATTAACCTCATAAATAAATCAAAAAAATCATTGTAATTAACTATTATATATTCTATTTTTTCCTTAGAGTCATCATAAGACTCTAAATTATTATCACTCCATTTATTTATATCTTCTATATATTTATAGAATTTATCTAAATCACTTTTGAATTCATCACTGTCAAATGACTTGTATATATCATCTAAACTCCAAATCAAATCCATAAAAAGTCCTCCTTATTATAATTTACAAAACCTATACCTTTTATTTTGTTTATATAGCTAAAACTTTATTCCTTTTTTAATCACTTAATTTGTGTTATTATTTCTAGAAATTAATTTTTTTGCTTTTTAATATTTTTATAATCTTTATTTTTTCTTGAATATACTAAATCTCTAGATAGCCAAACAAACAATGATGCTTATTGAAATGTTAGATACTCTAATAATATTTTAATAAGTATCATTTTCCGCTTAAACATCTAATATATTTTCATTATTTAATCTAATAAATTATTTCTATATTCTCATATCCAAATCCTGTTAATATATTTTCTAATAATTTTTCTGTATTTTTTTTTGATTGTTCTAAAAAACCTTCTTTTATAACTTTTTTTTCTATATTTTGCTTTTCTTTACTTATTTCTGTGAATACATCCTTTATTTGAAGTTTATTGAATAAAGAAGTTTTTTCATCATATACATATATATTTTTTTCATCTATTATATGATCTAGTATCTCTGCTTTTTTTATTTTTAATTTTATATTGCAATCTTTATTTTCAATTATTTTCACATCATCCAAATCTATTCCTGTTTTTATTATTCCATCGTATTTTATTAAAAATGATTTTTGTGTAAAAGGCAATTCTATATCTTTTATCTTTTTATTCTGTTTAAAAGACACTATATTCGTATAATAATATTTATTGACAGATAGTTGTTGTATTTGAGATATTTTTCCTAATATAGCTGTAGAATCTTTTTCTTTATTTACTTTTACTATGTGTTCATTCGTTAAAATTGTAAATAATATAACTACGCCAAAAATAATTATTAAAATTTTATTTTTATTTTTTTTATCTATCAAATTAACCTCTCCTTTTGATATAATAATGTTTTGGAGATTTAATATAATACTTAACATAGAAAGGAGCAATATCATGTCAACTTTAATATTTGGTCACAAAAATCCAGATACTGATTCAGTTACTTCGGCAATAGCATTTTCTTATCTAAAAAATAAATTAGGTTTTGATACAAAACCATGTGTTCTAGGAGATATAAGGAAAGAGGCTAAATTCGTTCTTAATCACTTTAATTTACCACATCCCACCTTTATAAATGATGTTAAAACGCAAGTTAAAGATTTAAATTTTGATAAAATATCAGGAGTAAATCCTGATTCTTCAATTTTATCAGCTTATAAAACTATGGAGGAATCTAATTTAAAAACACTACCTATAGTTGATGATAATAATAAATTGCTTGGAATAATAACTATGAAAGATATAGCTATGAACCTTGTGAATGGCAATATAGATTGCCTAAATACAACTCTTTCAAATATAGCTTATGATTTAAATGGTGAAATTCTTGTACACTCTAATGATAATGTAGCTGGAAAACTATCTATAATAGCTTTTTATTATAAAACTATACAAGGTACGCTGTCTGACAAGGATATAATAATAGTTGGAGATAGATACGATGTTATAGAGCACGCTATTGAATCTAAAGTTCAATTAATAATATTAACTGGAGACAATGAAATACCTGAAAAATATTTAGCTTTAGCTAAAGAAAATAATGTATCTATAGTGAGAGTTCCAAATGATACTTACTCTGCTTCTAAACTAATACACCAATGTAACTTTGTGTCATCTATAATGAACTCTAATATAGTTAAATTTGAAGAATGTGATTATTCAGATGATGTAAAGGAAGATATATTAAATAATCATTATAGACATTATCCAGTTGTTGATTCTAACAACTCATTCCTAGGTTTTTTAGGAAGAGCTCATCTTTTAAATCCTAAGAAAAAGCAAGTTATATTAGTTGACCATAACGAAGAAACTCAAAGTGTTGAAGGTTTATCTCAAGCTAATCTTCTTGAAATTATAGACCATCATAAAATAGGCGGAATATCTACAGCTGCTCCTATAAACTTTAGAAATATGACTGTTGGAAGTACATGTACTATAGTTTATACTATGTTCAAAGAAAACAATATAGAAATACCTTTTGAAATTGCAGGAGTTCTTATATCTGGTATATTATCAGATACTCTTTTATTCAGATCGCCTACAACTACTGATGTAGATAAGACTGCAGTTGAAAATCTTAATAAAATTTTAAATCTAGATATTGAAAAATATGCCATGGAAATGTTTAAATACGGTACTTCTCTTGATGGATTTTCAATAAAAGAAATAGTTAATATGGACTTTAAAGAATTTAATATTGAAGGATTAAGTACAGGTATAGGACAGGTATTCACTTTAGATATAGACTCTATATTCGATAAAAAAGATGAATTCTTAAATTATATAAAGAATACAGAGTATGATTTATGTATTTTAGCTATTACAGATATAATAAAAGAAGGATCTTATTTAATATACAAGAGTGAAGATAAGTTAATTTCTAAATCATTTAATATAGAAGCTTCTCAAGGTGTATTTGTAGATGGAGTAGTTTCTAGAAAGAAACAATTACTACCTAATTTAACTAAAGCTATAAAAGATTCTAAATAAAAATTCGTCTACTCGCTAACGCGGTGACTCATATCGCCAACGATCCCTACGGGCTCCGTTGCTCAAAAATAGTCTCAAGTGTAACTTTTTTCAAGTTATCGACAGAATAAAATTATTATACTTCTTATCTAATAAAAAACCAGCCAAAGGCTGGTTTTTTTAATTATTACATTTTTTCTACTTCTGGATATTCAATTCCAAATGTATCAACTGTAACTTTTTTCATTCTTTGATCTTCATAAGGCTTATCAGAATAATCTGTATCTACTGAAACTATTTTATCAACTGCTTCTATTCCCTCTGTAACTCTTCCAAAAGAAGCGTATTGATTGTCAAGATGCGGTGATCTTGCAACCATTATAAAGAATTGAGATCCACCTGAGTTAGGAGCAGAAGTTCTAGCCATAGAAAGAACTCCTTTTTCATGCTTTAGATTATTTGTATGTCCATTTTGAGAGAATTCTCCTTTTATAGAATATCCCGGTCCACCCATTCCTGTTCCATCTGGGCATCCTCCTTGAACCATAAATCCAGGTATTACTCTATGGAATATAACTCCATCATAGTATCCTTTTTGGATTAAAGATATAAAGTTATTTACAGTATTAGGAGCTATATTAGGATAAAGTTCCGCCTTAATTATATCTCCATTTTCCATTTCAATTGTAACTATTGGATTATTTTGCATTATTATCTTCCTCTCTGTATAAATATGATTATGTGATTTTACAATTGTGACTACATAATTATATCAAATTTTTAGCTTCTCGTTTTAATTATTTCTGTTTCTAAGAATTTTATGTCCTCTAAATCACTTTTTTGCATTTTATCTACTATTTCTTTTCTGTATTTTTGAGATAATAGGTTTTTAGACTTTAAATTATCTTCAATTACATCAGTCCAATTTATTTTTTTTCTATTATAGTAAACATCATAGTCTACTATTCTCATTCCATCTTCTAAAAATTCAGCTCCTACTAAAATCTTTTTTATATATTTAGGATCATAGAATGTAAAAAATCTAACTCTATATACTCCAACAGCCATAAATAATCTAGGGTAATCTTTAGACCATGATTCTCCAAGTATAATTCCTAGCTCCAATCCTTCTAGTATTTTCAATAATTTATCATAATGAAGCTGATAAGCCCCGTATCTATCATATATTTTTATTTCAATTTCATACCAATCTTTATTGTCAAGACCTGCATTTAAATACCTTAATGCATGTGATCCCATTTTTTTTATTAATGCAGAATATTTTTCTCTTATATAAAGAGCATCTTCATGTATATCTGTCATATTTACCTTTCTTCTAAGAGATTTTTCTGTAAACGCAACTATAGTTCCTTCATCATTATAATTTTCTAATAAATTTATAATGTTATTTTTTTCGTATTGTTCTTCATACTCATTATCTTCTTTTATTTTATCTATTATCTTATTTAAATCTCCAAACACTCTCATAAAAATTATTCTTGGTGCTATCCTCGAGTATGTTATATAGTTTTTAATCTCATTATTAAGTACCTTACACAGTATAACATCTGGTTCATCTTTCAATATTAATATATCCATACATTCATTAGATTTGACTATTTTTGTAGCTTTTTGTACTATAAATATTATAGTATATTCTTCATTTGCAGCTTGAAAAGCAGATGTTAGATCACATTTTGTAGCTGCCCCTAATTCTTGTCTAAAGTACCTTTTAACATCATCTACATTGTTACTTTCAATTATTAAAGATTTTGGCCCTCTTCTAACTATAGAAAACATATTATCCTCTCCTTATAGTCCTATTTTTCCCTTTCTAAGCCTTTCGTCATCTATTCCAAACGGATAAGCTAGGTATTCAACTTTTTTTGTATCTGGATATATGATATTTATACTTTGAATTCCGTTTAAGTATATTTTTTCATTATCTATTTTATTTTTTATATGCAAATTGTGACCATATAAATTATATTCTTGAGGATCTTTGATTATTTCATCTGAATAATGACTTATTCTAAGTTTTAAGTTTTTTATGTTTATATTTTCACTTTTATCTATTATCTCTATTCCATCTGATATATTCTGTAATGTTTCTTTTTTATCATGATTACCTAAGCATATATATATTTTCTTTGCATTAGATTTTGTTAGTATATCTATTAGAACTTCAAGTCTTTTAGTATATCTATATAGAGAGTAATGGCAAAATTCAAGCTTTATATTGTCAACTAAATCACCTGTATGAATTATGTATTCTGGATTTATATTTTTTATTAAACCTTTTAAAGTATAGAAAAAGCTATAAGGTGTGTCTGATATGTGAAGTATTACTTCTTCACTTCTATTTCTGATATGCTTCGGAACATAAACTTTACCTATAGATCTATTTAAAATCACTTTAAGTTTTTCCATTAAATCATTCCTTATACTTATGTATTTACTTAGATTATACTTTATATTTTCTTAATTTTCAAAATTTCCTCATATGTAAAAAAACTACCTATTAAAATAGGTAGTTTATTCTGATTCACAACATAATTCTTTTGTATCTATATATTCTAAATCTAACATTTTCAATATCTGTTTTGCTCTTTCTTTAGTACTTCCGCTAGCTTCTATATAGTTAATATTTTCCGCTTTTAAGAATGTAAGTATAGCATCATCTACTTGCTTTGCTATTTCTTCATCTTGCCATCTTACGCCGTCTTGAACATACCCAAATTCTCTTGGTAAGTATATTATATGATCATATTTAGGTATATCTTCTAGTGCTAAACAGTATAAATCTTTTAGTATTTCAGTTTCTTTTTTAGCTCTCTTCTTATTTCCAAGCATAAACCTTCCATAGATATACGGAACAAATGTAGCATAGTCAGTAAGAGCATAGTCGAATTCATCAAGCTTATCTTCTAATCTCTTTTGTCCTAAATATATACCGTATTGTTCTGATATAGATTCAATCATGCCTTTATCTCTTAAATAATCTGTTGAATATTCAAGGGCATATCCTGTATTAAGTCCTGCTATCTTCATTTCAACATAAAGATGTTGTATTAAAGTTGTTTTTCCACATCTTGGACCACCTAAAACTGCAATTCTCTTAGCCATCTTTGCTTCACTCCATAACTTCATTTTTTTGAGACGACTAATATATTATACTAGTTTTTTTGTAGTAATTCAACAAAATAACCTAAACTTTTTGATATTTCCAATAATTTCGTTCGTCATTTGTTGCTTTATTATAACCTTCGTAAAATAAGTTATTGCAGAACTCTTTTTCAAATCTAAGTGTGTCACTAGGCTTCATATCTGTATCCGGCTCTATTATTATAATATCTTCTTTATTGTAATGATCAAGTATATATTCCGGTATTATATATCCCTTTCTAAGGGCTATTATAAATAGTTTATCCACCTTTTTATATATAAATGGGGACAATAGATTGTTATTCAGTATTCCACCGTCTAAATTATATCCTTCGTATTCACCATTTAATACATCATTTTTAAATGTATCAAACACTTCTTTAGAATCAAATTTATGTACTAATTCTTCAAATGATACTTCCTGATTTATTTTACAAGGAAGTAGAGAACTATATCCTATATACGATAAAGCTAATTCTTTATTATATCCCTTAACATTTGTAACTATTTCTCTTAGTTTATTCTCTTTTGCATTTACATAATTAACATAGAGGTCTGTATTATATACTCTACCATCATCTAAGTTATTCAAATTGTTTATAAGTTGCGAATTATCTATGACTTTTCCACAGAAAGTCTGATTCATCATTTCCTTGTCGTCAATACTTATCCACAATTCTTTAAGTTTTGTAACATTTTCTGTGTATATAAAATATCCATTAATAGCTCCAATAGAAGTTCCAGTTACTATATCAAATTTAACACCCTTTTCATAAAGTCCGTATATAACCCCAGCAGCAAATGCTCCTTTAGCTCCTCCTCCAGGTAAACAAACTCCTAACATAAAAACCACCTCTATATTTCATAAAATTTCAAAAAGCTCTTATATGCAAAGTAGTGATCTTTTACACCACCCAGTTCTCTAACTGAGTGCATAGCAAGTATAGATGTTCCGATATCCACGCTATTTATATCTAGATGTGTAGATGATATAGGGCCTATAGTTGATCCTCCAGCTTGGTCTGATTTATTAACAAACTTTTGACAAGGAACTCCTGCTTCTTTACAGATAGATTCGTATACAGCTATTGAGTAGCTGTCACTTGTATATTTTTGATTTGCATTTATTTTTATAACTGGTCCTTTATTGATTACAGGTCTATTAGTAGGATCATGCTTTTCTCCTCTATTTGGGTGAACAGGATGAGCCATATCTGCAGATATTATAAAAGAGTTGTATATGCTTGTAAAAAACTCTTCTCTATTTTTATTTAAAGATATAGTTATTCTCTCAAGTATGTTTTTTAACATATTAGAATCTGCACCTTGTTTTGTAGAACTTCCTATCTCTTCATTGTCAAACATCACAAATACGTTTATTCCTTTTGAGTTATTTGAATTTATAAAAGCGTATAAGCTTGAGTGAGCCATTGCCAAATTATCAAGTCTAGCAGATGAAATAAATTCTTCATCAAGTCCTACCAAGCATCCCTTTTCATACTCATATAAAAACAGATCAAAATCCAATATATCTTCACAAGGAACATCTATTTCTTTACTTATCTTTTTTAATATTAATCCATCTTTTTCTAAACTATCATTTATCATTGAAATAAGTGGAATCATATCAGTTTGTTTGTTTAATTCGACTCCACTATTTACATTTCTATTCATGTGTATAGCAAGATTTGGTATAATACATAGCGGCTTGTTTATATTAACCAGAACTTCCCTTGGTTTTAATATATTATCGCTCTTAACTGCAACTCTTCCTGCAATAGCTAGAGGTCTATCCATCCAGGTGCTAAGAATTGGTCCCCCATATACCTCTGTATTTAACTTTAAATAAGCTTTTTCACTTATCATTTCAGGATTTGGCTTAATTCTAAAGCAAGGAGCATCACTATGAGATGCTATTATTCTAAATCCGTCTTCATCAACCTTATCAGAATTTATCTCAAACGCTACAATAGCAGAAGAATTCTTAGTTACAAAATACTTACCGCCTTTTTTTATATCCCACTTCTCAGTTGATTTTAACTCCTTAAATCCTTCTTTTTCTAAAATATCTGCACTAGTCTTAACAGCATGAAAAGAACTAGCCCCCTTATAAGCATACTCTATAAGATCTTTAGCAAACTCTTTTTCCCTCATATTCCATACCACCCTTTTATTTGTTTTAAATTACCTGCAACTTTACATATTCTAAGTTAATACTCTTAATCCCTTTATTCTCAAAAGCTATGCTCACAGTAGAACCATTTTTTGTTACAACCGTTCCAGTCCCGAAGGCAGGATGTTTAACCTTAGTTCCAAGAGTCACCTCATTATTGTCTATATTCTTACCATCTTGATCCATATGTCTTTGCTTATACTTTTCAATCAAGCTACTTTGTTTTCTAAGTATCTTATTCTCAGTTTCATTCCTATTAAGACTTTTTAACCCCTCTTTAGGAAGCTCTCCTATAAATCTTGATATCCTAGAATAGTTAGTCTTTCCGTATATAGTCCTTGAAGCTGCATAAGTCATATATAAAGTTTTCATAGCTCTTGTAATTCCAACATAACAAAGCCTTCTTTCTTCCTCAAGCTCTATCTCATCAGTTAAAGCTCTACTTATAGGGAATACTCCTTCTTCAAGACCTGCCAAAAATACCACAGGAAACTCCAGTCCTTTGGCACTGTGCAGAGTCATTAAAGACACATAATTATCATCTTCATCAGAAGAATCCATATCAGATATAAGCGATATAGTAGCTAAGAATGTTTCTAAATCCTTTTCTTCACTTGTTTTTTCAAACTCCACAGCAACAGATAAAAATTCCTTTAAGTTCTCTATTCTAGTTTGATTTTCTATGCTATCATCCTTTTCAAGTTCTTTTATATATCCCGTATTTTCCAAAACCTTCTCTATAAGCTTAGTTACAGAATATGCATCCTTCATCGCACTAAGAGCTGATATCAAAGTTGTAAACTCTCTCAACTTACTCTTAACCCTAGTAGATACATCTATATTCTCAGCATCGTATAAAGAAAGATACATACTCTCCCTCTTTATAAGAGCTACGTCTTCTATTTTTTCAAGAGTTCTAAGACCTATACCTCTCTTTGGAACATTTATTATTCTCTTAAGAGAAATATCATCCACAGGATTTTGTATAATTCTTAAATAAGATATCAAATCTTTTATCTCTTTTCTCTCATAAAACTTTATACCACCGAATATCCTATACTTTATATTCTGCTTGATCAAAGCTTCCTCTATCGCACGAGATTGAGCATTTGTTCTATAAAGTATGGCACAATCTCTATACTCTACCTCTTTATCATTATCGCTATTTAATTTCTTTATACTATGAGCTATAAAGTCTCCTTCTTCTCTTTCATCTCTTGACTTAAAAGTTCTTATTCTATCTCCTAAATCACTCTCAGTCCATAGCTTTTTATCTTTTCTAGTTATATTATTTGATATAACCTTATTTGCAGCATCAAGTATAGTTTGAGTTGATCTATAATTTTGCTCAAGCTTTACAACCAACGCATCATCATAATCTTTTTCAAACTCAAGTATATTCTTTATATCTGCGCCTCTCCAACCATATATAGATTGGTCATCATCGCCTACAACGCATAAATTGCCATGTCTTTTAGCTAGCATATTTACAAGCTTATACTGAGCTCTATTAGTATCTTGATACTCATCCACCATTATATATCTAAACTTTCTTTGGTAAAAATCTAAAACACCTTCATTATTTTCAAGTATCTCAATAGCCTTCATTATAAGATCATCAAAATCAAGTGCATTATTTCTCAAAAGCCTTTCTTGATATAAAGAGTATATTTTTGCTACATTGCTCATTCTAAAATCATTTTGATGAATTTCTTTAAACCTTTTTGAATTTATCATTCTATCCTTAGCATCAGAAATATGGCCAAGGACAGTCTTAGCCTCATACATTTTATCATTTATATTAAGTTCTTTTATACAATCCTTCATAAGTGTCATTTGATCTGATCTATCGTATATAACAAAACTTCTTGTATATCCTATTTTATCTATATCTTTTCTAAGTATTCTAACACAACAAGAGTGAAAAGTGCTTATCCACATATTATTCGCATCTGATCCTATTATTCCAGCTACTCTTTCTCTCATTTCATTAGCAGCCTTATTAGTAAATGTAATTGCCAATATGTTAGAAGGATGTACTTCTAAATCATTTATAAGGTGAGCTATTCTATAAGTTAAAACCCTCGTCTTTCCAGAACCTGCTCCAGCTAAAAGTAGTAGCGCCCC
Organism: uncultured Peptostreptococcaceae bacterium; assembly: GCA_942492135.1. GTDB lineage: Bacteria > Bacillota > Clostridia > Peptostreptococcales > Peptostreptococcaceae > Tepidibacter_A. The sequence continues at coordinate 12,221 of CALODI010000013.1, forward strand.
GTCCGTTTTAAGTACTGCTTTTCTTTGCATGTCATTTAATATAGATAAATCCATTTAATATCTCCCTTCAAGTATATTTTCATATATATATATCAAGTTAAAACTCACATTAAGTTTAAAAAACCTATAGACAAATTTCTATAGGTTTTAATTTTTGCTCATTATATTATTTTATCATATATGAAGGAGTATATACAAATTTAAAAGATATAGATATAAAATTATAGATTCTCAACTATAGATACTTTTTTTTCATCTAAAATATCTATGTTTATTTCATTATTTGATATAGATTTTTCTAAATCCTTAACCTTATTTTCTACACAACATATGCCACATTGAACTTGGCCTAAAACATTATTTATTTTATCTTGAACCATCATGTCAGAAAATATATTATCAAAAAAAATATCTCCAAATTTATCAAAGGTAGTTATATTAACATCAACTTCAATATCTACATCTTTTATTTCTCTTTCAAATTTTTTGATAAGGCACTGAACATTATTTATTATTCTATTTGCTTCATTTATATGATCATGTTTAATCATAGAAGACATTAAACCTCCGCCAAACATATCAAATATACCCCAGCTGTGTGCCGACTCAAACTTATCCTTAGCTTTATAAAGCTCTTTTAAAAGAATCTTACCTGCTTCAACTGCCTCTTTTAACTCCTTATCCATAGATTTTAGACTAGCTATTTCATCTACGTACTTTTCATATTGTTCTTTTGTAAATATATTAGAGGTTAAAAGTTTTGTTTCTTTTTGTCTCCACAATATATTATACTCTTTATTTAAACCATACAGCTTATCTACTTGATCTTTCATAGAGCTTATTTGTTTTTTTGTACTTTCCAATTCATACTTAGTAGCATCATATGTTTCTTTAGCTTTTAAGGCTTCTACTTTCTCTTTTTCAATCTTTTTATCTAGATTCCCTGCAATCTGTAAAAAGAAGCTCATTAATGAGCCATTTTCTAATTTATCAACATCCCTTTGCTCTTTTTCCCATTTTTTTCTTTGAGCTTCTATTAATCCTACTAATTCATCTTGTCTTTTTAGTAAATTAGCAAGTTTACTTTTTTGTTTTTCACAAAATAATATTTCTTTTTTTAATTCTATTAATTTATTTTCCATTCCCTCATTCCCCTTTAGCTTTATTGTTCATATTTTTTGTAATTTTTTACATATTTTTCATTTCATTATATCACATAGGCTTACTCTTATGTCATATCATCAGTTAAATAGGATTAGTTGTTCAGCACCTAAATTAAGTTTCACTTTATATATCAAATTTTAGAAAACTATACCATAATTTAAATTTATATATAATCGACAAAACTATACCTTTTTCATCAAAGGTATATATTTTTATATGTAGAAGTGTATATTTATGTATTTTTTAACAAAAAAGGAGATTTTCTTATGAAAAACAAAACTAGATTTGTATATCTTTGTATTTCCATATTATTAATAAATACGTTGTATTTGTTTAATTTTTTCTCATTTGGAGAAGAAAAAACAAACCATATATTAGTTATAAATTCTCAAAATACATTAAAGATAACCAAACATCCAAACTATAACATTCATAAAGTTTTAATAGAAAACAAATATCAATTTAATTATAATCAATTAAAAAGATTCAATATTCCTGCAAATAAATTTCTCTCTATATCTAAAATAATAGACAAATCACCTAATTTTTATAATATATCTAAAAACACCATTTATACATTTGCATTTTATATAATATTATTTTTGATGTTGATTATATTAATACTTTTAGCTAATATAAAAAAAATAAAAAAATTACAAAAAATACTCAAATCAAGCCAAGAAGAATATAAAAATATAATTGAATTTTTACCATTTGGAATACTAGTTCATAACAGCGGTAATATGTTATTTGCTAACTCTGCATTCTTAAAATTATTTAAAATCAAAAACTTAGATTCTATGAAAAATAAATCTTTATACAACTATATACATAAAGATTTTCACGAAAAAGTGAAACAGAGACTAGAAGATCAACAAAAAAATATATATTCACCTTTTTTGGAAGAAATAGGTATAACTGCGGATGGAGAGTATATAGATATCGGAGTTTGCGCATATCCATTCTCTGATAATTCAAATTATACACTCACAGTAGCCAGTGACTTAACAGAAAAAAGAAAAACTGAAAAACTCGAGGCCAAGATGTTAGAAGAAGAGAAAAGATTAAAGCAAGCTCTTGAATATGATAAATTGAAAACTGAATTTTTTTCAAACTTATCTCATGAACTCAAAACCCCTCTTAATTTAATTTTTTCTATAACTCAATTGATCGAAAGTAATTTAATCAACAATCAACTAGTATGTAAGTCTAATAATACGATACATCATATAAATATATTGAAACAAAACTGTTATAGAATGTTAAGATTAGTAAACAATCTTATAGATATAACTAAGTTAGACTGTGGTTATTTCAATATAGAACTTGAAAACCACAATATAGTCAGTATTGTAGAAAATATAACTCTATCTGTTAGCGAATATATAAAACACAAACAAATATCTTTAATATTTGATACAAATGTTGAGGAAAAAATAATTGCTATAGACCCGAATGCCATTGAAAGAATTATTCTAAATCTGCTCTCTAATGCTATTAAGTTCACAGATTTTGAAGACTCTATTACAATTAATCTATTGGCCGAAGAAAAATATGTGACTATATCTATAAAAGATACAGGAATTGGGATTCCACTTGATAAACTAGAAATAATATTTGATAGATTTAGACAAGTCGATAAATCTTTGACTAGAAATGCAGAAGGAAGCGGTATAGGTCTATCACTTGTTAAATCTTTAATAGACATGCATAATGGTTCTATAGATGTTAAAAGTGATTATGGATATGGAAGTGAGTTTATAATAAAGCTTCCTGTAACTACTGTAGATGCTATAAATAAAATAGATACTATATATGGAAAAGATAAGTATATAGAAAAAATAAATTTAGAGTTTTCAGACATATACTCCATATAAAAAATACCCAAAAGAAGAATAGAGTGGATATATCCACTCTATTCTTCTTTTTGATCTATATAATAAAAATCTGCATCAAAATTAGGACATACCCAAATTATCATTTTAAAAAGATGGTGGAGTAATAGCAAATATAACATCTGTATCTTCATCATATGAATTTTCCCATTTATGCTTCATATGGGGCACTATTCTTACACTGTCTCCTTGTTTTAGTGTAATAACTTCATCCTCTAAATGAAGATCTACTTTCCCTTTTATAACAAAAGCTGCTTCTTCTCCCTCATGGCTCATTAAATTTTCAGAGGAATGAGAATCAGATGTTAATTTCATTAATGCAAACTCTATGGAGCCCTTTAAATTTGGAGATAATAGTTCATATGTGAAGTTGTTGCTTTCTGGAAATATCATTTTCTTTCGCTTATCACCTCTTACAACCAAATCATTAGTATCTACACTTGCCATGAAAAATGTAAACACAGGAACATCTAATGATTTAGAAATAATTTTAAGTGTATTTATAGAAGGATTAGCAAGACCTCTTTCAATTTGACTTAATAAAGAAGGGGTTACTTGTGCTAATTTTGCTAGTTCTCTAATACTTAAGTTTTTTGATTTCCTGTATTCTAGTATTTTTTTACCAATATTTACATCCTGCATATTAAGACTCCTTTTATTTTCTATACTTATCTAACTTTTTTATTATATCATAATCTATTTATAAAATAATAAAATAAAAAGTCTTCCTTTGAAGCTTTTAAATGTAGACTTTTTTGAAATTCGTAACGGAAATTATACTTATTCACAATTTAAATAGAAATATAATTTCCTACTCATTATAAAAATTCAATCCGTATTTTTAATAAATATATATATTTTTTCAAAAATGATTTGACTACCTTACCAAACTTTGTTAATGTATATTTAACATAATTAATTAATACTTAACACTATGAAAATATATAACTTTCTATTATTTAAAAAGGATAGCTTATAATAAAAAAGTACATTATATAATAATAAATTTTTTATAAGAAAGAGGTATCTCATATGGAAAATAAAATGATTCAAGGCAAAACTATAAAAGAGTGGACAGAAGAATATCCTTTAATGAATGAAATTATTTCAACACAAGAAGTATTTTGGACCAACCACAAATATGAATGTTTTGAAGAATCTATAAAAAATGTATCTTTATCAGAAGAAGATGTAAAAGATGCCGAGAGAAGATTAAATAGATTCTCTTCATATATTGCTAAGGTTTTTCCTGAAACTCAAAAAACAAATGGAATTATAGAATCTCCTATTGTTAAAATTACTAATATGCAAAAAGAATTGGAAAAAATGTTTAACCAAGAAATTCAAGGAGATTTATTATTAAAATGTGATAGCCATCTTGCTATTTCAGGATCTATTAAGGCAAGAGGTGGTATTTATGAGATTCTAAAGCATGCAGAACATTTAGCTCTTCAAAATAACATGATAAAACTTGAAGATGACTATTCTATTATAGATAGTGATATATTTAGAGAATTCTTTTCTAATTACTCTATCGCAGTAGGTTCTACTGGTAACTTAGGTCTTAGCATTGGTATAATGAGTGCTCAACTGGGATTTAAAGTATATGTTCATATGTCTGCTGATGCAAAACAGTGGAAAAAAGACCTTCTTAGAAGTAAAGGTGTTACAGTTATTGAATATGAATCAGATTACAGTAAAGCAGTTGAGGAAGGTAGAAAACAAGCAGATTCCGATCCAAATATGTATTTTGTAGATGATGAAAATTCAACTAACTTATTTTTAGGATATGCTGTTGCAGCTTATAGATTAAAGAATCAATTATCTGAAATGAATGTTACAGTAGATAAAGACCATCCATTATTTGTCTACCTTCCATGCGGAGTCGGAGGTGGACCAGGAGGGGTGGCTTTTGGTTTGAAATTAATATTTAAAGATAATGCACACTGCTTCTTTGCAGAACCTACACATTCTCCATGTATGGTTATAGGCTTAATGACAGAAATGCATGATAAAGTTTGTGTTCAAGATTTTGGAATTGATAATATCACAGCAGCAGATGGACTTGCAGTTGGTAGAGCTTCTGGTTTTGTAGGAAAAACATTAGAAAACTTAATAAGTGGTTCTTATACAGTACAAGATGATAAATTATATATACTTTTAAGCAAATTAATTGATTCTGAAAATAT
>CALODI010000014.1:0-1081 GCA_942492135.1 uncultured Peptostreptococcaceae bacterium
TCACGACATCCGCGATTTTATTTTTGATTTAGATAAAAAATTTAAAAATGGCCAACTGACAAAAAAAGCTCTAATTACTGAAGTAGAGAAGACAAATAAAGCGATTATTAATTATCTTGTTGGCATCTTAGAAGCTTCATCAAATGAAAATGTTTATGCAAATATCAAATGGTTTGATCCAGAAAAAGATAACGACCATCTATTTACATTATGTAGATCAGATAACACACCAAGAGAAAGGTTAAGGAACAAAGAGTTTAAGATTCATGAATACTGTGGATTGGATAGGATATTCAACCATGGGTGTCACAGTTTTTATGCTCCGAAACTAAAAAAAGCACAGAAATATGCTGAGAAGGAAGCTGGTGACAATCATATTTATAAGCGCTCATCTGAATATTCGGCATCAATCGTAGTACCTATACGTATAGAGAATAAGTACGTTTCAGATACACGTGACGAGCTTATTAAAGGATATATTTACGAAGCAAAAGGTAAACAATATTATTGTTTGGGTTTTCTATGCGTAGACTCACCATCAGTCTCTGCATTCAGAAAAAATGAAAAAAAGCATTACATTCAACTTATGAAATGTTTCTCTAATGCACTATATCAGATCTATGAAAAATTTCATTATATTCACGAACAAGTTCCAGAGAGAGTAGTGAGCTAAAGGGAGGATTATAAATGGCATCAGTTTTCAATATGCTGAACAAAATTACTGATTACTATGCAAGAAATCCGATTTTTATTTCTGACAAAGAATTCTATCAATCTGAATGTGGCTCTAATTCTGAAATTTATTATGAACCGCAAAAAGTAGAAAATATTCGAAAAATACTCGATTCGATAAAGACCGAAAAATAAATACACTCCAATAATATTATTTTCATCCTGTACCAATGTTGGCTTCATTTAATTAAATCTGGATATAAACATTAACTGATAGCAGCTATGATAGCATTTCGTTTTAGAATTGAGTGTAATAGGTATTATTGTAACGAACTAGAAAGAATAAAAGATTTACTAATTATTTATATTGTAGTAATATAAAACAATAGAGAGGAATACACAGTATTCC
>CALODI010000015.1:0-177065 GCA_942492135.1 uncultured Peptostreptococcaceae bacterium
GGAATATATTTAGATAATGCAGCTACTTCTTTTCCAAAGCCAATACAGGTAGCAGATGCAGTATATAATTTTATGGTTAATATTGGTGCAACATCTGGAAGAGGAGCTTATGAAAGTGCTATGGAATCAGACAGATTAGTTTATGAAACAAGAAAACGTATTGCTTCTTTATTTAATCATGATGATCTTAAAAAAGTTATTGTTACATCAAATGTAACAGAATCATTAAATTTAGCTATAAAAGGAATCTTAAAAAAAGGAGATCATGTAATTACAAGCTCTCTTGAACATAATGCAGTATGGAGATGTCTTAAAACTTTAGAAAAAGATATTGGAATAAGTATTTCTACAGTACCATGTACTGTAGAAGGATACACAAATCCGAATGATGTTGAGAAATACATAAAAGAAAATACATCACTTATTATTTTTACACACGCGTCTAATGTAATTGGAACAATACAGCCAATAAGAGAAATAGGAGCTATTGCTAGAAAATATAAAATTCCTTTTTTAGTGGATGCAGCTCAAACAGCAGGAGTATATCCTATAGATGTAAAAAAAGATAATATTGATTTATTAGCTTTTACAGGACATAAAAGTTTACTTGGACCTATGGGAACTGGAGGACTTATTATAAATTGGGATAAAGACATAAATCCTTTAAAATCTGGAGGAACAGGTGGAGATTCATCTTATGAATATCAGCCAAATTATTTTCCAAATAGATTAGAAACTGGAACACCTAATGTTGGTGGAATCGTAGGTCTTTTAGAAGCTATAAAATTCATACAAGAAAAAGGTATAGATACAATTTTAAATAAAGAAAAAGAAATAGTATCATATGCACTTAAAAGATTAGAAGAAGTAGAAAATATATCTATTTATGGGCCAAAAGATATTGAAAAAATAGTAAGTGTAATTGCATTCAATTTAAAAGATAAATGTGCAGAAGAGGTAGCTTATGAGCTTGATCAAAATTATGGGATTATGATAAGAGCAGGGCTTCATTGTGCACCAAGCGCGCATGCTGTAATAGGAACACAAAAAGAAGGAGCCGCAAGAATTGGAATAGGTTATGTTAATGAAAAAGAAGATATTGATTTATTTATAGATGCACTTAAAAACATAAATAATCAAAAATAGGGGATTGAAATTAGGGAGGAGATTTTGTGTACTTAGAAGAAGTTAAAATGACTTTTATACAGCCGTGTACAGCTGATTCAGCAAGAATTAGATTTAAGGCTAAATTTTCAAAAGATATTTCACAAATATTACCGTATATAAATGCTGTTATAAAAGATGGTATATATAATAAAAAGTTTCAAAGTTTAACGTTTAAAAAAGAATTTAGAATTATTACAATTTATGGAACTGATTTAGCTGTATCTAAGGCAATTAATGAATCGGAAGCTTATGAAATAATGGACTTAGTAAAAGATTTAGTGAATAATACTTATGAAAAAAAAGATAAAATAAAGCCTTTATATGAAATGAGAGAAAAACCTAATATTTTAGAATTATATAAATATTTGCCAAAATTAAATTGTAAAAAATGTGGAGAAGCAACGTGTCTTGCAATGGCATCAAAACTTTTATCAGGTATGCAAACCATAAAAAAATGTAGACCTATTTATGAAGAACAAAATAAACAAAACTTAGATAAAGTGGAAAATATGTTGCAAAGTATGGGATATGAATAAAATTTCACAACAAATATATTTAATTAGATATATTTATTTTATTGAAAATGTAATAAAAAGTGACATATGGCATTTTTTAAAATCTGTAATTTTGTTATAATTTTGGGGAAGCTAATAATATTGTATTATTTATATAATAATGTTATGTTGAATATTTTTACAGATGAGGAATTTATATGTCTATTGAGTACTTTATAAACAATAAAACCAATTTGTCAAATTTATTGATGGGAATGCCTAATGAAATAAGAAAGAGATGTATAGTACAAAAATTTTGTGCTAAGACTATTTTGGTAAAAAAGGATGAAAAGCCTAAATTTGTTTATATAATCTATTTAGGTACTTTGAGAATTTTTAATGAATTTGAAAATGGTAAAATACTTCAAACTGCAAAGGTAAAGGATATGGATTTTGTTGGGATATTAGAAGTATTGTCATTAGAAGATAAAATTGCAGCTACAGTTGAAACGGTTACTGAATGTACTGCCTTAAGAATTTCAAAAGAAGATTTTTTGGAGTGGATAGAGAAAGATCATTATTTAGCTCTTATAACAGCTAAAAAGATTGCAAGTGATTTTTATAATACTACATACTCAAATGGAAGATTATTATTAAATTCAACAATGTACACTTTAGTATCCTTTATTATTGAAACAATAAAGAATGATATAGAACAAGAAAAAACAGGATTTATTAATAAAAAACGACAGGAAATAGCTGATGAATTAGGTGTTAGTCTAAGAACCGTTCAAAGGAATATCAGAAAATTAAAAGATACAGGTTTAATTACAATTAACACTGGAAAAATTCATGTTGATAGTGAGCAATATAATAGGTTAATAAATAGATTAAATGAACTAGTATAGTTGTTAAGTGATTTTATATTTTAAATGTAAATATTATCATAAGGAGGTTTCAATATGATACCAACAGCACATATTGAAGTAAAAGAACAAGGAATTATTGCAAAAACAGTATTAATGCCAGGAGATCCATTACGTGCAAAATTTATTGCTGATACATTTTTAGAAAATGTTGAAAAATTTAATAATGTACGTAATGTATTGGGATATACAGGAACATATAAAGGACGTAGAATTTCTGTAATGGCTAGCGGTATGGGAATGCCTAGTATTGGTATTTATTCATATGAATTATTTAAGTTTTACGGGGTACAAAATATTATCCGTATTGGTTCATGTGGAGCTTATACTGCTGATTTAAATTTATATGATGTAATATTATCTAATGAAGTCTGGAGTGAATCAACATATGCTAAGGTTCAAGATGGATATGATAAAGATGTAATTGCCGCATCTTCTGAGCTAAATAGTAAGTTGGAAAAAATCGCAGAGGATTTAGAAATTAAAATACATAAAGAGAGAATCCACTCATCTGATGTATTTTATCGTGAAAACTTTGAGGAGTACAAGGATATTTATAAAAATCACGGATGTACTGCAGTAGAAATGGAAGCATTTGCTTTATTCCATAATGCAAACGTATTAGGAAAAAATGCAGCTTGTTTATTAACAGTTTCAGACAATTTAGTAACTCATGAATTAACTACATCTGAAGAAAGACAAGAATCATTTACAAATATGATGAAAATTGCTTTAGAAATGGCCGAATAATAAAATGATAAAGTAACTATGACTTGGGAAATTATTTTCTAAGTCATAGTTACTTTTTTATTGTAATAAAAAATTATATATTTAAATAATTATTAATAGATGTTACCTTAATTAAGATATTTAGATTCGCATCCTAATTTTTTAGGCTTTTATATTTTTTAATTCAGCTATAAATTCTAGAACAGCTTCTTCTTTAGTTGCCCATGAAGTAACTAGTCTAATAGCAGAATTATTATTGTCTACTTTTTTCCAAATATAAAAAGTGAATTTTTTTTCTAGTTTTTCTATTAATTTATTTTCCAATATCGGAAAGATTTGATTAGTTGTAGAATCTATCAAAAATTTATAATTAGCTTCTTTTAAACCTTTAGTTAAAAGACATGCCATTTTATTTGCATGATCTGCTAGTTCAAAATAAAGATTATCTGTGAATAATTCTTCAAATTGGATACCAAGAAGTCTTCCTTTAGCAAGGAGTCCTCCTTTTTGTTTTATATGATATCTAAAATCCTCTTTTAGGATATCTTTTTTTATTACTAAGGCTTCGCCAAGTAGTGCTCCATTTTTTGTACCACCAATGAAAAAAGCATCTGTGAAATTTACCATATCAGATAAAGTAAGATCATTTTCTTTAGAACAAAGGGCACAACCTAGTCTTGCTCCATCTGCATATAAGATAAGATTCTTCGATTTACAAAATTCACTTAGATTTTTAAGTTCTTCTTTTGTATAGACTGTACCTAATTCTGTTGGATTAGAGATATACACAAGTTTTGGTTTTACAACATGTTCATTTATATGAGAAGTTAATACTTCTTGAATTTTTTTTGAACTTACTTTTCCATCATTAGAGTCTATTGTAATTACTTTGTGTCCAGTATATTCAATTGCTCCCGTTTCGTTAACTGCAATATGACCTGTATTGGCAGATATACAAGATTCATACGGTTTTAAAAATGCACCTATTGATATTAGATTTGTCTGAGTTCCTCCAGATATAAGGTGAATATCAACATTTTGATCTTCTATTAGTTTTTTTATTTTAGAAATTGCATTTTGAGTGTTAGTGTCAACTCCATAGCCCTCTTCTTGAATCATATTTGATTCTATTAAAGCGTTTAAGATTCTTGGATGTGCACCTTCACTATAATCGTTTTTAAAGCTATACATTGTAATCCTCCTTTTATTATTAAATTTTTAAATGAATTTTATAACATAGTAAAAATAATATCTATAACTAGTTGAACCTCCAACTAGTTATTAGTATGAATGAAAAAAGTAGGATTTTCAACTGGTTTTTATTTAATGATATTGACAAGAATATTTGTATATGTTTAAATGAAATTACAACCACCCCGTATAGGGGGGTGGGGTAACGGAGGTGGTACTTTTGGATAAGAACAAAGAAATTGCTGTACACAATTTAAAGACGGCTAGAGGTCAAATTGATGGAATTCTAAAAATGATAGAAGATGAAAGATATTGTATAGATATATCGAATCAGATAATATCATCTCAATCTTTATTAAAAAAGGCAAATTTGACTATATTAAAAAATCATTTAAATAGTTGTATAAAAAATTCTTTTAAAGATGATGAATATGAAAAAATAGAAGAAGTATCTAAAATAATAGAGAGAATCATAGGAAAATAGGTGGAAAGTTTAATTAAAAAGGAGTGAGATATTAGCTATGAACAAAAGTTTTAATATAGAAGGATTACATTGTGCTTCTTGTGTAAATGATCTAGAAAGAGCAATGAAGAAATTAGAAGGAGTACAAGATGTTAGTGTCAATTTAGCAACAGAGAAAATGGAGATAAAGTATAGTGAAAATATTATTTCTGAACAAGAAATTATAGAGGCTGTAAATAAGGCAGGGTATAAAGCAATTGAGGATGAAGATATAAGAGAAATTACTATTCCAGTACAAGGAATGACTTGAGCATCTTGCGTAAGAGCTGTTGATAGGGCTATCAACAAATTAGAAGGAATAAAATCTGTAGATGTAAACATTGCTACTAATAAAGCAAAAGTAATTTATGATGCAGATAAGGTAAGAATTTCAGAAATAAAAAACTTAATTAAAAAAGCTGGATATACACCGTTAGATATAGAAAAAGAAGAAATGCAAGATGAAGATAAAGAAAAAAGAGAGAAAGAAATAAAAACATTGTTTAAAAAGTTTATTGTATCTGCTATATTTACAATCCCTCTTTTTTATATTGCAATGGGGCATATGATTGGATTTCCATTACCTAATATTATTGATCCCATGTATAATCCACTAAATTTTGCATTAGTTCAAATTATTTTAACTGTGCCGGTAGTAATAGCAGGATATAAATTTTATACTGTAGGGTTTAGATCCCTGTTTAAAGGAAGCCCAAATATGGATTCGTTAATTGCTGTAGGAACAAGTGCAGCTATTATTTATGGGGTATATGCTATATACCAAATTATTAATGGAAATATAGAATATGCAAAGGATTTATATTTTGAAACAGCAGGAGTTATTATTACTTTAATACTTCTTGGAAAATATTTAGAATCTGTTTCAAAAGGAAAGACTTCAGAAGCAATAAAAAAACTTGTAGGTATGCAGCCTAAAACTGCTATAGTTATTCAAGATGGTGAAGAAATAACTATACCTATTGAAGAGGTGGAAGAAGGAGATATAGTACTAGTAAAACCTGGAGAAAAAATTCCCGTTGATGGAGTAGTAATAGAAGGCCATACTTCTATTGATGAATCGATGCTTACAGGAGAAAGTATTCCTGTTGAGAAAAAATCAGGAGATAAGGTAGTAGGAGCAAGTATTAATAAAAATGGTGTAATTAGATTTAAGGCAACTAAGGTAGGAAAAGATACAGCACTTTCTCAAATTATTAAATTAGTAGAAGCGGCACAAGGAAGTAAAGCACCTATAGCAAAACTTGCTGATATAATATCTGGTTATTTTGTTCCTATAGTTATGGGGATTGCTTTAATTTCAGGGATTGCTTGGTATATTTCAGGTGAGTCTGTAATATTTTCTTTAACTATATTTATATCTGTTCTAGTTGTAGCCTGTCCATGTGCTTTAGGGCTTGCAACTCCAACGGCTATAATGGTTGGAACAGGAAAAGGAGCAGAAAATGGAGTTTTAATTAAAAGTGGAGGAGCACTTGAAACTGCTCATAAAATAGAAACGATTGTATTTGATAAAACGGGAACTATAACAGAGGGAAAACCAAAAGTCACAAATGTAATTACTTTAGGTAATTATACAGAGGAAGAATTGGTTCAAGTGGCAGCTTCGGCTGAAAAAGGATCAGAGCATCCATTAGGAGAGGCTATTGTAAGAGAAGCAGAGGAAAAAAATATTTCTTTATTAAATTTAGATAAGTTCTATGCTATACCTGGCCATGGTATAGAAGTTGAAATAAAAGATAAGAAGATATATTTAGGTAATGAAAAATTAATGCAAGATAAAAATATAGATATAAGTTTGAAAGAAGAATCTGATAAACTTGCCAATGAAGGAAAAACACCTATGTATATGGCTGTAAACGATAAACTAGAAGGTGTGATTGCTGTTGCAGATGTAGTAAAGGAAAGTAGTAAAAAAGCTATAGATATTCTTCATAAAATGGGAATAGAAGTTGCTATGATTACAGGTGATAATAAGAAAACTGCTAGTGCTATTGCAAAGCAAGTTGGAATAGATGTAATTTTAGCAGAAGTACTTCCTGAAGATAAGGCGAATGAAGTTAAAAAGCTTCAAGAAAAAAACAAAGTTGTAGCTATGGTTGGAGATGGTATAAATGATGCTCCAGCTTTGGCACAGGCAGATATAGGTATTGCTATTGGTTCAGGTACAGATGTTGCAATGGAATCAGCGGATATAGTACTTATGAAAAGTGATTTAGTAGATGTTGCCACTGCTATAAAACTAAGTAAAAGTACTATAAGAAATATTAAGCAAAATTTATTTTGGGCGTTTGGATATAATACGGCAGGAATACCTCTTGCAGCAGGAGTATTTTATGCACTAGGTGGACCAAAGCTTAATCCAATGTTTGCAGCGGGGGCCATGGCTTTAAGCTCTGTATCTGTAGTAACTAATGCTTTAAGATTAAGAAAATTTAAACCATAAAAAATTCGCTTTATGCTAACGCATAGCTCATGTCGCCAACGAGTCCTACGGGCTCCGTTGCTCAAAATAGTTGCAAATTTAATTCTTTGATCAACGTTATCAATATATTCGAAATCATATAATTCCTTAATATATAAAAAATAGTTCAGTATCAAAAATACTGGACTATTTTTTTTACGTAGTTAACAAAATACAAATATTTGGCATGGATTTGAAGAAAGCATCGTTTTGTGGTAAAAAATGTATGAAAATAGTGTGGAAATTAAAGGGGTTTGTGAGTTCTTTATCGAATAACACTTAATATTGAAAATATTACCATGAGGAGTGGCTTTTATGTGTTATTTTTTAACAGATGATAATAATAAGATTTATTATGAGGTAGAAGGAAAAGGAAAACCAATAATTTTTATTCATGGTTGGACTTGTAATCATGAATTTTTCAAGAAACAAGTATCTCAATTATCTACAAAGTATAAAGTGATTACGTATGATTTAAGAGGGCATGGAATATCAGAACGTCCTGAAAATGGACTGACTATGGAGCGATTAGCAAAGGATTTAAGTAATTTAATTGATCATTTAGAATTAGAAGATGTAGTAGTAGCGGGTTGGTCTATGGGAACTACTATTATTTTAGAATATGTAAGACAATTTGGTTGTGACAAATTACATAAAATTTGTTTCATAGATATGACACCTAAGGTTATAGCTGACTCACAATGGAATATGGGGTTATTCGGAGAATTTACGCATCAGGATAACTTAAATCATATTGCAAATGCTGCTGGAGATTGGCCAAAATTAATTGAGAGTTTTGTACCATCATTATTTGCAACTTCAGGATGTAGAATAAAAGAAGATATGAATTGGGTATATGAACAAGTAAGAAAAAATACTCCACATGTAGTCGTGGATTGTTGGATATCTATGTCAAATAAAGATTATAGACCAGAATTATCAAAAATCAAAGTACCGTGTTTGATAACTAGAGGGGAAGAAAGTGCGTTTTGTACTTTAGAAACAGTTAATTACATGGAAAAAGAAATTTTAGATGCTAAAGTAATAAATTATTCGAAATGCGGTCATATATTATTTATGGAAGAACCTGAAATGTTTAATAATGATTTTATAGAATTTGTAAAGTAGGGGGAACTGTATGAGGTCTAAGCAGTTGTTTTGGAAATTAACATTATCATTAGAGTTAGTAACTTACGCAGTAGTAATACCAATAGCTGTTATAGGAACTTTTTTAATTGGTAATTTTTACGAAGATAGGTTTTTTGCTGGTGTTTTAGGATTGGTAATTGCTGTTGGTGTAAATATTTTAATGGGATTGATATTCAGAAAAAAATTTTTATATGACAATTTAAAGGTACTTTATGAAGATACAAAGTGCAATAACTCTAAGTTGTGTAAAGTAAAAGAAGAGTTACTAAGGTTCCCCTTAAGAGAAGGTATTGTTATGTTCTTTAGGTGGGCATTAGGGGTTCCCAGCATTCTTTTTTTTACAAATATATTTATTCCTATTTTAGCCAAACAATATTTTATTTCTTTTATAATAGGATTATGTTTAGCTATAATAGGATTTATGTGCAATTACCTTAATTCAGAAAAATTATTATTTGAAATATTTTTAGAAAAAAAGCTTTATGAAATTGAGATAGAAGATTCTAAGTATATCAATTTTGGATTAGGGAAGAAAATACTTTTTGTTATTTTATCAACATTAACTTTATCAACATTTTGTTATTGGTATTTGGCATACAGTTTTAATATAGGATTGCTTGATGCAAATAAATATATGTTTTATTTTATATCTACTTTTATGATTCTAGCTTATGTAATTAGTGTTTATGCATATATTTTTATAAGCAATATAAAAAAGAATATATGTCAAATAGAATCTGTTATAAATAGCATTTCAGAAAAGAAATTAAATGTAGATATGGCTAGAATTACTTCTGATGAACTAGGAAATATAAGTAAAGATATATACATAATGAAGAATAATTTCAGAAAGTTTATAACAGAAATTTTGAATCAAACAGAAAAAAATCAGCATTATTCTAAAGAATTATCTGATTTATCTAATGAAACCCTAAATTCTATAGATTTTGTAGCAACTTCTGTAAAAGAATTATCTCAAGGATCATTTAATCAAGCATTAGAAACTAAAGATGCAGTTTTTAAATTATCAGGTTTAGATAGTGAAATTAACAATACTATAGAAAGTTCTGATTTAGTAAAACAATATGTCGACAATGCAGGAAAAGCTAGTAAAAAAGGAATTAAAGTTATAGACGATTTGAAATTTAAATTTGAAGATAATGTTAAGGTAACTAAGGATATTGTAAAAAATGTTTCTGATTTATCTAATAAATCCTTATTAATCGATGATATTATTAATGCAATAACTGATATCGCTAATCAAACCAATTTATTATCTTTAAATGCTAGTATAGAAGCAGCAAGAGCTGGAGAAAAAGGTAAAGGATTTGCGGTAGTAGCAGATGAAATAAGAAAACTTTCAGAGCAAACAGATAAAGCAACTAATGATGTAAGAGAAATAATAGAAAAGATGCAACTAGAAGTAGAGAATACAAAAGAAAATGTAAGAAGAGCTCAATTAATAATGGATGAAACTACTCAAGTTTCTGATAATGCTTATAAATCTTTTCAACTTATAAATGATTCCGTAGAACAAATGATTGATAGAGTTAATAACTTATCTAGTAGTATATTTAAGATTAATGATGAAAAAATAAAGGTAGTTAAATCTATAGAGAGTATATCTATTATAACACAAGAAGCAGCATGTTCTACTCAAGAGTTGAGTTTTAGTGCTCAAGAACAAGTAACAAGTATAAACAAGGTATCTGTAATGGCAAATGATTTAAAAGAGTCTGCAAAAGTTTTAAAGGATGAAGTAGTAAAATTTGAAATTTAAACAAATGGGCTGTTTTGAAATAGAAAGTAATTTCTAAATCGAGACAGCTTTTTTTATTTGTATAGTTAAAAGATAATATTGACACATTAAAGTGTATATGAGTATACTATACATAGATATATTTAAATGTATCTATGTATAAAAGGAGGGACTAAATTGGAACAAAAGATGGATAAAATGGTGGAAATATTTAAAGCACTATCAGATAAAAATAGACTTCTTATTTTAGATATGCTTTCTTGTGGAGAACTATGTGCTTGTGACATTATGGAAGGATTAAATTTAACTCAACCAACTATTTCACATCATATGAAAATTTTACAAAAGTCAGATTTGATAAATTCAAGAAAAGAAGGAAAATGGATGAGATATTCTTTGAATTCGGAAATTATAAAACAATCAACTGAATTTATAAATATACTAACGTCTTTTAAAGAAGATTGTATTTGTAAAAATGCAAAAGAAAACTGTCAGGAGTAAGATTTAATCTGTACTAAGGAAAAGGAGAGATTTATATAATGAAAGAAAAAAACGAAAAAAATGTAGGGCTGGATTTTTTTGGTAAATATCTTACGATATGGGTGGCTATATGCATAATAGTAGGGGTAGCTATAGGTCAAATTTTCCCTGCTTTTCCTAGAGCATTGAGTAAATTTGAATATGCAAAAGTATCAATTCCAGTAGCAATACTTATATGGATTATGATTTATCCTATGATGCTTAAAATAGATTTTTCAAGCATTGTAAATGCTACAAAAAAACCAAAAGGACTTACAGTAACTTGTGTTGTAAACTGGTTAATAAAACCATTTACTATGTATGTAATAGCAGGATTTTTCTTGAAATTAGTTTTTAAGAACTTGATTACACCTGATTTAGCATCTGATTATTTAGCGGGAGCAGTTATTTTAGGAGCAGCACCTTGTACGGCTATGGTATTTGTTTGGAGTTATTTAACAGAGGGTGATCCTGCTTATACAGTAGTTCAAGTGGCTATAAATGATTTGATTTTACTATTTGCATTTACACCTATAGTTGCATTTTTACTTGGAGTAAGTGATGTAGTTGTACCGTATGACACATTGTTTTTATCAGTAGCATTATTCGTAGTAGTTCCTTTGCTTGGAGGATATTTATCTAGAAAATATATTATAAAAAGCAAAGGAATAGAGTATTTTGAAAATGTATTTCTTGAAAAGTTTGACAATATCACAATTATAGGTTTATTACTTACTTTGATTATAATATTTTCTTTCCAAGGAGAGGTAATACTTAACAACCCAATGCATATTGCATTAATAGCAGTACCTCTAATTATTCAGACAATTTTAATATTTTTTATTGCATATTTTTGGGCAAAAGCATGGAAATTACCTCATAATGTAGCAGCACCTGGAGCAATGATTGGAGCAAGTAACTTTTTTGAATTAGCAGTAGCAGTTGCAATATCTTTATTTGGATTACAATCTGGAGCGGCTCTTGCAACCGTTGTTGGAGTATTAGTTGAGGTTCCTTTAATGCTTGCGCTTGTTAAAATAGCAAATAACACAAGAGATTGGTTTAACTAAAAATTAATGAAATGGGGGATAATATGAAAAATATTAATAATGATCCATATAAAATAAAAAATTATAAGGAAAAGAAAAGCTTAGAAAATCAAAGATTAGACAGACTAGAAAACTCTTTAATAGATATTGTTAAAGAACTAAAAAGAGTTGGAGATTTATTAGAGAATATACAAAATAATAAATAAAAAATGAAGAAGTTTGTAAAATACTAGATGTCTCAAGTGACTTACTAAAAGCTTCAGAATCTAAAGGCTGTGGTTGCGACGGTGGGTGCTGCTAACCGGAAAAGAGGTTGTTAATATATGACTAATTATAATCCAAATGAATTAAAGCTGACTAACACCAAGGCTGAGAAATGAGAAAGAAACAGAAGTTGTAATAGTAGCTTTAGCTGAAGCTACACCAGTATATGAAGCTATGAGGTTACAAGATGACTTAAATCGTGCAGGAATAAATAGTAAGTGGTGGATAATGAATTTAAGTAATGAAATAACTTGGATAAATAAAGTTAATGAAATTTCAAAAGGTAATTTTGCAGTTATCAAATGGAATAACGAATAAGTTAAGGATGAGAAGTTATTAGATTTATTAATATAAATTAAAAAGGAACTAGAAAAAAATATTATTTTTCTTCTAATTCCTTTTGTTTATCCCTTTGTAAATTACTTATTATAAATAAATTTAACTTCAGACTGATATAATCTTTTATACAGCTTATATTCCACCTGGACTTCTCTTGTGGTTATAAAAATATTAGTAAAAAATTCCCACAAAAACACCCATCCACCTATATATATTCCTTCGTGTAAAACATTAAGAAATACGTTTGGTGTATCCTTAATAAAGAAATAACCCATACTAAGAAATAAAATAGAAAGGAATAAATATGATAAAGTTTTTTTGTTAAGATTTGATTTGTTCTTTACAAGTCTTTCTATTGCGTAACTGTAATAATTTTTGTAAGCTGATAATAAAGCTACTTCTTTCTTTGGATCTTTTTTAGATTCAGGTAAATAAAGAACAATTTGGATATTGAAATTTAAAGGTATATCTTCTGAGGAATTTACTACAAAGTCATTAAATTCATCTTCAATGTCTCTTTTCTTAAAAGGTGAAGGATCCCAATCATCATATACATCATCATAATCATCAAGAGATACTGTGATTAAATAAGTATTGTTACTTTTATCATATTTATAGTAATTTTGGAAATATCTTTTTTTTCTCATTATATCACCTTTCATTATTAGTTATAATATTCTAATTTATATATTTTATTTTTAGATTTGTACATTTAATTATTAAAAATTAAGCAATGCTTGGAGGTCTTTTTTTTAGATTTTAGTAGTTTCTTTAAAATCAATTTGAACATCAATATATAAGATTATAATATGATTTATCCTATAATTATATACAAAATGAAATTAGATTAGAGAATTAACATCTATTAAAAACAAAAAATAATACTCATTTATACTAGTATTAAGACAAGATGTGGGAAATATTGTATAATAAAAATGGGTTTCTAGATTACTATTATCTAAAGTGGCTAATTTAAATTACATAATATTTTTTAGGGGGTAAACAGCTTATATGTTCAGTAATAACATTGAAATGAAAACAATTCTTGATAATGTACCTACACCTATTATAGTTTTTGATAATAATAATGAAATTATAAATATGAACTTAGAAGCAATAGATTTGTTTAATAATATGAATATAAACCTTGATTATATAAACAATTATATCAAAGAATGGCTTAAAGAAGAATTAATTAATTTTAAAAATGATGCTACGAAAGAATCTTTAGGTTTAGAAAAAATATTTAAAATAAATGAAAAAGATTTATTTTTTAAAATTAAATTAAAGAAAGTAGAAAAAAATACTATTGTTGTTTTAAATGATATAACTAGTTGTAAACAAACTGAGATAGAACTTAAAGAAAGTAAGCAACATTTTCGTTCTGTTCTTCAAAATATGCCTATTATGATGGATGCTATGGATGAAAATGGTAATATCATAGTATGGAACAAAGAATGTGAGATTGTTACTGGTTATTCAAACGAGGAAATTACAAATAATCTCTTAATATGGGAAAAATTATACCCAGATAAAGACTATAGAGAAAAAATATTGAATCAAATAAGGGAACTGGATTGTAATTTTAGAGACTTAGAGTATGATATTGTATGCAAAGATGGTAGCTTAAAAACTATATCTTGGTTTAATATTTCTAAAGAATTTTCTGTTCCTGGGTGGCATTCTTGGGCATTTGGAATTGATGTTACCAATAGAAAGAATACAAAAGAAAGGTTAAGAAAAAAAACTGAAGAAATTGAAAAGATATTTGAAGCATTACCAGATCTTTATTTTCGAATAGATTCACAAGGTATTATATTAGATTGCAAGTCAGGCATACATTCTGATTTTGATATAGTTACTCAAGAATGTATAGGACATGCATTGGAGGATAGGGTTCCTCAGGAGATAAAGTTATTGTTCAATAAAGATATAGATGAAGTTTTCGAAACAAATAATTTAATTGAAAGGGAATTTTCGGTAAAAGAAAAAGGAGAATTAAAACATTTTGAAAGCAGATTAATACCTTTAACAACACATGAGATAATAATTATAGTCAGAGACATTTCAAAAAGAAAATTAACTGAAGAAGCCAAAAAAAAGGCTGAAGAGAACACAAAGCTACTAAATAAAGCTATAGAATACGAAAGACTTAGAACAGAGTTTTTTGCTAACATATCTCATGAATTTAGAACCCCAATAAATGTAATATTAGGGGCTATACAGTTAATGGATATATATTTGAATAATATACCTGATTTGAAGGGGTATGAAAAATTTATAAATCTAAATAACAGTATGAAACAAAATTGCTATAGGTTAATAAGGTTAGTTAATAACTTAATTGATATTACAAAAATAGATTCAGGATTTTTAGAATTAAACCTCACAAATTATGATATCGTAAAAATAGTAAGAGACATAACTTTTTCAGTTTCAGAGTTTGTAAAGCTTAAGTCTTTAGACCTTGAGTTTTGCTGTAATATTGATGAAAAGATAATTGCTTGTGATCCAGATAAGATTGAGCGAATACTGTTAAATCTCTTATCAAATGCAATAAAGTTTACAAAAGCAGGGGATAAAATATCTGTAAATATAAAAGAAGGAGCGGATGAAATTATAATTTCTATAAAGGATTTAGGGATAGGTATTAAAAAAGAAAATTTAGAAATTATATTTGAGAGATTTAGGCAAGTAAATAAATCATTAACTAGAGAAAATGAAGGTAGTGGAATAGGGTTATCTCTTGTAAAATTACTGGTGGAAATGCATGGGGGAACTATAGAAGTAAAAAGTGAATATGAAAAGGGAAGTGAGTTTATTGTAAAACTTCCTGTAAAGTTGGTTAAAGATAGCAAAGATAATAATAAACTAAAAAACATCGAGCCACATAATGTGGAAAAGATATCTATAGAATTTTCTGATATATATTTTTAGAATATGATTTATGATATAGGGGATGTTCTTAATAAAGGGATATATAATTTAAAGTGTATAAAGTAAATATCCTTTTATTTTCATCCGTGTCTATTGAAATAAAGCTATCTTTTTAATTCATTTATTATAGCAATAACTTCTTCATCTTCAGTTTGTTCAAATTTTTTATAGTGTAAACCTACAGCATGAAACTCATCTGGTATTAATAGACATATAACTGTATCTACAACTGATTTTAAGTAATTAACTGTCTCATGTGGTGCTACTGGTACAGCTAAGATGATTTTTTTTGCTCCGTGTTTTTTTATTGATTTTATTGCAGCAAGTATTGTAAAACCAGTAGCAATTCCATCATCAATAATTATTACTGTTTTATTCTTTACTTTAGGGAAATCTTCATTTCCTTTGTATTTTTTTAATCTTCTTTTAATTTCGTTTTTTTGATCATATACTTCTTTTTCTATATATTCTGGAGATACATTAAGCATATCTTTATATTTTTCATCTATAAAATAACTTCCATCTGAAGTTACTGCACCAATGGCAAACTCTTTATTGTGAGGTGAACCAATTTTTCTTGGAATGATTAAATCCCATTCAAATCCAAATGTTTTGATAGTTTCATAGGCTGTTACTATACCGCCTCTTGGAACAGCAAGAATAATTGGATTTTCATCTTTAAATTTCTCAATTTCTATTAAAAGCTTTTTTCCTGCATCTTTTCTGTCTATAAACATGATATCAACCTCTTTCTAATTATATAAATTAGTTTAAGTCGAATTTATATAATTATTCAAATGATTTTGTATCATTATAAATAAAAATATAAATTATTGTAAAAAATATATAAAGAGGTGAATAATATGGGAAAAATATCTGCTTTTTATACAATGCCTCATCCACCAATTATAATTCCTGAAGTAGGACGAGGAGAAGAAGAAAAAATAAAAGAAACATCTGAGGGATGTTATAAAGTTGCCAAAGAGATAGATAGTATTAAACCAGATACAATAATAATAGTCACACCACATGGTCCGTTGTTTAGCGATGCAGTTTCTATATCTGCTGGAGAGAGTATATATGGAGATTTAGGAAAATTTGGAGCATCACAAGTGAAATTAAATGTAGATATAAATACATCTTTAACGGAAAAAATAATACAGTATTCAGAAAAAGAAAATATTTTAACGGCAAAACTAACAAAAGATTGTGCACAGAAATATGGAGTTAAATACGAATTAGATCATGGAACTATAGTACCTTTGTACTTTATAAATAAGAAGTTTTCAAATTATAAAGTAGTTCATATAACATATGGAATGCTACCTAAAATGCAGCTTTATAAATTTGGTATGATTATAAAAAAAGCTGTAGAAGATAGTAATACTAATGCAGTATTTATTGCTAGTGGAGATCTATCGCACAAACTTACTGAGGATGGACCGTATGAATACAGCTCTTATGGTAAAAAATTTGATAAAGAAATTATATCTCTACTTAAAAATGGAGATGTTTTTGAAGTATTTAATATGGATTATACCACTATTGAAAAAGCAGGTGAGTGTGGGCTGAGATCCTATTATATTATGTTAGGTGCAATGAATGGGCATGATATTAAAGGTAATCTTTTATCTTATGAAAGTACTTTTGGAGTGGGTTACTCGGTTATGAATTTTGATATTAAAGATAGTAATAAAGATACTTATAATCAGTTGTTAGAAAAAAAGATAAAAAGATTTACGGACAAAGTAAAAAGTGAAGATTTCTATGTAAGACTTGCGCGTCAAAGTCTAACTCATTATTTGATGTATGGGGAGTATATGGAAATACCTTCTTATGCAACAGATGAAATGATAGAAAATAAAAGAGGCGTTTTCGTATCATTAAAAAAAGAAGGTCAATTGAGAGGATGCATAGGAACTGTTTTTCCAACTATGCAAAATATAGCTAAGGAAATCATTAGAAATTCTATAGAAGCGGGAGAACATGATCCTAGATTTAATCCTGTAATAGAAGAAGAATTAGAAGAGTTGGATTTTTCTGTAGATGTACTTACAGAGCCTAAAGAGGCTTTAAAAGAAGATCTTGATCCTAAAAGATATGGTGTAATAGTAAGAAGTGGATTAAAATTAGGATTACTACTTCCTGATTTAGAAGGAGTAGATACTGTAGATCAACAACTTGATATTGCGCTTCAAAAAGCAGGGATATCTTCTTATGAAAATTATACTATTGAAAAATTTGAAGTTATAAGACATAGATAGCAGATAATATTGGAATGTAGGTGATATTTTGTTACATGATGGATTATTTTATGAAAAATATAATGATAAAATAAAGTGTTCCTTATGTCCACATAACTGTATTATAGATAATAATGAGTTTGGGTTATGTTCTGTTAGAACAAATAAAGATGGTATTCTTAAAACTATAAATTATGGAGAAATAACAGCCATGGCAGATGATCCTATAGAGAAAAAGCCTATTTATCACTTTAAGCCGATGAAAAATATACTATCAGTAGGAAGCTTTGGGTGTAATTTTTCCTGTGACTTTTGCCAAAATTATTCAATAGCACATCATAAACCTAAAAGTGAGTATGTATCTCCTAAGAAATTAATAGAGATATGCTCAAACTTAAAGAATAATGTAGGTATAGCCTTTACTTATAATGAACCGTCTATATGGTATGAGTACGTTTATGAAACTTCAAAGAAGCTCAAAGAAAAGCATAAAGAGCTAAGTATAGTTCTTGTAACTAATGGATATATACAGAAGGAACCTCTATTAAAGCTTTTACCTTATATAGATGCTATGAATATAGATTTAAAGTCATTTAAACAAAATTATTACAAAAAAATATGTGGTGGAGATTTTAAAGATGTACTCAGAACTATTGAAGAATCATATGAAGAATGTCATGTGGAAATAACTACATTATTGGTAAATGATCTTAATGATTCTAAAGAAGAAATACAAAAAATTGCTTCTTATTTAGGAAATTTAGATGAAAATATTCCACTACATTTATCTCGTTATTTTCCAACGTATAAAATGGATCGTCCTCCTACAGAAATAGAGGTAATGTTAAAAGGAAGAGAAATTGCACAAAAATATCTGAATCACGTATATTTAGGAAACGTAGCTAATGTTGATAATTCTACTTACTGTCCTAAATGTGGGAAGCTTGTAATAGAACGAAATAGTTTTTGCTCTAATGTCTATATAGACGATAGTATATGTCCATCATGTGGATATAATATAAAAATAATACTTTGAAGAAATTTAAAATCAATAAGAATAAAAGGAAGGGATCAATAATCCCTTCCTTTTCAAATTAAGCTATGTTTTAAAATAATGTTGGTAATATATTCTTAGAAAATATTTCTTTATAAAATTGATTAATTTGTAAAAACTATATTATATTAAAGTTTTGTGTAACTATATTAGTTCTAATTATTGAGAAGGCGAGTAATAATGACTTGGAGGAAGGAATAGTGAACAAAGAAGTTATTACGGATAGTCAAGGAATAGCTATTATAAGTTTATTTATAATGGGAAGTTCATTAATACTGATTACAGGAGGACAATCAAAAAAAGATGTATGGATAGCTATAATTCTAGGAATTTTAACCGCTCTACCAATAGTGTTGGTACATGCTAGGTTTTTGGTGCTTTTTCCTGGAAGGGACTTGTATGATATTATTGAAATTGTTTTCGGAAAATATATAGGTAAAGGAATTGCCGTAGTGTTTGTTTCATATACGTTCTTTTTAGCAGGATTGGTATTAAGGGTTTTTGGTGATTTTATGTCCGTCGTATCTTTAGAATATACTCCCAAAATAATAACAATGTCTTTAATTGGATTTTTATGTATATGGGCAGCAAAGGAAGGAATTGAAACAATAGGAAGATGGGCAAAATTTTTTAATATAGTAATTATTTCTTTCGTTTTGATAAGTACTTTATTATTAACCAAACAAATGAATATAAATAATCTTCGTCCAGTACTAGTTGAAGGGATAAAACCAGTTATTAAAGGCGCTTTTCAGGCATTAATATTTCCATTTACTCAGACTATTGTTTTCACTACATGTTTATCTTCGATTAAAAGCGAATCAGTATATAAAACGTATCTATTTGGACTATTAATAGGAGGGTTAATATTATACCTAATATCTGTTAGTGATATATTAATATTAGGAGTTTATAACGCTGAAAGCGTATATTTTCCATCCTATGACAGTATCAGAAGGCTAAAAATTGTAGGTATATATTCAGGTTTTGAGGTTTTGATTGCTAGTTCATTCATAATAGCAGGTTTTATTAAAGTTTGTATGTGTTTATTAAGTACTTGTAATGGAATTAGTAAAATATTTGGTTTTTATGATTATAGATTTATTGTAACACCAATTGGATTATTGGTAATTAATTTATCTTATTTTGTCCATGATAGTATGATGGAAAAGGCTAAATTTGCTTCAGATATCTATCCTAGCTACGCTTTTCCGTTTCAAGTTGCTCTCCCTATTATTATACTTATTGTGACTGAAATAAAGAAGAAATATTATATTCAAAAACATGAATAAAATAATGCTAGGAACGAAAGGTAATAATGGAATAAAGTTTAACAGTAAGTAACATTTATTTTTCTTTTCTATGAACAAGCTATATAATTTTTGTAACCGTTACAATTGGAACTAAATTAGAAAGCTCAATAACATCATTATTATAGACTCTGATACAAGCGTTAGAGATGGATATTCCTATAGAAGAAGGATTATTTGTGTCATGGATACCGTAATGAGGTTTACTGAGTTCAAGCCATCTTGCACCAAAAGGCCTTCGGGATGTATCGCTTTATTTACAATTGTAAAGGTTTTCTTTGGTGTGGGGGTGGACTGTTTACCGAGTGACTTGATACCTCATCCACTGGGTAAAGCTACATCTGAGTGAGTTACATATCTTGAAGGTAGTAGAAATCTCAAATCCATGACTAAGTATTCTTCCCTTAACAGTGTGAAGCACTTATGATGAAAAAAGTAATTTTATCACAAGTCATAATTTGGATAGAAGAAGAAAAGTCGTTTCAATTACAATTAATGAGAAAAAATTAAATGATAATATTGTCTTAAAAACGTTACTGTATGCGAAGTTACAGTTAAATAGATTACCTAAGGTGGTTATAAAATAAAACTTTGACACAATGACTGCTTTAATAAAATCAAATCTATAGACTCTTTGTTAAGACTGCATTATCCGGTATATAAGATTATGAATTATGTATCAATAGGAAAAATGATGTTAAAGAGCATTTATACAGCATAAAAAGCAATAGTGTTGAGCTAGTAAGTAATGTGAAGTATAAAATTAATGCAAATTTTAAAGTACTTTATTATTTAAACCAAAAGCTAAACTATGAAGAATATTAAATAAAGATGAGAAATATATTGATAAAATATTAGAGTTTTAGAGAAAAGTTCATTGAAAAATGTGCTGTATTTATATAAAAATGCCAACTATAAGTTTAAATGGTTAGCATTTTTATTTTTAAACCATTAAAAAACAACCCTTAAGATTAATCACTTGTCCTATACCCTGTATATTTTGTATTAAGTAATAGACAAGTAATAAAAAAATAATTTTAATTTTAGGAAAAGAAGTGTTATCATGCTAACTAATAAATGTCTTGATATGAATGACAAGAGTTAGATTTTTATATATTTCCAAATATAGTTATTTAACATGCTAAAATTAGTTATATAACTATTATGATTGATCAATAACATATTAGTATAAACAATTAGAGGATTAGTATTTATTTACGGGAATATGTCTTAGTTTATCAATACATTTATTCATAAAAAATACTAAGTCAAACCGTAGATGAATAAATAGACTAATCAGCTTCTTCGTTGCAAACAGTTTTTGTAACTTCTTTAGGAACTTCTTTTTCTACTGGCACTTCTTCCATCATACAGACAAGTTTATCATGAACGTATTTACAAACTTCTGTAGTAACATAAACTATAACAGTTGTAAAAATAATTGTAGTTACCGACACACATTCTCGTCCTCGTTCAGTGTTATGGATCCAATAACTGTTCCACTCAGTTGAATTTTGTGATGCATATTCTAGTTCATTTACCAGGTTATTTATTTTATTAAAAAAACCTCTATCTACTTCGTTACGCACTGATTCTTGTCGTTTTTCAAGGTTATTAATGATATGATACCAAGTAAGATCGAAGATATATTGAAGATTTGGTCCTAATTTCCTAGATTGTTCATAAAAATCCTGAGGTAGGTAAGCAAATACAAATTGATTTTCTCCTCTTTTAGATGGAAGACTATTGATAGCTCTATTTTGAATTTCTTTATACTTATTAAAATCAGAGAATCTATCCTTCATTTTGGGTAGATACATTTTAATAAAGGTACGGAAATTTTCATCTAATACTTCTTGTGATAATTGCGATTGAGGTACTCCATTAGGCATTGGTGGTAGAGGCACTGATCCATTAGGTATTGGTGGTAGAGGCACTGGTCCATTAGGTATTGGGTTAGATACATAGTTAAATTTATACGGTACTATTCCAGGAAATATTGGCAGAAACATAGGCCAATATTTGCACGGAACTGGGTAATTATAGTAGTACATAAAATCAACTCTTTTCATTATATATTAGGCAATTAAAAGTAGCTGTAATTATTAATTACCTAATATATATATATGCACAGTATTATTTACATGTGATATGATGGTAATATTAAAATAAACTGTCTTGCTTTTTATGATTTTTGAATAAAAACCATAGTTTTTAGGTTAATGCTAATGGTATACATTCAAATATTTTACCTCATCAACAATATTCTCGATTTTTTCTTCATTACATTTGGATGAATATACTTTATATTGATTAACTGTATAACTAGAGACTAGACCATATTTTTTCATGATACGGCCAATTCTTCTTCTAGACACTTTATATCCCTTTTTATTCAATTCTCTTTTTATTTTTCTTGTCCTATAGTTATTTCTACTTTTCTTAAAAATAGTTATAATCTCATTGTCTAATTTACTATCATATGATTTTTCCACAGGGATATAATAAACAAGACTTATAGATACATTTAATAGATTACACATGGCGCTGATACTGTATTTATCTGTATTTGCTTTAATAATAGTTATTTTCGTCCCATTATCAGCGCCGCTTGCTTTAAAATATCATTTTCCATTTTTAGACGTTGATTTTCTTTTCTAAGTTTTATAAGTTCATTTTCCTCATCACTTCTATTATCTTTAGCTTTAAAAGATTTTGTATTATTATAATTAGAAACCCATTTATTTACCGTTCATCTAGCTATATTATATTCTTTAGCTATTTCCTTTATTGACTTACCATTGTTAGATAATTTTACTATTTGTTGCTTAAATTCATCTGTATATCTTTTATGTTTAGTAGACATGATATCTTCTCCGATTTTATTTAATTCATATTATCATGTCCGAGTATTTATTGTCTAATTAATCTATTGTGCTAGTTGAAATCAATTTACTTAATATGGTAAATTGATTTCAACAAAAAAATATACTCTCAAATTTAAAATCATGGATATTTTATCCAAACACTAAAGACTTGATCTTTGTCATACCTTCATCATTCCCAAGAAGTTTATTTATAAAAAATGATATATTATGAGAAAGAATTTTTATCTTAGTTCTAGTAATAAAGCCCCAGTATGACTTAGTTTTAACCCTATTTATATTTAATTGCTCCGACAATTGGGAAAAGCTAGTTTCTATTCTTCTTCTGATTTTAAATATTAATTGTCTTATGTCTTTAGGATACTGTTCTTTACTGTTATCACGTTTCAAGAAAATCAAATCTATATTTTTTTCTTTTTTCAAGTCGTGTGTTAACATTTTATTTACATATCCTTTATCACCAATTATATAACTAGAATTATACTTTTCACTTAACTCAAATACAGAATCTCTATCATCGACGTCAGCTGGAGTTATAACAACATCAGTTAAAAAACCTTCAGTTGTAGTTAACGCATGTAGTTTAAATCCAAAGTATGTCTCTTTTTTAGATGGGCAATATCCATAAGAGGCTACGCCTTTGAAACATTTGCTAAAGTGAGCTCTACCAAATTTACAAACAGGTATAGGCATACTATCTATAATTCTTATATTACTTGAATATCTAGACATAAACCTAGATAGATACTCTCTAATATTGTCTATTACACAATATAAATTTCTCTTTGTTCTATTAAATCTGCTTCTATCACCTAAATTAGGAAACAGCATAGAGAATTCTCTTTTTAAAAGACTAAAAAATGATTTTTCTGAATCTATTGTTAACAATTCCCCAACGATGCTTATAGTAATAATTTCACTATCTGAGAGTTTGCTTTCTTTGATATTTCGTCTATTTCTAATTGATATAGGTGTAATTTCATTGTATATATCATCAATGACTACAAAAATAGTTGTGAATAAATCCGTTAAATTCTCAATATTTTGGATAGAATAGTTATTAAGCTCCAACATATGAAAACCTCCTTTACAAAAGTTTTTGGATTAACTTTAGGTTTTCATATTTGTTGGAGTTTTATTATTTTAAAATTTAACTAGCACAACGGGTTAATTAAGTGTAACCTATCCATATAAGTGTAATTTCATTGTATATATCATCAATGACTACAAAAATAGTTGTGAATAAATCCGTTAAATTCTCAATATTTTGGATAGAATAGTTATTAAGCTCCAACATATGAAAAACTCCTTTAGAAAAGTTTTTGGATTGACTTTAGGTTTTCATATTTGTTGGAGTTTTATTATTTTAAAATTTAACTAGCACAACGGGTTAATTAGAACATATATATTAAACTACAATAAAACAAAACAGAGTTGATAATATGTCATATGAGAATGATATTCCTAATAAGATAAAATAATAGAATTGTTATAATAATTCTAGTTATTTTACTAATAATGCGTATAGTATTTTTAAAAGATAGCTAAGGGTTAGGACTAAAAAAGTAATAACTATAAATATACTGGATTTTGATTATGCAAACATAGATAAATTGCACACCAAATTTCATCTTTGGAAATATAAATAAAGACATATATATGAAATATTAATTTGTTTTTTAGGGATCATGGGAAGGGGAATGTATTTATGAACAAAAAAAATCAAAAATCAATTGAGTTAGAAGAATACATATTTAAATTAAATCGTAAGATTCATGAATATGAGAAGAAGAATAGTTTATTTGAGAATATATTAGATCAAATTGATGAAGCAATATATGCCTATGATAAAACTGGTTGCTTAATTTATATGAATAGAGCAAGTGAAAAAGTTGAAGGGCAAAAAAGAAATATGCTAATAGGAAAAAAAGAAACAGAAATTTGGGGTACAAATGTAGTGCTACCATTAATTCAAGATAAAAATCCTATAGAAAATGAAAGAATGCATTACACAATTTCAAGTGGTAAAAAAGTTCATATTATTCATAGTATGTATCCCTATTTTAATAATGATGAAATTATGGGTTGTTTTTCTATAACGAAAGATATGACAAAAATAGAAGATATGATAATGAATGTATATGAGTTGCAGCAACAATTAAGAAGTAGTAAAAAAACTGATATTCCCATTAATGGTACAAGATATAGCTTAAATGATATTATAGGTCAGAGTGAAATAACCAAAAAATATGTTGGAAATGCATATAAAGTTTCTAGGCATAAATCTAATGTTTTAATATATGGAGAGACAGGTACAGGCAAAGAATTAGTTGCTCAAGGAATTCATAATGCAGGAAGTAATTATAAGGAGCCGTTCATAGGGGTAAATTGTTCTGCTATTCCTAGAAATTTGTTGGAGAGTCTGTTATTTGGAACAATAAAAGGGTCTTTTACAGGGGCTTTGGAAACTAAGGGATTATTTGAGCAAGCTGGAGAAGGAACCCTATTTTTAGATGAAGTAAATTCTATGTCGATAGACATGCAACCAAAATTATTACGAGTATTGCAGGAAAAAAAATACAGGAGAGTAGGAGATACTAGAGATAAAGAGGTAAGATGTAGAGTTATAAGTTCTACTAATATAGAACCTAATGAAGCAATAAAGCTAGGTCAATTAAGGCAAGATTTATACTATAGAATTGCTACTGTAACTATTACCATACCTCCATTAAGAGAACGTATTTCAGATGTTCATCTACTAATATATTATTTTATTGATAAATATAATAAAGTTTTTAATACAAAATTTGAATCAATAGAGAGCAAATTAATATATGCTTGTAATAACTATAATTGGCCTGGGAATATTAGAGAATTAGAACATATGGTAGAAAGTGCGCTGAATCTTTCTGAAAATTGTGAAAAAATATTATATTTAGATTTATTTCCAATTTTAATTAATAACGAAGCTATAAATAATCAAAAGCAGATACATAAATTAGGTTACGTTAATGATATAAAAAAAATAGATTTAAATAATGAACTAAATAATTATGAAATGAAATTAATTAAAAATGCTTTAATAAATAATAAAGGAAATATTGCAGCAACAGCTAGAAAGCTATCAATTCATAGAAGTGTTTTATATAATAAAATAAAAAGATTGGATATAGATTTAGATAAGCTTACAGAAGGTGTATTAATATAGTACTATATGACTATAAAGTAGACACTATTTATACAGCTATAGATGTAGTTGAGTGTAATAAATTAAGACGATTTTTTGAAATTGGATTTGTATAAAAAAATAAAACATTGTAATTTAAATGACTTTCATTGATTGAAAGTTGTTTTTTTTTGGCATGAATTTTGCTATATAACAATGTATCAGAAAGAATTGTTTTTTTGGCCAAGATTAAATTTTAGGGGAAAGATTAATAAAAGGGGGTTGTAATTATGGATTATAAAAAAGAATTGTTAGCAGTAGAGCAAATTCATCAAGCTAGTTTGAAAATACTTGCTGAAATTGGGGTTGAATTTGGTAGTGAAGAAGTAAATGAAATCTTCAGAGCAAATGGGTTTAGACAAGAAAATGGAAGAACATATTTTATGGAGGAAGAAATTAACAAGTACTTAGATATGTCAACTAAAGAATTTACGATTTACGGAAGAGACGAGAATTATTTTATAAATATAAATACAGAGGACGTAAATTATTGTCCAGGTTACGGATCTCCATTGATAACTAACGTAGACGGAACTGTTAGAGAAGCTTTGTTTGACGATTATATAAAGATGGCTAATCTATTCCATATGGAAAAATCATTTAAAGTAAATGGTGGTATTATTGTTCAACCGTCAGATATAGATCCAGAAATAAGTATACCAGCAATGATATATGCTGCAATAAAACGTTCTTCAAAAGTACTCTTTGGTATTCAAGGAGCTAAAAAGGACCAGATAGATATATTTAATATGCTTGAAATTGTATTTGGAGGTAAAGAAGAATTAAGGAAAAAACCTAGATACATAGTACTATCAACACCTACTAGTCCTCTTAGAGTAGATTTAAGTGCAATAGATACATTACTACTTGGTTGCGAGTATAATCAACCTATTGCTGTTTGTTCAGCTTGTATGCCTGGTGCAACAGCTCCTGTTACACTCGCTGGTGCAATTGCAATGTGTAATGCTGAAATGTTAAGTTCGATAGTATTAACTCAACTTGTAAATCCAGGAAATCCTGTAATGTATGAGTTTGCATGTTACGGCTCAAATGTTCAATCAGGGAATGCATCTATAGGATCACCAGAGTTGATTAAAGCAGGTAGATATGGATCATTACTTGCTAAGAAGTATGGATTAGCTTGTAGAACTGGTGGTGGTTTATCGGATGCAAAAGGAGTTACTGCTCAAGCTGGAATTGAAACAGCTATGAGTCTATTCCATACAAATTTATATAAATCAAATCTTGCCATGCATTCAGCAGGAATCTTAGATTCTTTTGCAACAATGAGCTATGAAAAATTAATGCTAGATTTTGAAGTAATAGATAGATGTGCTAATTATTTTGATGATATCGAAGTAAATGAAAATACTTTAGCTTTTGATACTATAAAAAAAGTGGCAGAAAAGGGTGGCATTTTCCTAGATCAAAAACATACAGTTAAAAACTGCAGGAAAACGTATATTCCACAAGTAAGTTTAAGATCTAAGTTACCAGAAGGAAAAAATCCTAATGAAGCGCTTTATGAATCTATGAATAAAAGAATGGAGAAACAGTTAGCAGCATATGTTAAACCTGAATTAGATCTTGCAATAGAAAAACAACTAGATGAATATATGCTAAGTATTGGAATGAAACTAGAAGATATTAAAAAAGTTTAATCTGCATTATAAAGCTGACTGTTGTAAAATTGAATTTGCTGAGTCAGCTTTTTATTACTATAAAGGGGAGGGATAGTATGAAAGAAAATAAAAGCACAACTAATATTATAAACAAACAAGTGTTTTGGCCACCTGCAATATTACTAGTTGCTGTTGTATTATTTGGAGTAATATCTCCGAATTCTTTAGGTGCAGCAGCTAGTTATGCATTTAATTTTTGTATAACATATTTCAGTTGGTTTTATGCTTTAGGTATGAGTGTATTATTTGTATTTGTAATATGGGCAGGGTTTAGTAAGTATGGCAATATTATATTAGGTGGACCTGAAGCAAAGCCTGATATGTCGTTTTTCACATGGTTTGCAATTGCGCTTACATCCGGAATTGCTATTGGAATAGTGTTTTATGGAGTTGCAGAACCCCTTGGAAACTATACTAATCCAGCACCTTTTATGGGGTTAATACCTAGATCAGCAGAAGCAGCTGAGGGTGCACTGAGAACAGTATATTTACATTGGGCCCTACATCCATATGCTACGTATACGTCATTTGGTTTGTGTATTGCGTTCTTACACTATAATGGTAAGAAAAGCTTTAAGATTAGTACCGGTTTATATCCTCTTTTAGGTAATAAGATAGATGGTCTTGCAGGTAATTTAATAGATGCTCTTTGTATTTTTAGTATAGTAGCGGGTATAGGAACTTCTTTAGGAGTAGGAGCTATGCAATTAGCTGGAGGACTAGGATATACTACTGGTATTGAATTTGAATCTATGGTATTGGTTTGGTTTGCTATAATTGCAGCTATGGCTGTATTTTATACAGTGGCAGCTTGTACTGGATTGCATAAAGGTATTACTATAATTAGTAATTTAAATGTATATATATATTTTGCTTTACTAATTTGGGTTTTTATTTTTGGACCTACTTTATATATTTTAAACAATACAACTTCGGCATTGGGAGATTATTTAAGTACAATGCTGGCACAATCTCTATATTTAGAACCTGCACTCCAAACTGGATGGGTTGGAGGTTGGACAATTTTCTATTGGTCATGGTGGTTAGCATTTGCTCCAATGGTAGGATTGTTCTTGGTAAAACTAGCAAAGGGAAGAACAATTAAAGAATTTGTATTAGTAAATTTTTTCGCTCCAGCGGTATTTGCAGTTGTATGGTTTGGTGTATTTGGAAGTGCAAGTATTTTCATGGAACATTTTCAAGGAATATCTATATCCGGTGAAATTTCGAAATTAGGTGTGGAAGTTGCAATGTTTGCTTTTTTAAAGAACTTACCTTTGCCGGGATTGTTAACTGTCTTAGGATTTTTAGCTATTATATTCTCTTTTGTTACATTAGCTGAATCTATGACACTAACACTTGCTAATATGACTTCAGCTAGTTATGAAAGTAATAAAAATGAACAGGATGCTCCAAATATATTGAAAATATTCTGGGGTGTATTAATGGGTGGTATGGCATTTATATTACTAATGAGTGGCGGACTTAAGGCATTGCAGACAGCTGTTGTAGTATGTGGATTGCCAATATTATTATTGGAGTTAATAATGTGTGTAGGATATATAAAGTGTATGAAAAATGCTGAGGATTATGATGTAGTAGGAACTTTCGATATTAGTGAAAGTAAAGATATAGAAAAATCAGAAGATCAATAAAAAATTTAATTAGCAAGAAACCGTGATAAAAATACACTTATATATAATTTTTTTATATAATTATGGGGAGGATAATAATGGATAAAGATTTAAGACAAATTCATGAAGCGTCAATGAAAATCTTAGAGCAAACAGGTATGAAAATACATCATCCCAAAGCTATAGAGATACTTAAAAAAAATAATATTAAAGTCTGTAAAGATACTGTTTTTTTCACTGAAAATCAGTTGATGGAATGGGTTAGTAAAGCACCAAGTAGTTTTAATATATATGCTAGAAATCCTAAATATGATATGACTATTGGGGGAGACAATGTTGAATGTGCGCCTGGTTATGGTGCTCCTCTTATTTTAGATGCTGATGGGGAAAAGCGTCCAGCTCTTGTAAAAGATTTTAAAACCTTTGTTAAACTTTTTCATCAAAGTGACTATTTTAAAATAAATGGTGGAATAGTAGTTCAACCAAAAGATCTTCCTTCAGAATCTACCCTTGCTATGATGCTATATTCAACTCTTAATTATACTGATAAATGTATTATGACTGGTTCTGGTAATGGTAAAGAAGTCGAAGAATTAATGGATATGTTAGGAATTGTTTTTGATGGTAAAGAAAAGCTTGCTGAAAAACCAAGAGCGATTACTATTGTAAATACGAATAGTCCACTTTATTTAGATAATAACGCAGCAGAAACGTTAATGGTTTATGCTAAATATGGTCAGCCAATGGTTGTTGCATCATGTACTATGGCAGGAACAACAGGCCCGGTAACTTTAGCTGGTACTATTGCACTAACGAATGCAGAAGTATTATGTGGTATTGCACTTGCGCAGATGGTTAGAGAAGGTACTCCTGTATTATATGGTTCTCAAACAACTACCTCAGATATGAAAAGTGGAAGTATAGCAATTGGTTCTCCTGAAGGATCTCTATGCTATGAATATGCAGCAAGACTTGCTAAAGCATATGGGATTCCTTGTCGTGGAGGTGGAACAATCAGTGATGCTAAAACAGTATCTGCACAAAGTGGATATGAAAGTATGATGACTTGTTTAGTTTGTCACCAAAATAAAATGAACTATATTATTCATAGTGCAGGAATAATGGATTCTTTTGGTTGTATGTCCTATGAAAAATTCATTGTAGATTTAGAAATTATAGGAATGGTTAAACGCTATCTTGATAAAGTAGCTATTAACGAAGATACGCTAGCATTAGATCTTATTAATAATATAGGTCCAGCTGGTCAATTTATAACAGCACCACATACATTAAAACATTGTAGAAAAGAACCGTTCCTACCAGATATTAGCATAAGAGGTTCGGTAAGTGGTGATCCTAATGAGAAATTATTACACAATATTAATAAAAAGAAAAAATCTATGCTGGATAAATATCAAAAACCTGAGCTTCCAGATGATATTCAAAAACAGCTTAAGCAATATTTAGTTGAAAAAGGAGTAGATATTCAATTGATTGAAAGTATATAAATAGATATGGTTTAGGTGCAAAAAATATTAAATTCTAGAATGAACCTTTTGGACTGAATTTTTAAAGAATTCTGAAAGCGAAAAGGTCAGAAGACTAGAAATGAGCATAGAAGAAATAAAAGAAGCAAAGGATGAACTAGTAAGGCTTAGTAACTATGATGAACAGAGAATGATTTATGAGATGAGATCTAAAATATTAAAGGATAAGGTTAGTGCACTTAATAAGGCTAAAAATGAAGGGATACAACAAGGCTTAGAACAAGGTATACAGCAAGGGGCAATGGAAACTGCTAAAAATTTATTAAAATTAGGAATGGAGATATAAATAGTAAAAGAGGCTACAAACTTATCTGAGGAAGAGATAATAACTATAAAGAAAATATTAGAAAAAGAAAATAATTAGATGTATTAAAAATTTAATAATATTTAAGTTAAAAACAACTCTTATTAAAATACCATCACTTGGTATTTTAATAAGAGTTGTTTTTTATTTATAGGTTAATAAAAATAGATTTTAGGTAGCAATATATGAATATAAAGAAGAAGAAGGAGCATCTTTTTTTATATGTAACAACTTAATTTATATAAGTAATTTTAAGATATTTTTTATTTAAAAAAGTATATATTAAATATACTTTATTTTATTTTTTTCTTTATAAAAAGGATATATAAATACAAAAAGTATGCTATACTTTGTGGTGTAATCAATAATAATATAACACATAAGTCGATGGAGGGGTAAAAGTGACATACTTAATGAATGATGAACTATTTAAACATTTAATAATAAATCCTAATGTTAAAGAATTGAGAAATATGAGTATAGATATGGAAACTACAACAGAATTTAATAGTCCATGTTATGTTACTAAAGTAAGAAATAGAAGTGCAAAGAATACATATGTTGTAGATGATATACCATTAGGAATAGACCAACAGGGTATCAGTAGAGATAAAGCAGATAAAATTGTTAACGAAGTTAAAAATTATTTAAAAAATAAAGAAGTAGTTAGAATAGATAGAAAAATGGGAATGTATGATGAATTTTCTTTTAATTGTAGACTCTACATAACTAAGGAATATAGTAGAATAGCTTATTTGTGGAATAATACTTTATTTGATCCTGCAGATGTAGAAAATCCAGATTTAACCAGTATATATGTTCCTGAATGGCCAGAAAGAATTATGATAGTATATCCAGAAGAAGGAATTACTTATATATTAGGTAGTGATTATTTTGGTGAAGCTAAAAAGTCTTTCTTAAGAAAAGCTATGTATAAAGTAAAAAAAATGGGTGGACTGGGATTACATGCAGGTAGTAAAGTATTAAGAGTAAAAGATAAAAATGAAAATTTAAAAGATGTAGGATTTATAATGTTTGGATTAAGTGGAACAGGTAAAACTACTCTTACAATACATGATCATGGTCTTAGTGGAGAAGAAAAAGCTATTGTAAGACAAGATGATGTTGTATTTATGGATGAAAATGGATATTGTGCAGGAAGTGAAAATGGATTTTTTATAAAGACTGAGGGTCTTGATGAAGGACAAAAAGTTTTATATAAAGCAGCCATAAGTGAAAATTCAATATTTGAAAATGTAAAAGTAACTGAAAATGGAAAAGTAGATTTTGATGATATAACTCTTACAGCTAATGGAAGAGGTGTAGTTTTAAGAAAAGAAATAGCAAATACAGATAATAGTATAGATATTAAAAAAGCAAATAAAATTATATTTATAACAAGAAGAAATGATATAGTTCCACCTGTTATGAAATTAGAGGTTTCGCAAGCTGTTAGCGCATTTATGCTTGGAGAGTCAATAGAAACTTCTGCTGGAGATCCTACAAAAGCAGGACAATCAAAAAGATGTGTAGGCACTAATCCTTTTATAATAGGACCTGAGGGTGATGAAGGATATAGATTATATAAAATATTAAAAAGAAATCCAGATATAGAGTGTTTTATATTAAATACAGGTGCAATTGGAGCTAAAGAAGAGTTTAAAGGAGAAAAAATAACTATTAAAGTTTCAACTACTATAATGAAAGAGATAGCAAAAGGTAATGTTGAATGGGAATTAGATAAAGAATGGGGATATCTAGTACCAAAGTATATAGAGGGAATAGATATTAAAAAATATAATCCAAGAAATCATTATAGTGAAGAAGAATACGAAGTAATAGCTAATAAATTAAGAGGAGAAAGAGAACTGTGGTTTGCTAAATTTGAAAATGTAGAGAAAGAAGTAGCGGTTTCTATATAAGCTGGGAAATATCCCAGCTTATATTTTTTTTATGGAGTTATTACTTCATCTGAATTTTTGCGTAAAACAATTGTTTAAATATAAAATTGTAAAATATATAGTGATTGTATATAACTTTAGATTATAATAGTATGTAGCATTATTATAAACATATAATAAGAGAGGATAAGATGGGATGTTTAAAAAGCTTGAAAATATGAGTAAAGTTCAATTGATTTATTATCTAATTATTGCATTTACGGCGCTTGGTCTAGGTCTTAGTAATGATGTGATTTCTAACTATTTTAAAGATGCTTATAATATTACTGCATATCAACGTGGACTTATAGAATTTCCAAGGGAATTACCAGGAGTACTCGTTATAGTTATTATTGATTCATTATCAATGTTTTCAGATATACGTATTGCTATGGTGGCACAATTATTAAGTATAATAGGTATAGTAACATTAGGCTTTTTTACTCCGCCTTTTACAATTATGCTAATTTTTATATTTATTAATTCACTAGGGATGCATATGTTTATGCCTATACAAGATAGTATAGGTATGTCATTAATTAATGATGATAATGTTGGTAAGAGAGTAGGGCAATATAAAGGATTAGCAACAATTTTTACTGTATTAGCGAGCATGTTCGTTTTTATTGGATTTAGAGTTGGTTTTTTTAGCTTTACAAGTAATATTAAGTGGATTTTTATTATATCAGCATGTATTTTGGGAGTTGTATTTATTCTGTTTTTTATTTTAGAAAAGCTAATTAAAAAACCAATACAAAGCAATAAGAAAGTGAATTTTGTTTTTAGAAAAGAATATAA
Organism: uncultured Peptostreptococcaceae bacterium; assembly: GCA_942492135.1. Classification (GTDB taxonomy): domain Bacteria; phylum Bacillota; class Clostridia; order Peptostreptococcales; family Peptostreptococcaceae; genus Tepidibacter_A. Next base: position 34,131 of record CALODI010000015.1, read on the forward strand.
GTATTATTATATTCTAGTGGTTATGTGGGGAGTTCAAAAGCAGATAATGATTGTTTATGGACCTTGGGTGCTTATTGATCTATTGAATAAAAGAGCGGATACTCTAGCGATTTTAAGTATTATTGGTTCATTTGTAGGTGTGTTTTTTATTCCTGCGGTTGGTAGATGGATTGATAAATTTGGAATTAAAAAGTTACTTTATGCGGATGCGTTATCTTTTATTGTAGTTTATTTGGTTTATGGTTTATTAACTGCTGGATTTTCAACAGGGAAATTAGCTACTATTGGTATTCCTATATTTTTAGCATATATGGTGTTTATAGTTGATAAGATGTCTACTCAAATGGGTATGATAAGGACAATTTATTTACGTTCTATAGCTGTGAAAACTTCTGATATTACACCTACATTATCTTTAGGGCTCAGCTTAGACCATATAGTTTCGATTATGTGTGCTTATTTAGGTGGTATTATATGGAGTGTATGGGGACCACAATATATATTTTTTTTAGCAGCTTCACTTTCTTTTGTGAATTTGTATGTAGCTAGTAAAGTAAAAGATGATAAACTGATTAAGTTGAGAAATGGTGTTTAAATTTAAGTTTAAAAATAAAAAGATTAAAAAGGGAGAAAAATATTATGAAACTGAACATAGTTTATGAAGACAGTTATATTATAGTAGCAGAAAAGCCACCTAAGGTGCCTTCTCAAAAGGATAAAACGAATGATATGGACATGCTTTCTATTATGAAAGAGCATTTGAAGATTGCTTATCCTCAGGCAAGAAATCCATATATAGGATTAGTTCATAGATTGGATAGACCTGTTGGAGGACTTATGATATTTGCAAAGACAAAAGAGGCGAATGCAAGCTTATCAGAGCAAATGAAGAATAAAAGCTTTAAAAAAGAATATTATGCTGTAGTTTGTGGAAAGCCAGAGGGTAAAACTGGAACTCTTAGAGACTATCTTTTAAAAACAGGTAAAATTAATATGTCAAAGGTGGTTTCAGAGGATAATAAGAATGCTAAGGAAGCGATTTTAGAGTATGAAGTTATAGATAGTGTTGATACAGACGAAGATGGAACTCTAAGTCTTGTAAAAATAAATCTTAAAACAGGAAGACATCATCAAATACGTGTACAATTCTCAAATGCTGATATGCCTTTATGGGGGGATAATAAATATAATAAAAAATTTGTTAAGATGAAAGGTTATACTCAAATAGCTTTATGGGCTGCAAGTATAGAATTTATTCATCCAAAGGATAAAAAGGTATGTAAATTTGAATTGAAACCGTATAATGAATATCCTTTTTCTTTATTTAGAGACTAATATATTTAGTAAGATAGATTATATGAGAAAGGAAATTAAATGGAAGAAAAATATTATGAAAATTTATTAAATATAAATACAAAAGGAGATCAAAATTGGGATAAAACCTCGATTCATTATCATCCATATGAGGCTACTTTATATTCTGCACTTGAAGTGCTATTTAAGCAATATCAATTAAAGAGTGATGATAATATTGTTGATTTTGGATGCGGTAAGGGAAGACTTGCCTTTTACATAAATTATTTTTATAATTCAAATGTTATAGGTGTAGAAATGGATACAGGTTTGCATTTAGAAGCTATTGAAAATAAATATAGTTATTTGAAGAAGTATAGAAAAAACACAGACGAGATTAATTTTTTATGTTGCTTTGCTCAAGAGTATAATATAAAACCTCTAGACAATAAATTCTATTTTTTTAATCCATTTTCTATACAGATATTTAGAAAGGTTATAGATAATATTTTACTATCAGTAGAAGAGTTTGAAAGAAAAGTAGAATTGATTCTATATTATCCATCGGAGGATTACATATATTATTTAGAAAACAATACATCGTTTGTATTGATGGATGAGATTATAATGGATGATTTATATAATAGTGATAGTAGGGAGAGGTTTTTAATATATAGATTTTAATTTAAATATATTGGGTATATTTAAAAGGGATCAGTTTATTCTGGTCTTTTTTTACTGTATAAAATTAAAAGGAGAAGATAAATGAAAAAGATATTTGTTTTAAGCATAATATCTTCACTAGTAATACTAACGTTGATTTTTATAAATATAAAAAATGATGTTAATTTAGAAAAAGTTGAAGAAAGCAAAGAAAAAGTACTATCAAAACAAGAGCTAGAAGAAAATGAAATAAATCATATTATGAATAGTTTACTTTTAGAAGAAAAATTAGGACAGATGATAATAGTGGGCTTTAATGGATATGAAGTTGATTCTGACTTTAAAAATTTATTGGAAACTTACAAAGTAGGAGGGGTCATTCTGTTTAAACGAAATATAGACAATGCAGAACAACTTTTAAATTTAAACAATAATATAAAGAGTATAAATTCAAAAAATAAATTACCTTTGTTTATATCGGTTGATGAAGAAGGAGGAAGAATTACAAGGTTACCGAAGGGAAGCACAAAATTTCCATCCAATCAAGTACTAGGAAAAGAAAATGATAAAAACTTATCTTATGAAATAGGTAAAAAGATAGGAACTCAGCTTAATGATTTTGGATTTAATATGGATTTTGCACCAGTACTTGATATATACAGTAATCCTAAAAATACAGTTATAAAAGATAGATCATTTGGAACGGATTCTGAAATAGTTAAGACATTGGGTACTGCTACTATGAAAGGACTACAAGATGCAAATGTTATTTCTGTTGTAAAGCATTTTCCTGGGCATGGCGATACAACTGTAGATTCTCATATAGGACTTCCAGTTGTAGATCACGATAAACAAAGGCTTGATGAATTTGAACTAATTCCATTTAAAGAAGCAATTAATAAAGGAGCAGATGCAGTAATGACAGCTCATATAGTGTTACCTAATGTTGATGAAAGTAAGAAGCCAGCTACTTTATCTAAAATAATATTGACTGATATATTAAGAGATGAATTAAACTTTAATGGAGTTATAATTACAGATGATATGGAAATGGGAGCTATTGCAAACAATTATGGAACGAAAAATGCATCAGTTGAAGCTATCAAAGCAGGGGCTGATATTATTTTGATGTGCCATACTAAAGAAAAGCAAATAGAGTCATTAGAAGCTTTAAAAGAAGCTGTTAATAGTGGAGAAATTAGTATAAAAAGAATTGATGAAAGTGTAAAAAAAATTATCAAATTAAAGCGAAAATACAAATTAGATGACATTTAAATTGTCAAAAAAACTACTAACTTAGAAGCTTAAATTAAAAAACGAAAATTAATCTTATAGAATATATAAAATAATTGTATTAAAATTATGGGTTTTATAAGATATTAACGATGTAAAGTAGAGTTGTTGTAATTATTTGATCAAAATGAATACATATTTTACTAAATATAGTCCTACAAATTTTACAAATTTAAGCTCTGTTAAGTTAATATCAATTGTTGAAATATTCAGAAAAGTAATGTAATATAAAGACAAATATTAAAATATGATTATCCAAATGAGGATAGCGTGAGATATCTTTAAAAGATAGCCGAAGAAGCAATATGAAAAAAAGCCAAATTTTCATAGAAACTTTCAGGCAAAAGTATCGCTATTTGATGGGTCTCTGGAAAGCTGGATTATTCCACACCGAAGGGGAAATACACAATATTGTGTAGAATCTCTCAGGTAAAAAAGGACAGAGGGGTATCAAGGCATTGAAAATAGTTATGCCTTTATATCTCTCTTTTTTATGCAAAAAAATAAGACTGTGTATTATTCATATAAGATGAGAATTATATTAGGTATAGATAAAGCTAAAATCATTTAAGGAGGGAAATGAAATGTCAAATCTTAAAAAAACTGCTCTTTTCAATACTCACGAGAAGTACGGAGGAAAGATAATAGATTTTTCAGGGTGGCAACTTCCAGTTCAATATGAGGGGATAACTTCAGAACATGAGGCTACTAGAAATAAGGCTGGTCTATTTGATGTATCTCATATGGGAGAAGTTGAAGTTAAAGGCAAGGATGCATTTAAATTTGTACAAAATTTAGTAACTAATGATGTGTCGACTCTTGAAGATAATCAAGTACTTTATACATTTATGTGTTATGACGATGGTGGAGTAGTAGATGATTTATTAGTATATAAATTTAATGAAGAATATTTTTTCCTTGTGATAAATGCCGGTAACATAGATAAAGATTTTGAGTGGATGAAGAAAAATTCAGATGGATATAATATAAATCTTATGAATATATCTGACCAAGTGTGTCAATTGGCAGTACAAGGGCCTAATGCTCAACAAATTCTACAAAAACTAACAGATACAGATTTAAAAGAAATACAGTTTTTTTACTGTAAGAGAAATATGAATGTGGCTGGAGTTAGTTGTTTGGTTTCAAGAACTGGATATACGGGAGAAGATGGTTTTGAAATTTATTTAGATGGTGATAGTGCAGAATTGGTATGGGAAAAACTTATGGAAGTAGGAAAAGAGCTAGGGTTAAAGCCAGTTGGTCTGGGAGCTAGGGATACTCTAAGATTTGAAGTTGCATTACCCCTTTATGGAAATGAGTTATCTAAGGATATAAGTCCATTAGAAGCAGGCCTTGGATTCTTTGTAAAGTTAGAGAAAGATGATTTCATAGGAAAAGAAGCTTTAGTTAAACAAAAGGAAGATGGATTGAATAGAAAAATAGTAGGCTTTGAAATGATAGATAAGGGAATACCTAGACATGGTTATGAAGTATGGGCAGATGGAAAGCAAATAGGATTTGTAACTACTGGATATGCGTCTCCTACAGTTAAGAAGAATATAGGGTTTGCAATGGTTCCTATAGAGTATTCAAAACTAGGTACACCTATTGAAATAAAGGTTAGAAAAAGAATTTTAAAGGCTCAAGTTGTGAGTAAAAGATTCTATACTAAAAATTATAAAAAATAAAAGCTTGACCAAATTTTAAAAAATATTAAGGAGGAATTTATTATGAAAATAGTAGAAGGAATTTATTATTCAAAGAATCATGAGTGGATTAAGGCAGAGGGAGATGCAGTTTGTATAGGAATTACAGATTATGCTCAACATGCCCTAGGGGAAATCGTTTACGTGGAAATGCCTGAGGTTGATGATGAATTGGATTCTGGAGATGCATTTGGTGTTATTGAATCTGTTAAGGCTGCATCTGATGCTTATATGCCAGTCTCAGGAGCGGTTATAGAAATAAATGAAGAACTAGAAACAGTACCTCAGCTTTTAAATAGTAGTCCTTATGATAGTTGGATATTAAAGGTGAAAATCAGTGATTCATCAGAATTAGATAGTTTAATGACTCATGAAGATTATAAGGCTTTTTGTGAAAGTGAAAGCCATTAGAAATTAGTTTCTATAAAGTATTAAGGAGGTAGGATATGCATAGATATATTTCCAATACAGAGACAGATAAAGAATATATGTTAAATAAAATAAATGTAGAGTCCATAGATGATTTATTCAGTGATATTCCAGAAGAACTTAAGTTAGGTAGAGATCTTAATTTAAAAGATGGAATGTCAGAAATAGAAATATTTAACCACATGAACAATATTGCAAGTAAGAATAAGAGTGTAAATGATTTAACATGTTTTTTAGGAGCAGGAGCATATGACCACTATATTCCTGCTATTATAAAACATATAGCTTCAAGATCCGAGTTTTTAACTGCATATACACCTTATCAAGCGGAGATAAGTCAAGGAACATTACAAGTTATATTTGAATATCAAACTATGATTAGTAATCTAACAGGAATGGATGTATCTAATGCTTCTATGTATGATGGGGCAACGGCTTGTACAGAAGCAGCAATAATGGCTTGTTTGAATACTAGACGTAAATCTATTTTAGTATCTAAAACTGTAAATCCTGAGACTAGAAAAATTTTAAGAACTTATATGCAGTATAAAGATATAGAGGTAATTGAAGTGGATATGGTCGATGGAGTTACAGATATAGAACATCTAAAGTCTTTGGTGAATAAGGAAACAGCAGGAGTGATAATGCAAAGTCCTAACTTCTTTGGAATAATAGAAGACTACTTTGAAGCAGGGGAAATAATACATGAAAATAAGGGATTATTAATAACTTATGTAGATCCAATATCTTTAGGTATATTAAAAAGTCCAGGGGATCAAGGAGCTGATATTGTAGTAGGAGAAGCTCAATCGTTTGGAAATGAATTAAACTTTGGAGGTCCATATTTAGGATTTATGGCAACTAAGTCAAAGCTTGCTCGAAAGATGCCAGGTAGAATAGTAGGTGAATCTGTAGATGTTAATGGGAAAAGAGCCTTTGTTTTAACTCTTCAAGCTAGAGAACAACATATTAGAAGATTTAAAGCTACATCTAATATATGTTCAAATCAAGGTTTAAATATGTTAATGGCAACTATTTATTTAACGGCTTTAGGTAAAGAAGGGTTAAGGGAAGTTGCAGTTCAGTCTGCTCAAAAAGCTCAATATGCATTTAATGAAATAACTAAGAGTGGAAAGTTTAAGCCGCTATTTAAGAAACCTTTCTTTAAAGAGTTTGTAGTTACTAGCGACTTGGATAGTTCTAAATTAAATGAGAAGTTATTAGAAGAAGGTATTCTTGGTGGATATGAACTGGGCAAAGATTATGAAGAATATAAAAATAGTTTAATGTTTTGTGTAACAGAAAAGAGAAGTAAGCGTGAAATAGACAAGCTTTCAAGTGTATTGGAGGTGCTATAATGAGAAACTATGATAATTTAATATTTGAAATATCTAAACCTGGTAGATGTGCATATAAACTTCCTAAGAATGATGTACCACACACTGATTTATCAGATATAATTCCGTCAGAGTTTTTAAATGAACAAGATTTAGATCTGCCAGAGGTAAGTGAGCTAGATGTAGTTAGACATTTTACTAATTTGTCTAATAAAAATTATGGAGTGGATACAGGATTTTATCCATTGGGGTCTTGTACTATGAAGTATAATCCAAAGATAAATGAAGATGTGGCAGGTATGCAAAACTTAAGTAGAATTCATCCGTACCAGCCTGAAAGTACCGTTCAAGGGTCTCTTGAAGTTGTTTATGAACTAGGTGAAATGTTAGCTGAAATAGCAGGGATGGATAAGGTAAGTTTACAACCATCAGCTGGAGCTCATGGAGAATTACTAGGTATTATGCTAATAAAGGCATACCATAATAGTAGAAATGATTTTAAGAGAACCCAAATAATAGTTCCTGATTCGGCTCACGGAACAAATCCTGCAACTGCTGCTTTAGCTGGTTATGAGATTGTAGAGATTAAATCTAATAAAGATGGATCTGTATGTATTGATTCATTAAAGGAAGCTTTAAGTGATGAAACAGCGGGGTTAATGTTGACAAATCCAAGTACTCTTGGATTATTTGAAACAAATATTAAAGAAATAGCAGACTTAGTCCACAGTGCAGGAGGTCAATTATACTACGATGGAGCTAATATGAACGCCATCATGGGAATTACAAGACCTGGAGATATGGGCTTTGATGTAATGCATTATAACTTACACAAGACGTTTTCAACTCCTCATGGAGGAGGGGGTCCGGGAAGTGGACCGGTGGGAGTTAAGGAACATTTAGCTAAATTTCTACCTGTTCCTGTAGTTGATAAAAAAGATGATAAATATATATTAGAGTATGATAGACCAGAATCTATAGGAAAAGTAAAAGGATTCTATGGTAATTATGGAGTTATGTTGAGGGCTTATACTTATATATTAGCCATGGGTAAGGAAGGTATAAAAGAGGTTAGTGAGACAGCTGTATTAAATGCAAATTACATGATGAACAAATTAAAAGAACATTATTATTTGCCAATAGATCAAGTATGCAAGCATGAATTTGTATTAGGTGGTATAGGTAATGGTCTACAAGTATCAACACTTGATATAGCTAAGCGATTATTAGACTATGGATATCATCCACCAACTGTATATTTTCCACTTATAGTTAGTGAAGCTATTATGATTGAGCCAACGGAAACTGAAAGTCTAGAGACTATGGACGGCTTTATTGAAACTATGATAAAAATTGCAAATGAAGCTAAAGAAGATCCAGAAATGTTAAAGGGTGCACCTTATAATACCCCAGTAAGAAGAATTGATGAGGCAAGAGCAGCTAGAAACTTAATCCTTAAATGGAATAAATAAAGGGGGAGACACATATGAAAACAGATGTTCAAATAGCTCAAGAAGCAAAGATGTTACCTATACTGGAGATTGCTAAGACATTAGGTATGAATGAAGATGATATAGAACTATATGGAAAATATAAAGGTAAACTATCTTTAGAGACATGTAAAAAGTTAGAAGAAAAAGAAGATGGAAAACTGATTCTAGTTACAGCTATAAATCCAACAGCAGCAGGAGAAGGAAAGACAACTATTAATGTAGGTCTTAGTATGGGACTAAATGAGATTGGCAAAAAGGCAATAACTACTTTAAGAGAACCTTCATTAGGACCATGTTTTGGTGTTAAGGGTGGAGCTGCAGGAGGAGGATATGCTCAAGTAGTTCCTATGGATGATATAAACCTTCATTTTACGGGGGATATACATGCAATAACTACGGCTAACAACCTTATGGCAGCGCTTATTGATAACCATATGCATCAAGGAAATAAATTAAACATCGACCCAAAGAGAGTTACTTGGAGAAGAGCACTAGATATGAATGATAGAGCATTGAGAGAGATTACTATAGGTCTAGGAGTAAAAGGAAATGGGGTTACTAGAGTAGATGGGTTTGATATATCGGTTGCTTCAGAAATAATGGCAATATTATGTCTTGCTAATGGAATGGAAGATTTAAAAGATAGATTATCTAAGATGATTATAGGATATACATACTCTGATGAACCTATAACAGCAGGTGTATTAGATGCTACAGGAGCATTAGCATTACTTCTTAGAGATGCTATAAAGCCTAATTTAGTTCAAACATTAGAAAATACTCCAGCTATAATTCATGGAGGACCTTTTGCTAATATTGCTCATGGGTGTAACTCTGTTATGGCAACTAAGACAGCGCTGAAGTTAGCTGACTATGTAGTAACTGAAGCTGGCTTTGGAGCAGATCTTGGAGCTGAAAAATTCTTTAATATTAAATGTAGATATGCAGGATTAAATCCAAGTGCAGTAGTGATAGTTGCTACAGTAAGAGCATTGAAGAATCATGGAGGAGTAGCTAAGGCAGATCTTTCAAATGAGAATATGAAGGCCTTAGCTGATGGATTTGAGAACTTAGAAAAACAAATAGAGAATGTGAAGAAGTTTAAAGTACCAGCTGTTGTAGCTTTAAATGAGTTCCCTACAGATACTAAAGAAGAGCTGGACTTTGTTGAGCAAAGATGCAAAGAACTAGGTGTAAATGTAGTAATATCTCAAGTATGGGCAAAAGGTGGAAAAGGTGGAGCAGCCATGGCAAGAAAGGTTGTGGAGTTAGTAGAAAAGGAAGAAGCTAACTTTGAACCATTATACAGCTTAGAATTACCTATAAAAGAGAAAATTGAAACTATAGCTAAGGAAATATATGGTGCAGATGGAGTAGATTTTACTTCTAAAGCATCTAAGGAAATAGAAAAATATGAAAGAATAGGACTTTCAGAACTACCTATTTGTATGGCTAAAACTCAGTATTCTTTATCTGATGATCCCAAGTTATTAGGTAGACCAAAAGGATTTAGAATAACAGTAAGTTCTGTAAGAGCTTCTGTGGGAGCAGGATTTTTAGTAGCCCTTACAGGCAATGTTATGACTATGCCAGGTCTTCCTAAAGTACCAGCTGCTAATAAAATGGATATTTTAGAAGATGGAGAAATAATAGGATTATTCTAAAGAATAGGGAGGTATTTGTATGTTATTTGCACATGATGGAAATGTAAAAGAGGCACTAGAAAATAGTTTATTAAATTCGATAAAAGATAGAAAAGCTTCTCTTTGTGAAACTTGAGATGAGGCAACAGTAATGGCGCTTCCGTGGGGAGTAAAGGAACAAGTAGAACCGGAGTATGGAAAAGTTGTTGGTGAATATATGGAATCATTGCAGGGAACTAAAATTGAATTCAATCCTGGCAAAGTTGCTCATATATTAAAAAGTGGGTTAAAAGAAAGAAAAGGAAAATATATGCTTATATATAGATATGAATTAGTGTAAGTAAAGGAGCTGATTGAATTATGGACATATTAAAATTAGGTATATGTGAATATGAAGAAGCTCTAAATATACAGTTTGATTTATTGAAGAAAAGGCAAAATGATGAGATTGAAGATACTTTAATTTTAGTGGAGCATTCTCCCGTTATAACTATGGGAAGAAGAAGAAATGAAGGCAATATATTGGTTTGTGAGGAAGTATTAAATCAAAATGGAGTAAAACTATTTGAAAGTAATCGTGGTGGTGATGTAACTTATCATGGTTTTGGTCAAATAGTTGGGTATCCTATATTTAAATTAAAAGATTCTCAGATGAGTATACGAGAATTTGTATTGAATATGGAAGAGACTTTTATTAGGTTGTTAAAAGAAGAATATAATATAAATGCACATAGAAATCTGGAACATACAGGAGTATGGGTAGGAAATGATAAAATAGTTGCAATCGGACTCGCTGTTAAAAGAGGAGTAACTATGCATGGTTTTGCATTTAATGTGAATACGAATCTAGATCATTTTAAACTGATAGTTCCCTGTGGAATACAAGATAAGGGTGTAACTTCTATAAAGAATATTACTGGAAAAGAAGAGAATTTAAAAGAAGTAAATAATAAAGTTATAAAATACTTTGAAGAAGCGTTCCATAAAAGTATAGTATAAAAAGTAGTGTTGGCTATGACGGTTAAAAGAAATTCAGAATGGCCTAGAATTGACTTGGAAGTTTAGAATTAAGGACAACGAGGAGGTTACTTATGGTTTCTAATAATAAGATTGTGGTTTGTGAAAAACATGAACTTAAGGATATCGAAAGTATTTTAAATTGGTTAGGTAGTGATTATATCTTTTATTATTCATGTGAAAATTGTAAAAACTGCGAAAAATGTAATGAAATAATAAAAGCTAGTTAAAAATTTAGTTATTAATATAAAAAAAGGGGGTCTGGTTATGACGGTTAAAAGAAAGCCAGAATGGCTTAGAATTGACTTGAAAACAGGAAGAAGCTTAGATTATGTAAATAATATCTTAAAGGAGTTTTCTTTAAATACTGTCTGCCAGGAAGCTAAGTGTCCCAATAGAATGGAGTGCTTTAGTAAAAAAACAGCTACCTTTATGATACTAGGAAGTGAATGTTCTAGAGGATGTAAATTTTGTAATGTATCACATGGTGAATTAGAAAAAGTAGATGAAAATGAACCAGAAAATGTAGCAAAGGCTACTGTGGAATTAGGACTTAAGCATGTGGTAATAACTTCTGTAACTAGAGATGATCTAGAAGATGGTGGAGCAGAACATTTCAGTAAGGTAATTAATGAAATAAAGAAGAAAGATTCTAACATAATAATAGAAGTATTAATACCTGATTTACAAGGAAATGAGATAGCTCTTAAAAAAATAATAGATGCTAAACCTCATGTTATAAATCACAATATGGAGACAGTTCCTCGTCTATATGAGAATGTACGACCACAAGCCATATATAAAAGATCCTTAAAAGTATTAGAAAATGTGAAAAAAATAGACTCTAGTATACATACAAAATGAGGTATTATGGTAGGCTTAGGAGAAAGAGAAGATGAGGTATTAGATTTGCTTAAAGACTTAAGGAACGTGGATTGTGATTACTTGACAATAGGTCAATACCTAGCTCCAAGTAAAGAACATTATCCTATTGAGGAATATGTACATCCAGATATATTTAAGAAGTATAAAGATGAAGGTCTTAGTATGGGATTCTCATTTGTAGCTTCGGATCCCTTAGTAAGAAGTTCATACAATGCAGCAGAGATGCTAGCACATGCTTAATTAGAATATCGAACTCAAAAAAGAGAAGAATTAAACTTGAATTCTTCTCTTTTTTGAGTTATATTTGCTTGCATGAATCTTATTTTAATAAAAGCTCCTATCGTGAATATTAGACCAGCTATTATTTCTATTATTTGCAAAAAATTCCCAATATCTACTCTTGAAACAGAAGCGGAGCATAAGTTTTTTCAGCATATAACCTAGATGTCTCTATTGAAGATGTGTGTGCTTTTTGCCCGAAGTTAATACTTTTGGACCTATAAATTATTCTAAAGATATAGAAGAATATGTTTATATGTCAGTGGAAGAATATGAAACCATAAGATTAATGGATTTGGAAGGATTAAATCAAGAAGAATGTACAAATCTAATGGGGGTTGCTAGATCAACTATACAGAGGATATATGATGATGCAAGAAAAAAATTGGCTGATAGCTTAGTAAATGGGAAAATATTAAAAATTGAGGGTGGAGATTATAAGCTTTGTAGTGAATTTGAAGAAAGAAAACAATGTGAGGATTGTATTTGCCACAGGCACAGACATGGTATAAAAATGGAAATTAGGGATTAAGGAAACTTAAAATAAATCACTTGCATATGTATAGTATACTTATGGTTTACCATCTTGAAAAGATTAGAATTCCTACGTAATAATATATTAATAGTAGTATGTGAATAGATTAATGTAATTAGAATAATTTTCAAAGGGGGGGTTATTGACATATACCCGAAATAGAAATATAATCACATTATAGAGTAACTGGCATATGACAATAAACTATTAATTGTTGTTATATGCCAAGATAATTAATGAGGAGGATGTTTATATGCCAAGGTTTGATGGAACAGATCCTATAGGTGAAGGAGAAATGACAGGCTATGGAAAAGGTTATTATAGGTCCTTTAGAAGAGGTTAAATCACCAATGATTAAGAAACAACTTAATGCTGATACTTCACAGACAGACAACGGAAGAAATACTTTATATAGAAGAAGTAATAGACGAAGACGAGGTTTTGGCAGTCGTTGTACACATAGAAGATGTTGGTAATAAAGAGAAACTTAATTCAGAATTTGTTAAGTTCTTATCTCTATACTTAAGAGTCTGGAATCTTAGAACTTTTAGCTTTTGGATAAAAAAGTATGTTAAATTATATGTTATAACGATTAATTATTATATGTTAAATAAAACGTAGATTTGAAAATTATAAGAAAAGGGGCAATTAACATTGAATACACATGTGGATTGTATAGCTTGTGTGATTAACAAGGCGAATAAATTAGCAGATAAATACTTTGAAGATAAACAGCAAAAATATAATTTTATGAATAAGGTTTTAAGAGAAGTGAGCAAAATTGAGTATGATAGGACGGCTCCTTTTTTGGTTGCTAAGGTTATGAGAATTTTAAAAAAGGAAACAGGAATAGAGGATTTTTATTTACAAGAGAAGAAGTTATTTAATGAGAAGCTGTTATCTATGGAAAATCAGATTCAAGATATGTTGAATCATTCAAAAGATAGATTTATTACTGCATTAAAAATTGCATTGGCTGGAAATATAGTGGATTTTGGTGCATTTGATGAGATAAGTTTTGACTTGGTTAAGGAGATTATTAATAAAACTTTAGCAAGTGATTTTGATGATAAATTATATAAAAAATTGAAAGATGATTTATTGAAATGTAAAAAATTATTGTATTTAGGAGATAATACAGGAGAAATTGTATTTGACAAGATATTTATTAGAGAAATTATAAGGGAATATCCTAATGTTGAAATATTTTTTGCAGTTAGGGGTGAACCGGTGTTAAATGATGTAAATGAAGAAGATGCATATTATGTTGAACTTAATAAATATGCAAATATAATAAATAATGGAACAGATTTGCCAGGAACAGACCTTTTGGAGGTGTCTGACGAATTTAAAGAAATATTTGAGAAATCAGACATTATAATATCGAAGGGGCAAGGTAATTTTGAATCTTTACCTGGTAGTAAAAAGAATGTGTATTATTTATTTTTATGTAAATGCGATCTATTGATGAAAAAATTAAAATCTGAGAAATTATCAAATATATTTATTCATGAATCAAACTTATAGCAATGAAATTTCAAATTATTAAAAAACTTAAGGGGTTGATACAAAATGAAAATTGCAATAATTTATCATAGTGAAACAAAAAACACAGAGAAAGTAGCAGACATTGTTTCTAAAGGAGCAAAAAAAGTAGAATCTATAGAGACAAAATGTATGTCTATTGATAATATTGATGAAAAATTTATTGAAGAAGCTAAAGTAATATTTTTTGGAACACCTACATATGCGGGGTCATATTCATGGCAAATGAAAAAATGGCTAGATACATGTAAACTTAAGTTAGCAGGAAAAGTGGGATGTGTATTTGCTACCGAAAATTATTTAGGTGGAGGAGCAGACCATGCAGAATTGGCATTAATAAGTGAATTATTAGTTAAGGGAATGTTTGCTTATTCTGTAGGGGCTGGTGACGGAAACCCATATACTCACTTTGGTGCTGTATGTATAAAAGATGGAACTGAAGAACAAAAGGAAAGGGTAGAAATATTTGCTGAAAGAGTTGCTAAGAATGCTAAGAAACTGTTTAATGAATAGCAGAGATATTTAGATATAAGTAATTTTAATACATAATTACAAAAAAATATATGGTTAGGATAATAGTTAGAATATGATAGCTTATAAGTTGTCATTTTTTTTTGATATAAAATATGAATTATTACAAAAAGTATATAAAGAGGCGATAATATTAAAACATTCAACATATGCAGGGGCATGGAAAAAAATTGAACAAGAGTACTCTAGAAAGAACGTTAGATTAACGTGTATTGAATAAATAATAATTACAAGTCATGGTGTAAAGGGGTGAATTCAGTGAGTTTAAAAATAACAACACTTATTGAAAACAATGTAGGAGATAATCCTTTGTTATGTAATGAGCATGGACTATCTATGTATATTGAGGTTGATGGAGTACGTATTTTATTTGATACAGGAAAAAGTGGGGATTTTATCAAAAATGCAGAGCAATTAAATATAAATTTAAATAAATTGGATTATGTTATTTTAAGTCATGGGCACTACGATCATACTGGAGGATTTAAGAAGCTTCTGGAAAAAGTAGAGTCACCACTTAAACTAATAGTAGGAAATAATTTTTTTGATAAAAAATATAAATTGATACATGAGGGGGAATATAAGTTTAACGGAAATTCATTTGATGAAGCATACGTAAAGTCCCATGGAATTCATATAGAGAATGTATCTTCAGATGTATTTAATATAACTGAAGATATAATAGTGTTTTCGGATTTTTTTAAAAATAATGATTTCGAGAATTTAAATGCAAATTTTTATATTAAACATAATGAAATGTATGAATTAGATAATTTTTCTGATGAAATTGTATTAGCAATAAAAACAAATAGGGGATTATTTGTTGTTTTAGGATGTTCTCATATAGGTGTAGTGAATATTTTGGAAACAATAGCACAGAAAATAGATATGAATATTTATGGAATTGTTGGGGGAACTCATTTAGTTGATTCAGATAAGATTAGGTTAAATAAAACAATTACATATTTTAAGAAAAAGAATATTCAATTAATGGGTGTGTCTCATTGTACAGGAGAGAATGCAGAAAAAAAGCTTAAAGAAACATTTAATAATAGTTTTTTTAATAATAACACAGGTAGTATATTTGAAATGATATGATAATTTGACAAAAAAATATTTCATATCTATCGAAAGATTGTCCAACCATTGAATTGAATCTACTATTATTCTTTCATGTTTGAAAATTATATAGTGCCTATAATTTAAATGATTTAACACAGGAAGAGATACTGATAGTAAAAGAAATTGATGATGTAATGCTTAATTATAAAATGCAAGGACTTCTAAGTAATTACAGAAATAATGATCTTACATTGATAAAAAATAGTTGGATTTTCAACGATTTCGCAGCATGCTAATATTAGTTGGAAGTTCAACTATGTTCTTGTGAGGTGATTCTATTATTAAACTGCATAGTCATATTTTAAGAGAAGTAGGAACATTATCTAGAACTATACATTCCATAAGTGATATGAAGTTTAAAAAACTTAATTTACAAAAAGGCCAATTTATATTTCTAACCCGTATATGTGAGAACCTTGGTATTAGTCTTATGCAATTGTGGATTTTATTAAAAGTAGATAACACAACAACTACTAAAGCTACTCAAAAACTAATAAATGAAGTATATATAAATAAGGAAAAAGATGAGATTGATAAAAGAATATACCGACTATTTCCTACTGAAAAGGTTTTAGGTATATATAATGCTGTTATTGAAGAAGAAAATAGAAATATAGAAATTTGCTTTAAAGATTTTACAGAAGAAGAAAAATTTGTAGTATATAAATTAATAAAAAAAATTAAAGAAAATATTGAAGCTAATTGGCATGAACTGAAAAATTATAAGGAGTGGTTATAGTGATAAGAAAAGCAGTATTAGGTGATTTAGATAATATTATGGAAACTATAAAAGAAACTATAGAAGAAATGCATTCTTATAATAATTACCAATGGGATGAGAATTACCCTAAATCTAAAAATTTTGCTAATGATATTGAAAAAGGTGATTTATATGTTGAAGATATAAATGGACAAATTGCAGGATTTATATGTGTTAATTATTTAGAACCAGATGAATATAATGGATTAAGTTGGTGTTCTAATGAAAAAGCTATGGTAATTCATAGAATGGCAGTTAATTTTAGCTGTAGAAACAAAGGAATCGGCACAGGTCTAATGAGATTTGCTGAAGAGTTAGCAATAGATAATGGAGTTAAGTATCTAAAGACAGATACTTATTCATTAAATACAAAAATGAATACATTATTTAATAAAATGGATTTTAAATTAATCGGAGAAATGAGTTTTCTAGGAAAAGAAAAGCCGTTTTGTTGTTACGATAAATTATTAAGAAGATCTAAATAGTTTGAGTATAACGAATTAATAATGAGAACGGTAAATAATAGGAAGCCTTTTGATTTTTATGTTTGCTCTATCGCATTTATGTTAGAAAGAATGTGATATTATTCTGCTAAGTATCTAATCTTTGTTTTTGTAACTGTTACTTTGTTAACCGGTGGATTAGGTCTTAGTTTTTCTGGCATGTCTTTCTTGATGCTTGTATTTGCAGAACTTTCAAGAGGTGTAAATAAGATAAATGATCATTGTTATCTACATTAACTATAAAGGAATACTAAATTACGTATACCAATAAAAAAATGACTTAAGCCACGAGAAGATGATTTCTGTATTGCACGGGACTCATCTTCTTTAAGTTCTATTGGAATCTATAATTGTTATAGTAATTAATGTAATCATCAACTTTACTCATGATATCTTCTAGTATCCCTTAATCCTACAATTTTATCTTTAGTGTACGTTTTAATCCATCTAGCTGCTGCCTGTTTAGTGCTTGATACCTAGCATTTCAACTTCAAATCCAGCATCTATAAAAATACTTCGTGGTGTATTTCCTCTTATTTTATTTGCCTAATATATAGGTACCGTTTTACTGAAAAGTCCTTTTTTAATACATATAAAATAATTTTTATAATAAACCTATAAAATTTAAATAAAAAGAGTATTGTAAATTAAAAAAACTGTGATATAATGTTTTTAATAGAAATACAAATGTCTTTTACACAAAGACACGATCGAGGATTTAATTCAAGAAAGGGGTATTGATATGATAAAAATAGGGCTTTTAGGATTTGGGACAGTGGGAACAGGAGTATACGAAATTATAAATAATACTGAAAATAATTTGAGAAGACTTTTAAATAAAGAAATCGAGGTTAGCAAAATATTAGTTAGAGATATAAATAAAAAGAGGAATGTAGATGTACCTAAGGATATATTCACACAAGATCCTATGGAGATATTAGAAGATCCTGAAATCGATATTGTTGTTGAGGTTATGGGGGGCATAGATAAGGCTTATGAATATATGTGTCTTGCTTTTAAAAATAATAAACATGTTGTGACTGCAAATAAAGCTGTTGTTTCAAAGTACATTGATAAACTTTTAGATATTTCTAATAAGTATGATAGGGGATTTTTATTTGAGGCAAGTGTTGGTGGCGGAATACCTATTATAAAACCTTTAAAACAAAGTGCTAGAATTAACAATATAAGCAATGTTAGAGGAATACTAAATGGAACAACAAATTTTATTTTGACAAAGATGTGTGATGAAAATTTAAGCTTTGATGAGGCTTTGAATATTGCAACAGAGCTAGGTTATGCAGAGGCAGATCCTACTGATGATATAGAAGGGTATGATGTTAAAAGAAAGCTTGCGATACTATCATCTATAGCCTTTAATAATAAAACAGATGTAGATAGCATTATGTGTAGGGGTATAAGCTCTATAAATAAAGTTGATATCAAGATGTTTAAGAAATTAGGACTTGTATCGAAGCTAGTTGGAAGTGCTATTTCAAGTGATAACAACTACTCTGCAAGTGTTGAGCCTATACTTTTAAATGAAAATTCTACTTTTACAACTGTTAAAGATGCATTTAATATAGTATCTATTACAGGAAATGTCATTGGGGAATTACAATTTTACGGTCAAGGTGCAGGTAAGAGTCCTACTGCAAATGCAGTGGTTTCAGATATATTCGATGTTGTAACTGGTCAATACAAGAGAGATGACTTTGTGCAAAATGGAAGGTTAATATCCGCGGGTATAGATTTATTTAAGGGAAGATACTATATAAGAGTTAGTCCTAATAATAAGTCTGATATGGCAAAGGTTCTAAAACTTATGGACTTAGATAAATTTAAATATGAAATACTCAGCATGAATGAAGATTTAATATTAATGACTGATATTGTGAGTGCTGATAAAATGGAACAGTTTGTAGGAAAATTAAAAATGTTAGAGCAAAAACACTGCTATATGAGAATTGAAGGAGATATTGAAAATTTAAAGTACGAGGCAAAATAACCTGTACAAAGGGGGGGAAATGGAAATGGTAATTGTTCAAAAGTATGGAGGCAGTTCTGTAGGTTCAATAGATAGGATAAAGAATGTAGCCAAACAAGTTGTAAAAGCAAAGAATGATAATAATAAAGTAGTTGTTGTAGTATCTGCTATGGGAGATACTACGAATGAATTGATTGAAAAAGCTATGAAGGTAAATAAAAATCCATCGAGTAGGGAAATGGATATGCTTTTATCGACTGGTGAGCAAATGTCTATATCTCTTCTTGCAATGGCTATACAAGAACTAAACGAAGAAGTTATATCATTAAATGGATATCAATGTAAAATAATAACTGACGATAAGCATAAAAAAGCTAGAATTAATGATATTGATACTACAAGAATAAAGAAGGAACTAGAAAAAGGAAAAATAGTTATAGTTGCAGGATTCCAAGGAATATCACAAAAGAATGATATAACTACATTGGGTAGAGGGGGCTCAGATACAACCGCGGTTGCATTGGCAGCTATATTAAAGGCAACTAGATGTGAGATTTATACTGATGTAGATGGAGTATATACATCAGATCCGAGAATTGTAAAAGGTGCAAAACTACTTGAAAAAATTTCATATGATGAAATGTTGGAACTTGCAAGCTTAGGAGCTAAAGTTCTTCATCCTAGATGTGTAGAACTTGCTAGAAAATATAATGTAGCACTTGTAGTTAAATCTAGCTTTAATGAAGCTAGGGGTACAGAGGTTGTGGAGGTGAATAAGGTGGAGAATGTATTGGTAAGAGGGGTTTCTTTAGATGAAAATATAGCTAAAATTTCAATACTTGAAGTTCCAGATGAGCCGGGTATTTCATACAAATTATTCGATGCTTTATCAAAGAATAATATACAGGTTGATATGATAATACAAAATATAAACAGGGAGAATGTAAATGATATTTCTTTTACTGTAAAGATTGAAGACTTAAAAGAAGTTCAAAGAATATCAGATGAACTAAAAAATAAAATTAATGCAAAAGATATAATCATAGATGAGTCGGTTTCAAAAATATCAGTAGTAGGTATTGGAATTTCAGGAAGTTCTGATGTAGCATCTGTTTTCTTTAGAAGTCTTTATGAGCTTAAAGTGAATATACAGATGATAAGTACATCGGAAATAAAGATATCTTGTATAATAGATAAGGAAAAAGGAAGAGAAGCTTTACAGTATGTAAACCAAGAGTTTAGGTTGTGTAGTGATAATTATGTGTTTGAACAAGAGATTGTTTAAAAGTAAGTGCCATGGAGTATAGAGATAGCCATGGCACTTACTTTTTTTTGTATGATATTACAAATAAATCGTTAACAAATTAAAGATTAACGATACGATAAATGGAAAAACTAATTATGATAATTAACTTATACGATTCTGCATTAGTTTACCTAAATATCTATTTTATGTTATATTAATACTTACGGATAAAATAAACGTGAAAAGAGTGATTATATAATGGCATTAAATTTTAAAGATTATAACCTAAGTGATGAAGTATTAGAGGCTATAGATAGATTAAACTATACAGCACCTACTGAAGTTCAACAAAAGGTAATTCCACTAGCACTTAAAGGAAGAGATGTTGTAGTTAAATCTCAAACTGGAAGTGGAAAAACAGCATCATTTGCAATACCTATATGTGAAGATGTTGATTGGGATGAAAATAAGCCACAGGCTTTAGTTGTTACTCCAACAAGAGAGCTTGCAATTCAAGTAAGAGAAGAGTTCTTTAATATAGGTAGATTCAAAAGACTTAAGGTATCTGAAGTATATGGACAGTTCTCATTTAGAAGACAGGAGAAAGAGCTTAAGCAAAAGACACATATAGTAGTAGGAACGCCAGGAAGATTGATAGATCATATGGAAAGAGGAACTATAGATTTATCTATGATCAAATATTTAGTAATAGATGAAGCGGATGAAATGTTAAACATGGGATTCATAGAGCAAATTGAAGCTATAATAGAAAAACTTCCTAAAAATAGAGTAACTATGTTACTTTCTGCAACTATGCCTAATGATATAAAAAATTTGTGTGAATCATATATGAAGGATTACGAGCAGATAGAAATTGAAACTCAGAATTTAACTGTTGATAAAATAGATCAAGAAAGATACTTTGTAGATGAAGACGATAAATTTGAATTTTTAAAGGATGTTTTAGTTGTTGAAAATCCAGATAGATGCATGATATTTTGTAATACTAAAATAATGGTTGACGAGCTTTGTGATAATTTATATCCTTGGATAAAATCTTGTAGCAAAATTCATGGTGGAATGGAGCAAGAAGATAGAAGTAAGGTTATGAACGATTTTAGAAAAGGTAAATTCAGACACTTAATAGCTACAGATGTTGCAGCTAGAGGTATTGACATAGATGGTATAACTCATGTTATAAACTATGATATACCTGAGGATAAGGAAGATTATGTTCATAGAATAGGAAGAACTGCTCGTGCAAGCAAATCTGGTAAGGCTATTACTTTTGTAACAAAAAATGAAATTAAATTTTTAAATGTTATACAAAAGTATATAAATAAAGAAATAAGATTAAAGCAAACTATAGATCAACTTACAGTAGATAAGTGTAGATCTGATTTTAATGAAAAAAATAGTACAAAATTAGATATTGGTCCATTAAAGAGTGAGAAAGTAAGCGAAGGAATCATGAAGCTTCATATAAATGCAGGTAAAAAAACTAAGATGCGCCCAGTTGATGTAGTTGGAACTCTTTGTAATGTAGAGGGAATGACAGCTGCTGATATAGGAATTATAAATATAATAGATGTTTCTACTTTTGTTGAGATATTAAATGGAAAAGGTGAAATGGTTTATAATGCTCTTCAGGGGAGACCTATTAAGGGAAGGGTTAGAAGGGTTAGTAAGTGTGATGAATAAAATTAATAACTGAATATAACAATATAGGTGATTAAATCCCAAAAGATGCTCATTAAAATACCGCTGATTAAGTCAATATTTTAATAAAACTAAGGATTATAAAATGTACCCTATTAGAGTGGACACTAGAAAAAGTCTACTCTATAGGGCATTATTAGTTATTATCTATAAATAAAGTTAATTCTTCCAAAAGATTATAATGTTTATTTTTTGTCTTAACAATAGGTCTCGTTGGCATGTATTTATTTTGCTGACATACTACTCCTACATCTCCATTACTGAGATTAACTTCCATACCAGTTGGATATATATATATAACTTTTTTGAAAACCTTAATTATATGTTCATCAAAATATGTAGATGATTTTCCCATAATCTCTTCAAAAGCTTCAAAAGGCTGTAATCCTTTTTTTGAAATTAAATTATCATATTCATTACATATGGCAACTATTTTTGAAAACTCATATATATCATTTCCATTTTGTTGATTTGGATATCCTAATCCATCTACTCTTTCATGATGTTGAAGTGCTATTATATAAGAAGTAACATTTATTCCATTACTATTTCTTAAAATATCTATTCCTTTTACTGTATGATGTTCATCATCACTTAAAGCATACCCTATATCATGTAAAAATGCGCCTAGCGCTAAATTGTATAATTTTTCATAATTATAGTTTAAATTGATACCTATAATAGCAGAAAGAATAGCAACATTTAAACTATGAACATATATACTATTTTCTATACTTCTTACTCCATTAGAAACTAAAAGTGTATTTTCTGAAATAGATAAGTTTTGTAAAATTTCTTTAAGTAAATTTGTTATCTGCGATTCGTCAAAATATCCGTTTTTTCTTATTGAATTAAATGCTTCTTCTAAATGCATTATACATTTTAATTGAGTATTTACATCAATCATATCTTCTACTACAATATCTTCAGTTCCTTCTGCTTCAACATAAGCACTATAAATACCAAGTCCATTTAGTTTTTTTATAGTAAAATTCGACAGTTTTCCTCCTTTATTTAATACAATATTTCCATTTCTATTATAAACAGGTTTTGACAACTCACTTCCAACATATTTGTCTGATAAAAAAATTAATTTCATATACATAGTCCTCCTAACTATAATTTGGTATAGTAGTCTAATATTATAAGAAAGCTATAAAAATAAAAAAGATGCCTATAGGATATAGACATCTTTTGCCTTAACATTTTTCATGTTATACATTAGTGCATTAAATAATTATCTGTTTTTAGATTTATTTAATACCCAAATAAAACTTATTAATATAAGTTTTATTTTACTTTTCGGCAAACTGGCGATCCTAGGATTCATATCCCTTAGACCCATGTCTTTGCGTCCTTACCTTTCAGCAAGTTTGCTATTATCGTTATATATTATTTTTTTTATTAATAAGCAAATCAATTTATAAAATAACCAATAAATTCTATTGTTAATATATTTTATTATAACAATACTTTCCTTAATGTTAAAGTATTATTTATTAAAATTCGTATAATATTAAAAAATATAATAAATAATTTTATTTTTATCTACTGCATTTAAAACTAAGTAGTCCCTCATATCCAAATTAGCCTAGTGGAGTATGAAGCGAATTTTTTTACTATTGGAGAATACTAAAATGAAGGTATTTTTGATATAATTAAAAAGCATACTGTTTTTGACAATGTTAATACAAATAAAATCAAGATGAATTATATAAGAATATTAAGATTGTATGTAAAAAACAAGGGGGATAAAATGATAAACATAGAAACGGAAAGATTAATATTATTACCTCTCGATTCAGATGACTTATCGCTATCCATTGAAAATTTCCAAGAACTCGAGAAAAAATTGGGATTAACTATTACAAATACAAAGCTTGATGAAGAAATGCAATATGCAATGCAAGTAAGGCGAAAAAAAGTTCTTGCCGATGAAGAGAACTATTTATGGCTAACAAATTGGGCAATTGTTTCTAAAAACAAAAATTGCATAATGGGATTTGTTATGATAAAAGGATGCCCTAATGATAGTGGAGAAGTAATTGTTGGATATGGAATTGAAAATGAATATCGATGCAATGGGTATGCTTCTGAGGGGGTAAAAGGATTAATAGAATGGATTTTCAAAAATCCAAAAGCAAAATATGTAATTGCAGATACTGACAAATTTAATATACCGTCACATAGGGTGCTAGAAAAAGTAGGAGCTACAAAATATAAGGAAACAGATCAGTTATTATGGTGGAGAATCAAAAAAACAAAATGAAAATAATTCTTATAAACCTTAACTATTGATGATGGAATTGGTCAATAGAAATAAAAAATTGAAATGTCCCCTATAGAGTAGACGCTAAAAAAGTCTACATTATAGGGGATATATAAGAAAATTAAGAGAAACTTATCTTTTGGTTATTTTTTACTATTATTAGTTTAGTATCTATAAATAAAGTTAATTCTTCTAAAAGATTATAATATTTATTTTTTGTCTTAACAATAGGTCTCATTGGCATGTGTTTATTTTGTTTATATACGACGCCTACATCACCGTTATTAAGAGTAACTTCCATACCAGTTGGGTATATATATATATTTTTTTTAAAAACTTCAATTATGTTTTCATCAAAATATGTAGAGCATTTTCCTATAATCTCTTCAAAAGCTTGGAATGGTAATAAACCTTTTTTTGCAATCAAATTATCATATTCATTACATATGGCAACTATTTTTGAAAACTCATATATATCATTTCTGTTTTGTTGATTTGGGTATCCTAATCCATCTACTCTTTCATGATGTTGAAGTGTTATTATATACGAAGTAGGATTTATTCCTTTATTATTTCTTAAGATATCTATCCCTTTTATTGTATGCTGTTCATCGTCACTTAAAGCATATCCTATATCATGTAAAAATGAACCTAACACTAAATTATATATTTTTTCATAATTATAGTTTAAATTTATGCCTATAATAGCAGAAAGAATAGCAACATTTAAACTATGAACATATATACTATTTTCTATATTTCTTACTCCATTAGAAGCTAAAAGTGTATTTTCTGAAATCGATAAGTTTTGTAAAAGCTCTTTAAGTAAATTTTTTATTTGAGATTCATCAAAACATCCATTTTTTTTTATGGAATCAAATGCTTCTTCTAAAAGCCGTATACATTTTAAATGAATACTTATATCAATTACATCGTCTACTACAATATCTTCAGTTCCTTCTTCTTCAACATAAGCACTATAAATACCGAGTTCATTTAGTTTGTTCATCACAAAATTTGATAGCTGTCCTCCCTTATTTAATATAATATTTCCATTTTTATTATAAACAGGTTTTGCTAACTTACTCCCAATGTATTTTTCTGATAAAAAAATTAGTTTCATATACACGGTCCTCCATTATTATAATTTGTTATATTATTTTAATATTATTATACAGTTATAAAAATAAAAAGATGGCTATAGGACATAGACATCTTTTGCCTTAACATTTTTTATGTTATATATTTTGGTATCAAATAATTATATGTTTGGCAAACTGGCAATCATAGGATTCATATCCCTTAGATCAATGTCTTTGCGCCCTTACCTTTCAGTAAGTTTGCTATTATCGTTATATATTATTTTTTTATAATGAGTAGGAAATTATATTCTTATTTAAATTGTGGATAAGTACAATTTCCGTTACGAATTTTAAAAAAGTATACATTTAAAATCTTCAAAGGAAGACTTTTTTATTAATAAGCAAATAAATTTATAAAATAACCAATATATTTTATTATAACAATACTTTATTTAATATCAAAGGATTATTTATTATAACTCTAAAAAGTCCTACTACCTCGGATCTTTATATATCAAAAATAAATGATTTTATTACTGCAAAGTATTCCCTTACAAAATATTTAGGAGCTATATGCGTTATTGTTTTAGAGGGCATACCATAAGGAATAAATCCTAATCTTTTAGCTATAAACTTAGATCTAAATAAATGAAATTCATTTGTAACAATCATAATTTTATGATTTTCTTTACCATCTAATTTTTCAAGAATTTTTTTTGCAAATTTTAGATTTTCCATTGTACTCGTAGATTTATCTTCCTGCATAATTTTATTGTCATCTACTCCATTTAAAACTAAGTAGTCTCTCATAGCTTGAGATTCAGGTATATTTTCCCCTCTACCCTGGCCTCCACAAACAACTATTTTAGTATTAGGATTATTTTCTATAAATTCTAAAGCTTTATTCATACGATCTAACAATGTAGGAGATAAAACATCTCCCCAAAGACCTGAACCTAAAACTACTAAATATTCAACATCATATTCCGTATCCTCTTGTCCATTAATTATAATAAGTCCTTCAATCATAATAAAAGAAGCTACTAATATTAAAACTATTATTTTAATTATTTTTGTTATTAACGTTTTTTTCATAATTACTTCATCCTTTGTATGTATTTTTTGCCTTTATATTATATCTATTATACACAAAAAAATGGTTACAAAATATTATATTTATATAGTTTGAAAGAATAAACTATTAACTAAGCACTAAAAAAGTATAAGTTAACCCGTTGTGCTAGTTAAATTTTAAAATAATAAAACTCCAACAAATGTGAAAACCTAAAGTTAATCCAAAAACTTTTATAAAGGAGGTTTTCATATGTTGGAGCTTAGTAACTATTATATCCAAAATATTGAGAATTTAACGGATTTATTTACAACTATTTTTGTAGTCATTGATGATATATACAATGAAATTATACCTATATCAATTAGAAATAGACGAAATATCAAAGAAAGCAAACTCTCAGATAGTGAAATTATTACTATAAGCATCGTTGCGGAATTGCTAACAATAGATTCAGAAAAATCATTTTTTAGTCTTTTAAAAAGAGAATTCTCTATGCTGTTTCCTAATTTAGGTGATAGAAGCAGATTTAATAGAACAAAGAGAAATTTATATTGTGTAATAGATAATATTAGAGAGTATCTATCTAGCTTTATGTCTAGATATTCAAGTAATATAAGAATTGTAGATAGTATGCCTATACCTGTTTGTAAATTTGGTAGAGCTCACTTTAGCAAATGTTTCAAAGGCGTAGCCTCTTATGGATATTGTCCATCTAAAAAAGAGACATACTTTGGATTTAAACTACATGCGTTAACTACAACTGAAGGTTTTTTAACTGATGTTATTATAACTCCAGCTGACGTCGATGATAGAGATTCTGTATTTGAGTTAAGTGAAAAGTATAATTCTAGTTATATAATTGGTGATAAAGGATATGTAAATAAAATGTTAACGCCTGACTTGAAAAAAGAAAAAAATATAGATTTGATTTTCTTGAAACGTGATAACAGTAAAGAACAGTACCCCAAAGACATAAGACAATTAATATTTAAAATCAGAAGAAGAATAGAAACTAGCTTTTCCCAATTGTCAGAGCAATTAAATATAAATAGGGTAAAAACTAAGTCATACTGGGGTTTTATTACTAGAACTAAGATAAAAATTCTTTCTCATAATATATCATTTTTTATAAATAAGCTTCTTGGTAATGATGAAGATATAGCAAAAATCAAGTCTTTAGTATTTGGATAAAATATCCATGATTTTAAATTTGAGAGGATGTTTTTTTGTTAAAATCAATTTACCATATTAAGTAGATTGATTTTAACTAGCACAACAGATTAAGTTAGTTTATTTGTAGTAGTAGCATAAAATTGATAATAAATGTAAAATATTATATAATCTAAACTAAAGTGAAACTTAATTCAGATGGAATTTTTACTCCAACTGAATTTCTAGTTGCGTAAGTGCCCTTTGGGTAAACCAATCCAGAAGTTGTAGAGTTCTTATATCCATCCTTAAGAGGGTGGAGAATTAGAACTCTTAGCTTTCGGATAAATGATGGCAGGGGATGAAAAAATGGAAGAATGCTTAGAATTAATAATTCATGCTACTTTAGGTGGTGTAAAAGCATTAATGGTATGTATAGAAGGATTTATGGATTGTGATATCGCACTTGACATAATGGGAATGATAATAGATGTTAAAAACTATTGTAAAAAATTATAGGGAGATATTCATGACTTGTAAACTAAAAGGTATATACAAAAAATTCGATAATTTGAATGTTATAAATAACTTAGATTTAGAGATTAATGAAGAAGAAATTATTTGTATAGTAGGCCCATCAGGATGCGGTAAATCCACACTTTTAAATATTGTTTCTGGATTGATTAAGCCTGATAAAGGAGATATAACAAGTGATTTAGATAGTGTAGGATATGTTTTTCAAGAAGATAGATTACTACCTTTTAAAACGGTATATGAAAATATAGCTATCGTAAATAAAGAAAAAAGCAATAAAAAAATAATGGATTTAATACATGACGTTGGGCTTGATGGATTTGAAAAATCATATCCAAATAAGCTCAGTGGTGGCATGAAGCAGAGGTGTTCAATAGCTAGAGCCTTTTACTTTAATTGTGGAATACTTTTAATGGATGAGCCTTTTAAGTCACTAGACTATAATCTCAAAGTCAATATGATAGATTATTTGATAAAATTATGGGACAAGTCTAAAAACTCAATAGTATTTGTTACCCATAATATAGATGAGGCAGTTTTATTGGGAAGTAGGATTATAGTTTTGTCGAATAGACCGACTAGCATTTTGAAAACTTTTAATGTTGATATTCATCAAAGTAAAAGAAGCTTGACTGATGAGTGTATTACAGACTTGAGAAATCAAATAATAGATATGTTGTCAATTTCAAATAATAAGGGGGATTAAGTATGAAAAAAGTTTTAAGCTTGATATTGAGCGTGATTATGATTTTAGCATTAACTGTAGGTTGTACAAGTACTAATGAAGAGGCAAAAAAAGAAAGTACGCCTTTAGATATTAAGGTTGCTACACCAGCGGGAACACCTACTCTTAGTATGATTAAAATGTTTAAAGAAAATCCATCAATAGGTGATAATGTAAGTATATCTTATGAAAGTGTTAAATCAACTGATCTTTTAACTTCAAAGATATTGTCTAAGGAAGCTGATATATTTATTGTACCTACTAATCTAGCTGCTAATTTGTATAATAAAAATTCTGGTTATAAGATAGCCGCATCTACTGTATGGGGAACTTTTTATTTAGTTGGAAATGAACAAGTATTTAACTGGGAAGATCTTAAGGGAAAAGAGATAGATATGATAGGAAGAGGATTAACTCCAGATGCTATATTTAGATATTTACTTACTCAAAATAATATAGATCCGGATAAAGATGTAAAGTTAAATTATTTTGGAGGGGCTTCTGAACTTGCTACAAATTTTATTTCGGGAAAAAATGATTTATCATTAATGCCTGAGCCCATGCTTACTAAGGCTTTGATGAAGAGAACTGATAGTAAGGTTGTTATAGATTTGCAAGATGAGTGGGGAAAAGCTACGAAATTAAATTCAAGTTATCCTCAAGCGTCTTTAATAGTTAGTGAAGAATTAATAAACAATCATCCTGATGTTGTTGAAAATTTTTTAAGCGAGTATAAAAAATCTATAAATTGGATTAATGAAAATCCTAGTGAAGCTGGAAAATACTATGAAGAATTAGATGAGGGTATTAATAAGGTGATAGTAGAAAAGTCAATTCAAAGATGTAATATAGATTATGTAAGTGCTAAGGATGCAAAAACGGCTATAGATAAGTATTTAAATGTGTTGTTTGAATACAATGCTAAGCTTGTCGGAGGTAAACTTGTAGATGAAGATTTCTATTTCACAAAATAGATTGTATACGATGATTTCCATAGTATCTATTATAGTGCTATGGAAATTTCTTTCTGTATGGGCAGATAACCCTATAATGATACCATCGCCTAAAATTACTTTTTTGGAATTTATAAAGATAATTAAATCTCAAAATTTCATTACTACAGTTACGGCTACTTTAACTAGGGTGATAATTGGATTTTTAATATCATTTATATCTGCATTAATTCTAGGTATTTTATCTGGAGTTTTTAAACCTGTATACTATTTATTAAGACCTATTATAGTTATTCAAAAGGCAACTCCTACTATGGCTATAATACTTCTTGCTATAATATGGTTAAAGTCAGAATGGGCACCTATTTTAGTTGGATTTTTAATAATATTTCCTATTATATATACTACTGTTATACAAGGGATTGAAAGTGTTGATGTAAAGCTTATAGAAATGGCTAGGGTGTATAAATTAAGTATGTTAACTGTTATGAAGGATATATACATACCATCTATTAAATCTTCTTTGATGTCTACTTCATCATCTACCATAGGACTAAATCTAAAGGTAATAATAGCGGCTGAGGTTTTAAGTCAACCAAGTGCTTCTATAGGAACGAGTTTTCAAATTGAAAAAGCGAACTTAAATACTGCGGGAGTATTTGCATGGGTTTTGGTTAGTATAATTATTGCTGGAGGATTTGATTTTATTATAAGGTTAGTTAAATTACATATCATGAAAAGTGAAGTTGAAAAAGGTTGTTGAAGTGATTTGTATTAAATGGTAAATTAGAGGGTGAGGGGGAATCTGCTATGAATATAAAAAGTAAAATATATGAACTTAGAAATTTAATGAAAAATCATAATATGTATGCCTATATAATTCCATCAGATGACAGCCATCAAAGTGAGTATGTAGGAGATTATTTTAAATGTAGAGAATTTATTTCTGGATTTACAGGCTCAGCAGGAACTGTAGTAGTGACTCAAGATGAAGCATGCCTTTGGACTGATGGAAGATATTTCATACAAGCTGCCAATCAGTTAGAGGCAAGTGATATAAAATTGTTTAGAATGGGTGAGGATGGAGTTCCTACTGTAGATGAATATTTATATGATGCTATGGAAAATGGATCTATATTAGGATTTGACGGAAGGGTAGTATCGGCTAAAATAGGGTATGACTTAAAAAATAAGTTAAGTGATAAGAATATACAAATATCTTATGAGCATGACTTGATTGATAAGATATGGGATGATAGACCAAAATTATCATATGAAAAAGCATTTTTACTAGATATGAAGTATTCTGGAGAGAGCAGTGGTTCTAAATTATCTAGATTAAGAGAAACTATGAAACAAAAAGGTGTTAATACACATATTATAGCTACGTTAGATGATATAGCATGGTTGTTCAATATAAGAGGAGATGATGTAAAGTACAATCCTGTTGTTCTTTCTTACTGTATAGTTACATTAGATAAGGCGTTTTTATTTATTGATGAGAATAAATTGAATGATGAAATATTAAAGCATTTGAATGATTTAGAGGTAGAAGTATTACTATATAATGATGTTTATGAGTTTATAAAAAATATGGATGAGAATGAACGTGTATTATTGGATAAAACCAATATTAATTATTCTCTATTAAATAGTATACCTAATAAAGTAGAAATTACTGAAGATTTTAACCCAATTGTATTTTTTAAAGCAAAAAAGAATGAAATTGAATTGGAAAATATTAGGAACAGCCATATTAAAGATGGAGTAGCTTTTACTAAATTTATGTATTGGTTAAAGAAAAATGTTGGTAATATAGATATAACAGAAATTAGTGCTACTGAGAAATTAGAAAGTTTAAGAAAAGAACAGGATGGGTTTATGCAACCAAGCTTTACAACTATAGCAGGATATAAAGAACATGCTGCTATGATGCATTATAGTGCTACAAAGGATACCGATTATAAGCTTGAAAAAGAGCATTTGTTCTTGATAGATTCAGGTGCACATTATATAGATGGAACTACGGATATAACTAGAACTATAGCTTTGGGTGATTTGAGTGATAAGTTAAAAACACATTTTACTGCTGTTGTAAGAGGTATGATAAATTTATCTATGGCAAAGTTCTTATATGGGGTTAGAGGGTATAATCTAGATATATTAGCTAGAAGGCCTATATGGGAACTTGGAATAGATTATAAATGCGGAACAGGACATGGCGTAGGATATTTGCTTAATATACATGAATCACCTAATGGATTTAGATGGAAGATAGTTCCTCATATATTTGATACTGCGGTATTTGAAGAAGGAATGCTAACAACTAATGAACCTGGCATATACATAGAAGACTCACATGGTATTAGGATAGAAAATGAACTTATAGCTAAAAAAGCAGAGAAGAATGAGTATGGACAATTTATGAAGTTTGAAGTAGTTACATTTGCACCTATAGATTTAGATGCTATAGATGTAGAACAGCTAAATAAATCAGAAAGAGATTATTTAAATGAATATCACCAATTGGTATATAACACTTTATCCACTTATTTAGATGATGATGAAAGAGAATGGTTAAGAGAATACACTAAGAGTATATAAGACATTAAAACACCCTGTATGAAATTATTGTATAGGGTGTTTTAATATTTTACAAAGAAACTAAAATCATGATAAACTTTAAATGAATAGAAAATGAAACTTAATTCAGATGGAATCTTTACTTCAACTGAATTGCTAGTTAAATTAATCCAGAAGCTGTAGAGTTCTTATAATCTCTAGACTTAATAGAATGGAGTATTAGAACTCTTAGCTTTCGGATAAAGTTTGGGGTAGGTATTATGAAGACTTTTTTGCTTTTTTAATTTCGCTATCTATGATTGCTTCAAATCCTACGCAGCAACCAAGAGATAATAAGGTTGTTCTAGTCAATGAAAGGTTGATAAGTGAATACAGTCAGTTAATAGATTCAAAAAATATAGGTGTTATAACTAATCAAACTGGGGTTGATAGCCTAGGTCAAAATACTTTTGAAAAGTTATACAACTACGAAAACACTAATTTAATATCAATTTATACTCCACAGCATGGACCCGATGGATTAACTCCAGCGGGTAAATATGTGAAATCTTATACAGATTCTATCAAGAAAATTTAAATAAATTCAACATGGAAAGAGCGATGTATTTAATTTATTAGAAAGATTCAATTTTAAGACTAGAGATTATAGGATCAAATTTAGAAAAAGAGATCAAAGAGAATATATTGAAAAAATAAAATTCTTACCTATTTAATAATAGGCAAGGATTTTATTTTTATTAGGTATTAGATGAATTGCTTGTTAAAGGATATAAATAGAAGAACTCATCAAATGGAAAGAATTATATGGATACAAATAAAAAAATGAGGATTTGGAAAGGATTTACTTTTAAGGTGTCGAAATTAACATAAATATAGAAAAATAACCAAATTAAGGAGGGAATATATATAATTAATATATAGATAGGTGATCTTATATGGAAAAAATTAAATTACATTTACAAAATCATTCTAATAGTTTTAATAGTGACTTTGAATCGGTTGAAAACTCTGTTAATATAATTAGTCAGTATATTAGTGCAACGTTTGATATTGTGGAAGGGGGGATTTCTTATAAATTTGATTGATTATAAAATTGAGTTTTAAAGATAATAAATTAGTTATACAAAAATATTTAAATGTGTATGAAAAATAAATTATACTAATTAGTAAATGGAGGGTAATAATGAAAATAAGTTTAAAAACTAAATTAATTTCTATGTTTTTTATATTTATATTAATTCCACTTCTTATTTTGGGGGTTACTTCTAGCTTTCTGGCTTCGCGTTCAATGCAGCATGCAACTGAAGGAGAACTAAGAGAACTTACAGAACAAACAGGAGAGATTATAGAACAAAGTATAGATTCGGTAAGTAAGTATGTTCAAGTTTTAAGCCATGATGTAGATATAGCTAGCGTTGCAGCAGGATATAATGAAAATAATCATGAGGTATATACATATCTATCAAAATTACAAGAAGAAAACAAGGATCAAATAGAAAGGTTGTCAATCATAGATGTAAATGGTAAAGGTGTTCTAAGTAGTTCGAGTGAACAGTATGATATTGATTTAAGTAATAGAGAATATATTCAAAATGCGTTAAATGGATCTTTTTCTCAAAGTGATGTTATAATATCTAAGGTCACTAGCAAACCTGTAATTGCTATTGCTTATCCGTTAATGATGGATGAGAAAATAGTAGGTACTATAGTTGGAACTATTAATTTTGATAATATTTCAAGCCATGTATTAAAAGTAAAAGTGGGCGAAAATGGGTATGCTTACATGATTGATAAAAATGGAGTGTTTATAAACCATCCTAAAAAAGAAAAAATATTGAATGAAAATATAGGGAATATAGATAATAGTGAGTTAAAAGCTTTAGTGGAGAAAATGAAAGCTGGTGAAGCTGGTGAAGGTTATTATACATATGAAGGAGTATATAAGTTTGTAAAATTTGTTCCTGTTAATGATTGGATTGTAGCAGTAACAGCTGATTATAAAGAATATATGGCTTCAGCATTATCTATTAGAAAAATTACAATAATAATAACTATATTATCTTTATTAATTGCAATATTTTTAGCTTATCTTATAACAACTAAAAATATTATAAATCCTATTAAAAATCTAGAAGAATTAATGATTAAAGCAGGAGAAGGAGACTTAACAGTTAGAGCTAATATAAATACAAATGATGAAATACAGGTATTAGGTGACTGTTTTAATGATATGATTGATCATCAATCAAATATAATAAAGCATGTTAGAAGTGGATCAGAAGAGTTAACAGCATCATCAGAAGAGTTAGCAGCATCAGCGGAAGAAATAAGTGCTTCAACGGAACATATAACTTATAATATACAAGGTGTTGCATATAATGCACAAAACCAAAATAAATCAATAGTTGAAACATCTGAGGTTTTAGTTCAACTTTCAAGCTTAATTCAAATAGCAAAAAATAAAGTGATTACAGCTAAGGAAAATTCTGACAATACTATGAATACTGCTAAACAAGGACGAATAAAAGTTGAAGAAACAGTTAAAGCCATTGAAAATATTAGTAAAGTATCAAATGAAACACAAGGTGTACTTCAAGTTTTAGATGATCTTTCTAAAAAAGTTAGTGGCATTATTAGTACAATTAATAATATTTCAAGTCAAACAAATTTATTAGCGCTAAATGCTTCTATAGAAGCGGCAAGAGCTGGAGAACATGGAAAAGGATTCAGTGTAGTAGCTGATGAAGTTCGTAAGCTTGCAGAACAAACAAATATTGAATCAAATGAAATATCTTCACTGGTAAGTGAAATGGTAATTCAAATAGAAAAAGCAGTTAGTTCAATGAATATAAGTAAACAGGTAGTAGAAAATGGAGTTGTTGTAGCAAAAGAAACAGATAAATCATTTATAAATATTATAGATGCTGTAGAGCAAATAAGTAGTGCTGTTAATCAAGTTGTAGATGTTACAAAGGATGAAGTTGCAAGTTCTGATCAAATAATACAGCTTATTGACTCGGTAGCAACTACTACAGAGACTACATCGGAAAGCAGTGAACAAGTTGCAGCAGCAGCTCAGGAGCAATCGGCTATAACTCAAAATTTAGCTGCTAGTGCAGAAGAAACTAGTGCAATGGCTGTTAGCTTAAATAGTCTAGTAGAAAAATTCAAAATTTGAGGTGAATATAAATGAATGAGATAAAAATATCAATGCCTGAAAATTTTGCAGTAGATGAAGCAGCAGAATTCAGACAAAATATGAATAATTTTATAGATGAAGGTAATAAGAACTTTGTACTTAACTTTAATAATTGTATATTTATTGATAGTACAGGACTTGGAGTATTAGTAGGAATATATAAAAAGTGTGTTGAGTTAAATGGAAGTATAACCCTTAGTTCAGTAAATCCAAAGATTATAAAGATTTTTGAATTAACAAGACTAGATAAGGTATTTGAAATTAAGTAAGGTGAATTTAAAGATTTAATGAGTTGACGAATTACAATAAAATAACAATAAATAAGTAAAAATAAAGTGAAAAAAATCTAAAAAATATATAATAATGCTTTGTAAGTGAAGGAGGAGATATTATGAAAAGCTTAAAACAAAAAATTATGGTACCTGTATTATTAGTAGCTACAATAGGAATTATGATATTATCAGTAGTAGCATTTAATGAATCAAGAAAAATAATCATTGAAGACGTAAAAGAGGTAGCTCAAAGTAAAGTTGACAAGATAGTAACAATTACAGATGATAAAATTAATGAATGGCAGAATAATATAGACATGCTTGCTTCAAAAGATATAGTAAAGAATATGGATTTTAAAGGAGTAAAAGATTTTATTTCTGGTGAAGATCATATATTTAATGATTTTGAAGCAATAATTATGTCCGATAGATATGGAAAATATTTAAGTACTAATGGAGCTAATGGTGATATCAGTGAGAGGGATTATTTTTCTAAGGTTATGAATGGGCAAACAGCTGTCTCAAAACCAGTAATATCAAAATCTACTGGTCTTCCAATTATTGTAGTTGCAGCACCTCTTGAAGATGATAATGGAAATATTTATGGTTTGATTGGAGGAACGATAAATTTATCTCATATATCAAAAATAGTTAATGCTGAAAAGTTAGGAGACACAGGATATGCTTATATGATTGATCAAGAAGGTTTGGTTATGGCTCACCCCAAAGAAGAAATGATATTTAAAGAAAATTTTTTAAATAATAAAAGCCAGACTCTTGTAGAAATAACAAAAAAAATGACACAAGGAGAACGTGCAGTAGAGAACTATGAATTTGAAGGGGATAGAAAGATAGCAGCTTATGCCCCTTTAAATTCCACTGGATGGTCTATAGCAATGACTACATACTATAGTGAAGTAACTAAGAATATATCAAAACTTAGAAATATTATGGTAGCAATCGGATTGGTGATTATAAGTATAATTGGAATAATAATACATTTAATGGTGAGTAACTTAATCAAACCTATTTTAAAAATGGCTGATGTTACTAAAGAGGTATCTTCGGGAAATCTTAATGTTAGAGTTGATATAAATAGTAAAGATGAGATTGGTATGCTCGCTAATAATTTTAATAATATGACTGAAAATATGAGAAATTTATTATATGAAATGAATGAAATGGGAATGATAGTAGCTTCTACATCTCAGCAAATGATGGCTTCAACTGAGGAAGTTAGTAAAGTTTCAGAGCAAGTTGCAAATACTATATCTGAATTAGCTATAGGAGGTAACCAACAAGCAGAATCTACAGCAAAGTCCAGTGAAATGATTAATGAATTAATAAATGAAATCTCTAGGATATCTGAGAATGCTATTAATTCGGAAAAGCTTACAGTTAAAGCACAAGAAACTGTTGATGAGGGAATTGAAATAGTAGAATATCAAAAGAATAAAATGATGGAAAATAAAAAGGCGTCTATGAATGTTGATATTGAAATATCTAGATTGTCTGAAAAATCTAATGAAATTGGACAGATAATAGCGTTGATAAGTAGTGTTGCAGATCAGACTAACTTACTTGCTTTAAATGCTTCTATTGAAGCTGCTAGAGCAGGAGAGCATGGAAAAGGATTTGCAGTTGTTGCTGAAGAAGTGAGAAAATTAGCAGAAGAATCAAGGAAAGCAACTCAAGGTATTGAAAATCTTATAAATGAAATAAAAACTGGAATAGAGAAAACTGTTCAAGAAATGAGTATAGCTAAAAATATTGGAGAGGAGCAGGAAGACTCAGTTATCAAAACAGTAAGTACATTTGAGGACATAATGGAGGCAGTTAAAACTGTTACAAGTAATATAAAAGAAGTTACAAATGCTAGTGAAACTTTAAATAAAAATTCCCAGTTAGTAGGGGAAAATATAAATGATATTGCTTATATAACACAGGAAAATGCATCTGGAGCGGAAGAAGTGGCTGCTTCAACAGAAGAACAAAGTGCTAATTTAGAGCAAATAGTAGAATCAGCAGAGCAGTTGGCAAATATTTCTAATGAGCTTCAAGAATCAATTCAAAGATTTAAAATATAATAAAAATTAAAGATTGATATATATAGCCAAATTTCCTTTTGATTATGGATATTAGGAAGTTATAAATTAATTGTGAATATATAAGATGATATAAGTTGAAATAGTATTTTGAATCCTTACTCTATTATTAAATGGGTAAGGATTTTATTATTATTAGTTAATTAGAGGGGTTGTTTGTTGAAATCTAAAATAAAAGAATTTAGGAAAGGGCAAAAACTGTATGACTATAAAGTGAAACTTAATGCAAATTTTGTAGACTTTAAAAGGATTCCCTTTCGAGATGTCGAAATATACATAAATACAGACGAATAACTAGATTAAGGTAGAAAAATAAGTAATTAATATATAGATAGGTGATATTATATGGAAAAAATAAAATTTACTAGTAAACTCAGAGTGAAAATAACATTTGCTATGATTGTATGTTCATTAATTACTGCATTATTGATAAGTGGTATAAGTGTATTCATTAATTATAAATTTACCAAAAGAGAAGTTTTTGAAAAATTAACATTACATTCACAAAATCATTCTAATGAATTTAATAGTGATTTTAATTTGGTTGAAAACTCTGTAAATATAATTAATCAGTATATTAGCGCAACGTTTGATATTAATAAATTTAATAAAAAACAGGATTGTTATATAAATGAATATGAAAAGAGTATAGATTCTATAATAAAAAATATTGCACAAATTTCAAATGAAGACCAAGGAATAAATATAAAAAATGGAATAGAAGCAGTTTATTTTACTTTTAATCCAGAACTTACAGAAGATGTCCATGAGATTTGGTATGCTGATAAAGAAGGAAATGGAGTTTTAGAAAAATTAGATCCAGATCCAAATGATCCATATATAGAATGGTTTTATCCTGAAAATAAAGAAATGAGTTGGTATTATAATCCTATAAAAAAGAAAAAAGGTATATGGAGTGAGCCTTATGATGAAATTGATTTAGGTATAAATATAATTTCTTATACACAACCAATATTTAAAGATGATATTTTGCTTGGGGTTGCAGGAATGGATATTAATACAAAGGAAATGAGAAATACTATCAAGAACACAAAAATGTATGATGGTGCATATGCTTTCTTGATGAATGAAGATCATGATTTTTTAATTCATCCTAATTTAAAACTTGGAGATAACTTGAAATCAGTATATAATCAAAAATTTAAATTTTTATCAGAAGAAATCGACAAAAAAAAATCTGGAATTATACAATATAAATTAAATAAAAAAAATGAAATATTGGCTTATTCGTATTTGAATAATAATTGGATTTTAGTCTGTGTAGTACCAATAAATGAAGTTTATTCATCACTGAAAATACAAATAGTTTTAACTATAATAATAGTATTTTTATCAATTTGTATGGTTATTTTGATTGCGTTATATATAGGAAAAACAATTTCAAAACCTATTTTAAAAATAACACATATAATTAAAAACACAGCTGATTTTAATTTTAATGACAATACTTCTTTAAAAAATTTGATTGAAAATAAAGATGAAATAGGTATAATGGCAAAGGAAGTATTTAATATGAGAAAAATAGTAAAAGAAACAGGTGTTCATAAAGCTGCTACAATGCAGAAGCAATATTTACAAAAAGAATTTCCACTTTATAATAAAGCTAATATGGATGTACTGTATGCTCCGGCAAAAACAGTTAGTGGAGATTTTTATCATATAGAAGCTATAGATGATGATTTTGTTATAGGGGTAATATGTGATGTAAGCGGAAAAGGTGTTAGTGCAGGATTGAGCATATTAGCTTTTAATGTTTTATTTCATGAAGTTATATTACAAAATCAAAACCCTATTGATATACTAAATGATTTAAATAAAAAAGTAGATGAATTTCTTGGAGAAACATATATAGCAGCCTGTTGTTTTAGTTTGGACTTTAAGAATAATATAGCGAATATAGCTGGAGCTGGGATAAGTCAATTTATGTATATTTCAGATAAAGAGTATTGTCAAGAAAAAATAGTTAAAGGCCCATTTTTAGGAATGTTTGAAGATAGTAAATTTGATCAAGAGATAATTCAATTTAAATCAGGTGATAAATTTTATTTTTTCACAGATGGTTTAGATTTTATAGTAGATGACGAAAAAGTAAAAAAAGATTTAATAGAAAAATTTAATAATGGTGATTTAGTAAGTTTTTTAAATAATAAATTAGGATTTATACAAGCTGATAATAGACTTGTAGTAGATGATTGTACTTTAATTAAAATTCAAATAAAATAAATATTATATATGATTTGATTATTTAAGCAAATTGTCAAAAAGTTTGAAGAATTATGCTATAATACTAATTGATAGCATTTTTGGAAAAAATAATATATTAATTGTGTAATTATATAGGAGATGAACATAATTTGAACTTAGAAAGAGTGTTGAGGGGAATTGGAGATATTATAGATGAATATGATTTGAATTTAGAAAGAGTGTTAAAAGGAATTTCAGATATTATAGGTGTATATAAGCCTGATAATACAATTTTGTTTTATAATGAAGCGGGGTATAATTTTTTTAAAAAAAGTCATAAACAAGTTAAGGGTAAGAAATGTTATGAGATGCTTAATAGAAATGAAAAATGTCCTAATTGCCTTTGTGAAAAAGCAATTAAAACTAAGCAAATAACACAGGGAGAAAAATATATTCCAGAAATCAATAAATACATGG
Organism: uncultured Peptostreptococcaceae bacterium; assembly: GCA_942492135.1. Taxonomy (GTDB): domain Bacteria; phylum Bacillota; class Clostridia; order Peptostreptococcales; family Peptostreptococcaceae; genus Tepidibacter_A. Next base: position 74,747 of record CALODI010000015.1, read on the forward strand.
AATATAGATACAATCCTGTATTAGATGATTCAGGAAAAGTGATATTTATTGTTGAACAATTAAGGGATATTACTGATAAAAAGAGTCTTGAGGATATACTTAAAGAAAGTGAAGAAAGATATCGTCAAATTGTTGATATATCTCCAGATGCTATAATTATTACCGTAGATGGTGAGATTGTTTTAGCAAATAAAGAGGCTTTGAAATATCAGAATAATATTATTGGAAAAAGTGCATATAAATATTCTCCTGATTTTGCAAAAACTATGTATAAAAGAATGAATAAAATATTAAAAAATAAAACAAAAAAAACTACATTTGATTATAAAGTTGTTCTTAGTAATAATACGAAAATAGATACAGAAGTATCTTCAAGCTATTTGATGTATAAAGGTAAACCAGCAGTTCTTTCTATAATTAGAGATATTACAGAAAGAAAAAGGGAATTAAATTCTGCTGCTAAGATACAAAAGGAGCTTTTGAAAAAGCCATTTCCTCTTTTGAACAAAGCCAATATGGAGTCTCTTTATATACCAGCAAAAACAGTTAGTGGAGATTTCTTTTATACTCATAAAGTAAATGAAGATTTAATTGTTGGAATAATTGGAGATGTAAGTGGTAAAGGAATTACAGCTGCTCTTAATATATCGGCATTTAACGTTTTGTTCAATGAAGAAGTTTTGATTAATAATGATCCATCTAAAATAGTTAATCGTTTAAATAAAAAGGTTGCTAAGTATTTAGGAGAAAGATATATAGCAGTGTGTTGTTTTAGCTTTGATTTTAAAAAAAATGAAGCAAAGATAGTAGGAGCGGGAATTAATCAATTTATATACCAAGATGAGGAATGCAATACTGAGAATAGAATTGTTAGAGGTCCATTTTTAGGAATGTTTGAAGATAGTAAATTTGATGAAAAGATAATTCATTTTAAATCAAGTGATAAATTTTATTTTTTCACAGATGGTTTAGATTTTATATTTGATAAGGATGAAATAAAAGAAGCGTATTTTAAAACTACTACAATAACGGAATTAAAAGATCATCTTAAAAGTTCTTTAAAGTGTATGTTAAATAATGGAGAAGAAATAAAAGATGATTGTACATTACTTGCATTAGAAATAAAATAAAGTGAGGTGGGATTTAGTGTGAGAATGAAAAAAAATGAATTCATTTTATATGGACTAGATAATTATAAACAGGTTATTGATGATGTTGTTACTGACCTAAATATTTTAAATGATTCTTTTGATATTAAACTATTACTTACAGAAGCTTTAACTAATGCTTTTAACCATGGGAATAACAGAGATAATGACAAGCCTATTTATTTAAGATATATTTGTAATGATAAAAATATAGAATTTGAAATAGAGGATTGTGGGAATGGGTTTAAAAGTTTAAGTATTCCAAATGAATTATTAGATGAAAATTTATTAAGTGATGGTGGAAGGGGTTTATTTCTTATAAATTGTATTGCTGATAAAATTGAGTTTAAAGATAATAAATTAGTTATACAAAAATATTTAAATGTTATATAAAAAATAAATTATACTAATTAGTAAATGGAGGATAATGATGAAAATAAGTTTAAAAACTAAATTGATTTCTATGTTTTTTATATTTATATTAATTCCACTTCTTATTTTAGGAGTCACCTCTAGTGCTCTGACTTCTCGTTCAATGCAGCATGCAACTGAGGAAGAGCTAAGAGAACTTACAGAACAAACAGGAGAGCTTATAGAACAAAGTATAGATTCTGTAAGTAAGTATGTTCAAGTTTTAAGCCATGATGTAGATATAGCTAGTGTTGCAGCAGGATATAATGAAAATAATCATGAGGTATACACGTATTTATCAAAATTACAAGAAGAAAACAAAGATCAAATAAAAGGATTATGTATTACAGACGCTTATGGTAAAGGTATTATTAGTAATGACAGTGAACAGTTTGATATTGATTTAAGTGATAGAGAATATATTCAAAATGCTTTAAAAGGTTCTTCAGCTCAAAGTGATGTTATATTATCTAAAGTTGATAATGAACCTGAAATAGCAATTGCATATCCGTTAATGATTGATAGCAAAGTTGTAGGTACTATAACTGGAATTATTAAATTTGAAAATATTTCCAAAAGTGTTTCGCATGTTAAAGTGGGTGAAAATGGCTATGCTTACATGATTGATAAAAATGGAGTATTTATATATCATCCTAAAAAAGAAAAAATACTGAATGAAAATATAGGGAATATAGATAATAGTGAGTTAAAAACTTTAGTAGACAAAATGAAGTCTGGCGAAGCTGATGAAGGATATTATACATATGAAGGGGTATATAAATTTATAAGGTTTGTTCCTGTTAATGATTGGACTGTAGTAGTAACAGCTGATTATAAAGAATATATGGCTCCAGCACTATCTATTAAAAAAATTACAATAATAATAACGATATTATCTTTGTTAATTGCAATATCTTTAGCTTATCTTATAACAACTAAAAATATTATAAAGCCTATTAAAAATCTAGAAGAATTAATGATTAAAGCAGGAGAAGGAGATTTAACAGTTAGAGCGAATATAAATACAAAGGATGAAATACAGGTATTAGGTGAATGTTTTAATGATATGATTGATCATCAATCGAATATAATAAAGCATGTTAGAAGTGGATCAGAAGAGTTAACAGCATCATCAGAAGAGTTAGCAGCATCAGCAGAAGAAATAAGTGCTTCAACGGAACATATAACTGATAATATACAAGGTGTTGCATATAATGCACAAAACCAAAATAAATCAATAGTTGAAACATCTGAGGTTTTAGTTCAACTTTCAAGCTTAATTCAAATAGCAAAAAATAAAGTGATTACAGCTAAGGAAAATTCTGACAATACTATGAATACTGCTAAACAAGGACGAATAAAAGTTGAAGAAACAGTTAAAGCCATTGAAAATATTAGTAAAGTATCAAATGAAACACAAGGTGTACTTCAAGTTTTAGATGATCTTTCTAAAAAAGTTAGTGGCATTATTAGTACAATTAATAATATTTCAAGTCAAACAAATTTATTAGCGCTAAATGCTTCTATAGAAGCAGCAAGAGCTGGAGAACATGGAAAAGGATTCAGTGTAGTAGCTGATGAAGTTCGTAAGCTTGCAGAACAAACAAATATTGAATCAAATGAAATATCTTCACTGGTAAGTGAAATGGTAATTCAAATAGAAAAAGCAGTTAGTTCAATGAATATAAGTAAACAGGTAGTAGAAAATGGAGTTGTTGTAGCAAAAGAAACAGATAAATCATTTATAAATATTATAGATGCTGTAGAGCAAATAAGTAGTGCTGTTAATCAAGTTGTAGATGTTACAAAGGATGAAGTTGCAAGTTCTGATCAAATAATACAGCTTATTGACTCGGTAGCAACTACTACAGAGACTACATCGGAAAGCAGTGAACAAGTTGCAGCAGCAGCTCAGGAGCAATCGGCTATAACTCAAAATTTAGCTGCTAGTGCAGAAGAAACTAGTGCAATGGCTGTTAGCTTAAATAGTCTAGTAGAAAAATTCAAAATTTGAGGTGAATATAAATGAATGAGATAAAAATATCAATGCCTGAAAATTTTGCAGTAGATGAAGCCGCAGAATTCAGACAAAATATGAATAATTTTATAGATGAAGGTAATAAGAACTTTGTACTTAACTTTAATAGTTGTATATTTATTGATAGTACAGGACTTGGAGTATTAGTAGGAATATATAAAAAGTGTGTTGAGTTAAATGGAAGTTTAACACTGAATTCAATAAATCCAAAGGTTATGAAGATTTTTGAATTAACAAGACTAGATAAGGTATTTGAAATTAAGTAAGGTAAATTTAAAGGACTTAATGAGTTAAATACGACTCGTTGAGTCTTTTTTTGTTGTAATAGTCTATTTTTAAATAAAAAATGTCAATGTTTAGAATATTTTAAAAGGGAATTTAGGAAGTGATGTCGAAATATAATGAAGAATGGCGCTTTATTGGTGAAATAGAAAATTTATAATTATTAGCAAGTAGAAATTAAAAAAAGGTTTTAATACAAAGGAGAGATATTATGAAAAGTTTAAAACAAAAAATTATGCTACCTATATTATTAGTGGCTACAATAGGAATTATGATATTATCAGTAGCATCATTTAATGAATCAAGAAAAATAATCATTGAGGATGTAAAAGAAATAGCTCAAAGTAAAGTTGATAAGTTAGTAACAATTGTAGATGGTAAGATTTATGAATGGAAGGATAATGTGGACATGCTTGCCACAAAAGATATAGTAAAGAATATGGATTTTCAAAGAGTAAAAGATTTTATTTCTGATGAGGATCATATATTTAATGAATTTGAATCAATAATTATGTCTGATAGAGATGGAAAATATTTAAGTACTAATGGAGCTAATGGTGATATTAGTGATAGGGATTATTTTTCTAAGGTTATGAATGGGCAAACAGCTGTATCAAAACCAGTAATATCAAAATCTACGGGTCTTCCAATTATTGTAGTTGCAGCACCTATTAAAGATGATAATGGAAATGTTTATGGCTTGATTGGAGGAATAATAAATTTATCTCATATATCAGAAATAGTTAATGCTGAAAAGCTAGGAGACACAGGATATGCTTATATGATTGATCAAGAAGGTTTAGTTATAGTTCACCCTAAAGAAGAAATGATACTTCAGTATAATGCTTTGCAAAAAGGAAGTGTCTCTCAAATAGAGCTTACTAAAAAAATGATAAAAGAAGAAGCTGGAGTATATAATTATGAATTTGAAGGTGATAGAAAAATAGCAGCTTATGGACAGTTAAAGTCCACTAGTTGGTCTATAGCAATGACTACATATTATAGTGAAGTAACTAAAAATATATCAAAACTTAGAAATATTATATTAGTAATTGGTTTGGGTATTATAGCTATAATTGGAATATTAATATATTTACTAATAAGTAGATTAGTCAAACCTATTTTAAAAATGGCTGATGTTACTAAAGAGGTATCTTCAGGAAATCTTAATGTTAAAGTTGATATAAATAGTAAAGATGAGATAGGGGTTCTTGCTAATAATTTTAATAATATGACTGAAAATATGAGAAGTTTATTATCTGAAATGAATGAAATGGGAATGATAGTAGCTTCTACATCGCAGCAAATGATGGCTTCAACTGAGGAAGTTAGTAAAGTTTCGGAGCAAGTTGCAAATACTATATCTGAATTAGCAATGGGAGCTAACCAACAAGCAGAATCTACAGCACAGTCTAGTGAAATGGTTAATAAATTAATACATGAAGTTTCTATAATATCTGATAATGCCACTAATTCTGAAAAGCTTACAGTTAAGGCACAAGAAACTGTTGATGAGGGAATTGAAATAGTAGAATATCAAAAGAATAAAATGATGGAAAATAAAAAGGCATCTATGAATGTTGATATTGAAATATCTAGATTGTCTGAAAAATCTAATGAAATTGGACAGATAATAGCGTTGATAAGTAGTGTTGCAGATCAGACTAACTTACTTGCTTTAAATGCTTCTATTGAAGCTGCTAGAGCAGGAGAGCATGGAAAAGGATTTGCAGTTGTTGCTGAAGAAGTGAGAAAATTAGCAGAAGAATCAAGGAAAGCAACTCAAGGTATTGAAAATCTTATAAATGAAATAAAAACTGGAATAGAGAAAACTGTTCAAGAAATGAGTATAGCTAAAAATATTGGAGATGAGCAGGAACATTCAGTTATTAAAACAGTTAGTACATTTGAGAACATACTTGAGGCAGTTAAAACTGTTACAAGTAATATAAAAGAAGTTACAAATGCTAGTGAAACTTTAAATAAAAATTCTCAGTTAGTAGGGGAAAATATAAATGATATTGCTTGTATAACACAGGAGAATGCATCTGGAGCGGAAGAAGTGGCTGCTTCAACCGAAGAACAAAGTGCTAATTTAGAGCAAATAGTGCAATCGGCGCAGCAGTTAGCAAATATTTCTACTGAACTTCAAAAATCAATTCAGAGGTTTAAAATATGATAATTACAGTATCAGCAAATACAGGTACATAATTATTAAAAGTAATTAGAATTTAGAATGAAATTTTTTGTGAATAAGGGGAGAAAGTTTATGCAATTTGGATTTATCATTTCTTTAATATTTTCAATTTTGGTAGCATTATTTGCTATACAAAATTCTGGTAGTGTGGTTATAAGTTTTCTATTTGCTGAATTTAATATTTCTCAAGCTCTTGTGATTTTGATTTCTGCAGCTTTAGGCGCAATGATTGTTATGTTACTAGGAATTGTAAAACAAATAAAACTAAAGATTAAAATGAAAGAGCAGCTAAAGAAAATTAAAAAGTTAGAAGAAGAAAATAAATTATGTAATAATAAAACTGAAGAATCAAAAAAAGATTTAGATGAAAAGAAAGTTGACATTTCAATGGATAATAAAATAGATATTAATGAATAAGAATATTAATAGATATTGAAATTTTAATATTTAGTAAAAAGACAACTCTCGAATTAAATAAAATGGGAGTTGTCTTTTATTTTAAGCAAAAAATGAAGCTTATTGAAAGAACGCTATTTAGTCAAGATTTTAATAAAACTAAAGATTTAGTCTTATTAAATATACTAAAACTTCATCAACTCTTTATGGTCAGACAATGAAGTTTTTTAACGTATATTTAAACGTCAAAATCTAAGTTTTATATTAAAATATCAACAAAAAATAGCTACCTAGATTTCGTACAAATGTAATTATTTATTCACTATAAAATACCAATTGATTAAATCTCTAATTTGAAAAAACTATAGGTCTTAATCCCAAAACAAATGACATTAAAATACCGCTAATGTGGTAAATATTTTTAATAAAACTAAGAATTACATCTTATTGAATCTCCTAAAAGTTCTGAACTCCCTCGAGGTCAAACAACGAACTTTCTTAACGGATATTCAAACGCTGTAATTCAAGTTTTATACAAAAATATTTAAAGCATTCGCTAACATTTTGTGCGTCCAGCTAAGCTGAGTTATGCTAGCTGGTGAAAGTCCAGCCTAGGTAATCGCCAAGGAGCCTAGTAGCCAATCACCATGCGTAGTAGAAATACTGGGTGTGAAGCGTGAGGGTAATGTAACTAGAGATAGTGCTAGCGAAGATGCAGGTCGTAACATAAAGTGAATTCTGCCATATCGTCATAGCGGGTTCCTAATAGGAAAGCAAAAGGAAGCTGAGCCTCGGAAATGTAGGCGAAAGCCACGGAAGATGTGAAGAACTTGGAATCCAACATCGAAGAATCCTTCGGTATATAGGAAGCGACATGTATCTAAAGTATAACTCGGAACTGGAGAGACCCTACCCAACACTGCGAAGCAGTAAATGGAAAGCATATAAACCAAAGGTGAAATTGTGGACTGTTGGAAGGGAGTCGGAGGAGTTCATAGTACCTGTGACGATATAGACAACAAAACTATATCTAGGAAAGGAACTCTACTTTATTCATGTTTTCTAAGGAGGTAAGAGTGAGTGAATGCGAAAGCTAACAACACCATAGATAAAGTTCGAGAACTTCAAAGAAAACTATACCTAAGTGCCAAAGTCAATAAAAGACGTAAATTTCATGCACTATACGATAAGATTTACAGAAAAGATATCTTATACAGGGCTTGGATACAAGTCAAATCAAATAATGGAACTGGTGGAATAGATAATATATTTATCAAAGATATAGTTGAATATGGAGAAGATAAATTTATTAAAGAGATAAAAGATGAACTAATAAACAATAACTACAATCCAAAACCAGTTAAAAGAGTATATATACCCAAGAAAGATGGCACAAATAGACCATTAGGAATTCCCATATTAAAAGATAGAGTAATACAGATGGCAACTAAAATTGTAATAGAACCTATATTTGAAGCTGATTTTAAAGATAATTCTTATGGATTTAGACCCAAAAGAAACGCACACCAAGCATTGGAATTAATAAGGAATAAGTGTAATAACAATGGATGGTGGGTATTAGATGCTGATATTAAATCTTACTTTGATAATATCAATCATGATAAATTAATGATATTAGTTGAGCAAAAGATTAATGATAGAAGGATACTAAAATTAATAAGAAAATGGCTGAAAGTAGGAATAATAGAACATGGAAAATATAAAAAGAGTGAACTTGGCTCACCACAAGGTGGAGTAATCAGTCCGCTTTTATCAAATATTTATCTAAACTATCTAGATACAGTATGGGAGAAATATTACTCACATTTAGGAACTTTAGTAAGATATTGTGATGATTTTATAGTTATTTCAAGAACTAAAAAAGAAATAAAACATGCTTACAATGCAATAAATCTAACGATGAAAAAGCTTGAATTGGAATTGCATTGTGAGAAAACAAAACTTGTTAATTTATGGGATGGAAAAGAAGGCTTTGATTTCCTGGGATTTCACCATAGAAGGACAACACAAGAGAGCAAAAGAGGCAAATTTTATCAAACTACTAGTCAATTTCCTAGTAAGAAAGCTATGAAGAGTATGAAAGAGAAAATAAAATTAATCTTGAGTAATAGAGCTACGCTCAAAGAGTCGCTAGAAGAAATGGTTAAAAGAATAAATCGAAGATTAGTTGGATTTAAGAATTATTACACTCTTCAATATGCAAATAAACATCTTAGCAAAATAGATTGGTATGTAATAGAAAAGTTTACTATTTGGAATAACGATAAAAGACAAAGGAAACCTCGGAGAAGAGGTATGAAAGATATAAATAGAAATCTTAAAAGATATGGAATAGTGAAATTAGCAAGTTGAGACTGAATGCAATAGAAAGAAGAATATCGGAAAGCCGTGTGCGAGAAAACCGCATGCACGGTTTGATGAGGGGGAGATGAGATATCATCTCCCTACTCTACGATGCCATTTGTTTTTTTAGTATGTTTCTTAGATATGAAATGGATTTAAATATATGTTATTTTCAAAAAAGACAAAAAGAAATAAAGGCAATTAATTCATTACCATCATTTGTAATAAACGTTCTGTTTTATTTCTTATCTAAATTATCATAAATTAAAACTTAATTGCTCATATGAAGGATTACACATTGCGTTAGCAATGAGGTTTGCAAGTTTAGTTATGGTTGGAATATCTACAATTATTTCATTTAAAGTACGCCTTACAAATCCTTTTACATTTCCTACTTTTTTTACTAAATCTCCGATACCTACATTTTTTAATGGTGTATCTTTTAATAGTGTTTCTTTAAATAAAACAATAAGATTATGAGTTATAAAAACGATCCACAAAAAAGCATAAATCCCATAAAACTTAGTAGTCCTAAGGTTTCTAATATGATAAACATTTTTAGCCATTTTAAAAAAAGCTTCTATAGTTTGTCGTTGGTTGTAGTATTTAAAAAGTTCTACAGCATTCATTTCTTTTTTAGGTATATTGGTAATAAGGTGAGAGTATTTAAATCTTCCTTGTTTTGTTAGTATTTGAACTATTATAATCCTATTCCTAACGGTGTTTGGAATTTCATATACCCTAGCAGTTCTATCTGCTTGAGTATAATCTGATATATCTATAGTTTTTGCAATGTTTTTTGCTGTTTTAGAAGAATATCCTTTTATAATGAATTTTAATTTTGATACAGAAGATACCATATCTATTATTTCCTCAGTTCCATATCCGCTATCCGCACGTATAATTAGCTTACTTATTTTTAATTGTTCACTATATTTTTCTAATGAAGAATTTAAAAGGTCTCTGAATCTATGTGAGCAATGAACATTTCCAGAATCAAGATACATTCCAACTGTCTCGGCATTTTTTCCTGCAAATGCTGTTGATAATTGATATCCAGATTGATTCTTTTTCTTTGAAAAGTATCCTTTTGTGCTAGCTTCATAAGATTTACCATTTGCAATCAACCCAGATTGATCAAAGTCTACGACTATCTGCTCTTGAGAATTAGCCGAAGAACTATGTTCTTTGAAAAGTTCGCTATGAATATCTTCAAGTTGAGATATATTTGTAGAATCCATTCGCCTTAAAAGAATATTAATTTGAGATTGATCCGGGAAACTATCCATGTTAAATAAATTTGCTGATAGTTTTTCAGTTCCGAGCTTTTCATTTATATCTTTCATAAATTCACAGCCCATTACAATTGACATTATTATCGTCATTATCTTTTGATAAACAGAATATTTAACTTTTTTCATTTTTAATTCAAAGTACTTAAAAAGCTTGAAAAAGTCAATTTTTAAGCCAAATTTCATTACAGCAATCAACCAAGTGGAAGTAGTCTCCTCTTTACAATTATTCTGTTTAAATGTTATTCTTTTCATAAATAATACCACCTTTCTTATTCTAGATTTGTTTTTCAAGGCGAATTCTTTTATAATAATATGGTATTATTTTTTTGTCTTTTTATTCTATGGTAAAAATAGGGGATGAAGTTTTAATTTATAATAGAGTTGCTAATATTAAAACTGTCTATACAAATGTTAGTGAATGCTTTTAGATATTTTGACTAATATAACTTAGGTTTTATCGTTTAATATTCCGTTAAAAAATTTGAGTGTTTGACCGTAGGGAGTTCTCAAATTTTAGGACTATTAATAAGATAGAATCTTAGTTATATTCAAAATATCGTTGTATTCGCGGTATTTTTATAGATAGTTTTTAATAACCCACAGACCCTAAAAAAATAACCCAGATTTCGTTTGTACGAAATCTAGGTAGCTAACCTTTCAATGAGCTTTATTTTTGAGTTTGGTACTTTAAAGTTAAAAGGTGAATATAAAAAATCTATATTAATAGAAATTAAAAAAGATATAATGTATAATTATGTAAATGGATTTAGGTGTAAATCAGGGGGGATTAAATTGAAGCCAGCATTAGTAATTATTGATATGCAACATTATTTCTTTAGAAGTGAGGAAAGAAGAGTTAAATTAACAGAACTTATTTCATCAATAAATGAACTTATAGATTTTGCGAAAGATAAAAATATTCCAATATATCAGATTTTAACTGTACATAAAGATGATAAATCAACTTGGAATATTGTTATGAAGAAATATAATTTTGCTGCATTAATCGAAGGGAGTAAGGAAGCCGAGCTATTATCAGAAATAAAATTTGATAAATCACAAGAAGTTATTATAAAGACAAGACAAAGTGCTTTTATAAGAACTGACTTTGAAAATGAATTAAGAGAAAATAATATAGATACTTTGATTTTATGTGGAGTTTTCACTCATGGATGCGTAGGAAGAACAGCAGTTGATGCATATGAAAGAGATTTTAATGTAATAGTTGCAAAAGAGGCTTCTTTTAGTCATATAAAGAATCAAGAAGAAGCAATGTTTGAAGCTATTGAACAAGAGCAGGAACAATTAATATTAAAAAATGAAGAAATAAAAAAATTATTTTCAAATAATAATTTAGAAGGATAAAAAAAATATGTATTAGAGATGGGGGATGAAGAAAATGTTATTTAAGTCAAATGGATTTAGGGTAGAGTTAGTTGAAGATAAGGATTCAAATGAGATTATTCAAGTTTATAATTCTAATGAAAAGTTTTTGATTAATCATATGGATACGAAAAAAATAACAGTTGAATGGATAAATGAAGAATTAAAGACAATGAAACAAATGGGATTTTTATGTTGTAAGATAGTTGATATAAATTCGGAAAAAATAGTTGGAATAGTAGATTTTAAGATAGATAAGGAAACTTATTTATCTTTACTTATGATGCACAATGATTATAAAAATAAAGGTTTGGGAAGATTAATATATAATGATTTAGAAGAATATGTCTTGTCTCTAAAAAGTAATTGTATAAGAATAGATGTAGTTGTTGGTTATGATAATTCAGTAATCGAGTTTTGGACTAAAAGTGGATTTGTTGAGTTTGAAGATACTGTACTTAACTGGACAGGGAAGGATTTGAATGCTATTGTTATGAAGAAAAATATAAATTAATATTTGATTTGTAACTTATGTTACGGAATAAACTATACCAATATAGTAAACTTTACTCATAGCAACACAACATAAGAAAATTAATTAAACATAATATAAATGAGGAGGAGTTAACTATGGGTATGTTTTGTTATCAATGTCAAGAGGCAGCAGGATGTAAAGGGTGTACAGTAAGAGGTGTATGTGGTAAGAATGAATCAGTAGCAAAGTCACAGGATATATTAGTTTATGTAAGTAAGGGACTTGCGATAGTAAGTAATGAGGGAAGAAAGGTAGGGGTCATTGATCCTAAGGTAGATAAGTATATAACTGAAAACTTATTTACTACAATAACTAATGCTAACTTTAATAGACAAGCTATTTTAAATAGAGTTAAAGAAACTTTAAGATTGAGAGAAGAATTAAAGGTTAAGGTTGAAGAAGCTGGTGGGAATATAACTGGTGATGCAACTGATTGGTCTGCAGTTACAGAAATAGAGTTTGATAAAAAGGCAGAGACTGTTGGTGTATTAGCAACAGAAAATGAAGATGTTAGAAGTTTAAGAGAACTTATTATTTATGGATTAAAAGGTTTATCCGCTTATATGAAGCATGCTATGAATCTTGGATATAATAATGAAGAAGTTCATGGTTTTATGGCTAAGGCTTTAGCTGCAACGCTTGATGATAGTTTAACTGCTGATGAGTTAGTAGCACTTGCAATGGAAGCTGGAAAATATGGTGTTGATGGAATGGCTTTATTAGATCAAGCAAATACAGGAACTTATGGACATCCAGAGATAACTAAGGTTGATATTGGAGTTAGAAATAAGCCTGGTATATTAATATCAGGACATGATTTAAAAGATTTAGAGTTGCTGTTAAAGCAAACAGAGAGAACTGGAGTGGAGGTTTATACTCACAGTGAGATGCTTGCAGGACAATACTATCCAGAATTTAAAAAGCACTCTCATTTTGCAGGAAATTACGGAAATGCATGGTGGAAGCAAACGGAAGAGTTTGAAAAATTCAATGGACCTATATTGATGACTACAAACTGTGTTGTTCCTCCAAAAGATTCATATAAGGAAAAATTATTTACAACAGGTGCTTCAGGTGTACCAGGATGTAAGCATATAGATACTGATGAAAATGGAAATAAAGATTTTAGTGAAATAATAGAGATAGCTAAAAAGTGCGATATTCCAACAGAGATAGAAAAAGGAGAAATAGTAGGAGGATTCGCTCATAATCAAGTGTTAGCTCTTGCTGATAAGGTTGTGGATGCTGTTAAATCTGGTGCTATAAAAAGATTCTTTGTAATGGCTGGTTGTGATGGTAGAGCAAAATCAAGAAACTATTATACAGATTTTGCTAATGCTATACCTAAGGATACGGTTATATTAACTGCTGGATGCGCAAAGTATAAATACAACAAGCTTGACTTAGGTGATATAGGAGGAATACCAAGAGTATTAGATGCAGGACAATGTAATGACTCATATTCATTAGTAGTAATTGCTCTAAAGCTTAAAGAAGTATTTGGACTTGATGATGTAAATGATTTGCCTATATCTTATAATATAGCTTGGTATGAGCAAAAAGCTGTAATAGTGTTATTATCATTACTATACTTAGGAGTTAAAAATATTCACTTAGGACCAACGTTACCTGCATTCTTATCTCCAAACGTTGCTAAGGTATTAGTAGATAACTTTGGAATAGGTGGTATAACAAGTGTAGAAGATGATATAAAGATGTTTATGCAAAACTAATAAAGAACGCGTAGCTATTAAAATGGCTACGCTTTTTTTGTATAATTATAAACTATAAATAAAAATTAACATAAATACGTTTGAAAGTCATAAAAAAAGTTGATATAATTATTTATAAAATTAAAGTGAAATAAAGGGGGACATAAAATGGGAAAAAGATTAATGACAAGTATTATTTCGCTAACTTATTTAATTATTATTTTATTAATCAACATAGCAATTTTGAACAAAGACAGCTTTTTTATTGGAGTAGTCGTAAATATTATATTTACTTTATTGTATTCATATATAATATTTAAAATAATTTATAAAGTGAAAATAGAAAAAATTAAAAATATGGTGGATATTATTAATGAAGGTCGTTATGATTATAAATTGGATGGTGATTCTAATGAAGAAATCACATCATCTTTTCAAAAACTTTTTCATAGCACTAAAGAAATCTCTAAATCAGGACTTAAATTATCAGTAGATCTTGCACTTGAATCTGATAAAGTCGCAGATAAAGTTAGAAATATGCAAGAATCAACAGAAAGTATAGCATGTACAAGTGAAGAAATAGCATCGGGTTCTTTAACTCAAATGGAATCTATAAATAGTATTTTTAGTAATATAGAGGGTGTTGGAAGCAATATAGATGGGATAAGAGGGGAACTCAAAAACATAGGGAATGAAACTGATACATCTGTAAAACTTACTGAAGAAGGAAATGAGAACATCGGAAAGACAAAGCAATCTATAGATGCTTTAAGGAATATTATGATCGAGTATAACAATAACTTAAATGATTTTATAGAGAGTTTTTCTGAAATAGAAAAATTTTCGGATATAATAAAGGGAATTACTGAGCACACGAATCTGCTTGCACTAAATTCATCTATAGAAGCAGCAAGAGCGGGGGAACATGGAAAGGGCTTTGCGGTTGTAGCTACTGAAATTGGAAAGTTATCAAATCAATCACAGGATGCTTCGGATAAAATAAGTCAGGTTATTGAAGAAATAAGACATAAAATGTCTGAATTAACACAGGAGATGTCATATGGAATAAATAAGATCGATGAAGGTATAATTGTAGCACAAAAAGCTGAGCAATCCTTCGAGCAAATTTCTAATAGCACAGTTAAAACAAAGGATCAGATAAAGACAATTGATAAGAGTATGGAAGAAATAGGGTTGTATACTGGGAAAGTTATAGAATCTGTTGAAATTATTCAGGGTATATCTGAGGAAAATGCTTCTGAATGCCAACAGTTTAATTCTATTGTAGAGGAAATGAATAATTCATTTGGAGGAATAGTTGATAATATAAATTCTTTGAAAGATTGTGCTAATAACCTTCAACAAAATTTTGCTCAAAATACAATGGATGTATATATGTACAATAAGGCTTTAGATGTTAAAAAAGCTTTTGATAAATCGGCAAATATAGATCTTAAAGAACTTGCTAGAGAACTTAATATAGGGGATATATATATAGTAGATTCTTTGGGAATAATAAGGCAGTGTTCTGACAAAGAGGGAATGGGACTTAATTCTTTTGAGATAGATCCAGTATCGTACAGCGCTTCAAAATTAAAGGAAGGATATACAGCAACCCCTATTAGAAAAAGAAATAATGATGATGAAATGTATAAGTTTTTACATATTCCATATAAAAGTGGAGGGGTAATTAGTGTATCTTTGTCATTAGGAGCGGTATTAAATATATAAGATGAAATATTTAAAGCTATACTCATATAATAATGGGTATAGTTTTTTTATGAAGTAGTTGCAAAAGCAACTAATGTTATATATAATACGTATTATGAAAAAATGTTCGTACAATTAAATAGGAGGTTCGTTTATGGAAAAACAGAAAAGACTTGGAACTGAAAATATCGGAAAATTACTTATGGAATTTTCATTTCCTGCAATTATAGGTATGTTAATTAACATATTATACAATATTGTAGATAGAATTTTCATAGGAAAAGGAGTAGGCGCTATTGCGATATCTGCAGTAGGGTTAACTTTACCATTTGCTACAATAATAATGGCATTTGGAATGCTTGCAGGTATTGGAGGAGCAGCTTTAATATCGATTAGGCTCGGAGAAGGAAAGCATGAAGACGCTGAGAATATACTTGCAAATACATTTGTACTTTTAAGTATTATTTCTATTTTAGTAACGATTGTAGGTATTGGTTTTTTAGATCCATTACTTAAAGTATTTGGAGCAAGTGATGTAACTTTTGGTTATGCTAGAGATTATACAATTATAATATTAGCAGGAGCTATATTTAATATGGTTGGATTTGGTCTTAATGCATCTATTCGCTCTGATGGAAGTCCAAAAATTGCAATGATGACAAGTCTAATAGGAGCTATAACTAATATAATACTTGATTATGTATTCATAATGAAGATGGGCATGGGAATAAAAGGAGCTGCTATAGCTACTGTTATAGGGCAAAGTTTTAATACTATATGGGTGCTCAGATACTTTATGTTTGGCAATAGTTCGTCTATGAAGCTTAAAGTTAAGAATATGAAGCTAAATATTAATATTGTTAAAGGTATATTTGCAATAGGAATGTCTCCATTTGCAATACAAATTGCGGCGAGTGTTGTAAATGTACTTGCAAATAATAGCTTAAAAGCAAATGGAGGAGATTATGCTATAGGTGCTATGAGTATACTTATAAGTATTACAATGATATTTTTAATGCCTGTATTTGGCATAACTCAAGGTGCTCAGCCTATACTAGGATATAATTATGGAGCTGTTAAAATAGATAGGGTTAAGAAATGTTTGATGCTTGCAATAAGCTCAGCATCTGTACTTTGCATAGCAGGATTTATATTTGTGGAATTTTTTCCAAGTTTTATGATATCTATATTTAGCGATGATGAAAATATACTTAGAATAGGAACTCATGGACTTCAGATGTTTTTATGTATGATTCCTGTTATAGGATTTCAAATAGTAACATCAAATTTTTTCCAAGCAATAGGCAAGGCGAAGATTGCTATGTTACTTAGCTTTTCAAGACAGGTACTTATACTAATACCAATGCTTATAATACTACCTAAGCTATATGGACTTAAGGGGGTTTGGATAGCATACCCTATATCAGATTTTTCATCTTCGTTAATTACATTAGTGTTTTTGATTAAAGAATGGAAAGTTATGAGTGTAAACGAAAAAAACAAAGAAAATGTAAATATGAATAAAATAATTGAAATATAAAAAAATGACCTATAACTAGGTCACCTTAAACTGACACCTAACGGTTGTCAGTTTTTTTGTATTCAAACTTCGCTCTACAATTTGGACAAATTAACTCTGGCATACCTGCCTCTTTTGGCTGAGCTATCGCTCCAACTTCAAATATTAAATCTTGTCTAAACTCTTCTATAAGAAATTCTGGTAATCCTTTTGTAAAACCACAAGATTTACATTCATAATTATAAAGCTTTTGTCCTATACTTAATTCATCTAGTTCTTTTAGCATCATTCACTCTCCTTAAATACTTTTTATAATTTATAATTATACACTATTTTTATATTTGAACATAGCAAAACTAGGCTATCGCTTGGTATTAAATAGCCTTTCTAAAATAAACGTAATTGCTCAATTATGCAACTACTATCTTTAGTTTTATCTTTACAATCATCATCTACAATATTTCTATAATTCTTTCTATCTAGTGCATTATATATAGTTCCATACTTATAATGCCAAACTTCCCATAAAATCATATCACTATTACATTTAGTACATTTAAATGGATTAACACCGAATGTTTCTACTAATCTTTCTTTGAAACTCATTTTTTTAGTATTTTGTTTTTTTATTATTTCATATATATTTCTTTGTTTAATAAAATTGTATAACTTTATAATTTCTATACTTAGTTTATTTTTTACTCTCGCATATAATCCATATCTTCTTACAACTCTAAAACCCTTCGGGTGTATATGTTGTGTTAACTTGCCTATAAATTCTAGAACATCTATACTTACTGTCATTTTCTTTTTAGGTTTCTTATTTTCATACCAAAACGTAACATTTTTACCATCATAATCAGTTATCCTATATTCAGCGATAGCTGGTCTTGCTAAATATCTTCCTATATATTTTGATGCTTTTTTTATATTTGTTAAATCTCTTTCTGCATTTACATAAAATCCTTCTTTATATGTTTTATATAATCTATTAATTAGTCGCTTAGTTCTTATATCTGTAAAATTATTTTTTATAATATCTAAGACTAACTTTTGCCATGATTTTCTTAGATATTTATATGGTATATGAGATACTCTTTTAAACCATTTATTATTTTTATCGATTCCACCTTCGGTGAATAATGCATGTACATGAGGATTCCATTTTAAATCTGAACCAAATGTGTGAACTACAGCAATTAACCCTACTTGATGATTTCCTCTAACCTTATTCTCATAATAATTCGATACAACTCCATAAACTGCATTCTGTAAATCTTTTAATAGCTCACGCTTTTGATAGAAATAGTTTCTTAGTTCTTCGGGTATTGTAAATACTGCATGTCTATGGGTTACATTCAACATATTATTTACTTGCTTATCTGACCATTCTAAAGAGTACTTCCTCCCACATTTACTACAAAACTTACTTTTACATGTGAACCCATGAATATATGCTTCGTTACATTCTATGCATTTATGTTTAATATATCCTTTTTCCATATTTCCACAATTCAAAGCTTTTTCAACTGTATCAACTATATGCTCTCGCATTTCTTTTCTAACTCTATGCCACTTCTTTTCTCTAAATTCTCCAAAGTGGTTCTTTAGTATTTTTATTATTATTTTGTCACTTTTATATTTTCTACATCCATTCATATATCTATTATACACAAGTTTTCCACAGATTTGGAATCAATATAGTTTCCTTAAGAATAAAAAGGTACTAGCGAAATCGCTAGTACCTTTTTATATTATATTTCCATCTGTAGATATTATAAATTCGTTGTATGAAGCTTTTGTGTTAGAATTTGAAATGGCTTCTTTTACTGCATGAACTAATCCTCCGCAGCAAGGTACTGACATTCTTGTGATTGTTATACTGTTTATATCTTTTGCTTTGAATATTTCTGTAAGTTTATCTATATAATATTGGATGTCATCAAGCTTTGGGCAACCTATAACCGTAATTTTATTCTTCATAAATTCATCGTGAAAGTTTGAGTAAGAATATGCACAACAGTCTGCTGCTATTAATATATCTGCATTATCCCAAAACTCAGATGAGGGACTTACAAGCTTTAACTGTACAGGCCATTGGTTTAACTGAGATTTAGTAGTATTTTTCAAAACTTTGCTTGCAGATCCAGGACATCCAATAGCTTGTTTTTCTTCCTTAAGAGCATATCCCTTTCTAGATTGGTCAAACTCTGCAGTCTCTTTTTGTGTTAATTTTATTGCATCAACTGGACATGCGGGTAAACACATTCCAAGTCCGTCGCAGTAAGAATCGCTCGTTAAATTTGCTTTTCTATTTACAACTTGTATAGCTCCTTGGTGACATGCATTTGCACATAATCCACATCCTATACATTTTTCTTGATTTATTTCAATTATTTGTCTCTTCATTTTCAGATCCCCTTTCGATATGTTGTTATACGTACATTATATACTATGTTTTAAGGAAGTTAGAGAACAAATGTTACGGAAAACAGATTTTTTCAACATAAAAAGTACATTTTTATGTATACAAAAATAAATAAGTATGTTAAACTGTAAAAAGTATAACACATTTATAAATAAATGCACATTAATGAGCTGGATATACCAATAATGTGTTATTCTAAAACGTATATATTATTAACTAATACATAAATGGAGGTTTTACAATGAGTATTAAAGTGGGGATTAATGGATTTGGAAGAATAGGAAAGAACGTTCTAAAGGCATGGCTAGAAAGAAAATCTGATATAGAGATAGTAGCTATAAATAGTACTAGTGGACCTGAAAAGCATGCACATATATTTAAATACGATTCTTTATATGGAATTTTAGATGAAGAAGTTATAGCTACTAAGGATTCTATAATAATTGGAGATAAAGAAATTAAATTTACAGCACATAGAGATCCAGAACAGATTCCTTGGAAAGAATTGGGTGTTGATATTGTTGTGGAATCAACTGGAATATTCACAAATAGAGAAGGATGTAATAAGCATATAAAAGCTGGAGCAAAAAAAGGTTATAATTTCAGCTCCGGGGGTAGATGAAGATATAACTATAGTTATGGGTGTTAATCATAATGATTATAATCCAGATAAACATGATATTATATCTAACGCATCTTGTACTACAAATTGTTTAGGACCTGTTGTTAAGGTCATTAATGATGAGTTTAAGATAGTAAAAGGACTTATGACTACAGTACATTCTTATACTAATGATCAAAAAATACTTGATCTACCTCATAAGGATTTAAGAAGAGCTAGAGCGGCAGCAGAATCTATTATACCTACTTCAACAGGAGCTGCTAAGGCAATAAGTAAAGTTATACCAGAGTTGAGTGGAAAGTTAAATGGAATGGCTATGAGGGTACCAGTGCCAGTAGTTTCAGTTGTAGATTTGGTTATAGAGGTTGAAAAGGATGTTACGGTTGAAATGGTTAATAGTAAATTAAAAGAGGCTTCAGAAGGTGAGTTTAAAGGGATATTAGGATATAGCGATAAACCATTAGTGTCAATAGATTATAAGAAGGATTACAGATCATCTATAGTTGATGGATTATCTACTATGATGGTTGGAGATAATATGTTAAAGATTGTATCATGGTATGACAATGAGTGGGGATATTCTAATAGAGTGATAGATTTAGCTACTCACATCGGTAGAGTTGGAAATATGAATAAAGTCAATGCTTAATAAAAAAGCACTTGTTTTGTAGTAACTACAAAACAAGTGCTTTTTTAAATATAAGTAAATTATACAATCAAAGAAGCTTCATTTGAAATTTTTAGAATAAAGATTATATTATATATTATAATATAAATATAAGGATGTGGTTAAATGTTAAATGTTTGCTTGTTAGCACCTGGGGGTGTTATGCCGTTTTATAATAGATTTCTTACATCCATGATTGTAAGCTGCAACGGAAGTATGGTGCTTGTGGATTGTGGAGAAGGAACTCAGATTCTTTTAAAAAAGTTAAAATGGGGTTTAAAAAATATAGATATAATATGTTTTACTCATTACCATGCAGATCATATAGCAGGTCTTCCTGGGCTTTTAAGTACAATAGCAAATTCGGGAAAAACAGATGAACTTACATTAATTGGACCTAAAGGATTAAAAGAAGTTGTAGAGGGACTTATGGTTATAATTCCGCAGATGCCTTATGATATAAAGCTTATAGAGACTTCTGATAAAGTTGTGGAGTATATACATAAGGATTTTGTAATAAATTCACTACCTGTAAAACACAGTGTTGATTGTATGATGTATAGTATTGAAGTTATGAGAACGAGAAAGTTTGATAAAAATAAAGCTCAAAGTAAAAATATTCCTATGAAATACTGGAACAGACTTCAAAAAGAGGAAATAATAGAGGATAATGAAATTATATATACTCCTAATATGGTACTTTCAGACAGAAGGAAGGGCCTTAAAATTTGCTATTGTACGGATACAAGACCTATTTCTGGAATTGTGGATTTTATAAAGGGTGCAAATTTGTTTGTATGTGAAGGTATGTATGGTGACGATAATAATATTAAAAAAGCAGAAGATACAAACCATATGCTTTTTTCGGAAGCTGCTACTCTTTCTAAACATGGAGAGGTTGATGAGTTGTGGCTTACTCATTTTAGCCCAGCACTTCAAAATCCATATGAGTTTTTAGATGTAGCTAAAAATATTTTTGAAAACTCTGTTATAGGTGAAGAACTCATGGTTAAGGAATTGAAATTTACAGACTAAGGAGAATGCTATGTCGTTAAATAGTAGAATAATGAGTTTGAGTGAAGTTGAAGACTTTAGATTGATAAGTGTAAGTGATATTCACGGTGGTCTTAATTTATTCAAAAAATTGATGGAGAAGGTGAAGTTTAAATCGAGTGATTATTTAGTTATAATAGGTGATTTTATTGAAAAAGGTAAGTTTAATAAAGAAACACTTAAATATATAAGAGAATTATCAAAAAAAAATAATGTCATAATATTAGCGGGAAACTGTGAAGCATTTATAGCGAGTTTAGTTTTAGAAAAAGATAACTCTAAAAAAATAATTAGATACATAGAGCATAAGGGTCACAGAAGTATATTTGATGAATGGATTGAAGAATTAAATTTAAGTATTGATAAAATTGATGGAAAAGAGCTACAGAACATACTACTTCAAAACTACAAAGAAGATATAGAATTTTTAGGATCTCTTCCTATAGCTTTAGAGTTTAATCATTTTATATTTGTTCATGCGGGTATAAGTGATAAAAGGGATTGGAAAAAATCAAATCTTAAAACGTTTTTGCATTGTGAACAATTTTATAAAAAAGAGAATAAAAGTGGTAAAACTGTAGTTGTGGGACATTGGCCAGCATCGAATTATAAGGATTACACTATTAACTGTGATCCTATAGTAGATACTGAAAAGAAGATTATATGTATTGATGGGGGGTACAATGTAAAAAAAATTGCTCAAATTAATGCCTTTATAATTGAAAAAAGAAATAAAGAATATAATGCTTATAATGAAAGTGCTGATGAATTTCACAAATATATAGTAAAAGAGAATTTGTTTGGAACAAAAAAAATTCCAAAAAAAATAGGATGGCCTCATAATAAGCTTGAAATCATAGAGCAAAGAAAAGAATTTTCAGTATGCAAAAGAGTGGATACAGGAGAGTTTATAAATGTAAAGAATGAGGTAATAGAGTTGGGGAATGAAGGGTATTACTGCAACCAAGATTATCAAGAATACTATATAACTGCTGATAAGGGTCAAATTATAGATGTTGTAGATATATATGGAAATTATGTACTTGCTAGATTGAATGGTGAATATGGGTGGATTGAGAAAGATTTGATAGAAAAAATTTAGAAAGGCTTAATGGTAAATTTGATTTATCATTAAGCCTTTTTGGGTAAACTAATTTAAACTTAGATTTCGTAATTAGGGTAAAGTAGAAGGCATAATAATAAAAAAAGGATTATATACAGATTTATATAATAGCCAGTTCATAGGTAGTATATAAGTTGATTTGAGGGATAATAATTGGGTAAAAATGAAATTAGGAGGAGTGATTATGAAAAACTATAAGTGTAGCGTATGTGGTTATATCTATACTTGTAATCAACGTAAAATGGCATTTGAAGAAGTGTGGATTTTGTATTAAACTGGTATAAGTAGATAAGAAAGGTGAGGATTATGAATATAGATATACCGGTTGAAGTTAAGAAGATATTATATATATTAAATCAAAATAATTATGAGGGGTTTGTAGTAGGTGGTTGCGTTAGAGACACTCTATTAAAGGGTGTTCCTAAGGATTGGGATATTACTACAAGTTGTCTTCCTAAAAAACTTATGAATATACTACAGGATAATGATATAAAAGTTATTCCAACAGGATTTAAGCATGGAACGGTAACAGCTGTTATGAAGGATAATAATTATGAGATTACAACTTATAGAATAGATGGAGAGTATCAAAATAATAGAAGTCCTGAGAGTGTTCAATTTACTGATAAAATAGAAAAAGATTTATCAAGGCGTGATTTCACAATTAATGCAATGGCATACAATCATCAATATGGATTGTGTGATCCATTTTTAGGTAAGCAGCATCTAGAAAAAGGTATTGTAAAATGTGTTGGAGATCCTTTAAATAGATTTGAAGAAGATGCACTTAGGATATTAAGAGGGGTACGGTTTGCTACTAGATTAAACTTTACGATAGATAAAGATACAAAGTATGCTATGTCAGATAGAGGAGAATTACTTTTAAATATCAGCCATGAGAGAAGAAGGGAAGAATTGTATAAAATACTACTTACAGATAAACCTTCATTAGGATTTAATATGCTAAAAGAATTAGATTTGTTAAAATATATTCTTCCTGAACTTGATGAATGTATTGGATTTGATCAAAAAAATCCGTATCATGATAAAGATGTATTTGATCATATTATGTCTGTTGTAGATTATACTCCTTGCAATATAAAAACTAGACTTGCAGCTTTATTTCACGATATTGCAAAGCCAGCAAGCTTTAGTGTTGATGAAGAAGGTATAGGTCATTTTTATGGACACAATATAAAAGGTGGCAAACTAACTAAAAAAATATTAAAAAGGCTTAAATTTGATAATAATACTATAGAAGCTGTGTGTATCCTGGTTAAGGAACACATGAACATGCCAAATCTTGAAAATAAAAAATCTATAAAAAAGTTTATAAATAGAACAAAAATAGATAATGTATTTGAACTTATAGATTTAAAAATAGCGGATAGAAAATCCGGTACTAACGATGATGATATAGGCGTGATTTTGGAACTTAAAAATAATATTAAGAAAATTATAGATGATAAGGAACCTTTATCTATAAATGATTTAGCTGTTAATGGAAATGATATAATTGAGCTTGGATTAAAACCTGGCAAGGAAATAGGTAAAATTTTAAATGATTTAAATGAGTTAATACTGGAACATCCAGAATTTAATACGAAAGAATATTTGATAGATGAAGTGAAAAAATATATATAATAAATTATAAAACTTCAAATTTATAGATAACATTGATTAAATAACTGAATTTGCAACTATTTTGAGCAACGGAGGCAGTTAGGATTCGTTGGCGACATGAGCAATGCGTTAGCATGAAGCGAATTTTTTTACTTTATAATCATAAGCAAATGTGAGATACTGTAATAGTAAAAATATATAGGATAGAGGGTGAATTAATATGAGTAATGAGAAAAAGCAAAGTTGTGGATGTGGAGGACCTGGACACGAGCATGGAGAGAATCATGAGTGTGGATGTGGAGGACACGGACACGAGCATGGAGAAGATCATGAGTGTGGATGTGGAGGACATGAACATGAAGGTCATGATAATGAGGATAATGAAAATGAAGAAGCACAGACAATATATTTAACATTAGATGATGAAAAAGAAATAGCTTGTAAGGTACTTACTATATTTGAAGTAGAGGGTAATGAATACATATCTTTACTACCTGAAAATTCAGAAGATGTATATATATATAAATACAAAGAAACTGAAGAAGGACCTGAACTTGCTCAAATAGAAAATGATGATGAATTCAATACGGTATCACAAGAATTTTATAATTTATGTGATTAACAACTGAATTAAAAAAAACGGTGACTAATAGCTGTGATTATAGCTATTAGTTACCGTTTTTTTTATATGTAAGGAAATTATACAATTTTAAATTTTTGGATAACATCCACTAAAGAACTATAATCGTTATTGGGGAAAATTTGAAAATAACCCTTATGATATTAAAATAATAATGATAGAATGAAAAAAGTATCAAAATGATAAAAATGAAAGGAGTTTTGATAAAGTGAGTGTAACTTAATTTAAATAAATATATATAATGTTATTATATTTTAGGGGGAGGGAATTGTATGATATTGAATAATATTATAGATGCAATAGGAAATACACCGCTTATAGATTTAAGTAAATTAACTGGGAGTAATATATACGCTAAAGCTGAGTTTTTAAATCCTGGAGGGAGTATAAAGGATAGGATAGCTAAGTTTATGATAGAACAAGCTGAAAAAGAGGGAGCATTAAAAAAAGGTATGACTATAATAGAGCCTACATCTGGAAACACAGGTATAGGTATAGCTTTGGTGGGAGTTCAAAAAGGATATAAGGTAAAGATTGTTATGCCTGAGAATATGAGTGAGGAAAGAAAGAAAATTATAAAGGGACTTGGAGCAGAGCTTATATTAACACCTAAAGAAGAAAGTGTTGAAGGGACTTTGGATGAGGTGAAAAGACAGATGAACTTAAGTGATAATATATTTACTTTGAATCAATTTAGTAATATCAACAACCCTTTGATACACTACAATACAACGGGGGTTGAAATATTTGAAGACATGAATAATGATGTAGATATATTTGTCTCGGGGCTTGGAAGTGGAGGAACCTTACAGGGAATAGGAAGATATTTAAAAGAAAAAAATCCAAATTGTATGGTTATAGCAGTTGAGCCAGAAGGAGTATCTGCACTTAAAGGTCATAGTTCGGGAATTCATAAGATACAGGGAATTGGAGATGGATTCATACCAGATGTATTGGATGTGTCTATGATGGATAGAGTGATAGAAGTTAGTGATGAGGATGCTATGTCAACTTCTAGACAATTAGCGAAGGTATGTGGATGCTTAGTCGGAGTATCAGCAGGAGCTAATGTATGGGCATCTATGAATATAGCAAAACAATATCCAGATAAAAAAATAGTTACTATTCTTCCCGACAGAGCAGAGAGATATTTCAGTGAGGGACTCTTGTAATAGGAAATTCAAATCTAAAATAATTGATTGAAAGGCTCATTCTTAACAGGATGGGTCTTTTAATATATGCAACAATTTACAATTACCAAATTTAATGGTATTATTTCTTATAGTTAAAGTGTTTAGGAGGTGTATTATGAAATCTAATAAATTAAAGCATTTTATTTTATTAGGTATAAGTATTTTTTTATTGACCAGCTCTATTGTTTATTTTAGTTATCAAAATCATAAAAAAGATACCCTATTAAAAACGGAGAATACTTTAAAAGAAAGCTCCCAAAACTATTCTGTATTTATGCAAAATATAATAGATCCATTAAAATCTCTCGTTGAAAACACAGGAATTCTATTATCTGATTTTCATTTTAATGATCCTAATCAAATGAAATCAATTTTTAACGAAATTATTAATGAAGTACCTCTTATATCTTCTATGTATTTTGTAAGTGATAAAGATGGTAGTGAGATAAAAAGTAGCGAAAATGTTAATATTGAAGTTGAGTTAAGAGATAGATCTTGGTATGTAAACGCTAGTCTTTCAGAAAATCCTATTATAACACCGGTATATACAGATGTGAGAAGCCAAAAGCCTGTCATAACATTGTCCTATGCTATCAGAAAAAATGGTAACTTAAAAGGTGTTATTGCAGCAGATATATTTTTAGAGGATTTCTATAAAACTTTTAGCATCATTACACATACAGAAAATTCAGTCCATTATATTGTGGATGCAAATGGAAATGTTGTCCTTTACCCTGTGAAAAAATTATTAGGTTTTTCTATGTTTAATCCTCAAAAAAAATATTTAGACCAATTTTCAGATGATACAAAAAAGATGATGCAAGATTTCATAAAAACTTGGAATGAAAATAAGGAAAGTTTATTAAGATATCCTTCCGGAGAAATATATTACAGTGGTGATGTGAAAGAAAAAATATACGGATATTTTCACAAAGTTCCTGACACAAACTGGATAATCGTAAGTCGAATAGATTATGAAAAGGTAAAAACGGATAATCTTCTTTATTTAATGAAGGCTTCAATCTTTGGATTTGTTATTCTAATAGGATTGGGAATACTCTTGTATTTTGTATTTACTAAAATATATAATTTAGATGATTTAACTGGTATTTATGGAAAAAATAAGTTGTTAGAAGTTTTACAAAAGGAGCCTAATGCAGGTAAAAAAATCATTCTATTTATAGACATGTATAATTTTTCAACTATAAATGGAAATTACGGGAGCAAAGTAGGGAATGAGGTTATTAAGGAACTAGCAAATATATTAGAAAATTATTTATATAATGATGGACTTTTGATTCACTCAAAAGCAGATGATTTTCTATTTTTATTTAACACAGAAGACTGGGAAGATGCTCTTCAAAAGACAGAAGAACTTAATGAAAAATTAAAAAATTTAGCTATAAAAATAGATGATCTCAATATGAATATCAATGTTTTTTTAGGTTTAACAAAACTAAATCCATTAGAAATACAAGATTTGGATACCTCTATATTATTAATAGAAGATAGTTTGAATTATTTAAAGAAAACAAATGGAAAGAGTTTTTTGGTATTTCCTGATTCGCATGATCTCCTTGAGATAAAAAAACAAAAAGATAATAAAAAAGAAGAACTCATAAAAGCCATGGAGGAAGATCGAATCGTTCCATTTTTTCAGCCAATCTATAATATAAAAGAAAATGAAATTGAAAAATATGAAGTTCTTATGCGCATTAAAGATGGGAAAAATTATTTATCACCCTTTCCTTATATAAAAGTAGCAGAAGAAAATAATTTAATAGAAAAGTTAGATTTAATAATAATACAAAAGGGTCTAAAATATAAGAGTGAAGTTGATGTAGATGATATAATTAAACTTTCCATAAATGTTTCAGGGAGAAACTTGAATGATTCAAACTTTTTATCTAAAGTAGTTCTTTTAACAGATCAATATAAAATAAAATACAAAAATATCATATTTGAAATTACGGAGACACAAAATATAGAAGATTTGGACCGATTAATAGATATAATACACTCTTTTAGAAAATTAGGATTTAAGTTTTCTATAGATGACTTTGGAACTGGATTTTCTTCTATGCAATATTTAAAGCGTATTCCAGCAGATTATTTAAAAATAGATGGTTCTTTTATAAAAGATATAAATGAAAATGAAGAGAATTTCTATCTTGTAAAATCTATTGTAAGCATGGCAAAAGCATTTGAAATGACCGTTATTGCAGAATTTGTAGAAAATGAAAAAATATTAAATAGATTAAAAGAAATAGGAATAGATTACGCACAAGGTTATTATATAGGAAAACCAAATAAATCTTTTATTATAACCAAATAGATTGGTTAAATCACTTTATATGAGTCAAAAAACATATAACGGAATCCTTTAGTTTGGACTTATAAATGAAACTTGAATATTAAAAAGATGTAAATGAGGCTGGTAATAACCTTGTTTGCATCTTTTTTTTACGTAAAATGAAATTTATATATAATAAAATTGCATTTTCGGCTTGCAAATGTGAGAATCTCATGTTAGAATATGAAATATGAAATAAATAAAAAATCATAAAAAAGAAAATTGAATTAAATATATATGTTTTATTGATTTGTAAATAGAAAAGTATATAGCTCATGAACGTTGAAAAATAAAGAATTGATTCGTGTTTTGAGTTATGAAAATATAAATAAAAAATAATGTAAAAAATAATACAAATGAAATATTTAAAATGAAAAAATCAAAAAATGTAAAGTGTAATTTAAAGGGGGTTGTGTTGTTATGAAAAGTTCTATTGTAAATTTATCTAATTCAAATTATTTTAAAAATGTATTTCCGTATTCTCAAATTCCTAGAGTAGAGTTTAATAATATTTTACTTCCAATGGATATTCCGAATGATATATGGGTAACTGATACAACTTTTAGAGATGGGCAGCAGTCTATGACTTCTTTTAGTGTTGATCAAATACTTAAGTTATACGATTATCTGCATAAGATAGATAATGAATCAGGTATTATCAGACAATCAGAATTTTTCCTTTATTCAAAAAAAGATAGAAAGGCAGTTTCGAAGTGTATGGACAGAGGATATAGATTTCCTGAAATAACTTCGTGGATTAGAGCTAACAAAGACGATTTGAAGTTAGTTAAAGAAATGGAAATTAAAGAAACTGGAATGCTTATGTCTTGCTCTGATTATCATATATTCAAAAAATTAAAAACTACGAGAGAAAAAGCCTTGAATATGTACTTGGATATTGCAAGGGAGGCTATTGAAAATGGAATAGTACCAAGATGCCATCTTGAGGATATAACTAGAGCTGATTTTTACGGATTTGTAGTTCCTTTGGTGAAATCTTTGATGGATTTATCGAAAGAATCTGGAGTTGAAGTGAAGATAAGAGCTTGCGATACACTTGGTCTTGGAATTTCTTATACAGGAACATCTCTTCCAAGAAGTATACCAGCTATTATACATGGGCTTAGAAATGAATGCAATGTTTCGTCTAAGTCTATAGAGTGGCATGGACATAATGATTTTTACTCTGTTGTAACAAACTCTGTTTCAGCTTGGATGTATGGAGCATCTTCTATAAATACTACCTTATTCGGTATAGGAGAAAGAACGGGTAATTGTCCAATTGAAGCTATGCTTGTAGCTTATGGTCAATTAAAGGGCGATATTAAGAATATGAATCTTAAACTTTTATCTGAAGTTAGTGAGTATTTTCAAAAAGAGATGGACTATAATATTCATCCACAAACGCCTTTTGTTGGAAGTGAATTTAATGTAACAAAGGCTGGAATACATGCTGATGGGATATTAAAGGATGTAGAGATATACAATTCTTTTGATACTGAGAAAATATTAAATAGACCGATAGTAGTATCTGTTAATCAATACTCAGGATTAGCAGGCATCGCAGCTTGGATTAATACTTATTTTAGATTGAGTGAAGGTCAAAAAGTATCCAAGATTGATGAGAGAATATATCCTATTAAAAGATGGGTTGATGATCAGTATGCAGGTGGAAGAACTACAGTTATAACGAATGAAGAGTTAAAAAAAATAACTTATATGTATTTACCACATATAGAAAAAATAGAAAAAACACAGGCAGTTTAAGGGGGTATTAATATGAATTTTACAGTGGCTCAGAAAATTATTAATAATCATATTGTCAGTGGAGAGTTAAAAAAACAATGTGAAATTGGAATAAAAATAGATCAGACTCTAACTCAAGATTCTACAGGAACTATGGCTTAT
This sequence comes from uncultured Peptostreptococcaceae bacterium, assembly GCA_942492135.1. GTDB lineage: Bacteria > Bacillota > Clostridia > Peptostreptococcales > Peptostreptococcaceae > Tepidibacter_A. The sequence continues at coordinate 105,347 of CALODI010000015.1, forward strand.
CTTCAACTTGAACAAATGGGTATAGATAAGGTCAAAACTAAAAAATCTGTAGCTTATATAGATCATAATACACTGCAAGCAGGACCGGAAAATGCAGATGATCATTTATACATTCAAACAGTTGCTAAAAAGTATGGTATATATTTTTCGAAGCCTGGTAATGGAATATGTCATCAGGTTCATCTTGAAAGATTTGGAGTTCCGGGTCAAACTCTTCTTGGATCTGATAGTCATACTCCAACTGGTGGAGGACTTGGTATGTTGGCTATTGGAGCTGGAGGGCTTGATGTGGCGGTTGCTATGGCGGGTGGTCAGTATTACATCAAGACTCCCGATATAGTAAAGATCGAATTAATAGGAAAACTAAAAAAAGGTGTATCTGCAAAAGATATAATACTAGAGGTGTTAAGATTATACACGGTAAAAGGTGGAGTTAACAAGATATTTGAATACTGTGGTGATGCTTTAAAGTATTTAAGTGTTCCTCAAAGAGCAACTATTACCAATATGGGAGCTGAACTTGGAGCTACAACATCTATATTTCCGTCAGATGAAGTAACTTATGAATTCTTGAAGGCTCAGGGGAGAGAAAAGGACTATGTTGAGATATTAGCTGATAAAGAAGCTGTATATGATGAATCTATAGTTATAGATTTAGCTGAACTAAAACCTTTGGTTGCATGTCCTCACAGCCCTGATAATGTAGTACCTGTTAGTGAGATTAAAGATATAAAGGTAAACCAAGTTGCAATAGGAAGTTGTACTAACTCGTCTTATGTAGATATGATGAAAGTAGCTGAAATTTTAGATAATGAAACTATTGCAGAACATGTATCCCTTGTTATATCACCTGGATCAAAACAAGTATTAAATATGCTAGCTGCAAATGGAGCTTTGGCGAAGATGGTATCTGCTGGTGCTAGAATACTGGAATCAGCATGTGGACCTTGTATCGGAATGGGTCAGGCTCCAAGTACTGGAGGGGTATCACTTAGAACTTTTAATAGAAATTTTAAAGGGAGATCTGGAACAACATCTGCTGATATATATATAGTAAGTCCGGAGGTTGCCGCTGTATCTGCTATAACAGGATATCTAACAAGTCCTGATGAAATAGATAGCGTAGGAATTTGTATGCCTGATAAGTTCTTGATAAATGATAACTTAATTATACCTCCTGCTAAAGAAGGGGAAGTAGTTGAAATAATCAAAGGGCCTAATATTAAGGATTTTCCCAAAACAGAGCCTTTAAAAGATACATTGAAAGGGAAAATACTACTAAAGGTAGATGACAACATAACTACTGATCACATTATGCCGTCAAATGCAAAACTACTTCCATATAGATCAAATATTCCTTATTTATCTGAATACTGCTTTAAACCATGTGATTCTGATTTTCCTAGTAGAGCAAAAGAGTTTAAAGGAGGATTCATATTAGGAGGGTCAAATTATGGTCAAGGATCTAGCCGTGAACATGCAGCATTAGCACCATTGTATCTTGGAATTAAAGCTGTAGTTGCAAAGTCTTTTGCTAGAATACACGAACAAAACCTTATAAATAATGGGATACTTCCTTTAACTTTTGAAAATGATGAAGACTATAATAATATAGATTTGATGGATGAAATTTTAATTGAAGATAATTTCAAAAATCTAGATGAAGGAGTATTTATACTAAAGAATCTAACTAAAAACAATGAATATAAAGTGAATTTAGATATACCAGATAGACAAAAGAAAATGATATTAGCAGGTGGGCTTTTAAACTTGATGAAAGAGAATAACGATATAGGGGGAAAATAATATGTCAAATAAGATAACGTTAATTCCTGGGGATGGAATAGGACCTGAGGTAATATATGCTACAAAGGAAATAATAGATAAAAGTGGTGCTGATATTGAATGGGAAATACTAAATGCTGGTATGTGCGTAATGGATGAATATAACACACCTTTGCCGGATGAGGTTGTTGAAAGTATAAAAAATAATAAGGTGGCACTAAAAGGTCCCATAACAACTCCTATAGGAACGGGATTTAGAAGTGTTAATGTAGGTTTGAGACAAAAGCTTAATTTGTATGCAAATATAAGACCTATTAAATCTTATGAAGGTATAGACACGCTTCACAAGAATGTTGATTTCGTAATTGTAAGAGAGAATACGGAAGGACTCTATATTGGGATAGAACACAAAGTGGGCGATGAGGCTTGCGAAAGTATAAAGATAATAACTAAAAAAGCATCTGATAGGATTGTCAAATTCGCATTTGAACTTGCTAAAAAAGAAAATAGAAAAAAAGTAACTGCAACTCATAAAGCAAACATAATGAAGTTATCAGATGGATTGTTTTTAAAATGTGCAAAAGATGTAGCGAAAGATTATGATATAGAATTTGAAGATGTTATAGTAGACGCTATGAGCATGAAACTTGTTATGAATCCACAAAATTACGATGTAGTAGTTGCACCAAACTTATACGGGGATATTTTATCTGACATGAGTTCTGGGTTAATAGGAGGACTTGGTATGGCTCCTGGTGCAAATATTGGAGAAGATATAGCTGTATTTGAACCAGTCCATGGTTCAGCACCAGATATAGCAGGTAAAAACTTAGCCAATCCTATATCATGTATACTAACGGGTGTTATGATGCTTAAGTATATAGGTGAGAATGATGCTGCTTTAAAGATTGAATCTGCGCTAGAAAAGGTATTTAAACAAAAAGATAAATTGACTAAGGATTTAGGAGGACCGTTAGGAACAAAAGAATTTGCAAAAGCTGTTATAGAAAATATGTAGAAAAAAAGTAGCTACTTAAATACATTTAAGTAGCTACCTAGATTTCTTACAAATGTAATTATTTATTCACTATAAAATACCAATTGATTAAATCTCTAATTTGAAAAAACTATAGGTCTTAATCCCAAAACAAATGACATTAAAATACCGCTAATGTGGTAAATATTTTTAATAAAACTAAGAATTACATCTTATTGAATCTCCTAAAAGTTCTGAACTCCCTCGAGGTCAAACAACGAACTTTCTTAACGGATATTCAAACGCTGTAATTCAAGTTTTATACAAAAATATTTAAAGCATTCGCTAACATTTTGTGCGTCCAGCTAAGCTGAGTTATGCTAGCTGGTGAAAGTCCAGCCTAGGTAATCGCCAAGGAGCCTAGTAGCCAATCACCATGCGTAGTAGAAATACTGGGTGTGAAGCGTGAGGGTAATGTAACTAGAGATAGTGCTAGCGAAGATGCAGGTCGTAACATAAAGTGAATTCTGCCATATCGTCATAGCGGGTTCCTAATAGGAAAGCAAAAGGAAGCTGAGCCTCGGAAATGTAGGCGAAAGCCACGGAAGATGTGAAGAACTTGGAATCCAACATCGAAGAATCCTTCGGTATATAGGAAGCGACATGTATCTAAAGTATAACTCGGAACTGGAGAGACCCTACCCAACACTGCGAAGCAGTAAATGGAAAGCATATAAACCAAAGGTGAAATTGTGGACTGTTGGAAGGGAGTCGGAGGAGTTCATAGTACCTGTGACGATATAGACAACAAAACTATATCTAGGAAAGGAACTCTACTTTATTCATGTTTTCTAAGGAGGTAAGAGTGAGTGAATGCGAAAGCTAACAACACCATAGATAAAGTTCGAGAACTTCAAAGAAAACTATACCTAAGTGCCAAAGTCAATAAAAGACGTAAATTTCATGCACTATACGATAAGATTTACAGAAAAGATATCTTATACAGGGCTTGGATACAAGTCAAATCAAATAATGGAACTGGTGGAATAGATAATATATTTATCAAAGATATAGTTGAATATGGAGAAGATAAATTTATTAAAGAGATAAAAGATGAACTAATAAACAATAACTACAATCCAAAACCAGTTAAAAGAGTATATATACCCAAGAAAGATGGCACAAATAGACCATTAGGAATTCCCATATTAAAAGATAGAGTAATACAGATGGCAACTAAAATTGTAATAGAACCTATATTTGAAGCTGATTTTAAAGATAATTCTTATGGATTTAGACCCAAAAGAAACGCACACCAAGCATTGGAATTAATAAGGAATAAGTGTAATAACAATGGATGGTGGGTATTAGATGCTGATATTAAATCTTACTTTGATAATATCAATCATGATAAATTAATGATATTAGTTGAGCAAAAGATTAATGATAGAAGGATACTAAAATTAATAAGAAAATGGCTGAAAGTAGGAATAATAGAACATGGAAAATATAAAAAGAGTGAACTTGGCTCACCACAAGGTGGAGTAATCAGTCCGCTTTTATCAAATATTTATCTAAACTATCTAGATACAGTATGGGAGAAATATTACTCACATTTAGGAACTTTAGTAAGATATTGTGATGATTTTATAGTTATTTCAAGAACTAAAAAAGAAATAAAACATGCTTACAATGCAATAAATCTAACGATGAAAAAGCTTGAATTGGAATTGCATTGTGAGAAAACAAAACTTGTTAATTTATGGGATGGAAAAGAAGGCTTTGATTTCCTGGGGGATTTCACCATAGAAGGACAACACAAGAGAGCAAAAGAGGCAAATTTTATCAAACTACTAGTCAATTTCCTAGTAAGAAAGCTATGAAGAGTATGAAAGAGAAAATAAAATTAATCTTGAGTAATAGAGCTACGCTCAAAGAGTCGCTAGAAGAAATGGTTAAAAGAATAAATCGAAGATTAGTTGGATTTAAGAATTATTACACTCTTCAATATGCAAATAAACATCTTAGCAAAATAGATTGGTATGTAATAGAAAAGTTTACTATTTGGAATAATGATAAAAGACAAAGGAAGCCTCGGAGAAGAGGTATGAAAGATATAAATAGAAATCTTAAAAGATATGGAATAGTGAAATTAGCAAGTTGAGACTGAATGCAATAGAAAGAAGAATATCGGAAAGCCGTGTGCGAGAAAACCGCATGCACGGTTTGATGAGGGGGAGATGAGATATCATCTCCCTACTCTACGATGCCATTTGTTTTTTTAGTATGTTTCTTAGATATGAAATGGATTTAGATATATGTTATTTTCAAAAAAGACAAAAAGAAACAAAGGCAATTAATTCGTTTCCATTATTTGTAATGAGCGTTCTGTTTTATTTCTTACCTAAATTATCATAAATTAAAACTTAATTGCTCATATGAAGGATTACACATTGCGTTAGCAATGAGGTTTGCAAGTTTAGTTATGGTTGGAATATCTACAATTATTTCATTTAAAGTACGCCTTACAAATCCTTTTATATTTCCTACTTTTTTTACTAAATCTCCAATACCTACATTTTCTAATGGTGTATCTTTTAATAGTGTTTCTTTAAATAAAACAATAAGATTAATGAGTTATAAAAACGATCCACAAAAAAGCATGAATCCCATAAAACTTAGTAGTCCTAAGGTTTCTAATAGGATAAACATCCGCCTTAAAAGAATATTAATTTGAGATTGATCCGGGAAACTATCCATGTTAAATAAATTTGCTGATAGTTTTTCAGTTCCGATTCTAGATTTGTTTTTTTAAGGCCAATTTTTTTATAAGAATATGTTATTATTTTTTTTGTCTTTTATTCTATGGTAAAAATAGGGGATGAAGTTTTAATTTATAATAGAGTTGCTAATATTAAAAATGTCTATACAAATGTTAGTGAATGCTTTTGGTTATATTCAAAATATCGTTGTATTCGCGGTATTTTTATAGATAGTTTTTAATAACCCATAGACCCTAAAAAAATAACCCGGATTTCGTTTGTACGAAATCTAGGTAGCTACTTTTTTCTTGTATATCTAATTAAAGACATTAAGTAGATATGGAATTTTTGTACTTTTATAGTTGTTTTTTCGTATAATTTAAATTAGAAGGGAAAGACAACTACAGCTTTAGGACTTTCACTTAGAGCGGTATGCGCTGGGAAAAAAGTGTTCTTTGGACAATTTGTAAAAGGCATGAAATACAGTGAAGTTAGAGATTTGGAATATTTGCCCGATTTTCAAATAGAGCAGTTTGGACTAAAATGCTTTATATACAACAAACCTAATCAAGAGGATATAGAAGTTGCAAGAAAAGGCCTTCAAAAAATAAAGGATATAATAAATTCAGCAGAATATGATGTAGTCGTATTAGATGAAGTCAATATTGCTCTTTACTACGAGTTATTTGATGTTAATGAGGTATTAGAAATTCTAAAGAATAGACCCTAACATATAGAAGTTATATGTACTGGAAGATTTGCAAAAGAAGAGCTTATTGAAATTGCAGATCTTGTTACAAAAATGAAAGAAGTTAAACATTACTATAATAAAGGTGTGGTGGCTAGAGAGGGAATTGAGTGTTAGATAAATAAAATCGATATTTTTCAATGAAATTATCGAATGAAATTCAATTTATGTTATTTTTTTCCACGAGAGCATATCTAGTTTTTTATATTTATTCGAGAATATCATTAAAGAGAGTGTCTCGCTTTTAAAAACACTCTCTTTAATATTTTATCCGAAAGCTAAAAGTTCTAAAACTCTATCCTCTTAAGGCTGGAGATAAGAACTTAACAGTTTCTGGAATAGAGTACCCAAAAGGGGCACTTACTCAACTAAAAATTCAGTTGGAGTAAAAACTCCATCTGAATTAAGTTTCGCTTTATTTTTGAAGTGTATTGTTTTGGAAAGTTTTTAAAACATTTAAAGCGTTTATAGTTGTAGGAAATCCTGAATAAGGTACTGTTTGAATTATTATTTCATTGATTTCTTCATATGTTAAACCAACATTTAGACCTGCACCTATATGTACTTTTAATTGAGGTTCAACTCCGCTTCTGCTTGCTAACATTGCTATTGTTGCAATTTCTCTTTCTCTAAGACTTAATTTTTCTCTTGAATAAATATCACCAAAAGCAAATTCAATTATATACTTTCCTAAATCGCCTAACGGCTTTACAACTTCTTTGCCTGCGTTTCCATCTACTTCTGATAGTTTATTTAATCCTCTTTCAAATCGTTCATTATTCATTTTTTTCTCCCTTCATCTCATTATAAATCTCTAATTTTTGATCTAAAAAATCAATACTACTATTAATTTCTTTGATTTGTATTAATAAATTTTTCTTTTGTTTTTCTAGCATTTCATATCTTATGTTGATTGTCTCATCTCCTTTATATCGCAACTCGGAATATAACAGTATCTCTGAAATTGGCATTTTTAATTTTTTTAATTTCAATAAAAATTCTATCCACTTGATGTCTTTATCCGAATAATCTCTATTGCCACTTTCATTTTTGTTAATATTTCTTATAAGTCCTATTTTTTCGTAATATCTAAGAGTATGAGAGCTAACCCCTAATTTCTTTGAAACTTCAGAGATATTCATTTTATAATCACTCCTCAAATTAAATATATCACTTAGAGTTTACTCTAAGTCAAGAAAATATCGTATATAAATTTATTAAAACTGGTAAAGGATACTCCTCCTTCAACAAAGTAAGGTGGAGTATCATTTTAGAATGAGGGAAGATTAGATTTAGTAATATAGTGATTACCATTAAAACTGTCTATGAAAATGTTAGAGAATACTTTTAGTTATATTCAAAATATCGTTGCATTTTCGGTGTTTTCATAGATAGTTTTTTATAACCCACATAACCTAAGAAAAAAGCACAAAAAACTACCTAGATTTCGTTTGTACAAAACCTAGGTAGCTACTTTTTTAAAATCTTTTATGATTAATAAGACTAATAAATAGAAGTTTCGCTTAAAACTAATCCTTCGTTTCTAGTTACTAATTGAGTAGGAGACCACTCACTTTGGAATAAGAATGCAGGATTTTTATCCTTGTCTTCAACTAGAATAGTATCCATAGTCATAGACATATTATGAGCGTCAAAGCTTCCCATTTCAGCCCAACGTATAAAACGATAAGGAAGTTTTTGAATTGTTATATCAACATTATATTCATTTTTTAATCTATATTCTAATACTTCAAGCTGAAGAACCCCTACAACTCCTATTATAAGTTCTTCCATACCTATGTTAGGGCGCTTATAAACTTGAATAGCACCTTCTTCTGATATCTGAGTAATTCCCTTTAAGAATTGTTTTCTCTTTAAAGAACTTAGAGTAGAAATTCTAGCGAAATGCTCAGGTGCAAATTGAGGAATTCCTTTGTATTGTAATTTTGATTGTTTTTGAGATAAAGTATCTCCTATATTAAATATACCGGGATCGTGTATACCTATTATATCTCCCGGATAAGCAGAATCTACAATAACACGGTCTTGGGCTACGAATTGTTGAGGTTGAGCAAGTTTAACTTTTTTACCTCTTTGAACATGGTTTACTGTCATTCCTTTTTCGAATTTACCAGAACATATTCTTAAAAAAGCTATTCTGTCTCTATGAGCCTTATCCATATTAGCTTGAATCTTGAATATAAATCCTGAGAAATTATCAGACTCAGTATCTATAAGTCCCATATTACTATCACGAGGTGTTGGTGGTGGAGTGATATTTAGGAATGATTCAAGGAATGGCTCAACACCGAAGTTTGTAAGAGCACTTCCGAAAAATACTGGAGTAAGTTCCCCTTTTAATATCTGATCTAAATCAAATTCATCTCCTGCTACATCTAATAGTTCTATATCGTTTAAAAGTTGCTCATGAAGAGCACTTCCTAATAGACCAGCGAACTTTTCATCATCTACTTTTCCAACTACAGACTTGGCTATAGATTGTCCATGATTTCCATCGTTGAATAATTCTATTTGATTTTTTTGACGATTAAATACTCCCTTGAACTCTTTGCCTGATCCTATTGGCCAGTTAACAGGACAAGAACGGATTCCTAAAACATTCTCAAGGTCTTCCATTAATTCAAAAGGATCTTTTCCTTGTCGATCCATTTTATTTACGAAGGTAAAAATTGGAATACCTCTCATTTTACAAACCTGGAATAATTTTTTTGTTTGTGCCTCGACACCTTTTGCAGAGTCTATAACCATTACAGCACTATCGGCTGCCATAAGAGTTCTATAAGTATCCTCACTAAAGTCTTGGTGTCCAGGTGTATCTAGTATATTGATGCAAAAATTGTTGTACTCAAACTGAAGTACACTTGATGTAACAGATATACCTCTTTGTTTTTCTATTTCCATCCAGTCAGATACAGCATGTTTTTGAGATCTTCTAGACTTAACAGATCCGGCTTGGTGAATTGCTCCTCCGTATAATAAGAATTTCTCAGTTAATGTAGTCTTTCCAGCATCGGGATGGGAAATGATTGCAAATGTTCTTCTTCTTCTAATCTCATCGATAAAGCTTAAATTTTGTTGTGACATTTTAAAACTCCTCTATTATAAATTTATCCGATTAAGGCTGGAGATAAGAATTCTACAGCTTCTGGATTAGTTTGCCCATATGGTACTTACGCAACTAGAAATTCAGTTGAGGTGAAAATTCTAACTGAATTAAGTTTGGCTTCATAGTATATCTAAATAAAAGTCTAACATTATAATGTTATAACTTTATTGCAAGACTGTCAATTGATATTTAATCTATAAACAAGCATATAAAAAAAATTATATAGATAAAAAAAATAATACAAAAATATTGATTTTTATGCAAATTATTATATAATAAACAGGTAAACTGTTTGAAGTAAAAATCACAAGGAGGAGAAAAATGGCGTCTAATACTAAAAACACTCAGAAATTGACTTTAATATCTTTAATTTTAATGATCTTCACATCTGTATTTGGATTTAACAATATTCCAAGGTCTTTCTATTTAATGGGATATGGTGCTATTCCGTGGTATATACTATCGGCTATAACGTTTTTTATACCTTATGCATTTATGATGGCGGAATATGGTGCGGCGTTTAAAAATGAAAAAGGTGGAATATATTCTTGGATGTCAATATCTGTTGGACCAAAATATGCGTTCGTAGGAACATTTATGTGGTATGCATCTTATGTAATTTGGATGGTGAATGTTGCATCTGGAATATGGGTAGTTTTCTCAAATGCAATATTTGGAACAGATACTACAGCAGGATGGTCTTTATTTGGACTCTCAGCAACTCAAACGCTAGGTGTATTAGCTGTTATATGGATGATATTTGTAACTATTGTATCTAGTAAGGGACTTGATAAGATAAGAAAAATAACTTCTATAGGTGGAATTGCAGTTTCACTACTTAATGTAGTTTTAATAATAGGAGCTATACTTGTTTTAATAGGAACTGGTGGAAAATTAGCTCAACCTATAAATGATGCTAGTGCATTTGTAAAATCACCAAATGCAATGTACTCAAATCCTGTATCTGTGCTTTCATTCCTTGTATTTGCTATATTTGCATATGGAGGTATAGAAGCTATTGGAGGACTTGTAGACCAAACTGAAAATGCAGAAAAAACTTTTCCTAAAGGTGTTGCAATTTCAGCTATTATAATCGCTATAGGATATGCGGTAGGTATATTCTTTGTAGGTACATTCACTAATTGGAATGATATTTTATCTAGCGATGCTGTTCATATGGGTAATGTAGGATATGTTGTTATGAATAATCTTGGATACCAATTAGGACAAGCGTTTGGGGTAAGTCAAGGAATATCTGTTCAAATGGGAAATTGGATGGCTAGGTTCACAGGTATTTCTATGTTGTGTGCATTAACTGGAGCCTTCTTTACGTTAACTTATTCTCCACTTAAGCAATTAATAGAAGGTACTCCTAAGGCTTTATGGCCAGAAAAAATTACTGAAGCTAAGGATGGTATGCCTGTTAATGCTATGTGGATTCAATGTATTATAGTTGGTATAATTATACTTTTAGTATCTTTTGGTGGAGATACAGTTTCTAAATTCTTTGTAATATTAGTAGCTATGACTAATGTGGCTATGACTATACCATATATGTTTGTAGCAGGAGGATTTTATTCATTTAAGAAAAATAAAGAAATTGTGAAGCCGTTTGAGGTATATAAGAGTGAGAAAACTTCTCGTATAGCTATGGTTATAGTAATATTTACTATTGGATTTGCAAACTTCTTCTCTATAATACAGCCTGCGATGAATGGGGATATGATGACTACTATTTGGAGTGTTGCTGGACCAATATTTTTCTCGATAGTAGCATTGGTAATGTATTCTAGATATGAAAAAAAGATAAAATCAAAACAAGATAAAATATCGGCATAATAAAAAAGACTCATGATTAATGATATGCTCCCCTTATAGTAGACAGATTAAATAAAAAAATCTGTTTTACTATAGGGGGAGCATTTTTATGTCTAAAAGATCAAGGTATTCAGCTAATGAAAAATATAATATTATTCAACAATATAATAGTGGAGATTTATCTGCTTCGGATATATCTCATAGATACGGAGTTGTGGATACGACTTTGAGACATTGGATCTATTTATATGAAAAATATGGTGTTCTTGGATTAAAAGAATCTAAGACTTGGAAAAATTATTCAGAAGAACTTAAAACAAATGCTGTTTTAGAATATTTAACTGGCAATTACTCTTTGCTTGATATAGTAAAAAAATATGAAATATCAGGCAAGAGTGTTTTAAGTGAATGGATTAAAAAGTATAATAGTCATAATGAACTTAACGATACTTCGAAGAGGAAGGTTAACTCTATGACTAAAGGAAGAAGTACTACTTGGAAAGAAAAAATCGAAATTGCAGAAAACTGTATTTCGCATAATAAAGATTATCAACTAACAGCAGATAGATATGATGTTTCATATCAGCAAGTGTACCAGTGGGTTCAAAAGTATGAGAAAAATGGAGCTGAAGTTCTTAAGGATGGCAGAGGTCGAAAAAAATCAATAGAAGAATTAACACCCAAAGAAAAATTTGATCTTAAGTTAAAAAAACTTGAAGCAGAAAACGAAAAATTGAGAGCAGAAAATGCTTTGCTAAAAAAGTTAGAAGAACTCGAGAGGGGTTGGTAAAGCACGATAGTAAATATCATGCAGTTAAATATGTAAGTGAGGAACTAAACTTTCCAATAACTTTACTATGTGAAATTATTGATTTAAATCGTTCATCTTATTATAAATGGCTAAAAAGAAAACCCAGTAAGAATGATCTGGAAAATGAGACTGTTTTAAATACAATTTTAGATATTCATAAAGAAGTAAAAGGAATTTATGGTTATCGAAGATTGACTATGAATGTTAATAGGAAATTAAATAAATCATATAATACTAAAAGAATATATCGCTTGATGAAACTGTTTAAAATAGAATGTGTAATTCGTAGAAAAAGAAGACGATACATTCGATCTACACCTCAACATGTAGCTGAAAACATTCTTAGTCGAGATTTTTCAGCAAGTTTACCAAATGAAAAATGGCTAACGGATGTTACTGAATTTAAATATGGAAACGGTAAAAAAGCTTATCTTAGTGCAATACTTGATTTATATGATAATTCAATTGTTGCGTATAATCTTGGACATAGCAACAATAATAAGCTTGTATTTACAAATTTAGATATAGCTTTAAAGTCATTGAATGGGAGAAAACCACTTATACACAGCGATCGTGGTTATCAGTATACATCACATGGATTCAAAAGAAAAATAGATGAAGCGGAGATGACTCAAAGTATGTCTAGAGTTGGAAAATGCATTGACAATGGCCCTATGGAAGGTTTTTTTGGTATTTTAAAATGTGAAAAATACTATTTGAATAAATATAATAATTACTTAGATCTAGAAAAAGATATCGAGGACTACATTATATTTTATAATAACGAAAGACTACAAAAAAAATTAAACTGCCAAAGTCCTATTGAATTTAGGGCGTTGGCAGCATAATTGTATTTTTATTATTTCCACTGTCTACTTGACAGGGTGCGGTTCATAATCATGAGTCTTTTTTTCTATATCTACACTAAATTGATTGGTCTTTCCCATCATATAAGCAACCTTTATGATCTTTTTTTCGTGCCTAGTCATTTTTCTATCATACATTTTTTCGAATTGTCTGTATAAAGAATTAGTATCAACTTTTTGTTTTGAGCTATTAGATCTCGCTGTTTTGTTCATGTTGTATATTTCAGGAAGTATATCCTTGTTATATATAATTTTAAAAACTTCACTTGTATAATAAGCATCATTAAATGCATTATGGAATCCTTTATCAAGTGGTATTTTGAAAGTATCCACTGCCTTTTGAAGACCAACACTAAAGCCGTTAGTGAATTTGAGATGTTTAGTAGCATGATGTTGAATATCTATATATTTTGTGTCTACTGGTAAGTTTAATTCATGATAGCGGATATTCCTAAATAGCTCTTTTAAATCAACCTTACCCCATACACAAAAAATACTCGAGTCATCTACGAAGTCTAAAAAATCTTTGTAAACCTTAGGAAAGTAATCTGATTTACTTAATTGAGACATGTCTATATTAGTGAGATTTTCTATATAAGGATTTAAAGTTGGATATACTGTAGGTCGTACGAGTCTATCGAAGGTGGCTACTGTATTGAAATTTTCGTCTAACTTAATTGCTCCTATTTGAATTATTTCAAATGGACATTTACATGCGTCTTTTACAGTGCTTTTAATTGATTTTGTTTGATTAAATTCTAAGTCGTATATTATGTAATTCATTTTTATTACTCCTAACTGTGTAGAGTTGGTTTTAGTTTTTCACTATATACAGTGAAAAATACGTATACATACTATTATACATCAAATATGCATAGGAGAGTATGGTTTATGAAATGAAATATGGTATAATATAGACGTTAATTACAGAAAAAGGAATTTGAAATAAAAAGGAGGACTCATTGGTTATATGAGACCTTCTTTAGAATGAAACAAATTGTTCAATACATATAAGTATTTTTATATTTTCTGATAAACATTATGGAAACAAATGCAGTTATGAATTCGGCAAATGGAACTATTAGCCAAAGACCGTTTATTTTGAATAAAGGTGGAAATAAGCATACTCCTATCAAAACAAAAGCAAATGTTCTTGAAAATGAAGTTATAGAAGATATTTTGCCGTTGGAAAATGCTGTAAAAAACCCCGATGTAAATATATTTAATCCCACAAATAAAAAGCTAAATGAGAAGATTCTAAGTCCAATCAAAGTTAAACTGTAGACAGAATTATCTGGGCTTATGAATACGCTTACTAAAAATGGAGCGAAAACTAATGATACAGCAAAAATTATTAAAGAAGAAACTAGAATGAATTTTTTGGAATATGAAAAAGTTTCTTTTAATTTATCTTCATTTTTAGCACCGTAGTTAAAACTTATAAGTGGAGATATTCCAGCAGAAAAGCCTATATATGTAGATACCAATAAAAAATGTATATATAGTATTATGCTCAGTGCTGCGACACCTGTTTCGCCAGCATATTTGAGTGCTAATATATTGAATAAAAATGTAGTTATTGCAGTTGATAATTCTGATACCATTTCGGATAAACCATTATACATAGTGTCTTTTAATAGTTTGAAATTAAATTTTGGAATACAGAAACTTAATTTTGATTTGGATGAAAAGAAATACCAAAAACCAAATATAAAAGAGACTATTATCCCAAGAACAGTAGCTAAACCAGCTCCTAAAATTCCAAGGTCAAATAGTTTTATAAAAACATAGTCAAAAATAATATTTACAACTCCGCCTATGATAGATAGAAACAAGCTGAAATTAAAATCACCATCAGCTCGAACGAAAAACTCAAACATAGTTTTAACTATAAATATAGGAGTGGATAATATAATTACAATACCATAAGGGATACAGTATGGTAAAAGTATGTCGGTTGCACCTAAAAATTTAAATATTTTAGTAGAAAACATCATACCTGCAATAGTTAATATTATCCCTATTAAAATTCCTGAATAAACAATTAAAGATAGTGCTTCGTTAGCTCCGTTGTTGTTTTTTTCTCCAAGCATTTTTGATATTAGAGCACTACCGCCTGCACCCATCATTATACTAAAACCCAAAATAACATTGAAAATAGGCAAAACTATGTTTATACTGGCTAAAGCATCGGGACCAGCAAGTTTTGAAACGAAGATACCATCTATAATTGTATAAAGTGATATAAAGACCATAGATATAACTGCTGGTGCAACAAATTTTAAAAATTCTTTGAACGTAAACTTCTTAGAAAATAAATAATCCATAATAACCTCCTATAATTACTATTAATATATAGTAAAATAATGTGCATAGTAAATAAATAACCTATAATAACTTTCTATAATTACTATTGATATATATAGTATAATAATATGTATAGTAACTATACAGTCAATACTTTAATTAGCAAAAGGGTGATAAATATGGAAAATAGATTAATGAATGAGTATCTCACTATAGGAGAATTCAGCAAACTATGTGGAGTTCCTAGAAAAACTCTCATATTTTATGATAAGATAGGAGTTTTTTCTCCGGCGTATAAGAATGAAAAGAATTATAGATACTATACGTTGAATCAATTTGATACTTTTAGTATACTTGCAGATTTTAGGGAACTTGGAATGTCTTTAAATGATATAAAAGATTATTTAAACACGAAAAGCCCAGAAAACTACTTAAATATGTTAAAACAAGAAAATAATAAAATAAAAAAAAGAATTGGTAAATTAAAAAGGATCAGCAATAATATTGAAAATAAAATAGAAACAGTGTATAGTGCTATTGATGCTGAAAAACATGAAGGAGTACATATTAAAAAACTTGATGAAGAATATTTTATTGTATCTGACTTATATAATAATTCACAAGAAACATTTATGATTGATATAATAAAGTTTTTAAATTATTGCAATTTGAAGGACTTGGATTGTGGATATCCTCTCGGTGTTATGATAAGTAAAGAATCTATAGAAAGTAAGGAATATACAAAACTTTTTAAATTGTTGTTAAAAAGTGAACGTAAATTAGAAGATTGTGATATTTATATAAAAAAAGAAGGATTATATGCATGTATTATCCATAAAGGAAGTTATGAAAAAACTTATGAGTCATATGAAAAATTATTACAATATATAAATGATTATGGGTATGAAATTGAAGGGGGTTCTTATGAAAATACATTATTAGATTTCTTTGCACTTAAGAATGAGGATGAGTATTTAACAGAGATATCTATACCTATTAAAAAACTAAGAACTACTTATTGAAATTGGAGGCATAAATATGGAAACTAACATTATAACTATACAAAAAAGTAAGATTGAAATAAAAAAACCAAAGCACTATAAAGTAATTATGCACAATGATGATTATACTACTATGGAATTTGTAGTATATGTACTTATGAATATATTTAATAAAAAAATTGAATCCGCAAATAAAATAATGATTGATGTACACAAAAAGGGAACTGGGATTGCTGGAGTATATCCTTATGATATTGCAGCTACTAAGGTTGCTATAGCCATGGATATGGCAAAAGAAGATGAATTTCCTTTTAAACTTACTATTGAAGAGGAGTAAAAATATGAATATAACAAATATAGTAAATGAAGTGATATTAAAAGCTTATGAAGAAGCAAAAACAAATAATTGTGAATATGTTACGGTAGAACACTTGCTTTATGTGTCTTTACATTACTATAAAGTCGTAGATTCATTGAAAGAATGTGGTGCAAACATAGAGGAATTGAAAAATAATTTAAAGATATATATAGACGAATATATAAGTAAGGTAGATGATTTTGAACCTTTAGAAAGTGTAGGATTTCAGCAAGTTATTATAATAGCAAATGCTCAAGTTGAAAGTTGTGGAAAAGATGTTATAGATATAGAACATTTATTAGCAGCTATATATAATCTAGAGGATAGTTATGCTAAATATTATCTACTGGATCAAGGTGTTACAAAAAGGGATTTAGTATATAATTTGGGCAATAGTATTGAAGAAGAGTATGAGGTAACAGATGAAGAATATGAAGATTATGAAATTGAAGAAGGAATAAAAAATGAATCTGTGATGGATAAGTATACTTTAAACCTTACTGAAATTGCAAATAATGAAAAAAGTGATCCTCTTATAGGAAGAGAAGATGTTCTAAATAGAACAATTCAGATACTTTGTAGAAGGAATAAAAATAATCCTATTCATATAGGTGAGTCTGGTGTTGGAAAGACATCTATAACACTCGGTCTTGCAAAACTGATTCTTGAGGGAAAAGTTCCTGATAAGCTAAAAAAAGCTCAAATATTTTCTCTAGATATAGGATCGATGTTGTCTGGAGCCAAGTATAGAGGAGATTTTGAAGAAAGAATAAAAAAGGTTTTAGAAAATATAAAAAATCACGACAATCCTATAGTTTATATTGATGAAATTCATAATATAGTAGGAGCAGGGGCTTTAAATGGAGGTTCATTAGATGCGTCTAATTTATTAAAGCCATATTTATTAGATGGAAAAATTAGATTTATAGGTGCAAGTACTTTTGATGAATATAAAAAGTACTTTGAAAAAGATAAGGCATTGAATAGAAGGTTTCAAAAGATAGAAATTAAGGAACCGTCTGCAAAAGAAACAATAGAAATACTAAATGGACTAAAGAATAATTATGAGAATTTTCATAATGTAAAATATACAAATGAATCTATAAAAAGTGCTGTAGTTCTCAGCGACAAATACATAAATGATAAGTTTTTACCGGATAAGGCTATTGATATAATAGATGAAGCAGGAGCTTATGCTAGGATAAGTGCTTGTAATGAAGATGAAATACTTATAGATGAAGATATGATTGAAAACATAGTATCTAAGGTTTGTAATATACCCAAACAGACTGTAGAAGCAAACGAAATAAATTCTCTTAAAAATTTAGAAAACAACTTAAAAAGTAACATATTCGGACAAGATGAATCTATAAGAGAGGTTACAAGATGCATTAAGCTCTCAAGAGCAGGACTTAATGAGGATAATAAACCGGTTGCATCTATGTTGTTCGTAGGGCCTACTGGAGTTGGAAAAACTGAAATAGCTAAAAGTATAGCCAAAACTTTAGGGATAGAGCTTATAAGGTTTGATATGAGTGAATATACAGAAAAACATTCAGCTTCTAAATTAATAGGATCACCTCCTGGATATGTAGGTTATGAAGAGGGAGGATTGCTTACTGATTCTATTAAGAAAAATCCTCATTGCGTTCTACTTTTGGATGAGATAGAAAAAGCTCATACAGATATATTAAATGTATTACTTCAAGTTATGGATAATGCAACTCTTACTGACAACCAAGGAAGAAAATCAGATTTCAAAAATGTTATAATAGTAATGACTTCAAATGCAGGTGCTAAAAACATTGGCAAAAACTTTGTAGGATTTGGAGATAGATGTATGAATTCACAGGCAATAGATGATGAAGTTAAGAAGTTGTTTAGTCCTGAATTTAGAAATAGACTTAATAAAATAGTTAAATTCAATCATGTAGATGATGATATGGCTGCTAATATAACTAAAAAAGAGCTTGAGAAGTTTAAAGAAAAATTAAATAAAAAGAATATATCGATTGATTTTGAAAATTCGTGTATAGAATATATATCTGAAAAAGGAGTATCACAAGAGTTTGGAGCTAGAGAAATAATAAGAATTATAGATTCGAAATTAAAACCTGTGCTTGTAGATGAAATTTTATTTGGAGATTTAAGCAAAGGTGGAAGGTGTATTGTAGATGTAATTAACGGAGAATTTAAACTAGACATATTGTAGATAAAAAGGTATAAAAGCTCAGACTTAGAAGTCTGAGCTTTTATACTATATATATATATTTTTAGATAATTTTCTTAATTCTTCTTCTTTTAATATATATACTGTTTTGTTATCATATTTTATAATTTCTTGAGATTGAAGAATGTTAAAGGTTCTATTTAGATGCCTATAAGTTGTACCCAAAAATTGAGCTATTTCAGTATATGATGAATTAAGTCTGATATAATTTTTGTCTGTTATATGTTCAACTAAATAGCTAGATAATCTGTTTATAAGTGGGTATACGAGGTTATATGAGCTATTATTACATGTTGCATCTAGCTTTTGGCTTAATGAATTTATTATATGTTTTAAAAACTTAGGATTATCACAGTAATTATCCCTCAATGTTTTGGAAGGAAGTGCTATTAGGTATGTGTTCTCGATTGCTTCTACATTACAACGAACAGATATATTATTTAAAAGTTCTAAATCTCCTAATGAATCAAAATCTGTATAAAATCTGAGTAATATTGATTTACCGTTTTCAAGAAGGTACGAAATTTTAATTTTACCATCTACAAATAAATAATAATAATTGAGTTCAGACTGAGCTTGAAGTATATGTTCGTTTTTTTCGTAGTAGTGAAGTTGAGCGTATTTTAATATACTATCATCGAATATATTAATTATATTATGCTTAACAATATATCGATTTAAAAGAATATTGTTCGAAATTTTCTTCATAAAACCTCCTTGCATGACATATGTCATAATAATATTTATATAAATATGATAAAGTATTTATAAAGTATTGTAAAGTATGGAGGGTTTTATATGTATAAAAATTTAGGGATTATAACGGGAGTTATATTAGCTATAACGATTTTTTTAAATGGAATGCTAGCTAGTATAACAGGACCTTATATGAGCACTTTTATATTTCATTTTATAGGGCTTATAATTATAATTATAATTTCAATTGTAACAAAGAATAAGGTATGTAATTTAAGGAAAATACCTGTATTATTTTTATTGCCTGGAGTGCTTAGTGTTTTAACTATACAGTTAAATAACATTTGTATTCCTAAAATAGGTATAACTCTTGTTGTAGGAATTAGCTTATTTGGTCAACTAGTGATGTCTAATATAGTAGATCATTTTGGGTTGTTTGGAATACCTATAAATAAATTCAAGAAAGAAAAAATAATAGGTTTTTCTATTATTTCGTTTGGAATAATAGCTATGATTATAATATAGTGGGGTGATTATATGTATATATTATTTGCTTTTCTAACTGGTATATCAATAGTAATTAATATGATGATAAATGGGAAGGTTGCTCAAGAGGAAGGAATGGTAAACGGAGTTATTATAAATTATTTGATGGGTACAATAGCTTCTGTTATAATGTGTTTTGTTATGAAGAATTCCATTCCATCGTTAAGTAGTATAAAGTACGTTCCTATACATTATTTCTTAGGAGGTTTTGTTGGTGTTTCAATAATTTATTTATTCAACACAATAGTGCCTCAAATTCCTGCTGTATATGTAGTTATACTTCCTTTTATAGGTCAGATACTGACAAGCTCTATTATAGATTATATATACTTAGATGTTTTTTCTAAAGGAAAAATAATAGGAGGTATGTTATTTCTTATAGGTCTTGTGTATAATGCAAAAGTAGATAAAAAATATGAAAAAGAAAATGAGCCTGTACTAGACGTCAAAGCCTAGTGTGGGCTTTTTTTATGAAATGGAGTCTGCTAAGACTCGTTGGCGCTATGTAATTTTAAGAAAGTCTACATTAGAGAATCTTTATAATAAAGACTTTTTTATAATATAATTTGGTGATTTTGATAATAATATATAAAAGTAGATATGAATTTTAAGGAAAGTTTAAGTTAAAAAAAGAATAATCTTCAATAAATAATCATATTATATAAATATAGTGGTTTGGATTTGACAAAAAAGCAAAAAATATTATATCATTATAATATTAGACAAGAAAAGACAATAATATGACCGTTTGTTGGAGAGTTTAAATTTTAACATCGAGATAAAAATAAGAAAGTGGGTTATTTAATGAAAAAAAAGCTGAGGATAATGCTTTGTACGATGATTATTATATCCTTGTATATAAGCTCATGTTTTGCGCTTGAAGTAGAAGTTAGTGTTAAGATAAATGATAATTACGTAAAGAGTGACCAAAAGAATATACTGATTAACGATACAGTATTCGTGCTTGCAAGATTTGTAGCAGAAGCTTTAAATGGACAAGTTAGATGGAATGAAGATACTAAAAGTATGATAATTGATTATGAAGGAAAGCAAATGAAATTAACAGCAGATAGTGATGTAGCATACATAGATTCAAAAGAATATGAGTTGGATTATAAGCCTTTTTTAAGAGGTGGAAGAATGTATATACCGGTTAGGTTTGTTTCTGAAAATTTAAACTGTGATATTAATTGGGTACACGAAACTTTTACTGTGGATATAAAAAAAGAAAATCTATTAATTTCTGAAGAAAAATTTGAACAAAGATCGTACACAGATGAAGAAATGAAATTACTTGCAAAAATTATACAGGTAGAGTCGGGAAATACACAGTTAGAAGGACGATTAGGAGTGGCTAATGTGGTTCTTAATAGAGTTAAGAGTGATAGATTTCCAAATGATATAAAAGGTGTAGTATATCAACAAGGACAGTTCCCACCAGCTCATAAAAAATCTTTTAAAACACTAAAACCAAGTAATATAAGTAATATAGCAGCTAAAAAAGCACTAGAAGGTGTAAATAATGTTGAAGATTGCTTGTTCTTTAATTCGAGACCATTTAAAAGCAAGAAAAAAGATTTTTACAAGATAATAAATAGTGAATACTTTTATAAATAAAAAGATGAAAAAAAGTCTAGATAGATATAAAATGTACCCTATAGAGTAGACACTATAAAAAAGTCTACTTTATAGGGTATTTTTATGTATAATTAAATAAATGAGAATTCGGGGGAGAAAAAAATGAGTAAAAAGATATTTACAGAAGAACAAATAGAAACTTTGGCACAAAATAAATATGTGAAAAATGTTACCAATAAAGCAATCACGTATACGGATGAATTTAAGAAAAATTTTATAGCTGAGAATCAGAACGGAAAATTTCCTAGAGAAATATTCGAAGAATGTGGATTTGATGTAGATATCATAGGGATTGATAGAGTTAGAGGATCTGGGAAAAGGTGGAGATACTTATAGAAATAATGGTGCGTGTGGTTTAACTGATACAAGAAAAACCAATTCTGGAAGACCGACAACTAAAGAACTTTCATTAGAGGAGAAGTATGCACGACTTCAAGCAGAAAATAATTTATTGAAAGCTGAGAACGAACTTCTAAAAAGATCGATATGATAGAAAGGATGATGATACAAAAGAAATAAAATTGCTTCCTAAAGACAAGTTCATAATAATACGAGATATAGTAAAAAAATTAATTGAAAAATTTTAGTTATCTTGTACTCTGGTTGGTGTGTCAAGGTCGGATATTATAATTTTTTCTAAGATGCTTAGAGTCAAGAATAAGCAAATATGAAGCAGCAAAAGAGTTGATTTTAAAAGCTACAATTCAAGAATCGAAAAGGTGACGTCAATTAAACTGACATTAGAAGGCAGTGGTTTGTTACAATTTAAAGCGTATCAGAAGAATAATAAAAAATACAAAATTCCTATAAGAAAGCTAATCCATAGAAGAATGAAGCCAATCAAGAGATAGAATAGTCTTTAAATCAGATTTAAACAAAATATACTGTAAAGTATAACATTATTACTATATATGTAATATAAGAGAGATATTATTACATTAAAGATATAATAGATACTAGCTTATAATTTCTACTAGCTATCTAGATATAGCAATAAATAATAAATTAATAATAATAAATATTACTCTTCCCCAAATCATTTATTCATTCAGATCAAGGTGTTCACTAGTCCTACTTTTCAAAATTAGTTAAGGTTTCGGATTAGGACAATATTTAGACGAGGAAATTGTTGGGATAAACCCCAAGAATCATTTTTTGGACATTTTAAGGATGAAGCTTATATAAAATCATGCACTTGACAGCTTAAAGCTGAAATAGATGAATATAGATTTTTATATTTAGATTATGGAATTTAAAGAAGATGACTCCTTTCTTCAGAATCATCTTCTCTTGCTTAGTCTTTTTATAATGTCCTTGACAAAGGGTACATTTTAATATTCTATCTAGACTTTTTTCAATTTCATCTAGAGTCATTATATTATTTTTAGATTCTTTATTTTGAAACTGAAAAGGTAGATCATCCTTAACTATATATTCAGCTGTTGTCATATTTATACAATATTCTATGGTGTTTTGAATTTCACGAACATTTCCGTTCCAATTATAATTTAAAAAAATATGCTTTACTTCATGGCTAAGACCTCTTACTGATTTATTTAGTTTTTCAGAGAATTTTTCTATGAAATAATCAGCTAAAACTAATACATCATCTCCTCTTTTTCTTATTGGGGGAATAAATAAAGGTATAACACTTAATCTATGATATAAATCTTCTCTAAAAGCACTGTTTAATACCATTGTATCTAAACGAATATTTGTAGCTGCGATAATTCTTATATTTATTGGAATTGAGGTAACTCCTCCAACTCTTTCAATAGTTCTGTTTTCAAAACCGAAGAAGTTAGTTTGAGATATAAAGGTGGCCTCTACTCATCCAAAACAGTGTGCCGTTGTTGGCCGTTTTACCCATTTTTCCTATTTTTAGCGCCTTAAAGCTCCTTTTTCATAACCGAATAATTCACTTTCTATAAGGTTTTCTGGTATTGCACCACAATTTATAGGTACAAATGGGTTGTACTTTCTTTTGCTTTGAGAGTGTATAGCTCTTGAAAATAGTTCTTTACCTGTTCCGGTTTCACCTACTAATAAAACTGTAGAATCATTTTCTGAAATCCTTGATATTTTCTGTTTAAAATCAATGAAGTTTGAGTTTGTACCGATTATATCATCAAGGAGTACTTTATTTTCTTCTTTGAAAAAATTAGTAGGTAAAATTTCTTTTTTCTTTTTATAGTCTATTAGGATACATATGATTCCCTTAACTTCATTATCTATTATTATTTCTTTCAATAAGTATGAAAAAGGTTTATCTTTTCCGTTTATATTTATTCTTGTTTCTTTATAATCATTTATTAAATTTATGTTATCATATGAACTTATATCTAGATTAGGCAAGACTTCATATATGAACTTTTCTTTTGCTTCGTTTTTATTTATAAATAATTTTTTTCAATAAAATCTTTATTTCTTATTTTCAAATCTTATTTAAAATATATCCCTTATCTATTTATATATATAGTATTCATAAGAGCCTTTTTTTTAGTCATTAAATACACTTCCCGTTGAATAAATATCTCTCGCCAGGATTTTTTTTTGTACCTTTAATAAAATTTTTTGTTCGTTTTGTGTTCCTATTTTGTTCCCTTCAGTTATTCGCAAAGTTATCTATTTTAATCCTTTAAAAGAGATTCGGCTTTGATAACTGCTGAACTTTTTCTGAGAAGATTGTTATATCCTCCTGACTGTTTTACTTATATAAATATTCATTAATTTAAGAAAAAATACATATATTTTGTAAATATCTTTTTAGTGTTTTAGAAATTGAATTATTGGTAAATGAGACTATTAGTATTTATAGGATTAAGGTATATGGCTTATTAAAAAAATATTTTTAATTACTTGTAAAGTAGTGTATATTATAATTATGATAATTTAAATGTTTCTTTTGGAGGTGTTTATGGGGGTTGAAAATGTTTCGTTATCTATAGCTTTTGGGGCTGGACTTTTATCATTTTTTTCACCGTGCATATTGCCACTAATACCGGCATATATTATGTACATAACAGGTGTTAGTGTTAGGGATGAACTTTCTAATAATAAAATACTTGTTTTGACGAGAACTCTAGGATTTGTAATTGGATTTACAATGATATTTATAATAATGGGTACATCTGCTAGCTTTTTAGGGAAAATTTTCGTAAGAAATAAACAAATTTTTTCGAAAATTAGTGGGATATTGATAATATTATTTGGACTTAAAATGATGGGGATTTTAAACCTACAATTCCTAGACATGCAAAAAAAATTAAAAATAAATATGAAAACAACTAATTGGTTTGGATCTATATTAATGGGAATGGCATTTGCTGTGGGATGGACACCTTGTTTTGGACCTGTACTCGCTTCTATACTAATATACTCAGGAAATAGTGGTACCGTTTCAACAGGAATATATCTATTGTTTATTTATTCTATAGGTATGGCTATACCATTTGTATTGACAGCTTTGTTTATAGATATGTTTAGTAAGTTTTTTAATAAAACTAAAAAAATTATGATATATATACCCAAGATATGTGGGTTTATTATGATTGTATTTGGGGTATTAATGTTTTTAAATAAACTTGTTGATATAAGCAGGCTGTTCATATAAGGAGGAATCATATGAATAAGAAGGTATTTGGTATAATTGTAGTTATGGCTTTGTTATTTGGAGGATTTTATATGTTTAGTAAAGAAAATAATACTAAACAGGATGTAAGTAATAATACAGTGGAAGAAAATATTGATGAAGAAAATATAGATGAGAGATCTCAAGAAGTAGCTGTTGGAAAAATAGCACCTAACTTTACGCTTAAGAATTTGAATGGAGAAGAAGTATCATTATCTGATTATGAAGGTAAAATAGTTCTTATAAATTTTTGGGCTACATGGTGTGGATACTGCGATAAGGAGATGCCTGATTTACAAAGGATACATAAGGAAAATGAAGATTTAGTAGTACTTGCGGTTGATGTTAAAGAAAACAAAGAAGATGTTCAATCATATATTGATAAAGGAAACTACGATTTTCCGATTTTACTTGATGAAAATGGAGAAACATCGATTAATTATTTAGTTAGTGCTTTTCCTACATCTTATTTCGTAGATAAAAAGGGTATTTTATTAGGGGCAGTTCAAGGAATGATGACGTATGATAAAATGAATAGTATATTAGAACAAATAAGAGAGAATGAATAAAGTAAAAATAGATTTTATGGATAAAAATGCTTTAAAAAAGCATAAAGTAAACATGAAGTGTTTGAAAATACAATTGGAAAAATGACGATGTTGATATAATTATAAAGAATGAGAATCAGACGTATCTGATTCTCATTCTTTTATAACATTTTTGATTATACTCCAATTATCTAATTTATATTCGAACTTTTTAGTATTAGCAGGACTTGTAGATTCCAATTTTTGGAATTTAATATTTTCAAAATCAAACCCTATTTTCTTTTCAAATACGTTGTATGCTTTTAATCCATTGAAAAATACATATTCTATATTTGGATGATTATTAAATAAGGATTTAAAATCATTAGCTTCTTCCATTTTAATATTTGAATCAAGGCTTCCTTCGCGATAGCATGATTTTATAACATCCCATAGAGCAATATTATTTTTTTTCAAAAATAATATTTTCTCATTATAATTATAATCAATAGGTGTATTGAATAATGCGTAAATTATTTTCCAAAATTGGTTCTGAGGGTATGCATAATATTGATATTGCCTCAATGATTCTTTTCCGGGAATAGATCCAAGTATTAAAATCTTGGATGCAGAGTTTACTATAGGCAAAAACGATTCTATGTTTGACATTTTTATCACTCCATTAAAATTTATATTATTTAAACATTATACCCAATAATTAAATTATATAACTTTATGATTTTGTTGGATATTTTTTCCTTGAATATGATATTATAATCTGGAGTTGGAAAAAAGTAATATATAAAATTTCAAAGAAACATATATGTTGATATTATATAAAGTAACCCGTTGTGCTAGTTAAATTTTAAAATAATAAAACTCCAACAAATATGAAAACCTAAAGTTAATCCAAAAACTTTTGTAAAGGAGGTTTTCATATGTTGGAGCTTAATAACTATTCTATCCAAAATATTGAGAATTTAACGGATTTATTCACAACTATTTTTGTAGTCATTGATGATATATACAATGAAATTACACCTATATCAATTAGAAATAGACGAAATATCAAAGAAAGCAAACTCTCAGATAGTGAAATTATTACTATAAGCATCGTTGGGGAATTGTTAACAATAGATTCAGAAAAATCATTTTTTAGTCTTTTAAAAAGAGAATTCTCTATGCTGTTTCCTAATTTAGGTGATAGAAGCAGATTTAATAGAACAAAGAGAAATTTATATTGTGTAATAGACAATATTAGAGAGTATCTATCTAGGTTTATGTCTAGATATTCAAGTAATATAAGAATTATAGATAGTATGACTATACCTGTTTGTAAATTTGGTAGAGCTCACTTTAGCAAATGTTTCAAAGGCGTAGCCTCTTATGGATATTGCCCATCTAAAAAAGAGACATACTTTGGATTTAAACTACATGCGTTAACTACAACTGAAGGTTTTTTAACTGATGTTGTTATAACTCCAGCTGACGTCGATGATAGAGATTCTGTATTTGAGTTAAGTGAAAAGTATAATTCTAGTTATATAATTGGTGATAAAGGATATGTAAATAAAATGTTAACACCTGACTTGAAAAAAGAAAAAAATATAGATTTGATTTTCTTGAAACGTGATAACAGTAAAGAACAGTATCCTAAAGACATAAGACAATTAATATTTAAAATCAGAAGAAGAATAGAAACTAGCTTTTCCCAATTGTCGGAGCAATTAAATATAAATAGGGTTAAAACTAAGTCATACTGGGGCTTTATTACTAGAACTAAGATAAAAATTCTTTCTCATAATATATCATTTTTTATAAATAAACTTCTTGGGAATGATGAAGGTATAGCAAAGATCAAGTCTTTAGTGTTTGGATAAAATATCCATGATTTTAAATTTGAGAGTATATTTTTTTGTTGAAATCAATTTACCATATTAAGTAAATTGATTTCAACTAGCACAATAGATTAAAGTAATAAAATTATACAGTGATTGTAATAACGTATATTAAAGGGGAAAAAATATATGTAGAATTATTTATTTAGAATTATTAAACAAGTAAAGGGGGAGAAATTTAATGAGTAGAGTATATAAAAAAATAAAAAATAAAAAAAGGATGAATAGAAAAAGAAAAAAGGTATTGGTAACAAGCTTATTTATTATATTGGGATTATATATATGCATTAAGTTTATATAATATAAAAATTCGCTTCATAATAAAAAAATATACACTTCTTGGAGGGAAGTGTATAAAAATAAAATGTTGGTATTAAAAAGTACAAAAGTACTAATTGTGAGGTATTTCATCTTGTATTTATATAATTAGACAAAAAATTCTAGAATCCTCTGAAAATATTAAAAAATATCAATTAAATGGAAGATTGCATTTAGAACAAGGCATATATGATTTTTGTGCTTCTTCTAAACTTATAGGTATTGTAGTATTTTTTAAAGAACTACAATCTTTTTTATGGTATTTTTTGCCCGTTTTTGTTATGTATACGTACTGGACAGTATTTAAAGCATCTATAGTAACTGAATTTTTTGTTGGACTTTTATCTATAACTATATTATTTCCGTCTGATGTAGCTATTATATTTCCTAACTCATCAGTTCTATATATTTTAACATTTTGAGAATGTAGTTTATCTAAAGTTTCTTGAGTAGGATGATGGTATTTGTTGTTTTTTCCCACTGAAATTACAGCGTATTCTGGAGCTACTGATTTCAGAAATGATGAAGTAGTAGAACTATGGCTTCCGTGATGACCCACTTTTAATAAATCAGATTTTAAATTATATCCTAAAGATATTATCTCGTTTTCTGAAATATCTTCACAATCTCCTGTGAATAAGAATGAATTATTTTTGTAAGTAAGCTTCAATACTATTGAATAATTGTTTAAGTTATCATATTCTGAATTATTTGGAGCGAGTATTTCACATTTTATATCTCCTAAAAAAAATGATTTACCAGCTACAGCAGGCGTTATACTAAGTTTCTTGTTTTTTATAGATAACAAAACATCTTTATACGTTTTTGTTGTAGATTTAGCTTTTGGTAAAATCACTTTGCTTATATTGAAGTAATCAATAACGGCATCAAGTCCTCCTATGTGATCCTCGTGTGGGTGACTTCCTATTATATAATCAATGGTATTTATGCCTTGAGATTTAATGTAATTTATAACTAAGTCTGAATCGTCGTTATTACCAGCATCTATTAACATAGTATTGTTGTTTGAATTTTGAATAAGTATAGAATCTGCTTGACCTACATCTATAAAATGGATTTTTATAATACTATCTATATTATTTGATTGTGTACTATTTTGGGTATAGGGCTTTTCTTCTTTATATTGTTCAAATTGATTACTTGAAGTATCTGTATTAGATGGGGAACATGATGTGAACAATAGCGTAAGTGAAATGAGAAATATCAAACCTATTATTTTTTTTAACATAATAACCTCCTTGTCATTTTGAGTCGAAAATAAATCTAATAGAACGAATATTCGACTAATGACTACAAAAACCTTTTTTTAAAATACAATAAAAAAGAAAAAAAGAAATTATTTAAAAAGAAATTTTAAAAATCTAAAAAAGTATTGACGAAACATTCCAAAGGTGATATATTATTACTTGTCCTCAACAACGAGGCAAACACGAAACACACGAAGCAAACAAATGAACTTTGAAAATTAAACAGTAGGTTATAAATAAATCACACCAGTGATTTTCGGAAACAACAAACATAAAGTCAGTTACTGAGTACTGACAAACTTTTATTTAAGAGTTTGATCCTGGCTCAGGATGAACGCTGGCGGCGTGCCTAACACATGCAAGTCGAGCGGAGATTAAGAAGCTTGCTTCTTAATCTTAGCGGCGGACGGGTGAGTAACGCGTGGGTAACCTGCCCTATACACACGGATAACATATCGAAAGATATGCTAATACGAGATAATACATTTTTAAGGCATCTTAGAAATGTCAAAGATTTTATCGGTGTAGGATGGACCCGCGTCCCATTAGCTAGTTGGTGAGGTAAAAGCTCACCAAGGCGACGATGGGTAGCCGACCTGAGAGGGTGATCGGCCACACTGGAACTGAGACACGGTCCAGACTCCTACGGGAGGCAGCAGTGGGGAATATTGCACAATGGGGGAAACCCTGATGCAGCAACGCCGCGTGAGCGATGAAGGCCTTCGGGTCGTAAAGCTCTGTCCTAAGGGAAGATAATGACGGTACCTTAGGAGGAAGCCCCGGCTAACTACGTGCCAGCAGCCGCGGTAATACGTAGGGGGCAAGCGTTATCCGGAATAACTGGGCGTAAAGGGTGCGTAGGCGGCCCTGCAAGTCAGAAGTGAAAGGCTACGGCTCAACCGTAGTAAGCTTTTGAAACTGTAGGGCTTGAGTGCAGGAGAGGAGAGTAGAATTCCTAGTGTAGCGGTGAAATGCGTAGATATTAGGAGGAATACCAGTTGCGAAGGCGGCTCTCTGGACTGTAACTGACGCTGAGGCACGAAAGCGTGGGGAGCGAACAGGATTAGATACCCTGGTAGTCCACGCCGTAAACGATGAGTGCTAGGTGTCGGGGGTTACCCCCCTCGGTGCCGCAGCTAACGCATTAAGCACTCCGCCTGGGGAGTACGCTCGCAAGAGTGAAACTCAAAGGAATTGACGGGGACCCGCACAAGTAGCGGAGCATGTGGTTTAATTCGAAGCAACGCGAAGAACCTTACCTAAGCTTGACATCCCTCAGACCGCTTCTTAATCGAAGCTTTCCCTTCGGGGACTGAGGTGACAGGTGGTGCATGGTTGTCGTCAGCTCGTGTCGTGAGATGTTGGGTTAAGTCCCGCAACGAGCGCAACCCTTATCTTTAGTTGCCAGCATTTCGGATGGGCACTCTAGAGAGACTGCCGAGGATAACTCGGAGGAAGGTGGGGATGACGTCAAATCATCATGCCCCTTATGCTTAGGGCTACACACGTGCTACAATGGCTAGTACAGAGAGTTGCGAAACCGCGAGGTCAAGCTAATCTCTTAAAGCTAGTCTCAGTTCGGATTGCAGGCTGAAACTCGCCTGCATGAAGCTGGAGTTACTAGTAATCGCGAATCAGAATGTCGCGGTGAATGCGTTCCCGGGTCTTGTACACACCGCCCGTCACACCACGGAAGTTGGGGGCGCCCGAAGTCAGATATCCAACCGTAAGGAGGAATCTGCCGAAGGTGAAATCAATGACTGGGGTGAAGTCGTAACAAGGTAGCCGTATCGGAAGGTGCGGCTGGATCACCTCCTTTCTAAGGAGAAATAACCTACTGTTTAATTTTGAGGGTTTATTCCTCAAAATTAGTGCGTTTATTAACAAAATTTACTTTGTAAATTCGTTGATAATGTACTTTAGTACTTTGAAAATTGAACAGATTTAAATAAATTAAGGTTAAGTTATTAAGGGCGTAGGGCGGATGCCTTGGCACTAAGAGCCGATGAAGGACGTGGTAAGCTGCGATAAGCTTCGGGGAGATGCAAGCAATCTTTGATCCGGAGATTTCCGAATGGGGAAACCCACCTAGAGTAATGTCTAGGTATCCTTAGATGAATTCATAGTCTAAGGAGGGGAACCGGGGGAACTGAAACATCTAAGTACCCCGAGGAGGAGAAAGAAAAATCGATTCCCTGAGTAGCGGCGAGCGAAAGGGGATTAGCCCAAACCTATGAAGTTTTCTTCATAGGGGTTGCGGATATGCTCATTAAGAAAGAGGTATTGTAGTCGAAGAGGTTTGGAAAGACCCACCGTAGAAGGTAATAGTCCTGTAGATGAAACAAGAAGACTTTCGAGCATAATCCAGAGTACCACGGGACACGTGAAACCCTGTGGGAAGCAGGGGGGACCACCCCCCAAGGCTAAATACTTCTTAGTGACCGATAGCGTATAGTACCGTGAGGGAAAGGTGAAAAGAACCCCGGAAGGGGAGTGAAATAGAACCTGAAACCCTATGCCTACAAGCTGTGGGAGCACATTTTTAGTGTGACCGCGTACTTTTTGTAGAACGGGCCAACGAGTTACGATAAGTAGCAAGGTTAAGGACTTAGGGTCCGGAGCCGTAGCGAAAGCGAGTCTTAACTGGGCGATTCAGTTACTTGTCGTAGACCCGAAACCGAGCGACCTACCCATGGCCAGGATGAAGCGAAAGTAAAATTTCGTGGAGGTCCGAACCCACGCACGTTGAAAAGTGCGGGGATGAGCTGTGGGTAGAGGTGAAATTCCAATCGAGCTCGGAGATAGCTGGTTCTCCCCGAAATAGCTTTAGGGCTAGCCTCAAGCTTAGAGATGAGGAGGTAGAGCACTGAATGTCCTAGGGGCCCTATGGGTTACCGAAGACTATCAAACTCCGAATGCCTTTATCTTTTGCTTGGGAGTCAGACTGTGGGTGATAAGATTCATAGTCGAGAGGGAAACAGCCCAGACCGTCAGCTAAGGTCCCTAAATGTAAGTTAAGTGGTAAAGGATGTGGGATTGCACAGACAACCAGGATGTTGGCTTAGAAGCAGCCATTCATTTAAAGAGTGCGTAATAGGCTCACTGGTCGAGTGATCCTGCGCCGAAAATTATCGGGGCTAAAACTTACTACCGAAGCTACGGCATTGACGTAAGTCAATGGGTAGGGGAGCATTCACTGCGGGCTGAAGCTAGACCGGAAGGACTAGTGGACTGCAGTGAAGAGAGAATGTTGGCATGAGTAGCGAGACGTAGGTGAGAATCCTACGGGCCGAAAACCCAAGGTTTCCTGAGGAAGGTTCGTCCGCTCAGGGTTAGTCGGGACCTAAGCCGAGGCCGAAAGGCGTAGGTGATGGACAACAGGTTGAGATTCCTGTACTACCGATAATCGTTTGAAGAATGGGGTGACACAGAAGGATAGGCTATCCTACTATTGGAAATGTAGGTCCAAGCATTAAGGGAGCATTGATAGGCAAATCCGTCGATGCAATCCTGAGGTGTGATGGGGAGCGAAATTAAGTAGCGAAGTAGTCGATTTCATGCTGTCAAGAAAAGCCTCTACTGAGATTAAAGGTACCCGTACCGCAAACCGACACAGGTGGGTGAGAAGAGAATTCTAAGGCTAGCGAGAGAACTTTTGTTAAGGAACTCGGCAAAATGACCCCGTAACTTAGGGATAAGGGGTGCCTCATTAGGGTGTATGCCTGAAGAGGCCGCAGAGAATAGGCCCAAGCGACTGTTTACCAAAAACATAGGTTTCTGCTAAGTCGAAAGACGATGTATAGGAGCTGACGCCTGCCCGGTGCTGGAAGGTTAAGGGGATGTGTTAGACTTAGGTCGAAGCATTGAACTTAAGCCCCAGTAAACGGCGGCCGTAACTATAACGGTCCTAAGGTAGCGAAATTCCTTGTCGGGTAAGTTCCGACCCGCACGAAAGGCGTAACGATTTGGGCACTGTCTCAACAAAAGACTCGGTGAAATTGTAATTCCGGTGAAGATGCCGGGTACCTGCGACAGGACGGAAAGACCCCATGGAGCTTTACTGTAGCCTGGCATTGGATTTCGATATTACATGTACAGGATAGGTGGGAGACTGAGATACGAGAACGCCAGTTTTCGTGGAGTCACCCTTGGGATACCACCCTTGTAATATTGAGATTCTAACCATAGACCATGAATCTGGTCTTGGGACACTGTCAGGTGGACAGTTTGACTGGGGCGGTCGCCTCCCAAAGAGTAACGGAGGCGCCCAAAGGTTCCCTCAGCACGGTCGGAAATCGTGCGAAGAGTGCAAAGGCAAAAGGGAGCTTGATTGCAAGACATACAGGTCGAGCAAGGACGAAAGTCGGGCTTAGTGATCCGGTGGTTCCGCGTGGAAGGGCCATCGCTCAACGGATAAAAGCTACCCTGGGGATAACAGGCTTATCTCCCCCAAGAGTCCACATCGACGGGGAGGTTTGGCACCTCGATGTCGGCTCATCACATCCTGGGGCTGTAGTAGGTCCCAAGGGTTGGGCTGTTCGCCCATTAAAGTGGTACGCGAGCTGGGTTCAGAACGTCGTGAGACAGTTCGGTCCCTATCCGTCGCAGGCGTAGGAAATTTGAGAGGAGCTGTCCTTAGTACGAGAGGACCGGGATGGACATACCTCTGGTGCACCAGTTGTCACGCCAGTGGCATAGCTGGGTAGCTATGTATGGAATGGATAAGCGCTGAAAGCATCTAAGCGCGAAGCCAACCTCGAGATAAGATTTCCCATCGTAAGAGTAAGATCCCAGGAAGACTACCTGGTTGATAGGTTCAAGGTGTAAGCTCAGTAATGAGTTCAGCTGATGGATACTAATAGATCGAGGACTTAACCTAATTTAAATCTGATCAATTTTGAAAGTATTAATTTAATACTTTATGCGGGTGTAACTCAGTGGTAGAGTTCTGGCCTTCCAAGCCAGCTGCGAGGGTTCGACTCCCTTCACCCGCTCCAAATATGTGGTTATTATAGCAAAGAGGATACACCTGTTCCCATTCCGAACACAGAAGTTAAGCTCTTTAGCGCCGATGGTACTTGGAGGGCAGCCTCCTGGGAGAGTAGGACGTAGCCACGTAATTTTTTTGTATATATTGCGTATAAAATAAACAAAATGGCTGTCTCAAAATAATTTTGAGACAGCCATTTTGTTTATTTAACGATAGAACATAGAGAATATATAAGATATTAGAGCTACTCTAAAAAATAAACTTGAAACAGATGTTACAATTCCTATACCTATTGCCCAGTAGCCAAGTGTTTTAGCACCTGAATATATAGAGATTACACCAAGTATTATACCAATGACACCAAATGTTACTGGATAAGTAAATAAAGATACTATAGAAGCAAAAATAGCTAAATATCCCATTATACTTACCTTAGAATCATCTTTTCTTCTTTCTTTCATTGAATATCTACTACCTGCTGTCAATTCTGGGGCATATTCTGTTTTATCTTGATTATCAATTGCATCAGGATATTTGTTATCATCCTTATAATTTTTGTTCATAAAATCACATCCTTATATATATTTATTATTATTATTATTATTATTTTCAATTTTCAAAATAATAATTAGTTTTTTATTGGATATTAAGTGATAATTTAACTATAATATTAAAATATTAAGTATTTATTAAAAATGTATATAAATGTATATTATTTTGATATAATACTATTATAATCAATATAGAAAGGATGGTTTATTTAATGATAAATCCAAGTCAAGTAGCTAAAGATATATTGAGTTCTGAGTACTTTAAAAATGCTAGAAAAAATGCTCAGATTTATTCAAATGATAGTAATAAAATAGAAGAAATACTTTTACAAGTAGATTATAAATTGAGTAATATGAAGTTTGATGAAAATGAAGAAAAAGTAGTTGAATTTTTTCACAATATGAAAAATTTATACAGTCTGGTTAATGCGTATTATTCAGAAGAATATAAAGATATAAATATAGAAGCTATAGTGTGGGCTATAGTATCGATTAACTATTTTATAAGTCCAGTTGACTTTATACCGGACTCTATGAAGAATGTAGGGTATATTGATGATATGATAGTAGTCTACTTTGTATTAAGCAATATAAAACCGGAATTAGATAAATTCTTAATATGGGAAAAAAACAAAAAAAATGTCTTCGTCTTATAGGCGAAGATATTTTCTTTATTTTGCATTTTAATTTATTTAATGTATAATGGTATGTAAAATGTACATAATATCCAATAAATTATAAAATATTGAGGAGTTTATTTATGAATATGGATGATATGTACCTTTTGTTGTCTCATATAAAAGGTATAGGGTATAAAACTATACAAAAAATAGATGATTATTTTACTGATATTCAAAATTTTGATATTATATCGGATGAAGAAATATATAAAATACCAAATATAAGTTTAAAAATAAAGAAAAGTATAGTAAACTATAGAAGTTCAACTTATTTACAGCAGATAAAAGAAAATCTAAAAAAACATGAAATGAATTACATAACAATAAATAATTCTAATTATCCTAAGAGGTTAAAACATATATATGATCCACCGCATATACTTTATTTTAAGGGAAATAAGGATTTATTGAATGGATTTTGTATAGCTATGATAGGATCGAGAAAACCTACGAATTATGGAATATTCTGTGCAAATAAAATTAGCAAAGAACTATCCTCACTTGGAATTAATATAATAAGTGGTATGGCAGTAGGGATAGATTATTATAGTCATTTAGGTTGTTTAAATGGAGATTCGAAGACTATAGCGGTATTAGGATCTTCTATAGATATGCCATATCCAAAACAGAATATACATCTTATGAACAATATAATTGAAAGTGGAGGAATTATATTGAGTGAATATCCACCTGGAACAGAAGCTAGACCAGGGTATTTTCCTATGCGAAATAGGATAATTAGCGGTATATCGGATGGAGTTTTAATAGTTGAGGCAAGTGAGAAAAGTGGATCGTTAATAACCATGAACTACGCTTTAGATCATGGGAAGAATGTTTTTGCTATTCCTGGAAATATTAACTCTTTTATGAGTAAAGGAAGTAACAAAATAATAAAAGACGGTGCTAAACTTGTTTCTAGTGTAGATGACATACTTGAGGAATACGATATTGTTTATAATAATGTAAAAAAAGAAAATGAATATCAAATAGATTTGTCTAATGATGAGAGAAAAATAGTTACAATATTAAAGAATAACGGATCATTACATGTAGATTTTATTTGTGAGTATACTAGGCTTAATATAAAAGATATATTAGGAATTTTAAACATTTTAGAAATAAAGGGTATAGTAACGGAGTTAGGAAATAAAATATATAGTATAAAATGAATTGTGGGGGTGCACTTAATGGCAAAGAACTTAGTTATAGTTGAATCACCGGCTAAAGCTAAAACTATAGGCAAATTTTTAGGTAGAAATTATACAGTTAAAGCATCCGTTGGACATGTTAGGGATTTACCTAAAAGTAAATTAGGGGTAGATGTAGAAAATGATTTTGAACCTTACTACATTAATATAAGGGGAAAAGGACCTGTTATTAATGAGTTAAAGAAGGAAGCTAAAAAAGCTGAAAAAGTTTTTCTGGCTACTGACCCCGATAGAGAAGGTGAAGCAATATCTTGGCACTTAGCTCATATTTTACAACTAGAGGAAACTTCTAATTGTAGAATAGAATTTAATGAAATAACAAAGGAAGCTATAAAAAAAGCTATAAAAAATCCAAGGGAGATAGATGAAAAGGTTGTAGATGCTCAACAAGCTAGAAGAGTATTGGATAGATTGTTAGGATATAAAATAAGTCCTCTTTTATGGCAGAAAATAAGAAAAGGCCTTAGTGCGGGAAGAGTGCAATCTGTTGCCACTAAAATAATATGTGATAGAGAAA
Source organism: uncultured Peptostreptococcaceae bacterium (assembly GCA_942492135.1). Classification (GTDB taxonomy): domain Bacteria; phylum Bacillota; class Clostridia; order Peptostreptococcales; family Peptostreptococcaceae; genus Tepidibacter_A. The sequence continues at coordinate 142,604 of CALODI010000015.1, forward strand.
GAGAAATAAATAAGTTTGAACCTGAAGAATACTGGAGCATAGATATAATATCTGAAATAGAAGAAAAGCAAGTTGAATTCAAATTTTATGGAAAATTAAATGAAAAAATAGACTTAAAAGATAAAGATCAAGTAGATGCTATATTAAATGAAATATCTGATAAGAATTTAATGATAGAAAGTATAGAGGTTAAGGAAAGACGCAAATCTGGTCCTAGGCCATTTACAACAAGTGCCCTGCAGCAAGAAGCAGCTAATAAGTTAGGATTTTCTACAAAGAAAACTATGATAGTAGCACAACAGTTATATGAAGGTATAGATATTAAAGGTCAAGGAACAGCAGGTCTGATATCTTATATAAGAACAGATTCATATAGAATATCGGATGAAGCATTAGGAAAAGGAAAAGATTATATATTAGAAAATTTAGGTGAAAACTATTACAAGGGTTTTGAGAATAAGCAAAAGAAAGGCAAAAAAGTACAAGATGCGCATGAAGCTATAAGACCTACAGGTATAGATAGAACACCTGAATTGATTAAGGAATCTTTAAGTGATGAACAATATAAGCTGTACAATCTTATATGGACAAGGTTTGTATCGAGTTTGATGAAAGATGCGGTATATGAGAGTTACAATGTAAAAGGTAAAGTTGGGGATTATATATTTAAAACAACAGGTCATAAGCTTAAATTTGATGGGTTCTTAAAAGTATATACAATTTCGAACAAAGAAGATAAGTTGCTTCCTAAAATAGAACAGGGTATGCAAGTTAACATTGATAATATAATTCCAAAACAACATTTCACACAGCCACCAGCAAGATATACAGAGGCAAGCCTCGTTAAGATTCTAGAAGAACTAGGTATAGGAAGACCTAGTACATACGCTCCTACAATAGGAACTATACTTGCTAGAGAGTATGTAGAAAAAAAAGGAAATAGTTTATACTTAACTGAGCTTGGGCTGTTAGTAAATGAAATAATGGAAGAAAATTTTCAGAAATTTATAGATTTAGATTTTACTGCAGATATGGAGACTATGCTTGATTCAGTTGAAGAAGGAGATATACCTTGGAAGGATGTAGTAAAACAGGTATACGCGCCTCTAGAAGAAGCTATAGAAATAGCGCAAGAAAAAATAGAAAAAATAACTATAGAACAAGAAACTGATGAAATTTGCGAAAAATGTGGATTAAATATGGTTATAAAATATGGTAGATTCGGAAAATTCTTAGCTTGTAAAAATTATCCAGAGTGTAAAACTACAAAACCTCTTCTAAATAAAGCTGGAGTTAAATGTCCTAAATGTAAAGAAGGCGAAATAATAATTAGAAAAAGTAAAAAAGGAAGAACCTTTTATGGATGCGACAAGTATCCTGAATGTGATTTTATTTCGTGGAATAAACCTACTGGAGAAAAATGTGAAAAATGTGGCGAATATTTAGTTCATAAAGAAACTAAAAAAGATAAAAAAATAATATGTTCAAATAAAGAATGTGATTACGAAAAAAAAGTCGAAAATCAGCTAAAAAACGTTGATTAATTTGAAAAATTGTGATAACATTTCAAATGTGTCATGTATATAGTGTGGAAAATTATAAAGATTCTAAAAAATTTTGATTCCATAGATTAGTGTATACAGTTTGAATAGGAGGATACTTATGGCTAGTGAATTACTTAATAAGACCAGAAAAATAAATAAAATATTACAAAAATCAGGTACAGAACCTGTTTCTTTCCCACAATTGTGTGAAATATTAAGTGAAGTTTTAAATACTAATACTTATATAATAAGTGGAAAAGGCAAAATATTAGGAGTAAATCTAACAGATATCAAAGGAAGCCTTATTGTATCTGATGAAGATACTGGAGAAGAAAAATTACCAGATGAATATACAGCAAATATAATGAAGGTTACAGAGACTGTTGAGAATATAACTGGAGATAAATTCTTAGAAATATTTAAGCATGATGTTGAAGGTTCAAGAAAGTTTACAACTATAGTTCCTATTATAGGTAGTGGACAAAGAGTGGGAAGCTTACTACTTTCTAGATTTGATAATGAATTTACGGATGAAGATTTAGTATTAGCAGAATATAGTGCTACAGTTGTATGTATAGAAATCCTTAGAGCTAAATCTGAAGAAATAGAAGAAGAAATGAGAAAGAAAGCTGTAGTTCAAATGGCTATAGGAACTCTTTCTTATTCAGAGCTTGAAGCTGTTGAACATATATTCAGAGAGCTTGATGGAATGGAAGGACTACTTGTTGCTAGTAAAATAGCAGATAGAGTAGGAATAACTAGATCTGTTATAGTTAATGCTTTAAGAAAGTTTGAAAGCGCAGGCGTTATAGAGTCTAGATCTTTAGGTATGAAGGGAACTCATATAAGAATCCTTAATGCTAAATTATTAGACGAACTAAATAAAATTAAAAAGTAGCATTTATTTGAAGTCCTAATATTATTAGGGCTTTTTCAAATTAAAGTAAAGAGTGGTGATACATATGAAACCATTAGCTGATAGAATAAGGCCTAAAGAAATAGATGATATAGTGGGACAAAGACATTTAATAGGGAAAAATAAAATATTAAGTAGAATATTAAAATCTGGATATATAACTAATATGATATTTTATGGGCCTCCTGGAGTAGGGAAGACTACTGTTGCTAATATAGTGGCCAATGAAACGAATAAAAAGTTTTATAAGATAAATGCAACAAATTCATCTTTAGAAGATGTAAAAAAAATTATAAAAGATTTGGATAGCCTAGAATGTATGAATGGTATTTTACTTTACTTAGATGAGATACAAAATTTTAATAAAAAGCAACAGCAATCGCTTCTTGAGTTCATGGAGAATGGAAAGATAACGTTGATTGCAAGTACTACAGAAAATCCATATCACTATATTTATAAGGCTATACTAAGTAGATCTACTATATTCGAATTTAAGAGTATACAAAAAGGTGATATAATACAAGGAATCAAAAGGGCTATATCAATTATAAAAAAGGATCTATTCGATATAAATATAGTATTTGATGGAAATGCAATAGAGTATATAGCTAGTGTAAGTGGTGGAGATTTAAGGAGAGCCATTAATAGTATTGAACTTTGTGTGTACTCAACTAATCCAAATGAAAATGGTGAAATAGCTGTTAATATAGAAAAGGCTAAGGAATGTACTCAAAAAAATGTTCTGGATTATGATAAATCAGGAGATAGTCACTATGATATATTAAGTGCATTACAAAAGTCTATTAGAGGAAGTAATCCTGATGCGAGTATACATTATTTAGCACGACTTATAAAGGCGGGAGATCTTATAAGTATATGCAGAAGGTTACTGGTTATTGCCAGTGAGGATATAGGGATGGCTTACCCTAATGCTATTACCATAGTAAAGTCGTGCGTAGATAGTGCTAATCAATTGGGGTTTCCAGAAGCTAGAATACCTCTTGCCCAAGCAACTTTATTGCTTGCTACTTCTCCTAAGTCAAATTCTACGCATACTTCTATTGATAAGGCTCTTTATGAACTAGATACGACAGATGTTGGTCAAATACCTGACCACATTAAAGATGCTCATTATAATGGAGCTAAGAATTTAGGTAGAGGTATACAGTATAAATATCCTCATGATTATAAGAACAATTATGTAGACCAACAATACTTACCTGATAATATAAAGGATTCTATATATTATAGTCCTGGTGATAATAAAATGGAAAGAAATATAGAAAGTTATCTAAAGTTTATAAGGGAAAATTAAAAGGGTTTAGTATATATTTAAATATATACTAAACCTTTTTTAATGAGTAGAAAATTAGATGATTTTGAATCTATGGATAACTTTTTAATAAAGCTATATTTACAACTATTTTTGAGCAACAAAGACCGTAGGGATTGTTGCGATATGAGTCACCGAGTTAGCGAGTAGACGAATTTTAACATCTGTGAATAGCATTTTTATCTTCATATTTATCTATATAATGTTGTTTGTTATTAACTATTTCATATAAAGCTTTTATCAATACATTTATTTCATTAAAGTCATTGTATATGCCAAAACTTACTCTAACCATTCCTGGTTTTGGGGAATTAGGAATTAACATTTTTTCTTTTATTTCTTCTGGTGATACATTGAGAAGGTTTTGTATATAAGGCTGAGCGCAAAAACATCCATTTCTAACGCCTATTCCGTATTCTAAAGATAGCATTTTTGCTACTGCCTCATGAGAAAGCCCTTCAATATTAAATGGTATAATACTAGTTCTGTCTTTCATATTATCGGTATCTCCGTATATTTTAATATCAGGTATGTTTTTCATACGTCTCATAGCGTAATTTAACAGATTATCCTCGTATTTTTCTAGGTTATTCATATTTAGTAGTGACAAGGTCTTGATTGCGTTTGTAAGGGCTACTACACCCATTAAATTAGGTGTACCTGCTTCGTCTTTATCTGGAGGATCTGCCCAGATGACGGTTTCGTGAGTAACAATGTCTACTGTTCCACCTCCTACATAGTCAGGATCGTTATTTTTAAATGTAGATTTAGGTCCTATCAATACTCCACTTCCAAAAGGTGCATACATTTTATGAGCAGAAAAAACTAAATAATCTATATGATCAGGTGAGTTTACATTTTTCATATTTACTTTTGTATGAGGAACTAGTTGAGCTCCATCTACTAGTATTTTTGAATTGTATTTATGTGCTATTTTAGCTATTTTGTGTATTGGATTTTTGTATCCTGTTACATTAGATACCCCTGTAACCGTTACAAGTTTAACATCTCCATTGTATTCAATCAATTTTTCTTCTAAATCATTTAAGTCAAGTCTTCCTAAGTTATCTATTTTAACATAATCAATATTACCCTTTCTCCATGGCAAATCATTAGAATGATGCTCCATACAAGTTGATAAAACAACAGAGTTATTGTTATCTTTACGAAGTATATTAGAAAGCATATTGATACCTTCTGTTGCATTTTTCACATATATAATTTCCTTATTATTCATATCTGCTCCAACAAAATTAGCAACTATCTCTCTGGATTCATCATATACATCAGAAGAAAGTTGTGATTTATATCCTTTACCTCTATGGATGGATGAATACCAGTTTGAAAAATAGAGGATTTCTTTAAGTACAGACATAAAAGGTGGAGTAGTAGCAGCGTTATCAAAGTTTATATAATTAACCATACTTTTGTTTTTAAGTGGAACTTTAGTATTAACTCCCGCTATTAAAAATCTATATTTATTAAACATTAAATTATTCACCTACTTTAAAAGATAAGATATTTACAATTACCTTATGTAAATTTTAACTCAAAGGTGAATGAATAATTATATGAATAAATTGAACAATAAGAATGTATTGAAAGATTGACAATTTATTTAATTAAGAATATAATGAAATGAGTTAATAAAATAAAGTATAAACGATGAAAATATTAATTAAATAAAGATGGAAGCATATAAAGAAGAAATAAATGAGATTATTTTAAAAAAACAAGTTTTGACTTAAATTAATATGATATTGATATGGGATTAAATAACAGAAAAATACAAAAAACATACAAAACACGAACAATATATGGTAATATAAATATATAATTCGAAGAAAGAGGGCGTAGAGATGATTAAAAAATTTAAAAAAGTATTGGTAGCTAATAGAGGAGAAATAGCAATAAGAATATTCAGAGCTTGTTCAGAGCTTGGAATTAGAACTGTAGGAATATATTCAAAGGAAGATAAGTATAGTCTTTTTAGAAGTAAATCAGATGAATCATATCTAATAGGAGAAGATAAGGGACCTATTGAAGCTTATCTAGATATGGAATCTATAATTCATATAGCAAAGAAGAAGAATGTAGATGCAATACATCCTGGTTATGGATTTTTATCAGAAAATGCAGAGTTTGCTAGAATGTGTAGAGAAAATGATATAGAGTTCATAGGACCATCTCCTGAGGTTATGGATAGAATGGGAGATAAAATAAACTCTAAAAAGGTTGCTAAAGAAGCAAATGTACCTACAATACCTGGAGTTGATCATTCTATTGAAACAGCAGAAGAAGGAATTATAATAGCAAGACAAATAGGATACCCTATTATGCTTAAAGCCTCTAATGGTGGTGGCGGAAGAGGTATGAGAGTAATAGAAAGAGAAGAAGATTTAGCTTTAGAGTTTGACAGAGCTGTTAGTGAGTCTAAAAAAGCATTTGGTAAAGCTTGTATATTTATAGAAAAGTATTTGAGAAAGCCAAAGCACATAGAGGTTCAAATACTTGGAGACAAAAATGGAAATATAGTTCATCTTTATGAAAGAGATTGTTCTGTTCAGAGAAGACATCAAAAGATAATAGAGTTTGCTCCAGCATTTGGACTTAGTGAAGATGTTAGAGATAGAATATGTGAAGATGCTCTAAAACTTGCAAATCATGTAGGATACCATAGTGCGGGAACTTTAGAATTTTTGGTAGATGCTGATGAAAATTATTATTTCATAGAGATGAATCCTAGAATACAAGTTGAACATACTGTATCTGAAATGGTAACGGGAATTGATATAGTTCAAAGTCAAATACTTGTATCTCAAGGCTACTCATTAGATAGTGACGAAATAAATATAAAATCTCAAGATGATATAAAGTTAAATGGATACTCTATACAGTGTAGAATAACTACGGAAGATCCTAAGAACAACTTTATGCCAGATACAGGTAAAATACATGTTTATAGAACTGGATCAGGTTTTGGTATAAGACTTGATGGGGGAAATGGATTTACGGGATCTGAAATAACGCCTCACTACGATAGTTTGTTGGTTAAAACTATATCTTGGGATAGAACGTTTAAAAACTCTATAAGAAAGATGCTAAGATCTATAAAGGAGATTAGAATAAGAGGGGTTAAGACTAATATAGGATTTTTGGTAAATGTATTAAATCACTCTGATTTTGTAGAAGGTAAGTGTGATACTAAGTTTGTGGATGAAACTGAAGAATTATTTGAAATAAAAGAAGGAAAAGATAGAGGAACTAAGTTATTACAATTTATAGGTAATGTAACTGTAAATGAGGCTTGTGGAACTAAGATGGATTTTGATATGCCAAAATCACCTAAGATAGATGAATCTATAATAATGAATGAAGGATCTAGAGATTTATTTAAAAAGCTTGGAACTAAAAAGTTTATGGAGTATGTTAAGGATGAGAAAAAGCTATTATTGACTGATACTACTATGAGAGATGCACATCAGTCATTATTTGCTACTAGAGTTAGAACTAACGATCTTTTAAAAGTTTCAAAGGCTGTAAGTCATAACATGAATGATTTATTCTCGCTTGAAATGTGGGGAGGAGCAACTTATGATGTGGCATATAGATTCCTTAAGGAGTCGCCATGGTTAAGACTTGAAAAACTTAGAGAAAACATACCTAATGTGATGTTCCAGATGCTTCTTAGAGCTTCTAATGCTGTAGGATATAAAAATTATCCGGATAACGTATTAAAAGAATTTATAAAACAGTCATCAAGCAGAGGTATAGATATATTTAGAATATTTGATAGTTTGAACTGGATAGATAATATGAGATTACCAATATATGAAGCTTTAAATACAGGAAGTTTGGTAGAAGGTACTATATGCTATAGTGGAGATATACTAGATCCTACTAAAACTAAATACACTACTAAATACTATATAAATATGGCTAAAGAACTTGAAAAAATGGGAGTTCATATGATAGCTATAAAAGATATGGCAGGACTTTTAAAGCCATATGCAGCATACGAGCTTGTAAAGGCATTAAAAGAAGAAGTTGGAATTCCAATTCATCTTCATACTCATGATACTAGTGGAAATGGACTTTCAACACTTTTAATGGCATCTCAAGCGGGAGTTGATATAGTAGATACTGCTGTTGAATCTATGGCAGGACTTACAAGTCAACCATCTATGAACAGTTTAGTAGAAGCTTTGAAAAATACAGATAGAGACACTAAAATAGATCTTGAAGGAATATATGAAATAGGAGAATACTATAGAGAACTTAGAAATGTATACTCTAAATTTGAAAGTGACTTAAAAACATCATCATCAGAAATATATAAATACGAAATACCTGGAGGACAATATACTAACTTAAAACCACAAGTTGAAAGCTTGGGTCTTGGAAATAAATTTAAAGAAGTAAAAGACAATTACAAACAAGCGAATGAAATATTAGGAGATATAATAAAAGTTACACCTTCATCAAAAGTAGTTGGAGACTTAGCTATATTCATGACTAAAAATGGACTTGATAAAGAAAACATAGCTACAAAAGGATCAGAAGTTTCATTCCCAGATTCTGTAGTAGATTATTTTAGAGGAATGATAGGTCAACCTGAAGGTGGATTCCCTAAAGATGTTCAAAAGGTTGTATTAAAGGGAGAAAAACCTATCGATGTAAGACCTGGAGAGCTTTTAGAAGATGTTGATTTTGATCAGGTAAAGAAAATGTTAGATGAAAAGTTCAATATGAACACTAATATGAGAAATATAATAAGTTATTGCTTATATCCTAAGGTATATGAAGAATATTTATCTCATCTTAAGGAGTACAATGATGTATCAAAGCTTGAAAGTGATGTGTTCTTCCACGGATTAAACAAGGGTGAAGAATGCGAAGTTGAAATAGAGCCTGGTAAGGTTCTTACTATAAAATTGGTAGAAATAGCAGATGCTAAAGAAGATGGAAAGAGAACACTTACATTTGAGCTAAACGGTATGAGAAGAGAAGTTGAAATGGAAGATAAACATTTCTCAACAAATGTAAAAACAGTTCTTAAAGCAGACCTTAACAACAAGCTCGAAGTTGGAGCTAGTATTCCTGGAAAGGTTGTAAAGGCATTGGTTAAAGAGGGCGATGAAGTTAAAGAGAATCAACCTGTTATAATAATAGAGGCTATGAAGATGGAGACTACTATAGTATCCAGAAGTAATGGAGTAATAGATAAGGTTTATGTAAAGGAAGCTGATGTGGTTTCTGATAGAGAGTTATTGATTTCAATAAAAGAAAAGTAGAAAAAGTAGAAGAATCCTCGATTATGAGGATTCTTTTTTCGTTTCAAAATTATAAAATATATATCTTCTTAATCGGAAAATGGCACTCATTAAAATACCGCTAATATTACAAAATATGGAACAATACTGAATTAAGTGATAAAATGAAATTATTAAGAATTAAATAGTTAAAGGAGTAGCTTTTATGAAATATAGGATTATAAAAAAGTATGATTTCAAAATACATACAATGATTTCTTTGTTTATATCTGTTTTGATAACTTTAATAAGATATATATATAGTACGAAAGCTGCTTATTCAATAGGGATTATAGGAGGAACTGATGGACCAACAGCAGATAATATATCTTATTTTCTTATGAAGTCTATATTAGTTATTAACGAATTCTCTTTCATACCCGTATTTGTAATTGTGGTGTTATTGTACAAGCCTGTTAAATGTATCATAGAAAAAATGAAGGAGGAATAGAATGAATAAGCGAAATAGATATTTGTATTTTATACTTATAGTTATTGTTATAATAATGGGGCTTATGTCTAGAAAATTAAATAACATGCCACATTTTATTAAAAACTATCTTCCTGATACATTATGGGGTTTGATGGTATTTTTCGTAATGGGATTTATATTTAATAAATCTAGTATATTAAAGCTTGCTATATATTCTTTGATATTTAGTTACTGCATAGAAATAAGTCAACTATATCATGGAGAAGTTATAGATAGTGTAAGAAGAACTACACTTGGGGGATTGGTTTTAGGGTTTGGATTTTTGTGGTCAGATTTAGTTTGTTATAGTATTGGAATATTGATTGGATATTTAGTAGACAAGCATTATATAAATAAAAGAGGAGGAGAAGTATGATTGCAAATAAGTTGAAAGCAGGAGATGAAATAAGAGTTATAGCACCAGCTAGAAGTTTAGGGATAATAGATGAAAGTACGAGAAATATAGCTAATAAGTGTCTAGAAAAGATGGGTCTTAAGGTTACATTTTCTAAAAACTGTGAGGAAATTGATGAATTTAGTTCTTCTTCAATACAATCTAGAGTAGATGATTTACATGAAGCTTTCTTGGATGACAATGTAAAAGGAATACTCACTGTTATAGGAGGATTTAATTCAAATCAATTATTAGATTATATAGATTATGATATCATAAAAAATAATCCTAAAATACTTTGTGGATATTCAGATATAACTATTTTGTCTAATGTGATTTACAAGATGACAGGCTTAGTAACATACTCAGGACCACATTATTCAACTTTTGGAATGAAGAAAGGTATAGATTATACTATAGATTATTTTAAAAAATGTTTGATGAGTAAAGAAGAATTCCAATTATCACCTTCTAAAAATTGGAGTGACGATATGTGGTTTTTGGATCAAGATAATAGAAAGTTTTATGAACATAATGGATACAAAACTATAAACAAAGGAAGTGCTAAAGGAAAAATTATAGGAGGCAATCTTTGCACTCTTAATTTACTTCAAGGAACTAAATATATGCCTGATTTGAAAGATAAAATTATATTTATAGAAGATACTTCTTCAAGTTTTGCTGAAGAATTTGATAGAGATTTGCAGTCGTTAATTTATCAACCAAATTTTCACAAAGTAAAAGGAGTTTTAATAGGAAGATTTCAATTAGGATCTCAAATAACACAAGAAAAGCTAATAAAAATAATAAAAACAAAGAAAGAATTGAATGATATACCTGTAATTTCAGGAGTGGACTTTGGTCATACAACTCCTCATATAACATTTCCTATAGGTGGAGATGTAGAAATAGTTGCAGAAGATAATTGTAGCAAGATTGTAATAAGCGAGCATTAGATTGAAGGGGGGGATTATCATGCATAGATTAAGTTACAAAGATATGATGTATCTAAAAGAAATAGGACTGTATTCCTATGGATACGCGTACATACTTAGATATTTGTTAGAGGATGAATATGAAGGTATAAAGAAGATTAATGATATAAAAGAACAGGTTGAAAGAGTTCTTGAAATTTTAAATAATAAAAAGCAATTACCACAGGAATATAAGCATTTAGTGAATAATTATAATGAGTTTTGTGGAGTATTAATACCCAAAGAAGAAATAATGTGTGATTTTTAAGAATCTTCGGTTGAAGATTCTTTTTATTTTGCATATAATAAATGTAAGTAATTACTAACAAAATGGAGGGTTATTATGGAAAGTAGAACATCTAAAACAAGGAAAAAAATATTGGAAGCTGCAATTGAGGTGTTTGCTCAAAAGGGTTTTTCAGCTACGACAACTTTGGAAATAGCTCAAAGGGCACAGGTGGCAGAGGTTACTTTGTTTAGGCATTTTCCTAAGAAAAGAGATATACTGCACTTTGCGGTCTTAGATTTTGTTGATTTATTTACGGAAAATTTTGCTTTTAATAGTCTAAAGTCCATAGTGAATAATAATAAACATAAAAATATAAAGGAAATACTAAAACTTATAATACTTGATAGAAGAACTTTTCTTCAAGAGTATTTTCCTTATATCAAGGTTATTTTTCAAGAGATGCAGTTCGATGAGCAAGTTAGAATACTTTATTTAGAAAAAATAGCTAACAAGATAAGCGTATTATTTAGCGAACTATTTAGTGAAATAAAGGAAAGAGAAAAAATTAAAGAGATAGATTCATTTATATTGATGAGATCATTTATAGGCATGGCTGCTATGATGATTATGCAAAGATATTTTATACCTAATGAGAATAAGGTTGAGGATTTTGAGAAAGAGATGGATATTATTATAGATATATTCTTAAATGGAATTTTGGATCAATAAAATAGGAGGTGGATATAGTGAATAAATTGAAATTTTTAATTATATTGTTAATAGGATTTACTATAACTGGGTGTTCTAAGGATACAAGTTTGGTTTATACAGGAACTTTAGAAGCAAATGAGGTTGATATTAATAGTGAAGTATCATCAACTGTTAAGAGTGTGTTTGTAGATGAGGGAATCAGTGTGAAAAAAGGGGATAAAATACTTCAAATCGACGATACTTCTCTTTTGATTAAATTAAATCAGGCAAATGCACAACTTGATGGGGCTAAGGCGGATTTTGATGATGTGTCAAGTGGTTCAAGAAGTGAGGAAATAAAAAAAGCACAGGCGAACTTACAAAGTATAGATGCTCTTTTAAGTGGAGCTAAGAGTGAGTATGAATATGTACTTGGTAATTACAACGACTTAAAAAGTTTGTACGAACAAGACACTGTTAGTAAAAAAGAATTAGACGGAGCTAAAATTTCTATGGACAAAGCTTATTCTAATTTTCAAAATATACAAAAACAGTATGAATCATCTGAATCAAGTCTTAATCTTGTGATGAGTGGGTCTACAAATGAAAAAATAAAAAAGGCAAAAGCTCAAGTCGATTCTATGAAAGCGAATGTGGATTTGTTAAAATATCAGTTGTCAAAGGCTACTGTATACTCTCCTATTGATGGTGTTGTTCAAAATATTAATTACGATGAAGGAGAACTTGTATTAACTGGGGCAAATATAGCTAATATAATTAATTTAACAAATAGATGGGTTAAAATATATATTCCTCAAAAACAACTCGATAAAGTTAGTTTGAATAAAGAGGTAAATATAAAAGCGGATTATTTAAGTGATAAAAAGTTAAAAGGTAAAATTGCATATATATCATCTGAAGCAGAATTTACTCCAAAAAATGTTGAGTCAAAGGAAAGCAAAGAGGAAATGGTGTTTGAGGTTAAGGTTAAAATAGAGGATGATTCAAACTTATTAAAACCAGGTATGTTAGTAGATATAGAATTAGAAGGTGATTTGAATGGAAAATAATTTGGTTATTGATGTAAAAAATCTTTCAAAATCATTTAAAGATTTCAAAGCTGTAGATAATATAACTCTTCAAATAGAAAGAGGAAAAATATATGGGCTTTTAGGTCCAAATGGGTGTGGAAAGTCTACAACTATAAGGATGTTATGTGGTGTAATAACTCCATCGGATGGAAGTGGAAGTGTACTTGGGCTTGATGTGGTGAATGAATCGGAAAAAATAAAGCAATATATAGGATATATGTCGCAAAAATTTAGTTTATATGAGGATTTGACTGTATATGAGAATTTAGATTTTTATGCAAGTATTTATTCAATACCAAGCTTTGTTAAAAACGAAAGAATGGATGAACTAATAAAAATGGCAGGCCTTAAAGGAAAAGAAAAAGTTATAACAAAAAATTTATCAGGAGGATGGAAGCAAAGGTTAGCCCTTGGATGTTCGTTAATACACAAACCAGAACTTTTAATATTAGATGAACCGACTTCTGCGGTTGACCCTGTATCAAGAAGGATATTTTGGGAGCTTATTCATAAACTATCTAATCAAGGTATAACAATCATAGTTACAACTCACTATATGGATGAAGCACAAAGTTGTGATGAGATAGCATTTATGATTTCTGGAAAAGTAATAGCAAAAGGTACTCCTGTGGAATTGATAAAAGAGAGAAATTGTAGGAACTTAGAATCTGTATTCATAAGTTATGTTGAAGAACAGACTGGAGAAAAAATACGTTCGTCATTTGAAGAAATGAAATTTATCCAAAAAAGAGAAGGTGAATAGCATGAGCTTAAAAAGACTTCTTACTATAATGAAAAAAGAATTTATACATATAAAACGAGATAAAGCAAGTCTTGTTATAGCTTTATTGATGCCTATAGTATTCGTATTTATATTTGGATATGCGGTAAATACAGATGTAGATAATATAAGTATGGCTGTATTTGATAATGACAAAACATTAGAGAGCAGAGAGTATATAAATTCTCTTAAAAACTCAAACTACTTTAATCCAAACATATATGTAGGTGACATGCAAAAAATTCAAAAACTTATAGATTCGGGAACGGTTAAATCTGCTATTGTAATACCTTCTGGATTTTCAAAACATCTAAAAAGAAATGAAAAAGCACAAGTTGAACTAATTATAGATGGAACAGATCCGACTATAGCTAGGACGGCACTTCAAAGCGGAGCACTTACTACTAATATGTATTCTTTAGATATATCTAAGGAGTTCATAGAAAAAACAGGTAAAAACTCTCTGAATACACCTGGAATAGATATGAGAACCAGAGTTTGGTATAATCCAAACCTTGAAAGTTCAAAATTTATAATTCCTGGACTTATCGGACTTATTATGCAAAATATAACTGTGATGCTTACTGCTTTTTCTCTTGTTAGAGAAAGGGAGAAAGGAACTTTAGAATTGTTGATAGTAACACCTATAAAATCATCAGAACTTATAATAGGTAAGATGATACCTTATGTTTTAATAGGAAGTATAGATTTTATAATATCATTGTTCTTTGGAACTTTATGGTTTGATGTTCCTATTAAAGGTAATATGTTGTTGCTTATAGTACTGGGATTTGGTTTTGTTATATGTTCACTGGCTATAGGAATGCTTATATCAACTGTGGCTAATAACCAAGCGCATGCAATGCAGCTTACTATATTGTTTATTTTACCCAGTGTACTTTTGTCAGGATTCATGTTTCCAAGAGAATCTATGCCACTTATAATTCAGCTTTCAGGCTACTTTATACCCCTTACATACTTTCTTAATATATTAAGAGGTATTATATTAAAGGGTGTAGGATTTAGCTATTTAATGAAGGATGTAGTTATTTTATTCATATTTGGAACTTTATTATTATGTATATCTTCAATCAAATTTAAGAAAAAATTAGATTAAAACTCTAAAAATGTTGTAAAATATCTAACTATTGATATAATTAATGGGGAATACAATAGATTAGAGAGGTACAAAATATGAAAAATACTTATATGATAAATAATTATAAAAATATTGCCAATAAATTTTGTGAAGATGGAAACTTTATTAAAGCTATAAATTTTTACAACAAAGCTTATGATTTAGAAGGTGGACGTGTGGATATAGACCTTCTTTTAGATATGGCACTTGCATACGATGATATGGAAAACTATGATTTTGCAAAACAAAAATATGAAGAAGTACTAGATATAGATGAAAATGAACCTAGAGCTTATTTTGGACTTGGAGTTTTATATGATGGCAAAGAGGACTATATGACTTCTATTGAGTATTATAAAAAAGCTGTTGAGATTGATGATAAATACGATAGAGCTTACTTTTTCTTAGCTACTGCCTATGATGAAATAGGAGAGAGTGAAGATGCTATGGAAAATTATAAGAAAGCTATAGAACTTAATCCAGATGATTTTTGGGCATACACTAATCTAGGTTCATTGTACGAAGAAATGGATGAGAATGAATTAGCTTATGATATGACAAATGAAGCTTTAGGGATTATTTCTAATCATTTTACTGCACTTTTTAATATGGGAGTGATACTTAAAAAGCTTGGAAGAGAAAAAGAAGCCATAAAGTATTATGAGCTTAGTATTGAAAGAGATAAAGAAAATCCATACTCTTATTTGAATTTAAGTATCATATATAAGGGAGAACAAAATTATAAAAAAGCTACGGAAATTATAAGTGAGGGTATAAAAAATAGCCCTGAAACAGCAGTTTTATATTATAATAGAGCGTGCTTTTATGTTAAGTTTGGGATGGATGAATTGGCTTTGAAAGATTTAATAAAGGCAATTGAGTTGAGTGAAGAACTTCTTGAATATGCAAAAGAAGATGAAGAACTGGCTTCTATTAGAGAAAGTAAGGAATACAAAGTAATGTTTGAATAAAAACAGGCAGGTGATTGATATGACACAAAACAAATTTTTACCTATTAGTAAAGATGATATGATAGATAGAGGTTGGGATGAATTAGATTTTATAGTAGTAACTGGTGATGCATATGTTGATCACCACAGTTTTGGTACTGCTATAATATCTAGAGTTTTAGAAGATGCGGGGTACAAGGTTGGAATAATAGCTCAACCTGACTGGAAAAGCACTGATGATTTTAAAAAGCTTGGAAAACCACGACTTGGATTTTTGGTTAATTCAGGTAATATGGATTCTATGGTAAATCATTATACAGTTAGCAAACGAGTAAGAGAAAAAGATTTTTACTCTCCAGGTGGAAAGATGGGACTTAGACCTGATAGATCTACTATTGTTTATTGCAATAAGATAAGAGAAGTTTATAAAGATATACCTATAATTATAGGTGGAGTAGAAGCGAGTCTTAGAAGATTTGCGCATTATGATTATTGGGAAAATAAAGTCAGAAAATCAATGCTTGCAGACAGTGGAGCAGATATACTTATATACGGTATGGGAGAGAGACCTGTTGTTGAGCTTGCAAATTGTTTGAATGATGGATATGATGTGAAATATATAAGACATATAGATGGAACTTGCTATATAGTAGATGCAAAAGAAGAGTTGTATGATCCTTATGTAGAGATAGCATCTTTTAAGGATGTATTTAAAGATAAGGTTGAGTATGCAAAAGCATTTAAGACTCAATATGAAGCTCAAGATCCTATAACGGGAACTATGGTTGTACAACAGCATGCTAATAAGTATCTTGTTCAAAATAAACCTCAAATGCCGTTATCAAGAGAAGAACTAGACAAGGTATATAGTTTGCCTTATCAGAAAAACTACCATCCTATATATGAAAAACAAGGTGGAATTGATGCTATTGAAGAGGTTAAATTCAGTATAGTAAGTGCTAGAGGATGTTTTGGAAGCTGTTCTTTTTGTGCTATAACTTTCCATCAAGGAAGAATAGTTCAAAGTAGAAGTGAAGAATCTATAATTAAGGAAGCTAAGGAAATAACTAAGTATCCAGATTTTAAAGGATATATTCATGATGTTGGTGGACCTACTGCAAACTTTAGAAAGCCTGCTTGTGAAAAACAGTTAAAATCAGGTGCTTGTAAGAATAAGCAATGTTTATCTCCGAGTCCATGTAAGCAATTGGATGTTGATCATAGTGAATATTTAGGTGTTCTTAGAAAGCTTAGAAAATTACCTAATATTAAAAAAGTATTTGTAAGATCAGGTCTTAGATATGATTATATAATGGCTGATAAAAGTGATAAATTCTTCAAAGAACTTGTAGAACACCATGTTAGTGGACAGTTAAAAGTAGCTCCTGAACATATATCACCTAAGGTTCTTAAGTACATGGGAAAACCAGCGGGAAAGACTTATGATAAATTTAGAGAGAAATTCTATAAGATAAATGATCAATTAGGAAAAAAACAATTTATAATACCTTATTTAATGTCAAGTCATCCAGGAAGTACACTTCATACTGCTATAGAGCTTGCTGAGTATTTAAGAGATATTAAATATCAACCAGAACAGGTTCAAGATTTTTATCCAACTCCTGGAACGTTGTCTACTACAATGTTTTATACAGGACTTGATCCTTTGACTATGGAAAAGGTATATATACCAAAGACTAAGACTGAAAAAGCTATGCAAAGAGCTTTACTTCAGTATAGAAATCCTAGAAATTACGATTTAGTTCATGAAGCTTTGATTAAAGCTGGAAGAGAAGACCTTATAGGCTTTGGTGCTAGGTGCTTGATAAAACCAAGGGATGCAAGACGAGGAAACGAAAATTATGGTAAATTTAATAAAAAACCTAGTGGTAATAATAATGCTAGAAATAATAAAAAATCAAATGATAAGCCAAAGGGTAAATTCAATGATAAATCTAAAGGAAAATTTAGTGAAAAATCAGATGACAAATTGAATGGCAGACCTAATAAAAAGAGTAATGGCAAATTTGATAATAAAAACAATAGAACAACTGATAATAGAAAAAATAAATCTAAGGGAAGAAAAAGAAATGGATAGCTTAAAGCTATCCATTTCTTTTGGGAGTTATTACAGATGATACTAAGACTTATAATTTCTGAAAAGTAGGGTCAAAATATAATATGAAATTGTAAAAAAACAGTGTAGTTGACACTTTGCATAATAACAAATTATAATTACATAGTAACTTACATATAACGAGAAGGAGTATTATATGAAAAATAACAAAAAAACCACTAAAACAGTAGTATTTGTAATGCTTATAATGATACTTAGCAGACTACTGGGATTTGTACGAGAAGTAATAATGACCAATAAATTTGGTAGAGGATTAGAAACTGATGCCTTCTTTGCAGCATTTACTATTCCTGATATGATGTATTACCTTTTAATAGGAGGGGCTTTAAGTTCTGCATTTATACCTGTGTTTACTAGCTACTTATCAAAGGGAGAGGAAGAGGAAGCTTGGAAGGTTGCTTCTACATTTATAAATATAACTGTCCTACTTTTAATAATTTTATCTATTTTGGGTATGACATTTGCTGAATATTTAGTTCCTTTAGTAGCTTATAATTTCAAAGGAGAACAGTTGGATCTTACTATAGAATTGACTAGATTTATGTTTCCAGCGGTAACATTTACTGCACTTGCGGGTCTTGAAGCTGGAGTTTTAAACTCTTACAAGATATTTAATGCACCTTCAATAGGACCTATATTATATAATTTTGGTATTATATTTGGAACTATATTTTTATCATCTACATTTGGGATTAGAGGTATGGCTATAGGGGTAGTTGTAGGAGCTATATCAAATGCTTTATACCAGTTTATATTTGTATCTAAAAAAGCTAAGCACTATAAATTCACATTGGATTTAAAACATCCTGGTGTGAGGAAGATATTTAAACTAATAGTTCCAGCTATGATAGGGTTGTCTGTTACTCAAATAAACCTTGTTGTGAATCAAAATATAGCATCAGCTTTTGATCATGGAAGTATAACTGCTCTAAGACTTGCAAATAGAATAATGCAGCTTCCTCTTGGGATTTTTGCTGTTAGTATAGCAACTGTTATATTCCCAACTATGACTTCTCAAATAGCCAAAGGGGAGATAAGTGACTTTAGAGATACTTTTGCCATGGGTATGAGAAACATATTTTTTGTTACTATACCATCAGCTATAGGTCTTATGACTTTAGGAGTGCCTTTAATAAGATTATTATTTGTAAGAGGTGCCTTTAATGAAGACGATGCAACGGTAACTGCTACAATACTTATTTTTTATACATTTGGACTTGCTTTTCAAGGTGGAGTACAGCTTTTAACTAGAGGCTTTTATGCAAATCATGATACAAAAACCCCAGTTAAAATAAGTTTTATGGCTATGTTCGGAAATATAATACTAAGCTTAGCGTTAGCTTATGGTACACCGTTAAAGGTAAATGGATTGGCGCTTGCATATTCTATAACAAGTTTTATAAATATGAGTATGCTATTTAAAGCATTAGGCAAAAAAATGAATGGAATAAACTCAAAAGAAATAGTTTCTTCTTTCTTTAAATCTACAATGGCATCTATTGCTATGGGTGTGGTTATAGTTATATTAAATGTAATATTTAATAAGTATTTTGATGTTAACAATAAGACTATACAGATAATTCAAGTAACAGTTGATACATTAATCGGAGCTGGAGTATTCTTTGTAGTTGCGAATATTTTAAATATGCAAGAGGTAAATGATATAAAAGAGATAATTAAGAGGAAAAGAGCTAGAAGATAAGAATTAAAAAATTATATGCTTAAAGCAGAAATAAAGGGTATCAAAATACCGCGAATCTATTAAATTTTTTGATGAAACTAAGAATTACATCTTATTGAATATCCTAAAAGTTCTAAACTCCCTAACGATCAGACAACGAACTTTCTTAACGGATATTCAAAAGATGTAATACAAGTTTTATACAAAAACATTTAAATCATTTGCTAACATTTTGACACCCTTTATTTTTTAGTTTTAGTGTTTATCAGCAATTTTAGACAGATCTACGGATGAAAGGTTGTCATACTTATATATTCTGTTCCTGACAAAATTTAATTTCAAATTGTTCCTTTCCCCATTGTTGTATATGAATTAAAGCTGGAATAAGTTTCTCGCCGCGCTCAGTCAATGAATATTCAACGTGTGGAGGAATTTGAGAATATTGAATTCGTTTAATAACATCCTCTTCTTCTAATCCCTTTAATGATCTGGTAAGCATTATATTTGTAATTCCATGTATTTGCCTTTTTAATTCATTATATCTTAAACTTCCTTTTGATAACTTCCATATAATCGGTAATCTCCATTTTCCGCCAATGATACTTAAGGCGTATAATACTGGACAATTACCATCATATAGATTTTTCTCACTCACGTTCAAACACCTCCTAAAAAATCTAAGGCACAAAAAAGTGCGTACTTGTTGTTTTGTGCTTTGATGATTAATATTATACTACAACGAATTTATGTAGGATAATTGAAAGGAGATTTAACATTATGAATGTAATTGTTATTAATGGAAGTCCAAGAAAAAAAGGAAATACTGGTACACTATTGAAAAAGGCACTTGAAGGAGCAAAGAGTGTTGGTGCTAAAACAGAATTAATAAATCTGTATGATTTAAATTTTAAAGGTTGTATTAGTTGCTTTGCGTGTAAAAGAGTAAATAGCAAAATTGTTGGTAAATGTGCAATGAAAGATGATTTAACTGATGTACTTAATAAAATTATAGAATGTGATGTTTTAATATTAGGTTCACCTATATATTTAGGGAATATTACTGGTGAAATGAAATCTCTTATGGAGCGATTACTATTTATGAATCTTTCTTACAATGGAGGACATAGATCAAGTTTTAATAGAAGAATATCTACAGCATTTATTTATACTATGAATGTATCTGAATCAAGTATGATAGAAAAAGGATATGATAATATATTTAAAAGTAATGCTACTTATTTACAATTGTTAAATGGACCTTCCCAATATTTAATTAGTAACGATACTTATCAGTTTGATGATTATTCAAAATATAATGCATCAGATTTTGATGAAAATCACAAATCTTATGTTAAAAAAACACAATTTCCAATAGGCTGTCAGAAAGCATTTGAATTAGGTTCTAGATTGGCAATTAATTTTAGTAATGAGGTTGTTTAGGTTTAAAGATAAAAATCATGTGATTGATCTCAAAATAAAGGGCATCAAAATATTTAACACATTCATGTTATTTTAATTCCCTTTATTTTGGATTAACCACCTAAGCTTTTTAAGTTTTTTTAAAGATGACTATATGCGAATTTTGGTGAAATTTTCCTAAAAATTTTATAAAAATCAATGTTGACAAAAATGGTTGGGTATAATATACTTAAGTCAGAATTCATAGTTAAACACTAGGAATTAAAAGAGGTGATAAATTGAAACTATCAACTAAAGGAAGATATGGCTTAAAGGCTATGTTTGAACTCACTTTGAATCAAGATGATGGACCAGTTCCACTTAAACATATAGCACAAAATCAAAATTTATCAGAACAGTACTTAGAACAAATATTTGCAAAACTTAGAAAATCGGGACTTATAAAGAGTATAAGAGGAGCACAGGGAGGTTATTTATTAGCAAGAGAAGCTAGTGATATAACTGTAGGAAATATAATAAGAATATTAGATGGTCCTATAGCTCCATCAGATTGTGTTCTTGAACAAGAGACAGAGTGCAAAAGATCGGGACATTGTGTAACTCAAGTTGTATGGGAAAAGATTAAAGAAAGTGTAGACAGTGTTATAGATTCTATTACATTACAAGATATGGTAAATGACCACAGAAAACAAAAATAAAGATGAAATGAAGTAGGAGGATGCCAAAATGGAAAAAAGAAGAGTTTATATGGATTATGCAGCTACAACACCTATGAAGAAAGAAGTTCTTGAAGCTATGCTGCCGTACTACAATGATTTATTTGGAAACGCATCTAGTGTACATGCTTTCGGAAGAGAAGTTAAGGGATCTTTGGATGAGGGTAGAGATCAAATAGCTAAGCTTATAAATGCAGAGTCTTCAGAAGTTTACTTTACTGCTGGTGGATCTGAATCAGATAACTGGGCAATTAAAGGGGTTGCATTTGCTAATAAAGAAAAAGGAAATCATATTATAACTACTAAAATAGAGCATCATGCTGTACTTCATACTTGTGAATACTTAGAAAAACATCATGGATTTGAAACAACTTATCTTGATGTTGATTCTGAAGGTAAAATAAATTTAGAAGAACTTAAAAATAGCATTACAGACAAAACTATACTTATATCAATTATGTTTGCTAATAATGAAATAGGAACAATACAGCCTATAAAAGAAATAGGACAAATAGCTAAAGAAAGAGGAGTCTTATTCCATACTGATGGAGTTCAAGCTCTAGGAAATGTTCATATAGATGTTAAAGATTTAAATATAGATTTAATGGCTATGTCAGCACATAAAATATATGGACCAAAAGGAATAGGAGCTTTATATATAAGAAAAGGCGTAAAACTACATTCAATACTTCATGGTGGAGCTCAAGAAAAAAGAAGAAGAGCTGGAACTGAAAATATGGCTGGAATAGTAGGATTTGGTAAAGCTGCTGAACTTGCAAGACTTAATTTAGATGAAAATATAAATAAATTAACTGGTTTAAGAGATAAGCTTATAAATGGTGTTTTAGAGAAAATACCTTACGCAAGAGTTAATGGAAGTTTAGAAGATAGATTACCTGGAAATACAAGTATTTGTTTTGAATTTATAGAAGGTGAATCGCTTTTATTAAGTCTTGATATGATGGGAATAGCAGGGTCTAGTGGATCAGCTTGTACATCAGGATCATTAGAGCCATCTCATGTGTTAATGGCGATAGGTCTTACACATGAAATAGCACATGGATCTTTAAGATTATCATTAGGATATAAAAATACAGAGGAAGATGTAGACTACGTTTTAGAAACTCTTCCAAAAATAGTAGATAGATTAAGACAGATGTCACCATTATATGAAAAGGTAGCTAAGGGAGGAAACTAATAATGTATTCAGAAAAAGTAATGGACCATTTTATGAATCCGAGAAATGTTGGAGAAATAGAAAATGCAGATGGTATAGGAGAAGTTGGAAACGCTAAGTGCGGAGATATAATGAAAATATACTTAAAAGTAGAGGACGATATTATAAAGGATGTTAAGTTTAAAACATTTGGATGTGGTTCTGCAATAGCAACATCAAGTATGGCTACAGAAATGGTAATAGGAAAGAGTCTTCAAGAGGCTTTAACTCTTACAAACAAAGCAGTTGCTGAAGCTTTAGATGGACTTCCTCCAGTTAAGATGCACTGTTCAGTTTTAGCAGAACAAGCTATAAAGTCAGCTATAATAGATTATGCTAATAGGTACAATGTTCATATAGATGGACTTGACGATATAGAGATAGATGATGACCATGATCATCACCATGATATAGAGGAAGAAGAATAGAAAAAATTGCCCGGGAAAATTCTCGGGTTTAATTTTTTTTAAAATATTATATTAAAATATCATATAATATACTTGTATAATTTTTAATCTTTAGATAATATTGACTAAAGAAGTGAATTAACATAAGCCATGCGTTAGCATGAAGCGAATTTTAAAATCTAAAATACGAATAATTTAATCTCAAAGATTAATCATAAGAATAGATAGAGGTGATTTTTTTGAAAAAAAGAGTAATGATAGGTATGAGTGGTGGAGTAGATAGTTCTGTAGCTGCATATTTATTAAAAGAGCAAGGTTATGATGTTATCGGAGTAACAATGAAGCTTTGGCAAGATGAGGATGAAGAAATAATGGAAAGAGAAGGTGGTTGTTGTTCTCTATCGGCCGTTGAAGATGCTAGAAGAGTTGCAAATAAAATAGGAATTCCTTTTTATGTTATGAACTTTAAGCAAGTCTTTAAAGACAAAGTAATAGATTATTTCATAGATGAGTATATAAAAGGAAGAACTCCTAATCCTTGTATAGCATGTAATAAACATATTAAGTCAGGCGAATTTTTTGAAAAAGCTAAGCAACTGGAATGTGATTATATAGCTACTGGACATTACGCTAAAATAGAATACGATGAAGCATCTGATAGATATTTGCTAAAAAAATCTATAACTGAGGCAAAAGACCAAACATACGCTTTATACAATATGAGTCAGCATGAGCTTGAGCATACTTTATTTCCTCTTGGATATTACACAAAGGATAAAATAAGAGAAATAGCAGCTGAAGTTGGACTTATAGTTGCAAATAAGCCTGATAGTCAGGAAATATGTTTTGTAGAAGACAATGATTATGCAGGATATGTAAAGAGTCATACGAATAAAAAAATAAAAGAAGGATATTTTATAGATAAAGAAGGAAATATTCTAGGAAAGCACAAAGGAATAATACACTATACTATAGGTCAAAGAAAAGGACTTGGAATAGCTCTTGGAAAACCTATGTTTGTAGTTGATATATTACCTAAGAAAAACGCAGTAGTTTTAGGAGATCCAGAGGATGTATTCAGCCAAGGATTAATAGCTAGTGATGTCAACTTCATCCCGTTTGATGATATAGATGAACCTATTAGAGTTTATGCAAAAGTTAGATATTCTGGTAAAGTATCACCTGCTACAGTTTATAAAGAGGAAAAGGGCAAAATAAAAATAGTATTTGATGAAAAGCAACGAGCTATAACACCGGGACAATCTGTAGTTATGTATGATGAAGATGTTGTTATAGGTGGAGCTACAATAGAAAAAAAGATATAAAAATGTAAATTTTACTCAGTATATATTTCTACCCTTTGTAAAAAATAACTTTAGAAAGGGGTGTGAATGA
Organism: uncultured Peptostreptococcaceae bacterium; assembly: GCA_942492135.1. Taxonomy (GTDB): domain Bacteria; phylum Bacillota; class Clostridia; order Peptostreptococcales; family Peptostreptococcaceae; genus Tepidibacter_A. The sequence continues at coordinate 167,399 of CALODI010000015.1, forward strand.
CATTGAAAAATAATAATAATAACGTTATGACAAATCCTATGGTTGTAGGTGGAATGATAGGAGCAGCAGCTTCTATGTATGCTGTATCTAGAATGAATATGGGACAAAGAAGAAGAATGTATAGAACAGGAAGAAATGTAGCTAAAGTTGCAAATAAAGTAATGAATAGAATGGATGGAAATTTCTTTTAATTATTGACATAATTTGATTTTGAATATAAAATTTAATTATGTAAAATTTTATACTTAAATACTGTGAAGAGAATTAGTAGATTGATCGATTCTTATAGAGAGGAAATCCTAGGCTGGAAGATTTCTAGATAGATTTATTGAAGCTGTCTCGGAGTAGCGTTTTTGAACCAAGTAAGTAGAAAACGTCGGATGTGACTCCGTTAAAACTAAGGCTTTATCCTGAGACTGCTTTGCAGTTGAAGTAGGGTGGTACCGCGAAATCAATCCTCGCCCCTATGTTCTTTCATAGAGGCGAGGATTTTATTTTTTTTGACCACATAATTAATATGAAGTGAAGGTTGTACATAGTTATGAATAAAAATTTAGGAGGAATATAAATGCAAAAATTAGGATTGAATGAAATAAGAAGTAGGTTTTTAGAGTTTTTTGAAACAAAAGGTCATTTAGCACAAGGAAGTTTTCCATTAGTTCCACAAAATGATAAGAGTTTACTCCTTATAAATGCTGGAATGGCACCACTTAAACCATATTTTATGGGAAAAGAAGTACCACCTAATAAAAGAATGGCTACTTGTCAAAAGTGTATAAGAACTGGAGATATAGAAAATGTTGGTAAAACAGCAAGACATGGTACTTTCTTCGAAATGTTAGGTAACTTTTCTTTTGGAGATTATTTTAAAAGAGAATCTATAAACTGGGGTTGGGAGTTTATAACAGAAAATTTAGAAATACCTCAAGATAATATATGGGTTTCTGTTTATGAAAATGATGATGATGCGTACGATATATGGAGTAAGGAAATGGGATTCCCAGAAGAAAGGATGGTTAGACTTGGAAAAGATGATAACTTTTGGGAAATAGGAACTGGACCTTGTGGTCCTTGTTCAGAGCTTTACTATGATAGAGGAGAAAAATATGGATGTGATAATCCAGATTGTAAACCAGGATGTGATTGCGATAGATATATAGAATTTTGGAATCACGTATTTACACAATTTGATAAGGACGAACAAGGAAATTACAATGAACTTCCAAATCCAAATATAGATACAGGTATGGGTCTTGAAAGAATGGCTTGTATAATGCAAAATGTAGAAAATATATTTGAAGTAGATACTATAAGATATATACTGGATTCAGTTCTTAAGTTATCAAATGCTGAATATGGTAAAGATAGTAAAACAGATACATCTATAAGAATAATAACTGATCATATAAGAGCAACTTGTTTTTTAATTGCAGATGGAGTATTACCTTCTAATGAGGGAAGAGGATATGTTCTTAGAAGACTTTTAAGAAGAGCTGCAAGACATGGTAAGCTACTTGGTATAAAAGGAGCATTCCTGCATGAATTAATGGATAAGGTTGTAGACATAAGTGGAGAGGCTTATCCAGAGCTTGTTGAGAAAAAAGATTATGTTAAAAAGGTTCTTAAGATAGAAGAAGAGAGATTTGAAGAAACTATAGATCAAGGGATGGAAATACTAAAGTCGTATATAGATGAACTTAAAGAAAACAACAAAAAAGTTTTATCTGGAGAGAATGCATTCAAATTATATGATACTTATGGATTCCCAATAGATTTAACTAAGGAAATACTTGAAGAGGAAAATTTTGAGGTTGATGAAAAGTCTTTTGGAGAAGAAATGCAAAAGCAAAGAGAAAGAGCGAGAAATGCTAGACAAAATGGAGAATCAGATGCTTGGAAAGAAGATGTGTTCTCAAAACTAGATAATGATATAAAGAGTGAGTTTGTAGGTTATACATCGTTAGAGGATGAGTGTATAGTTACGGCTATGGTAAAAGGAAATGAAATAGTAGCTGAGGCTCATAATGGTGAGCGTGTAACTATAATACTTGATAAGACTCCTTTTTATGCAGAAAGTGGAGGACAAGCAGGAGATAAAGGTATATTATCAAATGATAACTTTGAAGGTGAGGTATTAGATACTAAAAAAGGTATAAATAATAGAATACATCATGATGTTATAATAAAATAAGGATGCTTGAAGTTAGGTGATAAGATAGGTGCTTTAGTAGAAAAGAATATAAGAATGAATAGTGCTAGAAATCACTCTGCAACTCATATTCTTCATGAAGCATTAAGAATGGTTTTAGGAGATCATATACAACAAGCGGGATCTCTTGTAACTGATGAAAGACTTAGATTTGATTTTACTCACTTTGAGTCTATTTCAAGTGAAGAACTTTCAAAGATAGAACTAATAGTAAATAGTCAAATTATGAATTCTTTAGATATTAGTGCAACTGAAATGTCTATAGCTGATGCTAAGAATATGGGAGCAACAGCTTTATTTGGAGAAAAATATGGAGATATTGTAAGAGTTGTATCGATGGGAGAATACTCTGTTGAACTTTGTGGAGGAACTCACTTAACTAATACTTCTCAAATAGGAATGTTTAAAATACTTTCAGAGTCGGGAGTAGCAGCAGGAGTTAGAAGAATCGAAGCTATAACTGGAATGAGTGTTTATGAGTATTTAAATGAAAAAGAAAGTATTATAAGTGAAGTATGTACTACTCTAAAGGCTAAAGAAGATAACGTTATAAATAAAGCTAAATCTATTGTAGATGAGCTTAAGGATTCTAATAAGGAATTAGAATCTATAAAAAATAAAATAGCAATGTCTTCAGTTGAAGATGCTATAATTAGAAAAGAAATTAAAGGTGTAAATTTAATAACAGCAAAGTTTGATGATATGGATATGAACGCTCTAAGAAATATGGGAGATAATCTAAAAGATAAATTTGGATCATGTGTTGTAGTGATAGCAAACAAATCTGATGATAAAGTTAACTTTATAGTTACTGCTACTAAAGATGTAGTCCAAAGAGGAGTACATTCTGGTAACATAATCAGAGAGGTTGCTAAGGTTGCAGGTGGAAATGGAGGAGGAAGACCTGACATGGCACAAGCCGGAGGTAAGGATTCTTCTAAAATAAAAGAAGCTTTAATGAAAGCAAAAGAAGTATTGGAAAATCAAATTAAGGAATAATAATGAAACAGGAGCAAACGAATGCTCCTGTTTTATGTTATAATAGTGTAAATTATTATGAAAGAATAAATAAAAATATACAAAAGAGGTGTTAATTATGGAAAATATGGATTATACTATGAAGTTCGAAGCACCAAAAGAAGAAAACTTAAGTGTTGATCAAATAATAGAGAGTGTTTATGCAGCTTTAGTTGAAAAAGGATATAATCCTATAAATCAATTAATAGGTTATTTACTGTCTGGAGACCCTACATATATAACTAGTCATAACAACGCGAGAAGTTTAATTAAAAAATATGAAAGAGACGAGATATTAGAAGAAGTTCTTAAAAAATATTTACAAGGAAAGTAGGTAGACAAATTTGAAAAAAAAGTTTTTAGTATTATTCTTACTAATAGTCGTACTAATTAACTCTGTACCCAATATGACTTTTGCACAGGAAAAAGGAAAGGTCATATTAATAAATATAAATAGAACTAGTATAAATGATTTTGAAAATATAGAATATCTAAATAATCAAATGAATCAAAAAGGATATGTAGGACTTATGAATATAAAAGGTTCAAAGGGAACCTCTGATGTAAGGTCTTATTCATCTATAGGTGCAGGAACTAGAACCTATATAAATCCAACAGATATAAATTTTCAAACTGTAAATGAAAATAATAAAGAGGTATATCTAAGAAGGACTGGGATAAATCCTAGATATATAAACAATTTAGATGTTAATAAAACTAATACATCTAATGAAAAAGGAGAATATGGAGCGTTTTTAGGAGCTATTGGATATGAGTTTAATAATAACAATCTGAATTTAGCCGTTTTGGGAAATGCAGATACAGACGAAGAAAAACATAGAGAAATAGCCCTTATAGGAATGGACCAAAATGGACAGATACAAAATGGAAATATAGATGATATAAATATTAAAGATCAAACTATGCCATATGGAATAAGAACAGACTATGATAAATTAAAAAAAGAAACACAAAAGTATTATGATGAAAATGATTTACTTATTGTAGAACTTGGAGATACGTATAGATTAGATCTTTATAAAGAAAATTTGAATGAAACTTCTTATGAAAAAATTAAAACAGAAATATATTCTAATGTAAGTGATTATTTAAAAGAAGTATTCGAAATCGCAAATGAAAATGATAGAATATATATAACTAGTGCTTATCCTGAAAAACAAGACTATATAGATGGATATAGATTATCTCCTATAGTTATATTTGGTGGAGAGGAAAAAGGATTACTAACATCTGGAACAACTAGAAGAACGGGTGTTTTATCAAATTTGGATATATCAGCGGATATATTTGATTATTTCAAAATTAAGTCAGATGTAATAGTTGGAAAAACTATACAAAAAGTTTCAGATGATAAAAACATGGAATTTTTATCAAAAGATTATGATAAAATAGTATCTAATATGAAAATAAGAATACCTGTACTTTATACTTATGCTGCATTTGAGATGATAATGTGGATAATAATGCTTGTTGCAATATTTTTTAGACATAAGACACCTAAAAATACATTTAGAGTGCTGTGTGCTATATTGAAATTTACGATAGCGATACCGTTTGTATTGTTGATAGCGCCTTTGCTTAACTATTCAACGCAAGCATCTATTATAACCTGTATAATAGGATTATTAATAATTGTTTATTCTCTAGTATATAAATTTGTAAAAGACGATTTGAGCAAGCTTATACTTCTTAGTGGGTTAGTTGCAGTGGGAGTATTAATAGATGGAGCTACAGGCCAGAATATGATCAAAAGTTCATTACTTGGATACGATCCTATAATTGGAGCGAGATACTACGGTATAGGAAATGAGTATATGGGAGTTTTGATAGGTTCTTTAATATTCTCAGTTATGGGTGTTTTACAAAAGGAAATAATAAATAAAAAGATAGCATCTTTAATACTTTTAGTATCAATAATAATACTTGGACATCCCAAAATGGGGGCTAATGTAGGTGGCACTATAACAGCAGTATTTTCATTTTTATACTTAATAATGAGACTTTATGATATAAAAGTAGATTTGAAGAAAATGCTTTTTATAGTAATTGCTGTGGTTGGTGTAGTATCTACTATGGCAATAATAGATATCTACTTTATAGGAAGTCAATCTCATCTAGCAGGAGCTATAAAGAAGATAACATCTGGAGGACCTTTAGTAATACTTCAGATAATAACGAGAAAAATTGAGATGAATATGATTTTGATAGGAGTATCTATATGGAGTAAGGTTTTAATACTAGGACTTTTAATAGTAGTTGTATTATTTCAAAAGCCCGTTGGAATACTTAAAAAAGTATGTGATAGATACCCATATCTTGCTAAAGGATGGACTAGTATTATAGTTGCAAGTATAGTAGGGTTTTTAGTCAATGATTCAGGTGTAGTTGCAGCTGCAACTAGTATAGCTTACGTTATAATGCCTGTACTTGTATTGATTACAAAAGAATTAGATACATCAAAATAATTATAAGTCCCTGTTATACAGGGACTTATTTTAAGGAAAAGTTCCTTTTAAAGGATGGTGAAAACCGTGGAGTACAATATATTGGGGAAAAGTGGGTTTGAAGTTTCTAAGATGTGTTTTGGAGGATTAACAATAGGACCGCTTCAACGAAATTTTAGTGCAAAGGATGGCGCGGAAATTATAATTGAGGCTTTTGAAAGAGGCGTTAATTTTATAGATACAGCAGAACTTTATGGTACGTATAAGCATATAAATGAAGCGTTTAAAAGTTATCAAAGAGATAAGATAATACTTATAACTAAATCTTATTCTTATTCTAAAGAAACAGCTGAGCAAAGTCTCAAAAAAGCAATGAAAGAGATGAATACTGATTACATAGATGGATTCTTGCTTCACGAACAAGAAAGTGAACATACATTAAGAGGTCACTGTGAGGCTATAGAGTATTTCATCAAAATGAAGGAAAAAGGTTATATAAGATCAGTTGGAATATCTACTCATACAGTAGCTGCAGTAAAAGCGGCTTCTAAACTTAAAGAAATAGATATTATTCATCCAATAGTTAATAAAGCAGGAATTGGAATACATGATGGAAGTATAGAAGATATGTTAGGAGCCTATAAAAGAAGCAAAAGAAAAAAATATAGGAATATACTCTATGAAGCCTCTTGGCGGAGGAAATTTAATACAATCATATGATGAAGCCTTGGATTTTTCGCTGAAGCTAGATATACTAGATTCAATAGCCATAGGAATGCAATCAAAGGAAGAAGTAATAGCTAATATCTGCAAATTTGAGGGAAGGGATATACCTCAAAATATAAAAGAAAAACTAAATAATAAAAAAAGAGAACTTAAAATAGCTAATTGGTGTGAGCGATGTGGTGCTTGTGTAGCAAAGTGTCAGCATAATGCATTATCTATAATAGATGATAAGGTAGTTATAGATAAAAGTAAATGCGTACTATGCGGATATTGTTCTAAATACTGCAAAGACTTTTGTATAAAGATAATCTAGGAGGAAAGTATGAAAAGAATAATGGGACTTGATGTAGGTAACAAAACAATAGGTGTAGCTGTTAGTGATTTAATGCAACTTACAGCTCAAGGAATTACAACAGTAAGAAGAAAAGGAATAAAAAAAGATTTAGAAGAATTAGATAAAATAATAAAAGAAAAAGAAGTTACAGAAATAGTTGTAGGTCTTCCTAAAAATATGAATGGGACACTTGGACCTCAAAGTGAAAAAGTAGTCAAATTTACTGAAAAATTAAAGACTATAACTGATCTTGAAATAAAATTTTGGGATGAAAGACTTACTACTGTTGCAGCTGAAAGATCTTTAATTGAAGCTGATGTGAGTAGACAAAAAAGAAAAAAGTAATAGATATGCTAGCAGCGGTACTTATTTTACAAGGATATCTAGATATGAAAAGAAATATATAATATTTATATATTAAATTTTAAAACTTTGGTATATAATAATAGTAAATAATAAATTTTAATGAGGTGACTTTAATGGAAGAAAACATAGTAACATTAGTAGATGAAGATGGATTAGAAATTCAATTTGAAGTTATAATGACTTTAGAAGCTCAAGATAATGAATATGCAATACTTATGCCTTTAGATGAAAATGATGACGAAGAAGCATACATATTCAGAATGGAAGAGGAATTCGATGGAGAGTATGCTATAGTTCCTATAGAAGATGATGAAGAGTATGAAAACGTAGTAGCTGTATATCATACTTTAATGGAAGAAGAAGGATTAGAATAATATAATATTTAAAATTCATACTAGAAATAGTATGATTTTTTTTGAGTAAAACACAATATTGACATTCATTATCATATGAAATATAATGTATTTATGAAATGAGAACTATTTTAAATTAAGAGTGGGAGGAACCGCAATGACTTTAGATAAGATAAATAGAGGACAAAAAATAGAAATATTACAAATACCAAATGAAAAGATTAGAGTTCAGGCTATAAGACTAGGTCTTTATGAAGGGGCTAATTTGGTTTGCTCTCAAAAAGTATTTGCAGGTCCTATAGTACTACAAAATAGATTTCAAGAAATAGCTATAGGAAGAAAATTAGCTCAAACGATAAAAGTAAATGCAGTATAGGGGGAAGTTAAATGTCTACATGTCATACTTATAATCCAAGCGTAACCACAAAAGATGGTGATATAAAATTAGTCTTAGCAGGGAATCCAAATGTAGGTAAATCTGTGTTTTTCAATTACTTAACAGGTATTTATGTTGATGTATCGAATTTCCCAGGTACTACGGTAGATATAAGCTCTGGAAGATTTGAAAATTATGTTGTAATGGATACTCCTGGAGTTTATGGAATATCTTCGTTCAATGATGAAGAAAGAGTAGCAAGAGATGTAATACTTTATGCAGATATAATATTAAATGTTGTAGATGCTCTTCACTTAGAAAGAGACTTGTTTTTAACACAACAGTTAATAGATACAGGAAAACCTGTAATAGTAGCACTTAACATGATGGATGATATAAAGAGAAATGGAATAGAAATAGACATAGATAAGTTGTCAAAAGAACTAGGAGTAAAAGTAATACCTACTAGTGCTATAAAAAATCAAGGTCTTAAAGAAGTTAAAAATAGCTTAAATGAAGCTAGAGTAGGTAATAGAATAGACATAGTAAAAGATAAAACTAGTGAGATAAAAGAAATTGCAGATTTTGACTCAGAAAGACTATTAATACTTGAAGAGGATGAGAATTTATTAAAAAGACATAATGTAAGTAATTCTCCTAAATTAAGAGAAGAGATATACAAGAAAAGAAGAACGAGAATAGATTATATTATCTCTAGTATAATACAACAACTAATGAAGGAGCATCATTTAGAACTAAACTAGGAAGATGGATGGTTGAACCTTTAACAGGAATACCTATATTACTTTTAACACTATACATAATATATCAAGCTGTTGGAGTATTTATTGCACAAACTGTTGTTGGTGTAACTGAAGAAGTTATAATGGGACAATATTATAGGAATATAATAATGAGTACTGTAGGAAAATTTGTGTCTGATACTTCGTTTATAGGACACTTATTAATAGGAGAGTTTGGAATTTTAACTATGGCTCCTATATATTTATTCGGTCTATTATTACCACTTGTTGTAGGTTTTTATTTTTTTCTTGTCTATATTAGAAGATACAGGATATCTTCCAAGAATAGCGACATTAGTGGATAGAATGTTAACTTTTATAGGACTTAATGGTAGAGCAATAATACCTATAATATTAGGATTTGGTTGTGTTACAATGGCAACGGTAACTACGAGAATACTAGGGTCTAAAAGAGAAAGATTTATTGCAACTATGCTTTTAGGTCTTGCAATACCATGTTCAGCGCAATTAGGAGTTATAGCTGGTCTTATTGCTTCTTTGGGAGCTAAATATACTTTTATTTATATACTTACAATAGTACTTGTATTTGGTATTGTGGGAGTTTTATTAAATAAATTTATGAAGGGTGAGTCTACTGATTTATTAATAGATTTGCCACCACTTAGAATGCCGAAATTTTCAAATATTATGAAAAAGACATATTTAAAATCTAAAATGTTTATAATAGAAGCTGGACCATTATTTGTATTAGAGCCTGTTATAATAACGGTTCTTCAAGACACAGGCGCTTTAGATGCTACAATAGATTTATGTGCTCCTATAACACAAGGATTTTTAAAGCTTGACCCAAGGGTTACTCAAACTTTTATAATGGGTATTATAAGAAGAGACTTTGGAGCTGCCGGACTTACGGATTTAGCATCTCAAGGAGTTTTAAATGCACCTCAACTTTTAGTATCTTTAGTAGTTATAACTTTATTCGTTCCTTGTATAGCGGCTATTATGGTTATATTTAAGGAAAGAAGCTGGCAAGAATCTGCTGCTATATGGATAGGAA
>CALODI010000016.1:0-90694 GCA_942492135.1 uncultured Peptostreptococcaceae bacterium
AATCTACCTAGTAATGTTATAAACGAGGAAATAGAAAATATAAAAAAATCAGGTGTAGATATAAAAACTGGAACATACATATCTCAGTTGGATATAGATAAAATGAAATCTGAATATGAAGCTGTGTACATAGGAACAGGTAAATGGGAAGAAAAACTAGATATAGATATAGTAACTTTCCAAACTCAAATGGAGGGTGTATTTGCTGGTGGAAGAATTGTAACTGGTAATGATTCTATAATTTTTTCTGTTTCAACAGGAAGAAGAGCTGCTATATCTATGGATAGATATATTAATGGAAAATCGCTTACAGCACTTAGAGAAAAAGAAGGTTCGTATGAAACTGAGTTAAAAGTGGATGTTGAGGATATTGTAACCGAATCACAAGTTTCAGTTATTACAAAGGAAGATGCTATTCTAGAATCAAAAAGATGTCTTTTGTGTGAGTGCCATAAATGTTATAAGTCATGTTCTCATCTTCAATATGAAAAGATGGACCCAAAGGCGTATATAAGAAAGATTAATCATAATGAAAGAATTATTTTAGGAAATCATTATGCCAACAAGTCAATAAATTCTTGTATGCTATGCGGATTATGCAAAACCGAATGTCCTACTAATATTGATATGGGTGAGATTATAAGAAAAACAAGAAAAAGTATGGTAAAAAGAGATAAGATGCCTCCATCCGCTCATGATTTTGCTCTAAAGGATATGGAATTTAATACTAGTGAATATTTCACTTTATTAAAGCACCAACCAAAGACTGATGAAAGTAAATATTTATTCTTTCCAGGTTGTCAGCTTTGTGGATCATATCCAGAATATGTAGAAAAATCATACGAGTATCTTACTCAAAATCTTAATGGTGGAGTTGGTCTTTATCTTGGTTGTTGTGGAGCACCTGGAGAATGGGCTGGAAGGGATGATTTGTTCGAACAATCAATGAAGAAACTATATGATTCATGGGAATTGATGGGAAGACCAGTTATGGTTGTTGCATGCTCTACGTGTTATTACATATTAAAAAGATATCTTCCAAATATAGAGTTAATAACATTATGGGAGATATTTAATAACAATGAATTAAGTTTTAGTTTATCAAATAAAAAAAGAAAAAATCTAGTAGTACATGATTCATGTACAGCGAGGGATTATCCGAATATTCATGATAGCGTAAGGGAAATAGTATCAAAACTCGGATATGGGATTACAGAACCTGAATATACAAAGAAGAATACACAATGTTGTGGTTATGGAGGACTTTCATATTTTGCTAATAAAGAATTTAGCAATTATGCAACAGACAAAAGAATTGAGGAACAGGAAGGAGACTATCTTGCATATTGTGCAATGTGTAGAGATCTTTTCGTATCAAGAGGAAAGAAAACGCTTCATATTTTAGATCTTATATTTGGTGAAAATATAGATGAATTGTCAAATAAAAAAGGACCAACACTTTCTCAAAGACGTGATAATAGATTGAAACTTAAGATGTCCATACTTAAAATATGGGGAGAAAAGATGGATTTAAAAGAAGAATACGATGATATAAACCTAATAATTGATGAAAAAGTTAAGAATATTATGGAAGAGAGACTTATATTAGAAGGTGATATTAAAAAAGTAATCGGTATGGCACAACAGAAAGGAAATATGTTTTTTAATCCAAAAAATAAACACTACCTAGCTTCAAGAAGAATTGTAAATGTAACTTATTGGGTAGAGTATGAAAAGGGTAATGATTTTTATAATGTAGTCAAGGTATATACCCATAGAATGGATGTACAGGGGGAGTAAGTATGGATACAGGTAATAAAAATTATAATGAAGAATGGATTTGTAATAAGTGTTCTTGTCCTGTTGAAGAAGGTCCTGTTAAGGCAATTTATCTTTCGGGTAATTTTGAGGTAGAACTACTAAAATGTCCTGTATGTAAGAATGTATTGGTACCTGAAGATTTAGCAATTGGTAAAATGCTTGAGGTTGAAAAAGGACTAGAGGATAAATGAAAACTAACAATGTTTATGAAAATGATGGCGTAAGATGTGTTACAGGAGATACCTTAAGACCAGGAGGATTTGTATTAACCAAGAGAGCTGTTTCGCTTTGTGATATTTCAAAAGATCAACGAGTTCTAGATGTTGGATGTGGTATGGGAGCTACTGTGGATTTTCTTAGAAAAGAGTTTGGAATAGAAGCATTTGGTATAGATCCATCTGAGAAGTTGATTAATTTGGGAAAACAACAAAACAATTTACCTTTGATAAGTGGAAGGGGAGAACTTTTGCCATATGAAAATGAATCCTTTGATGCTGTTTTTGCTGAATGTACTTTATCTCTTATGGACAATTATCAAAAAACAATACAAGAAATACACAGGATTCTAAAACCAGAAGGATTTATCATTATTTCTGATGTATTTGCAAAAAATCCAGAATATATTGAGGAATTGAAAAATATTAATGTTAAAAGTTGTTTAAGAGGGGTCTTTGATATGGGTGCTCTTTTAGGAAAAATTGAAGATAATGGGTTTGAAGTAGTTGATCTAGAGGATTGGACATCTCTTTTAAAGCAGTTGATGGTAGATATAATATTTAAATATGGATCGATGAATAGATTTTGGAATGTTACTACTTGTGGAAGTTGTGGTGATTTTAAGACTAAGCTGTCTTTATGTAAACCGGGATATTTTCTCTTGATTGCAAAAAATGAGGGGTAAGAAATGGAAGATGCATTTAACATGTTTAAATTAGCTTCTCAAGGTTTTTGTTGTAGCCAGATACTTATTATTATGGACCTAAAGAAAAAGGAATTGAGAATAAGGATCTTGTAAAAGCGATGACTGGACTTTGTGCAGGAATAGGTGGTAGAGGAAAGACTTGTGGACTAATCTCAGGAGGAGCTTGTATTTTTGGGATGTATGCAGGAAAGGGAAGTCTAGATGAAACAAAAGATGATCATTTAAATAATATGATTATGGAATATATACAGTGGTTCGAGGAAGAGTATGGGAGTACTAACTGTAGTGAAATTGTTGAAATTGATGCTCTAAAGGACATGGAAGATAATAATGGATATCCTGTAAAATGTGGACATTTGATGACTCAATCTTATAAAAAAATAAAGGATATACTTAAAAAATATGAATATACAGGAGAATAATAATGGGAGAACTTATAGGGATTACTAAAAGTGTATGTCCTATTTGTCTTAAGGCAATAAAGGCATACAAAATAAAAAAAGATAAAGATATATATATTCATAAAAAATGTAAGGAACATGGAAAGTTTCAAACCATTATTTGGAGGGGGTCTCCCGATTATAAGAATTGGAAAAGGCCTAAGACACCTGCATATCCCCAAAATCCTTTTACTGAAATATCAAAAGGATGTCCTCATGATTGTGGTCTTTGCAGTGACCATAGACAGCATACTTGCACTGCACTTATTGAAATTACACAAAAATGTAATTTGAATTGTAAATTTTGTTTTGCTGATGCAGGGAAGAACAGTGAACCTGATATAGAAACTATAAAGTATTATTACCAAAGAATTATGAAGGCATCAGGAAACTGTAATATACAGCTGTCTGGAGGAGAACCCACTTTAAGGGAAGATCTTGATGAGATAATAAAATTAGGACATGATATGGGATTTAGTTTTATTCAGCTTAATACTAATGGATTAAAGCTTAAGGACTTAGATTATGTAAAAAAGCTTAAGGATGCAGGGCTTAATTCTGTGTTTCTTCAGTTTGATGGGATGGACGATACAATATACTCTACATTAAGAGGAAAAGAACTTTTAAATGATAAGCTTGCTGCAATTGAAAACCTCAGAAAGATGAATATAGGAATTATACTTGTATGTACTATAGTTCCAGGGGTGAATGATTATAACATTTATGAGATTGTTAAATTTGGTATAGAGAATATCCCAGCTGTAAGAGGTGTTCATTTTCAGCCTGTAAGTTATTTTGGAAGAATTCCTGATATACCAAAGGATAATGATAGAATTACATTGCCAGAGGTTATGGATAAAATATGTAAGCAAAGTGGAGGAATAATAAAAATGAAGGATTTTAGCCCTCCGGGATGTGAAAATGCATTTTGTTCTTTTCACGCTAATTATATTGAAGTAGATGGAAAACTAATACCTGTAAGCAGTAATGGGTGTGGATGTAAAGAAGAAAAGGGAGAAGAAGGATCTATGAAGGCCAAGGATTTTGTTAAAAGAAATTGGTCTATAGAAGAAAGTAAATCAGAGGATGGCAAATACAAATCTTTTGATGATTTGGCTAGAAAGATTAGGAACAATTTTTTCTCAATATCAGCAATGGCTTTTCAAGATGCATGGAATCTTGATATTCAAAGGCTTATGGATTGTTGTATACATGTTGTATCAAATGAGGGAAATCTTATACCGTTTTGTGCATATAACTTAACGAGTAAGGATGGGAAAAACCTGTACAGGGAGGATTAAAATGAAGGAATTATATAATGAGGGATATGAGTTGTTAAATAAAGGTGAAAGTTTTGCACTAGCAACTCTTTATAATAGTCAGGGATCGGCTCCAAGAACTGCTGGAGCAAGGATGATATTAAAAAATGATAATTCTATAATTGGTACTGTAGGAGGGGGATATCTAGAAGCCCTTGTTATAAAGGATGGAAAAGAAGTTTTAAAAACAGGTAGGGCTATTCAAAAGGATTATAAACTAAGTAGTAAAGATAAAGGCGGAATTGATATGGTTTGTGGGGGAGATGTTAGTGTTCTAGTTGAATATGTTGACGCTGACCTTGTGATGAATCTTGATATATATAAAGAAATTATAAATTGTGTTGATAAAGGAGATAAGGCATTTCTTATAAAGCAATTTAAAAACGAATCAAAGGATATGCATAGATATTTATTTAATTATGGTGAAATTCTATCAGATCATAACGATATGAGTATAGTTGATATAGAGAAGATAATCAAAGGAAGTCATCCAAGGGATCTTAGAGTTGTAATGGAAGAAAATAATATAATAATAATAGAACCTATATGTAATTGTGGGATAGTATACATATTTGGAGCAGGACATGTTTCTCAAAAACTTGCAGAACTTACATCAAGGATTGATTTTAAAACAATCGTTATTGATGATCGCATAGAATTTGCAAACAAAGATAGATTTCCATTAGCAGATGAAATAAAAGTAATAGAAGACTTTGATACATGCTTTGATAATTTGGATATTGATGATGATAGCTATATTGTAATAGTTACAAGGGGTCACTCTCATGATTATACTGTTTTAAGAGAATCATTAAAAACTGATGCAAGATATATTGGTATGATAGGAAGCAAGAAAAAAAGAAAAAATACATATAGAGCTTTAGAAGCGGATGGATTTTCTATTAAAGATTTCGAAAGGGTATATAACCCAATAGGAGTTGAAATAAATGCAGAAACTCCTGAAGAAATTGCTATAAGTATTGCAGCTGAACTTATAAAGGTAAGAGGAGAAAAAATAAAATGAAGAAATATGCAGCCATAATATTATCAGCGGGATATTCTTCTCGTATGGGTGAATTTAAACCACTTATGGACTTATATGGACAAACTGCATTAGAGAGAACGATAAGTATTTTTAAGGAATGTGCTATTGACAATATTTATATTGTAGCAGGTTATAAATATGAAGAGATAAGAGATTGTGTTAAAGATAATGCACAAGTAATATACAATAAAGATTTTGATAAAGGAATGCTAGAATCGGTAAAAACAGGTGTAGAAAAATTACCATGTGGTATAGATGCTTTCTTTGTTCTTCCTGTTGATATACCATCTATAAAGGCATCCACAATAAAAAGTATTATGGATGTATATGAAAAAGGAAATTATACCGTAGTGTATCCTACTTTCTCACAAGAAAGGGGACATCCTCCCCTTATATCCACTTCGATTTCTAAGGAGATATTAGAGTACAGTGATTTGGGCGGATTAAAGAATATATTATTTTTTCATGAAGCAAATAGTATAAATGTTCAGGTTGCAGATAGAGGAATTCTTCTTGATATGGATAAAAAGGAAGATTATAAAGTAATATTAGATCATATGTCATACTTTCCATACCCTGATGAGATTGAATGTAGAGAGATTGTAAGAATTTGTAAAGTTGAGAATGAAACAGAATCGCATATGAAATGCGTAGGAAGATTATCAAGAATTATAGCAGAAAAACTAAATGAAAATGGTTTTGAAATCGATGTAGATCTTGCATATGCAGGAGGAATTTTGCATGATATTGGAAAGGGAAAAAAGGAACATGCTAAAGAGGGCGCTATGATGGTAAGTGAGTTAGGATATCCTTGTGTTTCTGGAGTGATTAAAGATCATATGGATATATCTGATTTAACTAAAATAGGAGAAAGAGAAGTTGTTTATATATCTGATAAATTACTAAAGGGTACATCTCTTGTCGATATTGAAGAAAGGTATCAGTCATCACTTGACAAATATAAAGATTATCCAGATATTGTTAAAAATATAAAAAAAAGGTTTGATACTGCAAGAAAGATAAAAGACAGGATTGAGGAGATTATAGGATGCAAGGTAGAAGAACTACAGGAGTCCTTATGCAACGCTTAATATATCTTGTAAGACATGGTGAAACAGAGCTTGGTGGAGAAAAAAGATATGTAGGTCATACGGATTGTTCTCTTTCGGACAAAGGAAGTGATAGAATAAAAGATCTTAAAAATATTTTTTCGGGAATTCCTATTGACCATGTTTTTTGTAGTGATCTTTTAAGGACAAAACAGTCTGCAAAAATACTATTCCCTAATAAAAAGATAGTATCTATGACAGAACTTAGAGAAATCAATATGGGAAGCTGGGATGGACTTACCTTTAGGGAGGTAAAAGAAAAATATCCCGAAATGTTTGAGAAAAGGATACATGATATTGGGGATTTTGTTGTTCCTGGTGGTGAATCTTTTAGAGAGTGTCAAATAAGAGCTCTTAATACTATGAAAGAAATAATATCTAAAACGGATGGAAATATTGCTGTATGTGGGCATGCAGGATTTTTTAGATCGCTTATTACAGGTCTTTTAGATATGGACATAAGTGATATTTTCAAAATAAAGCAGGATTATGGATGTATAAATATATTGAAAGTTAGCGATTTTATACAGGTTGAAGGTATAAATTTTAAAAAATTGTGGAGTGAATACGATGGAAAAGACAACGTATGAAGATTTAAGAGAGTATCAGATTGATAAAATAAGAAAGGCCATGGACTATGCAAAGAGACATAGTCCATTTTACAAGAGGCTACTAAAGGATATTGATCCTTATGAAATAAAGAATTTTGATGATTTTTCTAAAGTTCCATATACTTTATCTGATGAATTAAGGAATAAATCACAAGATTTTTTATGTGTACCTCAATATATGATTTCAAGAATAGTTACTTTAAAGACATCCGGAACTACAGGAAAACAAAAAAGACTTTTCTTTACAGAAAATGATTTAGAAAAAACGATAGATTTTTTTCATAATGGAATGCAAAATCTTGTTTCAAGCGGGGATCGTGTACTTGTTTTAATGCCTGGAGAGAGTTATGGAAGTATAGGTGACTTACTTAAAAAGGGTCTTAAAAGATTGGGCTGTGAGGCGATTGTTTTAGGGCCTATTAAAGAGCCAATTAAGGTATTAGAATTAATGAAAAATGAAAAGATTGATTGCATTGTAGGAATACCGGTACAAGTTCTTAAGCTTGCAAAATATAAAATGTCTAATGAGGAATATAAAGATATAAAGCTAAAGAGTATACTGCTAAGTGCAGATTATGTTCCAAATTCTATTAAAGAAGCTACAGGAAATGCTTTTGGATGTCCTGTTTTTACTCATTATGGAATGACTGAGATGGGATTTGGAGGAGGAGTTGAGTGTGAGTATCTTTGTGGATATCATATGAGAGACGCAGATTTTTATTTTGAAATTATTGACCCTATATCAGAAAAAGTTCTTCCTTTAGGATATGAGGGTGAGGTTGTATTTACAACGCTTACAAGAGAGGGAATGCCCCTTATAAGATATAGAACTGGAGATTATGCACGATTTATAAAGGAACCCTGTAAATGCAGTGATGTTCTTCCTAGGATGGATTATGTAAGGGGAAGAGTAGCGGATAAAATAAAGATTAAGGATTTAACTATAACTATAGAACAACTAGATGAAGCTATGTTTAGAATAGATGGGCTTATTGATTATAAGGCATCTATAATAGAAAAGGATACTTTACAGATACATGCAAAATCATTAAATCAAAATAAACCAGTAAGCAAAAGTGATATTGAAAATGCTTTATATTCATCAGAGATTGGATACTTAATTGAACAAGAGAAACTTTCTTTTAGATACTGTGGAGAACTTGAAAATCTGGAAGTGAGTAGTGGTATGTTAAAGAGAAAATTGGTAGATAAAAGGAGATAGACTCACTGAGGTTCTATCTCCTTTTATCTACCAAAACATTTTTCCCTTCAAATGCAATGCCTAGCTCCATAATATCTTCAATGCCCAAATCTAACAATTCTTGTTTATATTTTTTATCTTCTATCTGTTTAAGTGCTTTATTTACAGCTAACTCTAATGTTTCTTTTCTAACTGTATTGACCTTTTTAAACTCTATAATAATTCCAGGTAGATTTTGTTTCTTTGGTATCATCATTACATCATATCTACCATAACCACTTTCCCTATTAGATTTTATTTCATAATCTTCATTTAAAGCTATCAGCATACCAAGAACAAAAGCATGATAAAACTTTTCACTTTCATTACTTATATCAAAATAACTGACAGACTTTATAATGCATTCACTCAATATCTGTTCAAAAGTCTCTATGTCTTTTGAAACTAGACTTTTAAGCATAAAGGTAAATTTTTCATTGCCTATATTATCTTTAAACCAGGAAATAATTATTTTCTTGTATAGAGTTCTCACTTCCAAGTTTGGAATTTTTAAATTACAATAAGTTATTCCTTCTTTAAGATCTTTGTCAACAGCCTTTAGATATCCACTAAAAAGAAGAAAACTCCATATATTTTCTGCATCATTATTTATTTCACTCATAACAATATCTTCATGTATTTGCTTAAATATTGTTTTTCCTTGTATTAAATCTTCAAATTCTTTTTTTGTAGCTTCATCAGCTTTTGCTAATATAGATTTTACCAAATCATTACTACTAGTATTTACCCAATAAGGTTTAAAGCCTTCTTCGAAATCTTTTATATAATTCAAAATAGACCAAGGATTGTAAATTATATCTTTTCCGAAAATATAGCCATTATACCATTCCTTTATTTGAGTTATCTCAAATTCAATATTATAATAGTTTAGAATATCCTCTACTTTTTTTTCTAAAAATCCAAAATGCTTACTATATCTGTTGTTTAAAAGAGTAGAAACATTTAAATTATTAAGTCCTGAAAATATACTTTCTTTTGCAACCCTAAGTATTCCAGTGAGCACAGCTTTTTCAAGGTGTTTGTTATCTTTTAGCCCTCCGCTGAGGAAGTTTCTCATAAATTCAATAACTTCATTATAGTATTTCTTTGTATATCCTTCTTGTATTGGAACGTCATATTCATCTATAAGAATAATAACATTTTGATTGTGATATTTATATAAATAGGAGCTTAGATTAAATAATCCTTTTGAAATTTCAACAATGTCAGCCTCTTTGTTTAAGATTTTTTTAAAGTTTTTTTGTTCAACATCTGAAAGAATATCACTATTTATTAGATATTCATGCTGAAGATATAGGTTACTAAGAAGTATAGAAAACCCTTTTTTACAATCTTCCCAAGTTGAATATTTTTCATCTTTAAATGTTAGATAAATGACTGGATATTGTCCTTGCTTATTCATAATTTCTTTATATTCTTGAATCTTTAGTCCTTCAAACAATAATCTATTACTATCATTTGTTTTTTCATAAAAATATTTAAGCATACTTATATTAAGAGTTTTTCCAAAACGTCTGGGTCTTGGTAATAATATAACTTCAGCTCCATCTTCTATAACATCTTTTATAAATAAACTCTTATCTACATAATAATAATTGTTTTTTATTATTTTTTTAAAATCACTTACACCTATAGGAAAAATTTTGTTCATAATACCAGCTCCTTTGTCTTTATTATAGCACTTTGAAATATTTTTTAGAATAAAAACTACTTTCTTATTTCTTAAGAAAGTTGTAAGAATTATAATAGTAAAATCTTAGAAATTATATGTTATTATATTTTTATAAGATATCTTAGGAAAATATAGGGGGAAATCAATGTACAATATACTTGTTGTCGACGATGAAAGAGAAATAACAGACGCTATAGAGATTTATTTGACTAACCAAAATTATAAAGTACTCAAGGCTTATAATGGAAAAGAAGCTTTAGATATATTTGATAAAGAGGATATACACTTAATAATTATGGATATTATGATGCCTGTGCTTGATGGTGCTGATGCAACTATGAAGATAAGACAAAAAAGTACAGTTCCGATAATAATGCTATCTGCAAAATCAGAAGATATGGATAAGATACTGGGTCTTAACATAGGAGCCGATGATTATGTAACAAAACCATTTAATCCTCTAGAATTAATAGCTAGAGTTAATTCAAATATAAGAAGATATATGAGTTATTCTAGTACGGTTACAAAGAAAGAAAATGTAATAACAATAGGAAGTATTGAGCTAAACGATGAGTGCAAAGAAGTATCTGTAGATGGTGAGGCTATAAAGGCAACTCCACTTGAATACAAGATAATTCACTTGCTTATGAATAATCCTAACAAGGTATTTTCGATACAAGAAATATATGAAAAAGTATGGGAAGAACCTGCGTATAATGCTGATACAGTAACTGTTCATATAAGAAGAATTAGAGAAAAGATAGAAATAGATCCTAAGAATCCAAAATATTTAAAGGTGGTGTGGGGAATTGGATACAAATTTGAAAAACAATAAATTTAAACAATCAACACTTAGTACTATTATAGTTATATTAATATTGTCTATTATTTCGGTTGGAATATATAAGCCTATAAAAGATAAAATGATTGGTTCTAAAGATTACGTACAAGAATATATAAAAAGTGAAGATTTCATGTATACGTTAGAAAGATTAACTGATTATTTAATATCAAGTAGAACTGGAGAACAAACAGGATGGTATGGAAGATATGAATCTGTAGAAAATATTAAATATTATATAACCGACAATAATAAAACATTTAATATGTCTAATATAGATAATGAATCTGTACAAGATCAGATCGAAAATAGTCAGCTTTATATAAATATAGTAACTGACGAAAATGGGAATATAGTTACAAAATATTCTTCTGGTAAAGCATTTAAATTATCTAGTTTTGTTTCTAAATATAATTTGGAAAATGGTAATAAAATCAGTTATGCTAATTTAGATTTTAAATATTTTATTCCCAAAAAATTGATTGATAATAATGATTTACTAATAAAGAATATAAATCAATACAGTTTAATTCCACATGTCAAATTGCTTAGCACCATACTTTTAATTGGAATTGTATTAGTAATTATAGGAGCATCAATCGTTCCATATTCTAAACAAAGCCAAATCGGCATTTGTAGATTATTTAATAAATCTTATTTAGAGATAAAATTGCTTATGTGGTTTATGTTCTTTGGAATAAATATATCTATAATGGCAATTGGTTTCGATCATCAGGACCTAGGACTAGACATTATGAGTGCTATTATATATGCAAAACCTGAGTTTTATATAATAGGTATACCATTGACTTTTACTTTCTACTTACTTGTGCATTTGAGTATAGTATATGTAAAGCATATATACAATGAAGGAATTAAAGAAGGATTAATAAACAAGAGCATCTTTGGTAAAATAATTTTAAGATTAAATCGTAAAATAAAAGATACAGCTAAATGTATTACTCAGATAGATACAAGTAAACCTTATCATATGAAAGCTATAATGTTGTTTGGTGCTAACTTAATAGTTCTTTTTATGATAGCTGTATTAGAAGGGATTGGGGTTATTATAGCTATCGCTTATACAGTGTTTACATTTAAGTATACAATGAAATTTGTAGATTCTATCAAAAGACTAAATGAACAAAGTGGTAAATTGGCTAATGGAAACTTCAATGTAAATATAGATGATGATATAGGAATATTGTCTAGTATTGCTAAGAATTTAAATAATATAAAGACTGGATTTAAAGTGGCAGTAGATAAAGAAACTAAAAGCCAAAACATGAAGACGGAACTTATAACTAATGTATCTCATGATTTGAAAACTCCTTTGACTTCTATCATAAATTATGTGGATTTATTAAAGGATGATAATATAACGGATGAGGAAAAGAAGAAGTATATAGATATACTTGATGGGAAGTCAAAGAGATTAAAGGTTTTAATAGAAGACTTATTTGAAGCTAGTAAGGTGAGTAGTGGGAATGTAGAACTTAATATAGAGACTCTTGATATAATATCTTTGTTTAGACAGACCCTTGGTGAAATGGATGAAAAGATTCATACAAGCACACTAGATTTTAAGTTTAATATACCTAATTACGAAGTGTTCTGTGAATTAGATGGAAGAAGAACGTATAGAGTATTTGAAAATGTTATAGGAAATATACTCAAATATTCAATGCAGAATTCAAGAGTATATATAGATATAATTGATAATGATGATAATGTTGAATTAATATTTAAAAATATATCATCATATGAAATGAACTTTGATGTATCTGAGATAACACAAAGATTTACAAGAGGAGATAAATCTAGGAATATACAGGGTTCGGGCCTTGGACTTAATATAGCTAAGAGCTTGGTAGATATCCAAAGTGGATGTATGGATATCGTTGTAGATGGAGATTTGTTTAAGTTGATAATAGATTTTCCAAAGTCTAAATATACTGAAGAAAACCAATAAATATAGTTTGAATTAACTATGATTTATATATATTTTTGTATATAAATAAGAAATGCCTAGAATTATATAAAATGTACCCTTTGTCAAGGACATTATAAAAAAAGACTATGCAGCAAGTAGAAGATGATTTCTGAATGATACAGGAGTCATCTTCTTTAAATTCCATTGATATCTATAATTATTATAATAATCTATGTATTCATCTATTTCAGCTTTAAGGCTCGTCCAGAGCCTGTGCATGATTTTATATAAGCTTCATCCTTAAAATGTCCAAAAAATGATTCTTGGGGTGCATTATCCCAACAATTTCCTCGTCTAGACATTGATTGTCCTAATCCGAAACCTTTAACTAGTTTTTGAAAAGTAGGACTAGTGTAATGAGCACCTTGATCTGAATGAATAAATGCATTTGGGGCAAGAGTAATATCTTTATTATTCATTAATTTATGTATTGTATCAGTTGCTATATCTAGCGATAAGCTAGTAGATACATTATAAGCTAGTATCTCATTTGTAGAGCTATCTTTAATTGTAGATAGATATGCTCTCTTACTATTACCATATGATAGGTAAGTTATATCTGTAAGTAGTACTTTACCAGGTATATTTTGTTTAAATTCTCGATTCAATAAATTTGGAACTATTCTATGCTCTTGATTGGCTTTTGCCATTCTTCTATAAGGATTAGCCTTTCTTATAGGGCATACAATTTTGTATTTTTTCATTATTCTTCTGATACGCTTTAAATTGTATACAATACCAAACTGACCTTGTAATGTCAGTTTAATTTGACGTGCACCTTTTTTGCGATTCTTGAAATTGTATGCTTTTAAAATCAACTCTTTTGCTGCTTCATCATTAAGCTCTCGCTTATTTCTTGACTCTATAGCAGTCTTAGAAAAAAAATTATAATATCCTGACCTTGACACACCAACCAGAGTACATAGATAACTAATCATATTTTTCAATTTATATTTTTTTACTATATCTCGTATTATTATGAACTTGTCTTTAGGAAGCAATTTTATTTCTTTTGTATCATCATCCTTTCTATCATATCGATCTTTTTTAGAAGTTCGTTCTCAGCTTTCAATAAATTATTTTCTGCTTGAAGTCGTGCATACTTCTCCTCTAATGAAAGTTCTTTAGTTGTCGGTCTTACAGAATTGGTTTTTCTTGTATCAGTTAAACCACACGCACCATTATTTCTATAAGTAGCTCTCCACCTTTTCCCAGATCCTCTAACTCTATCAATCCCTATGATATCTACATCAAATCCACATTCTTCGAATATTTCTCTAGGAAATTTTCCGTTCTGATTCTCAGCTATAAAATTTTTCTTAAATTCATCCGTATACGTGATTGCTTTATTGGTAACATTTTTCACATATTTATTTTGTGCCAAAGTTTCTATTTGTTCTTCTGTAAATATCTTTTTACTCATTTTTTTCTCCCCCGAATTCTCATTTATTTAATTATACATAAAAATACCCTATAAAGTAGACTTTTTTATAGTGTCTACTCTATAGGGTACATTTTAATAATTCTAGGCATTTCTTATTTTGTAAAATTTACTAGTCAGGTTCAGAACTTATATGAATAGAAAGCATATTAAAATAATAAAAACTTAGTATTGTGATATAATAAAATATTGAATACTTATACATATTAAAAAGGAAACTTAGAAAGCTTAATAAAATAGAGGTGAAAAATGAATAATAAAAATCAATTTATAAACCTAAAAGAAGAATATATAACACAGGATGTATTAGATTTCTTTACTTATAAAGAGAGTTACAACAAGGTTTTAGTAAATTTTGAAATAGATTATGAATTTATCCATGGAAAACATGGATTCTTAAATGATACTTATTTGAGTTTGAAAGTAGGAGATAAAAGATTATATGTGGTTAAAAATATAAAACAATTTATAGAATCTATTATAAATGAAGAAACACTGGATTTTGGTAAAAATTTTACTTTTGATCCGAATATACACTATTTTAAGGAGGAGGATAGGCTTATTATAGATTTATTAAGGGAAATTTATGATACAGAAAAAGCATTAGATGAAATATCATTTTCTTTTAATAATACAAGTCTTTTTAAAGGGAAAAAAGTATATCTTCCTCAAAGTATAATTAAGAAATTTTTTGAAATAGTTAATCAAATACCATTTAATGCTAATATTAATGATGTACAATATAATAATATTGAAATAGTTAACCAAGACTTAAATATAAACTTTTTATTAACGAAAGAAAAGAGTGATTTAAAATTAGAAATAAACACAGGAAATAGTATAATACCTCTTGTAAAGGATAGAGAATATATATTTTTTAATGATAAAATTCATAAAATATCAGAATATCAAAGGAAAAATATAAAGCCATTTTATGATATGTTAGGTACTAAAAATAAAAATGTTATTAAGATTCCTAAAAAATATAATGAAAGATTTATTTCACATGTTTATCCGACAATTAAAAATATAGGAAATGTTAAAGTTAATGAGATGGTAGAGGACAGTATATACAATCCTGGGTTAAAATCAAATATATATTTAAATAAAATAGAAGAAGGCATTAGTGCTGATATAAAGTTTGTATATGGAGATATTACAATAGATCCTTTTAAAATTGAAAATAATCGAAAAGATGATAGGATAATTTTAAGGGATATAGAAAAAGAAACTGAAATACTTTCTCATTTTGAAGATTTAGAATTCAAAGTAAGCAATAAATATATATATTTAGATGATGATGATAAGATATTTGATTTTATATATAATAGGATTTATTTAATAAAAGATATTGCTCAAATATATTATTCGGAAAGTTTTAAAACTATAAAAATAAATGAATCTTCTTCATTTTCAGGAGGCGTGAAGTTAAAAACTGAAAATAATTTATTGGAATTTAAATTTGAAATAGAAGGAATAACTAAGTCGGAATTAAATAATATATTTAATTTAATTAAGGAAAAGAAAAAATATTATAAATTAAAAAATGGTTCCTTTTTACCTCTTGATACTGATGAATTGAATAATTTAGGAAGATTAGTTGAATATTTAGATTTAAAGGATATAGGAAAAGAAGATATAAACATTCCTAAATTCAAAGCTTTATATATTGATGAATATTTAAAAGAATCTAATATGAAATCTATAAAAAGAAATCTTCAATTCAAAGAATTAGTTCAAAATATAAGAGAGCCTGAGGACATTGAATATAATATTCCAGAAAATATGAATAATGTCTTAAGGGAATATCAAAAATTTGGCTTTAAATGGTTAAAAACTCTATATAGATATGGATTTGGAGGAATTTTAGCTGATGATATGGGGCTTGGAAAAACAATTCAAGTTTTAACATTTTTACTTTCTGAAAAGCTTGAAAATGGAAGTAGTCCTTCACTCATAATTGCTCCAACTTCACTTGCGTATAATTGGTTATCTGAAATTGAAAAATTTACTCCAAATTTAAAAACTGTTATTATATCAGGAAGTAAAGAAGAAAGAAAAAAATTAATAAATAATATAAATGAATATGATGTTGTGATTACGTCTTATCCCCTTGTTAGGAGAGATATAGATTTATATAAGGATTTATTTTTTAGATTTTGTATATTAGATGAAGCACAGTATATAAAAAATCCTTCATCCCAAAATGCAAAAAGTGTTAAAGAAATACAAGCTCAAAGTTATTTTGCTCTTACAGGAACACCGATTGAAAATTCTTTGATTGAGCTTTGGTCAATTTTTGATTTTATAATGCCTGGATTACTATTATCACATACTAAATTTACTAAAATATTTGAAAGACCAATAGTTAAGGAACAGGATAAAAAAGCTTTAGAAGAATTAAGAAGATATATAAAACCATTTATATTAAGAAGGTTGAAGAAGGAGGTTTTAAATGAACTTCCAGATAAAATTGAAAGTAAAATTATTTGTCAGCTTACAGAGGATCAAAAGAAAATCTATTTAGCATATTTAAATAAAATAAAAGGAGAAATTGAAGAGGAAATAAATACAAAAGGTATTGGAAAAAGTCATATTAAGATACTTTCAGGAATAACAAGACTAAGACAAATTTGTGCACATCCTTCAATGTTTATTGAAAATTATGAAGGGGACAGTGGCAAACTTTTATTATTAGAAGAGCTTGTAAAAGAAAATATATATAGTGGACATAGAATTTTAATATTTTCACAATTTACATCTATGTTAAATATAATAAAGAATATGTTAGATGAAAATAGTATTGAGTATAAATATCTTGATGGTTCAACTAATATGAAAGAAAGAGGATGTTTAGTTAAGAAATTTAATGAAGGGGAAGGAAAAGTATTTCTTATTTCATTAAAAGCTGGAGGAACAGGTCTTAATTTAACTGGAGCAGATACAGTTATTCATTTTGATCCTTGGTGGAATCCTGCCGTTGAAGATCAAGCGTCTGATAGAGCTTATAGAATTGGGCAAAAGAACTCTGTTCATGTTATGAAGCTAATAACTAAAAATACAATTGAAGAAAAAATTTATGAACTTAAGGAAAAGAAAAAGAAATTAATTGATTCTATAATTAAGCCTGGAGAAACTATAATTTCAAAATTAACTGAAGAAGAAATAAAATATATTTTTGATTTAAACTAAAAATGGTTTTCTATAATAAGAAAACCATTTTTTGTTTATATAGTCCTATTTTAATAAGATTATGAACCCAATAACTTTTTAATATTATATCTTATTTCATTTGGTAGGTTTCCTTTTAATGATCTTTCTAATAAATTAGGGTGCTCTATTCCATTTGATAATAAATAATTTTCTATCATCTTAACCTTATTTTCTCTATTTGGAATTACTTGATATAGAACATACCAATCTTCCAAAGAAGTTAGTGGTATATGTACACCATTAATTTTAGTGGCTTGTAAAATTGAGTTACTATCAAAATTATATCTATATACTCCTTCATTATGGTTAATGTTCAATCCTGCCATAACATCAATATCAAATCCATTTACAACATATTCATAGAAGTATTTAGTAGAGTAAGTATCTGACTTTTCGCAAACTTTCTTTTCTCCAATACTTTTAAGTATTGTATCTGCTCTTTCAATGTCATTTAAGTCTATTAAAATGTCAATATCGTTAGGTTTATCTATAAGACCATAATGATTTAATAATATAGAAGCACCAACTCCCCATAAAATTTTTGCTTCATTAAGTTGTTTACCTATATTGCTTAACGTGTCAAACATTCTCAGATTCACCTCTAATTCGAATAATCTTACCATAGTGTTATTATTCAATTATATAGAATATTAACATGATTTTCAATCTGTGGGTTATCAAAAACTTTCTATGAAAATACCGTGAATACAACGATATTTTGAATATAACTAAGATTTCATCTTATTAATAATACTAAAATTTACGAACTCCCTACGGTCAGACACATAAATTTCTTAACGTATTATTAAACGATAAAACCTAAGTTATATTAGTCAAAATATCTAAAAGCATTCACTAACATTTGCATAGAAAGTTTTAATATGAATATTAATATATTGGCAAAATCGAATTTTACCTCGTGGAAATATTTTAAAGAGTTGAAGAAAGATTATAAATAAGTTGGTTAATACACTTTTGTTAATATAATATTCGCATCAAATCCTCCGTTGGATTCTTTTTTTTGTAGTCTTTTGCTTAATAAATCTTCTTCTGAATAACCCATCTTTTTTGCTAATGAAAATAGAATTTCCATTATATCTGCTAGCTCTTCTAAGTTATTATCTTCGTGAAATTCTTTTACTTCTTCGTCTAATTTAATATCTAAATAAGATATAGCTTTTTTATCATTTACTATGTGAATATCAAATTTTTTACCTGCACTATCTATTATTTCAGGAATTTTATCTCTCACGATTTTATTGTATGTTTTCATATTACTATCTCCTTTTTGATTGTTTATACAAATATTTTAACTTTTTATTATAATTAAGTCAAAGTGATTTATAGAATGCAATATAAATGGTAAAATTAACTAAAGTACTTATCGTAAGGAGAAATTACTATGGCGCATAATGATAAATGCATTACAGGATACAATAAGCACTTATACAAATTTATAAAAGAATCTATAAAAAACGCTAAAAAAGTAGATATAATAGTAGCTTTTTTAATGGAATCAGGTGTGAGATTATTGGAAGCTGATTTAAAAGAGATGGTGAGTAGGGATATACCAGTTAGAATATTAACTGGAAATTATCTTAATATAACTCAACCCTCGGCTTTATATTTGATAAGAACAATAATGGGAGATAAGGTTGATTTAAGATTTTACAATGATAAATCTAGAAGTTTTCATGCAAAAGCATATATGTTTGAATATGAAGATGGAGCAGATATATTTATTGGATCATCTAATATATCCAAATCAGCTTTAACGGATGGAATTGAATGGAACTATAGATTGACTAGGGATGGTCAAGAAGAAGATTTTAATTATTATAAAAATACTTTCGAAAATTTATTTTATAATGAGTCTATAATAGTAGATGAAATGGAACTTGAAAAATATGCAAAGACTTGGAAAAAGCCTAAGGTTAACGATTATATTCCTGATGAAAAGAATAAAGTAATAGAATTATTTCAACCACGAGGGGCTCAAATAGAAGCTTTATACAATCTTAATAAAACTAGATTGGATGGGATGGATAAGGGGTTGGTTTTAGCAGCTACAGGTGTTGGAAAAACATATTTAGCAGCATTTGATTCCCAAAATTTTAAACGTATATTATTTGTAGCTCATAGAGAAGAAATTTTAAAACAAGCATACGATACATTTAAAAATGTAAGAACAGATGATGAATTAGGTTTTTTTATGAATAAATTTAGAGATACAGAGTGTGATATATTATTTGCAACTGTTCAAACCTTGGGAAAAGAAATATATTTAAATGAAAAGTATTTTAAGAAAGATTACTTTGATTATATTGTAATTGATGAATTTCATCATGCTGTATCTAATAATTATAAGAATATAATAAGCTATTTTGAACCGAAATTTATGCTAGGGCTTACTGCTACTCCTGATAGACTTGATAATAAGGATGTATTTGCTTTATGTGATTATAATGTAGTGTACGAGGTATCCTTAAAGGATTCTATAAATAGAGGGTATTTGGTACCTTTTAGGTACTATGGAATATATGATGACAGTGTGGATTATGAAAAAATTGAGTTCAAAAATGGAAAATATAATGAAAAAGAATTAGAAAAGGCACTTAGCATAAACAAAAGAGCTGATGTTATTTTAAAAAATTACATGAAATTTAAAACAGAAAAAGCATTAGGATTTTGTAAAAGCAAATATCATGCAGAGTATATGGCTAAATTTTTTTGCGAGAATGGTGTAAAGGCTTGTGCTGTTTATAGTAATTCAAATGGAGAATATTCAAAAGATAGAAGTGAAGCTATAGAAGCTTTAGAAAAAGGAGACTTGAATGTAATATTTTCAGTAGACATGTTTAATGAAGGTGTTGATATAAAATCTGTAGATATGGTTATGTTATTAAGACCTACTGAGTCTCCTACTGTATTCTTGCAACAGTTAGGAAGGGGACTTAGGAAAAATAATAATAAAAAATATCTTAATGTTTTGGATTTTATAGGAAATTATAAGAAAGCTAATTTAGTACCTTTATTTTTAACTGGTGAAAACAGAATTGAAAACAAACATGAGGAAAATCATGTTCCAACAGAAGAGGATTATCCAGAGGATTGTTTTGTGAATTTTGATTTTAGACTTATAGATGTATTTAAAAATATAGAAAAAGCTAATATGAACATCAAAGATATGATAAAAGAAGAATATTATAGAATAAAAAAGCACCTAAGAAGAATTCCTAGTAGAATAGAAATGCTAACTTATATTGAAAATAACATCTATATAAATATGAGAAAAAAACCAAAACTAAATATATTCAAAAATTATCTTGAATTTTTAAATGAATTAAATGAATTAGACGAAAATGAAAAGATAATATTAAATACTAAAGCTTCTATGTTTATAAATATGATTGAAAAAACTGGGATGAATAAAACTTATAAAATGCCATTGATTAGAGCTTTTTATAATAATGAGTTTAAATTAAGAATAGGTGAAGATGATATATATGATTCATTTAAAGAGTTTTATTCTAAAGGATCTAATAAAATAGATTTAAAAAAAGATAAGGCAACTTCTAATTATGAAAATTGGGATAAAAAAGATTATGTAAAACTTGCTAAAAGAATGCCGATGAAACACTTATTGAAGACTGAAAAAGAATTTTTCTATATGGATGAAGAAATTTTCTGCTTGAATAAGGAATTAGGTGAGTATATACATAATGATTATTTTATAAAGCATTTTAAAGATGCAATCGAATTTAGAACTAGACAATACTATAAAAATAGATTTGAAGATAAAGTGAAAGGAGAATAATATGAACTGTATATTTTGTGAGATAAAAGAATACATACTAGAAAATGAACTTTGTTATGCTATATACGATAAATACCCTGTTAGTGAAGGTCATATGCTGATAATAACTAAAAGGCATATTGAGGATTATTTTGAGACTACATATGATGAGAAGAGTTCTATACTAGATTTAATTGATAAGTGTAAAGTTATGTTAGATAATAAGTACTCGCCAGATGGATATAATATTGGTATTAACTGTGGAAAATATGCAGGTCAAACTGTTATGCATCTACACACTCATATAATACCAAGATATAAAGGTGATATAGATAATCCTACTGGTGGGGTAAGAGGGGTAATTCCTAATAAGAGAATATATTAATTTGGGGATATATAAATTAAAGTGTGCAAACTTCCAAAAAAAGGGTGATAATCTTGATGTAATAGAATTATCACGTGAAAGGAAGGTGCACACTTTTTTTACGTTATAGGAAATTATATAATTTTGAATCTGTGGATAACATTGATTAAAGAGCTAAATTTGCAACTGTTTTGAGCAACGGAGCCCGGAGGACTCGTTGGCGACATGAGCTATGCGTTAGCATAAAGCGAATTTTTTATGTTGAATAAAAGTGAAGTTTTTATAGCTGGTCTTACTAATTCTAGTATTAAAACTTTGCATAATTAATTATAGAAAAATTCTATAATTGAAAATAATTGTATAGATTTTTCCAATTTTTCATAAAAAGTATAATAATGTATAATGATGGTGGGGTTTGAAGTCGAACTATGTATAGTGATGGTGATATTTATTGATGAGATGTTATCTGTTTTCAGTTATGAGGTAGAAAGGAGATATAGAATTATGGATATTAAAGAAGAAGTAAATAGGTTAAATTCTTCTATTCAGCTTAAAAGAAAAATAGTTGGAATTAAATTTTTGTTTTCAGAAGAAGAATTTGATTTTTATAAAGTACAGCCTGCAAATAATAAATTGTCTTATTGCATGATGGTGAAAATTGCATCAAGCGGAAAAAGTGTGAAAGTTAGAGGCGAACATTTTAAATGCAATTCATCAGCAAGAGCTTTAGGTATAAAAAAATCTAATTCTTATATAGATTCTGGAAGAGAATACTATTCATATGGATTATATAACAGTTTAGGAACAGCTAAAAATGTACATGACAAAGTTAAATATATTAATCATGAAATTTATGGTGCATTCATTCAGCCGCTTGAAAAATTTGAAACCGAGCCTGATATAGTAATCATAATTGATACGCCTTACACTATTATGAGGATTGTACAGGGGTATACATACAATTATGGAGTGGCTAAAAATATAAGATTTGCAGGTAATCAAGGAGTATGCTCAGAACTTACTGCAAGACCATATGAAGAAAATGATATAAATATTTCTCTTTTATGTTCAAATACGAGATTTTCATGTAAATGGGAAGATGGTGAAATGGGAGTTGGAATGCCTTACAAAATATTTTTAAATGTGATACAAGGAGTATTACAGACACTTAATCCTACTGAACCTGATTATAAAAAAGAAGAAATTATAAAAAAATCAACTGAAAATAATTTAGACTTGAATGTAGTTTTAGGTAAGAATTACTATAACTCTTCAATAGGAGTTTGTAGTTTGAAAATAAAAGGAGGTAATCAAAATGAGAAAAAATAATAAAATTTTAATTGCGGCATTAATTTTTGTTATTTCAATACTAATGACTGCATGCGGTAATAGTACAGATTCAACAGAAAAAGATACTTCTTGGGAAAAAGTTAAGAAAAACAATGAATTAGTAGTAGGGTTTTGTGCACAATACCCGCCTTTTGAATCAAGAAATGAAGATACTGGAGAGTTTGAAGGTTTTGATGTTGATATGGCGAAAGCTTTAGCTGAGGAACTAGGTGTAAAAGTAAAATTTATAGATGCTGAGTGGCAAGCTCTTCTAGGAGGGGTTATTAAAGGAGATTATGATGTATTAATAACTTGTATGAATAAGAAAGAAGCTTCTAAAGAAAATGTGAGCATGTCTGATGTTTATTATAATTTTCCCGCCAGCATTAATGTAAGAAAGGATAATACTGATATTAATTCTGTTGAAGACTTAAAAGGGAAAATCATTGGTGTTCAAATGGGATCAGGGAGTGAAATAGAAGCAGAAAAAATTGAAGGAGTAAAGGACATAAAGCGATATGATTATACTCCAGCAGCTTTTTCAGATTTAAAAGCTGGAAGAATTGATGCAGTTGTAGAAGGTTATGCACGTTCGATTATTCATTGCAAAGAAACAGGTGAGACAAGAATAGTAAAAGAACCTTTAGCATATTCAGAAAATATTATGGTTTTAAGTCCAAAATCTAAAGAGTTAACTAAAAAATTAAATGAAGCACTTGCGGCTATAAAAGAAAATGGAAAATATGATGATGCCTTAAAGAAATGGCTTACACTTGATGAAAATTAAAATCTAAATATATTAAAGTTTTATAAGGCTCTATTAGTAAATAGAGTCTTATAATTTATAAAATAATTTGATAAAGGAGATTTGAAATGAATTTTGATTTAGTGTTTAATAGTTTACCTTTTTTATTAAATGCAGCTTTAGTAACAATAAAGATAACTTTTATATCTTTTATATTTGCAATACTAATAGCTTTTACAGTAGGAATTATAAGATCGTATAATGCACCAAAGTATATAAAATATTTTTTAACAACTTATGTGGAGATATTTAGAGGTTCTCCTCTTTTAATTCAACTATTTTTAATTTATTATGGGTTACCTAATTTAGGTATTATTATGTCTTCTTTTACTGCTGCAATAATCGGGTTAAGCCTTAATTGTGGAGCGTATATGTCAGAAATAGTTAGAGCTTCTATACTTTCAGTGAATAAAGGACAAAACGAAGCAGCATTTTCACTTGGTTATACTAAACTTCAAACTATATGGCATATTATACTACCTCAAGCCTTTAGGGTTTCAATTCCAAACCTAGTTAATTGTTTTTCAGCTTTACTTAAGGATAGTTCTCTGGTTTCAGTAATATCCATTACAGAATTAACAAGAGCTGGACAACAAATTTACAGCAGAACAGCAAGACCATTTGAAATTTATGCAACATTAGCTTTATTTTATTTTGTTATGACTTATATAGTTTCTATAATATCAAAATCTCAAGAGAAAAAGTTAAATTCAGCTTATTAGGGTGAAAGGAAGAAAAGTATGAAAGACGTAATAATTAAAATGGAAAATATTCATAAATCTTTTGGGAATTTAGAAGTTTTAAAAGGTGCTTCTATGTCTGTATCTAGAGGAGAAATAATATCTATTATAGGTCCAAGTGGTTCTGGAAAAAGTACTCTATTGAGATGTATTAGCCAACTTGAAAAAATTGATTATGGAACTATTTATGTAAATGAATGTCCTATGCATGAAAATTCAAAGGAGCAAAATGACATGCGTAAAAAAATAGGAATGGTTTTTCAAAGCTTTAATTTATTTCCTCACTATACTGTAATAGATAATATAGTAAATCCTCTTAAAGTAGTAAAAAAAATTACTAAAAATGAAGCAGAAGAAATTGCCAAAAAAATATTAAAAAAAGTTAAATTGGATGATAAATTCAATAGTTATCCTTCACAACTTTCTGGAGGGCAAAAACAAAGAGTAAGTATAGCTAGATCAATTGCTATGGGTTCCGAAATAATATTATTTGATGAACCTACCTCAGCTCTTGATCTAGAAATAGCTGCTGAGGTTTTAAATACTATAAAAGAATTAGCTGTGGAAGGATTTACAATGATAATTGTTACACATCAAATAAACTTTGCAAAAGAAATATCAGATAGAATTGTTTTTGTAGATGAAGGAAAAATATGTGAAGAGGGAAAACCAGAGGAAATTTTAAATAATCCTAAAAATGAAAGAACTAAAAGGTTCTTAAATGCTATCAATGGAATTATATAAATATTTAGTAATAGATGGTTATATTATAATGGGACTAAATGAGAGAACCTTTTAAACGCAAGGGGTTTGGCTGATTTAGTCTAATTTTTTGTATAAAATAATATTTTATAATAAATAGAGCAAGACAGTATGGAAAAACAACTACTTTATATTTATTAAATAAAAAGCTTGTAAGTGTAGTAATAATCAATTATTTTTAGAGTTTTTAGGGATGTTGATGTTAAAAGCTTAAAAATAAAGATAAGATCAGATGAAGAACATAAATATAATAGGGATGGTGAATTATTTGCAAAGATTGACTACAAAAGAAAGAATGAAGAGATTATATAATAGAGAAAAAATAGATAGAATACCTATTTTACCTTGCGCTGTTTTATGTTCTGGAAATTTAGCAGGAATGGATGCAGAAGAATATTTCTATAATCATGAGAAATCTTTTGAAGTGCAAAAATTAGCAGCGGATTTATTTGGGTATGATGGCAGCCCTGGATTTAATTTACCAGGATATATTTCAATGGATTTTGGTGGCAAATTGGAGATAGAAAATAAAAGATATATTGTTGAACCTAAAATTATAGAATATCCAATAAAAAATGAATTTGATGCAGAAAACTTAGTACTACCCAATTTAGCTGATGCTCAAGGGTTTAAAAATAGATTGGATTTTTATAAGGTAGCAGTAAAAAATAGTGGAGGAGCTTCAATATTTGCAGGATCGCCTTTAGAGGTGGTAGGAAATCTTGTTGATATTAATATTCTTATGAGGTGGTTTTATAAAAAACCTGAACTTGTACATAAACTTCAAAAATTAGCTGTTAACTATATTCTTAGCTGTGCTGATTATTACATAAAAGAATTTGGTGTGGAAAAATGTAGTGCCTTTTCTTGTTATCCCTTAGAATCAAATACTTTAATGTCTGCAAAATTATTTAGGGAATTTGGTTTGCCATATATAATTGAAGTTCATGAAAAATTACTTGAAAAAGGTATAAGAAGCTTTGGAATTCATTTATGTGGAGATCATAAAAAGAATATTAAATATTTTAAGGAAATTCAATTGCCAAAAAGGAGTTTTATACACGTAAGTGAAAAAATGGATATTGAAGCTGTTGCAAAAGAGTTTGGGACAGACTATATTATTGGAGGGAATGTACCAACGGCTATATTAAGAAATGGTACTGCAGATGAAGTATATAATGAAAGTGTGAAGATTATAAATAAGATGAAGTATTTTGAAGGTGGTTTTGTTTTAATGCCTTCATGTGATTTGCCTCCAGAAACACCGCCTTTAAATTTGTATGCAATGGTTAAAGCTGTTAATGAGTTTGGGGTTTATTAGCAAAAATCTAGATTTATGCATCTACATACTCATATAATCCCTAGATATAAAGATGATATAGATAATCCAACTGGTGGAGTAAGAGGGGTTATTCCTAAAAAGAGAATATATTAATTTTGAAATAAGTAGTTTGAGCTACTTCTTTTTAAATGCATAAAAAAAATAGTATTGAAGAAAATAATATGAGGAGGTGTTTTATTATGTTAAATTTAACTCAAAAAGAAATGATGTTATTAGAAGATCAAAAGTCACATGAGCAGGTGTGTATTGACAATTATACTGATTACGCCCAAAGAGCTAAATGTTCTGAGCTTAAACAATTATTTAATGGGTATGTAACTAAAGAACAACAGCATTTAGATAGTATAAATCAGATACTAAGTGGTACTGTTCCAAGTGTTGGAGGAGGTGGGCAACAGCAACAGCAAACTCCAACTTTCACTCCTGCAAATACATACGATCCACAAGATGCTCTTTTGTGTAAAGATGCTTTGATGGCTGAAAAGTATGTATCTGGAGCGTATAATACTGCTATATTTGAATGTTGTGATACGAATGTAAGACAGGTACTTAATCATATACAAAAGGAAGAGCAAGAACACGGTGAAGGTATATTCAATTATATGAAAAGTAAGGGGATTTATAATCCTAAATAGTAAATTTGACTTAGGGTATAATTATTAGATGATAATTATACCCTATTGAAAAAAACAAAAAACTATGATATAATTATATAAAAGATTCGCATAAGCACGAACTTAATCGAAAAAAGTCGAAAGTGCATTCGTGGATTTTATTAAAGGGGGTATGTGTTTGATAATATATATAATAGCATTGATATTGACTGCATTATGTTTGGTATTTAGATATGAATTAACTAATAGCAAGTACAATAAGTAGATACTGCAAAGGAGAAATAAGTTATGGATTTTTCTTACAAATAAAACCCTGGAAACTAAATTATTTAGTTTTTAGGGTTTTATTGTGTTATTAATTAACATGTATTTGGATAGAATGTATGTATGAAGAAGGAGGGGTTTTGATGTTTGAAACAGACGATCTACATATTATATCCAAATCATTAGATTACTCTATAGCTAATTTGGAGAATTATTTAAATAAATATAGTGAGCATTTATGTGATTTAGATAAAGTTGATATAATGTATCAACTTAAAAAGCATGAGGAAATATCGTGTAAGATAAGATGTACAATGGAAACTAATGAATTATATAATCAAAATATTGATATATACAAATAGAAAATCCGATGTTAATATATTAAAAGAAAATATGTTAATAAAAGGAGAATTATATGACTAGAGGATTTGAGATCGTAAGCTATGATGAATTTAAAAAGACTTTAGGAAGAAATTTAAGTGATGAAGTTATAAAAGAAAAATATAATAATATGAAAAAACCAAGACGTGCTACTAGCTTATCGGCTGGATATGACTTTTATTGTGTAAATGATTTTACTTTAAGTCCAGGGGAGTCTATTGTAGTTCCAACTGGGATCAAAAGTTATATGAAAGAGGATGAATGTTTGTACATATTGGTTAGAAGCAGCCATGGTTTTAAATATAATATAAGGCTAAAAAATCAAGTTGGGCTTATAGATTCTGATTACTATAATAATGAGAAGAATGAAGGACACATATTTATAGCTCTAAAGAATGAGGGAGACAAAGAGTTTGGTGTTAAATGTGGAGAGGCATTTGCACAAGGGATATTTCAAAAGTATTTGATAGTAGATGATGATGAGCCTGTAGAGGTTAATAGAGTAGGCGGTATAGGCTCAACATCAAAGTGACTCTGTATGTTTAAGTAGCTTTAGCTTCCATTTCATACGTTAGCTTTTCAATTTTATTTTGTATGTTGTTATATTTTTGTATTTGAGTTATGATTTCTAATTTTTCAGATTCAGGTAAACACTTACTATACTTATCTAGACTGTTTTCTAAGTTATTTATAGAATATTCTATTGAGTGTAGTATGTGTTTTAATTCGTTATATTCTAACATAAGGATACCTCCGGTTAAGTTTAGTATGAGTTTTAATTATTGACATATATAGCATAGTTTTATACATTTTTATGCGATTTGATGGTACAATATACTTTGGTATTAGATTAATCTTAAATTTAAAAGGAGATATACATATGAAAAAAGCATTAGACTATTTTGGAAATGGATATAATTGTGCTGAATCTGTGATTAAAGCAACTAATGAGAAAAAGAATACAGAAATACCTGTAGCAATAGCTAGCTCGATGGGCCATGGTATGGCGGTTGGAAGTGTATGTGGAGCTATATGTGCAGGTGTTAGTGCTATAGGAGTTTTAAAGGGTGGACAAGATTTAACTCAAAAAAACGAAGCTAGATTACATACTAAAGAACTTATGAACAAAATAGAACAAGAATATGGAAGTGTTATATGTAGGGAGTTAAAGGGAAATAAGGTTAGCTGCAAAGAATTAATTGATTATGTAGATAAATACATTGATAGTATAGAGTAAACTATAATACTTTTGTTAAAGAGAGGTGACAGAATGAGCAATCAAGAAAATAACGGTATTGCTGGAAGTGGATGTGAGGTATTAATACCTTTTAATGAAAGAAAACCACTTAGAGATATTGAAAAGAGTATAATAAAAACGTATAGAAAACGTATATGGTCAAAGTTTATAAAGGGTATAAAGGATTATGAGCTTTTAAAGGATGGAGACAAGGTGGCTGTTGCTATATCTGGTGGAAAAGATAGTATACTTATGGCCAAGCTGTTTCAAGAGCTTAAAAGACATGGTCAAGTAAAATTCGATCTTGAATTTATAGCTATGGATCCTGGATATCATGAGAATATAAAAGAACTTTTAATAGATAATTGCAATTATTTAAACATACCTATTCATTTATATGAGTCTCAGATATTTGAGGTAATAGATAAGATAGCCAAGGATTATCCATGTTATATGTGCGCTAAGATGAGAAGAGGATCTTTATATGCAAAGGCACAAGAGCTTGGATGTAATAAGTTAGCACTTGGACATCATTTTAATGATGTTATTGAGACTACTCTTATAAATATGTTTTATGCAGGAAGTTTTAAAACTATGCTTCCAAAGTTAAAGTCTACAAATCATGAAGGACTAGAGCTTATAAGACCTATGTATTATATAAGGGAGAATGATATACAGGCATTTACACAAAATAGTGGGATATGGCCACTAAATTGTGCTTGTATGGTTGCTGCTAAAAAAACGTCTAATAAGAGAACTGAGATAAAAGAACTTATAAAAAATCTTAAGCTTGATTTTGAGGATATAGATAAATGTATATTTAAATCAGCAGAAAATGTTAATATAGATGCTATTTTGGGATGGCAAAAAGACTCTAAAAAGCATTCTTATTTGGAATTTTATGATGAAGAATAATATTTTAAAGGGTTAATACAGCAAATGTGTTGTATTAACTCTTTTTTTGATTAAAGGAATATAAATGGTTTTGTTGAATTTAAAAAATATGATTAAAAATATGATAATTTTTATTTTCAATAGGGGGGATAGTTATGGAATTATATACTATTAGTGAGGTGTCTAAAAAAACTGGATTGAATAAGAAGACTTTAAGAGATTGGGAGAAGGAGTTTGATCTTAAAGTATGTAGAGATGATAATGGAAATAGGAATTATACAGATTACGATATTGATCTAATGCAAAATATTAAAAAACACAAGCAAAAGGGAATGGGAAGAACTTTTATAATGGAATATATAAATAATATTGATTTTGATAAATGTAATGAGGAATGCGCAGTTAGTTTGAATCAGTCTAAGCCATTAGAATCTATTGAAGATATTCAACGAACTATGGCTGAAAATTTTAAAAATATAATGGGTGAAGCTATTGGAGATATTGTTATTGAAAGAGAGCAGAAATTAAAAGAGGATTTGGGAAATGAGATTAGTGAAAAACTTGATGATATAAGTATTAATTTAAGAGAAGAGATAAGCAATAAGGTTAGAAAGCAGGTTAGGGTAGAGAATCAAAAGCTTATGTTATATTTGGCAAATAATAGGAATGAAAGTAAAAAAGGGTTTTTAAGTAAGGTATTTGGGTAAATAGGGACTTTTTAAAAGTCCCTATGGATTTATTAATTCATCTTTTATTAAATTAAGCACAAGTGTTTCTCTTTCAACAGAAAGACCCATTTTGGAATCTTTACTTTGAATTAATTTAATATTGTGATTTATTGCTTCATCTATATCTATCCATACTGGGGTCATACCATTTGAAATTTCATAATCTTCTAATTTAGGTTGTCCTAGTTCTTTGTTGACTTTGCAGACA
The DNA here is from genome assembly GCA_942492135.1 of uncultured Peptostreptococcaceae bacterium. Taxonomy (GTDB): domain Bacteria; phylum Bacillota; class Clostridia; order Peptostreptococcales; family Peptostreptococcaceae; genus Tepidibacter_A. The sequence continues at coordinate 31,153 of CALODI010000016.1, forward strand.
TAAAAGTAGGAGATCATATGCATAAGGTCGTATCCTTTATAGTGAGTAGGCCTGTATTCGTCAAGCATACCAAATTCCTTCATAATTTCAATGTTTTGGGCTCCCGTTTCCTCGTTTAATTCTCGCTTAAGTCCATCAGTTAAGTCTTCGTCAGATTCTACTCCTCCACCAGGAAAGCTATAGTCATTATATCTTTTAGTGTACATTAAAAGTATTTTGTTTTCATCTAATATTATTGCTCGTGCTGCTTTTCTTTCGAAAATTTCACCTGTGATTTGAGATATGTCTTTGTGAATCATTTTTTTTAATAGTCTCATGAAAAACTCCTTTATATTATAGTCATAATAATTTTGCGAAAATATAATCATATATACACTAGTTTATTATATATGTAAATAAATCAATGTAAAGGCAGAATTGATAATATATTAATTTTTTTGGTTGTATATGTATTAAAATTAAACTTCCGGCATAAGGCGAAACTTAATTCAGATGGAGTTTTTATTCCAACTGAATTTTTAGATAAGCCAATCCAGAAGCTGTTAAGTTCTTAACTCCAGACTTAAGAGAATGGAGGTTTAGAACTTTTAGCTTTCGGATAGAATTAATATGTAGTAACAACTAAAGATGAATCACTTTAAGCAGTAATATGCTTAGTGTTGAGTTTATAATCTTTCTTATTAAAAAAGATGTTAATAAGGAGCCTTTAGGCTCCTTTTATAATTTACAAAATGGTATTATGTAGAATTAGTGCAATAAAAGAATTGATAAAAAAGTAACGAAATATAGAGAAAAATATTGAAAAAAAGGGAAAATAATAGTAAGATAGACTTATCTACAAGGGAGGGGTTAGATGAGACTATCTATAAAAAATAAAATAATAATTTTGGTATTATCAATAATAATAATACCTACGAGTATTTTAGGAACTCAAGCATATAATAAATCTACAAAGATATTAAAAGATCAATTTGAAATGTATATGATAGATGTTAATATCAATACTAATGATGCTATAAAACTATACATAAATAGCCATATAAAAACTATAGAAGTTATAAGTAATAATAAATATTTAAAAGGTATAATGGAAAATCCAGAGTATGAAAATGATTGTAGGGAAATATTCGAAGAGTATGCTAATTCGTATGAGGAGATATTGTCGGTTTATATTGGAACTGAGGATGGAAATCATACTTATGATAATAATGGGGAAGACTATGATCCTAGAACTAGACCTTGGTATAAAGAGGCTATAAAAGAAAAAAAGGCGATAATGACGCCTGCTTACTTAGATGAAGCTACTAATGAGTTAATAGTCTCTTTTACAGCACCTGTATTTAATAATGATAATGAGCTCATAGGTGTAGTGGCATCTGATGTAACGATTGATAAAATAGCTGATAAGGTAAATGATATTAAAATAGGTAAGACAGGATATGCAGGTATAGTGGATTCTAAAGGAAATTTTATAGCATATAAAGATAAGAGCGAAATAGGAAAGAGTATAGGAGTTCCTAAAATACTAGATATGATAAATAAAAAAGCTGAAGGTGTAGTGTATTATAACTCAAAGGATAAAGATGGGTCTTTAAATGAAAAAATAGGCGCATTAAAGAATTTAGAAAATACAGATTGGACTATAGTTTCAAGTATATATTTTAACGAAATAGAAGAAAAAAGTAATAATCTATTACATTCTATATTTGGGTTTGGAATTGTAAATATAATTATAGCTTCTATTATAGGGATTGTTTTTTCTAATCAGATTACAAAAAATATTGATAAAATATTACATAGCATAAACAAGGTGAAAGAAGGCGATTTTACAGTATCAGCAGATGTGAAATCTAAAGATGAAATAGGCAAAATAGCAAATGATTTTAATGTTATGGTGTATAATATAAAAAATCTTTTATTAAGAAACCAAGAAGTAAGCAAACGATTGTCTGAGTCATCAAGTGAATTAGCAGCTATAAGTGAGGAAGTTAGTGCATCAAGTGAAGAAATATCAGAATCTATAAATGGAATATCAAAAGGCATAGTTGAACAATCTGTTGATGCAGAAAGTGGTGTTAAGCTTGCTATTGATTTGGATAATAAGTTTAACGAATTATTGGATGATATAAATAAAATGTTAAAAGATACAGATGAAGTTATAAGATTTAACAAAGTAGGTATTTGTTCTATTGAGGATCTTCAGAAAAAGACAGATTTAAATAATGAATCTATATTAAAAATAGAGGATGCTCTTGGGAAACTAACAGGTAAATCTAAAAATATAGAAGTTATATTAGAAACTATAAGATCGATAGCTAGTCAGACTAACTTGCTTGCACTTAATGCGTCAATCGAGGCGGCAAGAGCAGGGGATGCTGGAAAAGGATTTGCAGTTGTAGCTGATGAAATAAGAAAATTAGCTGAGGGTTCAGGGAATGCAACTAATGAAATTCAAAGTATAATAGATTCTATATATGAAGAAAATAGGAATACAGTTGTGATTATGAATGAAGTAAAAAATATTTCTATGGATCAGACCAATTCTGTACAGTATGTTAATAAATCGTTTGAAGATATATCTAATTCAATAGAAAATATTACATATGAAATAAACACAGTTAGTGATTTTGTGAAAAAATTATCTAAAGAGAAGGATTTAATAGTTGAAAGTATTAAAAGTATATCTTTGGTGTCAGAAGAAAGTGCAGCTTCATCTGAGGAGATAATTGCATCGGTTGAACAGCAATCTATAGCATTTGAACAAGTTGCAAAGAGTGCTCAAGATTTGAATGAGATTTCACTTACTCTTGATGATAGTATAAATGAGTTTAATATTTAAATTAAAACGGTGAACATTTTGTTCACCGTTTTATAATTTAGTATTTTCTTTTTTTTCTGTTTATTATATTTTCAACAAGAACTATTTCATTGTCTGCAATTGTTATAGCTTCTTGGCTTATGTTTAGTTGTTTCATCATTTTATACATTATAAATTTTTCTCTGTCTCTAACTATATTTATTACTACTCCGTCTTTATTCATTCTACCTGTACGACCGGCACGGTGTAAATAATCTACCTTATCAAGTGGTAAATCCATATTAAATATATGAGTTACATCTCGAAAATCCATTCCTCTCGTAAATAAATCTGTAGTAACTAGAATTTTAAGTTTTCCTTTTTGGAATGATGATAATAGGTGTTGTCTATCTTGGTTTTTAGTTCTAGTTTGAATACCTCCAACTGAAAGACCTTTTGTGTGAAGTTCTCTGACGAATCTATCTACATTTTCATTTTTATTTATAAAAACTAATGATTTTGAAGGTTTTACAGTGTTTAGTATTTCAAATAATGTGTCTGTTTTTCTAGGAGCTGTACTTATCATATATTGGTGCTTAATTTTTGTAGGTATAGGCTTAATATGATCAAGGTTAATAAATTTAGGTTTTTTCATAATTTTATTCAATATATCACTAGATTCTTCTGATATAGTTGCAGAGAAGCTTAGTAGTTGTCTGTCTTTTAAAGTTGTTTTTATTATACCTTGAACCTTTGATATGAAGCCTTTTTCTAATATTTGATCAACCTCATCTAAAGCTATTGTATTTATGTTGTGCATTTTTATTTTTTTAAGACTTATAAGATGAAGAAGTCTTCCTGGCGTTGCTACAACTAAGTGAGGTTTTTGTTTTAATCTTTCTATTTGTTTTTCGATATTCATACCTTCTACTATACAAAAAGTTTTTATATCTGAATTTTGAGTTATTCTTTCAGCTTCTTGCTGTATTTGAATACTTAATTCTTTACTAGGTGCTAATACTAGCATTTGTAAATCATTTTTACTTGGATCGATTTTTTGTACCATAGGTATTAAATAAGATAAAGTTTTACCTGTACCTGTTCTTGCTTTTCCTATTACGTCGTTACCCTCTAATATTAGCGGAATTGTGTCGATTTGTACCTTGGTTGGTTCTACAACATCAGATTTAGTAAGGTTGTCCACTATGAATTGATGTAAATTATACTGTTCGAATTTATTTTGCATTTTGTATCTCCTTTTTTTGTTTTATGAATCTATTATATCCTAATATGAGTATATTCGATACCATAATACGGATTTTTGTGTATAATATATCTAGAAATACAGAGGTTGCGTTATTTTACTTTTAAATTTAGGGGGATTTTTTATGAAATCTAATGAATACATAAGTAATATTAATTATGTTTATATAATAGAGTGTAGTGATGGAACTTTTTATACTGGATATACTAATAATTTAGATAAAAGAATAAATACACATAATAAGGGTAAAGGAGCTAAGTATACAAGATGTAGGCTTCCGGTGAAATTGCTATATCATGAAGAATATGATCTGAAGGGTGAAGCTTTAAAAAGGGAATATAAAATAAAGCAAATGACAAGAAAACAAAAAATAAAATTGATTGAAGGATAAGATTATAAGTAAATGCGGTAGCATGAAGCGAATTTTATTTTTTTGTTTTAGACAACTATGGTATTATATATAGTAAGAATATAAAAGATGAGGTTATATAAATGTTTAGGAAGACTAGAAAGAGAAACCGCAAAAGAAATAATGCAGCAAAAAATATTAATTATCTAAATAAAATGATACCGGGACTAGCAGTTACCTTGTATTTGAGTATATATTCTATTTATTATCTTGATGTTAGTATATTTGAAAAGTATGTAAATTTAAATGATGATGTTTTGAGAATAGTTTGTATATTGACAGCTTATATATTAAGTGGGTATATAAGTACTAAAAATATTAAAGACCATAAAAATATAAAGTTGACGTATGTGATTAATTTTATTGTTTTTATTATAATACTAGTGATATAATTTGAATTAAATTAATATTTGAAGGAGGATTTGAAGGTGATATATAAAGCAATAATTTCAGATTTAGATGGAACACTCCTTAATAGTAATCATAGAGTAAGTGAATATACTAAGAGTGTAATTGAGAAGGTTGTGAAGAAAGGCATAAAGTTTTTTATAGCAACAGGAAGACATCATAAGGATGCATCACATATAAAGGAACAACTTAATTTAGATACGGTACTAATAACTTCTAATGGTTCAAGAGCACATAATCATAAAAATGAAAAATTATTGAGCCATAATATAGACTCTGAAATATGTAAGTCTATACTAGAAATGAAGTTTGATAAGGATATTCATATAAATGCATATCAAGAAGATCATTGGCTTGTAGAAAAAGAGAATGAATGGATGAATAATTTTAATGACGAGTCTAATTTTATGTATAAAATGGTTGATTTTAATAATTTAGATTCGTATGAGTGCATAAAATTCTTTTTCATATGTAATGATGAAAATAAGTTAAAGTTAGTTAAAAAAGAAATTGAAGCGAAGTTTTCTGATTATGTATATAGTACATTTTCCATACCTATATGTCTTGAGGTAATGGCTAAAGGGGTATCAAAGGGAGCTGCTTTGGATGAAATATTGAAAGATTACGGTATATCGTCTAATGAAGTTGTAGCATTTGGAGATGGATTTAATGATCTTGAGATGTTAAGCAGTGTTGGAAAAGGATTAGTAATGGGAAATGCTGATGGAAATTTAAAAAATGCTCTTCCTGACAATGAGGTTATAAATACTAATAATGAGGATGGAGTTGCAAAGTATATAGAAGAGTTGTTTTTATAGAAAATAAAAGTTTCTATATAGGCCTGTTAGCTAGATAGCTGTTAACAGGTTTTTTTGTTGTACATATATATTAGCATTATTCAAATATTCCGGCTATAAATACATTGTATTAAATTTTCTCGTGACAATAGTCAAAAAATATTGTTTTATGTCGTAAGAAAATATAGTATCTATATATAAGTCAAGAAAACGATTGTATTAATGAGGAGGCAGGACATGAGTAATAAAAAAAGAATAGTGCTTCTTGGCGCAGGGTATGGAGGTTTGTTAACAGCAAAAAACCTCGCTAAAAAATTTAAAAACGATAATCAAGTAGAGATTACACTTATCGATAAGAATCCATACCATACAATGCGTACAGAGCTTCATGAGGTTGCAGCTGGTAGAGTTTCAGAGGAATCTATTAGAATTAATTTAAAGAAAGTATTTGCTGGAAGAAAGGTAAACGTTGTACTGGATGAAATAAATGATATTGACTTTAAGGGTCAAGTTTTAAAATCAGAAAATACGACATATGAATATGATTATTTAGTAATGGGTACGGGATCTAAGCAAACTTTCTTTGGAATACCAGGTGCGCAAGAGAATACTTTTAAATTATGGGACTTTGATGATGCTGTTAAATTAAAGGAACAGATTCTTCATATGTTTAGAGAAGCAGTAAAAGAAACTAATAAAGAAAAAAGACAAAAGATGTTAACTTTCGTTGTAGTAGGCGGTGGGTTTACAGGTATAGAAATGATTGGTGAATTAGGTGAGTGGAAAGATAGATTATGTGAAGACTTCTATATAGATAAAGAAGAAGTAAAATTATATGTAGTAGATGGTGCACCTAAAATATTACAGATTTTACCTGATAACTTAATTGAAAAAGCTAAGAGAAGACTTGATAAATTAGGAATTGAAATAATAACAGGTGCAGGTATTACACAGGTTTTAGAGGATTCAGTTACATTGGGGGATAAAGGTAAAATAGACACATATACTACAATCTGGGCAGCTGGTGTTGAAGGTTCAGATATTTTAGGTAATGTGGATATTGAACAAAATGGAAGAAAAAGAATAGTTACAAATGATAAATTACAAGCTGTAGATTACAACAATGTTTATGTTGTAGGAGACAATATATTCTATATCGTAGAGGGTCAAGAGAGACCTGTGCCTCAGATGGTTGAAAATGCTGAACATTCAGCTCCATTAGTTGCAAAAAATATTTATAAAGATATAAAAGGTGGAGAAAAAAAATCGTATAAACCAACTTTCCATGGTTGTATGGTATGTATAGGTTCTCGCTATGGTTTAGCTAGTGTTGGAATGCCTGGAAAAATGTTTGGGATGTCTGGTTTCTTAGCTATGTTTGCAAAGCATTTTATCAACTTGGTATATTTTTTACAGGTAGCTGGATTTAATAAATGTTGCTCTTATTTATTACATGAATTTGTTCATATAAAAGATAACAGAAGTTTTGTTGGTGGATGTTTTGCAAAGGCATCTTCAAACCTTTGGTTATTACCTCTGAGAGTATTTATTGGTTATAAGTGGTTAGAGCAGGGACATGGAGTTCTTGGATTACTATTGATTCTTGGATTGTTTACTGATATTGCATCGATTGTATCTATTGCCGTTGTAGGGATGGCTTGGACTTCTGGTATAGCATCAGCGGATATGCTTTGGTATCTAATTGGAGGTATTGCTTTAATTGGATCAGGAAGTACTTTTGGTTTAGATTATTATGTATCGCCTGCTCTTAAAAAAGCATGGAAGAAGATAGGTATTATTAAAAAATTATATCTGTATATTGATTAATTCAAATTTCCAGTGAAAATTTTATTTTTGCTGGAAATATTTTTTCGATTATTACAATTGTCGAATAGATGTGACAATAGTCAAAAAGTGTTGAAAAAAGACGGCGGAATAGTTAAACTTTTAATAAACAAACAGATTGAATTGTTACTACTCTATTATGATTTGAGAATATGTTCACAATCAATTAAGGTGAATTTTATCAGAAAAGTTATATCCCAATGGATGTTTCATATTGGAAATATTCAAAAAAGGGTTAACGGGGTAGTTTTAGCATGATTTTAATAAATATTATAAAAAGTATAATGAAAGTTTGGGGGGAATTAGATTGAAACTTAAGGAGATTTATAAGCCAATCGACCAAAAAATTAATAAAATGGAAGATGAACTAAATAATTTATTTAGTGATGCGGGTATTCCTTGTATTAGTGAGTTGTTCGGATATTTTTTTAAAAACTCAGGGAAGCATCTTCGCCCTGCTTTAACTTTTTTATCATCAGGTTCTATAAAACAACAAGATGATATAAATGATAATAATCTTGTACAGTTAGCTTTAGCTCTTGAACTTTTACACAGTGCAAGTCTAGTGCATGATGATATTATTGATGAGGATTTAACTAGACGTGGTCAGAAAACACTAAATAATGTATTTGGCAATAAAATTGCAGTATTAGCGGGAGATACCTTATATTCTAGTGCATATTTAATACTTTCGAATCTATTTCCTAGAGAATATTCACAAGATATAGCGAATCTTGGCTTTAAAATGTGTGTTGCTGAAATCGATCAAGCACAAGGAAATCTAGATCGTGAAAAATATTTCAAAGTTATTGAAGGAAAAACTGCGTTATTTATGAGTATTTGCTGCAAACTAGGAGCATCTTTGGCAGGAGCGACAGAAAGTCAAGTGAAAAGTTTAGAAAGTTTTGGATTGAATTTAGGAATGGCATATCAAATAAAAGATGATTATATGGATGATGATCCTAACGGACTAAAATATGCAACTATGGATGATGCTTGTGGTTTTGCATCAAAGGCAAAAGAAGCAATTAGTGACTTAGATGAATCTGTATATAAGCAGAACTTATGTGAACTAGTAGACTATATTATGAATGTTTAATAGATGACCTAATATTTTGATATTATGGAATTTATTTTCTCAGATTGGAGGTTCCTAATTTGAAATATAAGAAAAAACAAATTGAATTAGATAATAGACTTTCATTCTGGAATCATTTTAAAAACGAAGAACGTTTTTTATTTTATAACCCAATAAGAAAAGAGTTTATATTGGGTGCTAAACGCTTAAAAACTGTTTCTATAAAAGAGGATTTAAAGGATTATTTGTATGCTTTTTCATCAATGACATTCTTTGACTCAATTAAAGATGAAAAGTGGGAAGACTTTGGAGATGAAACTGTTGTCTTTGAATACTACCTTGTTGAAAAAGACGGAAAACAGACTCTTTATTATTTTAAAGATTTAGTTGAAATAGAAAATATTGAAGTCAAAATTTGTAAACATTCTTACAAATACTCAGAAGATGATTATAAAGATTGGAAGGAATTATTCTCTAGTGCAAACAATGCAATATTAAGACAAGAAGTAAATAAACTTGTTATTTCAAGAGAAGTTAAAATTCAGTGTGATACTTTAGTAAATGTAGAAAGTGTACTTAAAAATCTCTTGGAAAAAAACCAAAATAGTTTTGTATTTGCCTATTTTAAAGATGGAAAAACATTTTTAGGTGCAACACCAGAGATTTTGGTCCAAAAAGAAAAAAATAATATTTTAAGTTATGCTTTAGCAGGTACTATTGAACGAAGTGACAAAAATGATGAGTTGCAGAAGATAATGCTTTTAAATGATTCTAAAAATCGTTATGAACATCAAATTGTTATTGATTCAATAGTTAACATTGTGAAAAAATTTACGAGTAAAATTAGGGTAGATAAAACAACAATTTTGACACTTAAAAATTTACATCATTTATATACACCTATTTATGCAAAGGATAAAAATAGCTCATTGTTGCAATGGGTAAGACGACTACATCCTACACCTGCAATGGGAGGGAATCCTGTAAATAAAGCATTAGAATTAATTAGAAGGTATGAAAAACATGAAAGAGGATTGTATGCAGCTCCAATTGGCATAATGAATGGAAATGGAGATGGAGTTTTTGTAGCAGGAATACGATCTGCACTTATTCAAGAAAACACAGTTTTTGCATATGCAGGATGTGGTATAGTAGATAAATCAAATTGTGAAATTGAATACATTGAAACTAAAAATAAATTAAGAACCATAATTGAAAGTTTATAGGGAAGTGGTGAAATCAATGACAAATTATTTTGCAGCGTTAGTTGATGAGTTATATCAATTAGGTGTGCGTGAAGTTGTAATTAGTCCAGGCTCACGATCTACACCATTGTCTTTATTATTTTGTGAACATGATTTTAAAACTTTTATTAATATAGATGAACGATCAGCTGGTTTCTTTGCACTTGGTATTGCCAAAGAATATGAAAGACCGGTTGTATTAGTTTGTACCTCAGGTTCTGCAGTTGCAAATTATTTGCCTGCAATTGTTGAAGCAAAATATTCGAGAGTACCATTAATTGTTTTAACAGCTGATCGACCACATGAATTGCATCATGTTGGAGCACCTCAGGCAATTGATCAAAATAAAATATTTAATAATTATACAAAATATTATGAAGAATTAGCACTGCCTGAAGAAAAAGAAAGCATGTATTTCTATGTAAGAGCTGTTATGCAAAAAGCATATTCAATTGCTATGACAAAAGGATATGGGGTATCTCATATTAATGTACCAATTCGTGAACCTTTAATTCCAGATTTGAGTAATTTAGATTTTACTATAGGACGTTATAAAAACAAATTTGAATATATAAAAGGAGAAGTTAAATTTTCCATTGACGATTCAATTTTTAAAAATAAGAATGGACTTATAATTTGTGGTGGAGATGCTTATTCAAATTATCATGAAGAAGTGTTGGAATTAGGAGAAAGATTAAAAGCACCTATATTAGCTGATCCGATTTCAAATTTAAGAAACTACTCAAAAGATATTACTATTGATAGCTATGATGCATTTTTAAAAGATGATGAGATAAAAAAAAAATTAAAGCCTAATTTTATAATTCACTTTGGACAAATTCCTGTATCGAAACGTTTGCAGCAATTCTTGTCCATGCATAAAGATGCTTTATACATTCAAGTTGATGAAACATTTGAATACCGAAATACATCTCTTTCTACTCAAAAATATATTGTTTCGTCACCAAGATCGTTTGCCAATTCCATTGGTATAAAAAATAGTAATACAGAGTATTTAGGTAAATGGTTAAATTATCAGAAAAAAATGCGAAAACAATTGAATAGTGTAAAAGATGAAATGAATTTATTTGAAGGGAAATTAATTCAAAAGATACAAGATATATTACCTAAAGAAAGCAGGCTAGTTGTTTCAAACAGTATGGCAATTCGTGATATAGATTACTTTTTTGAATCTAAGAGTCAAGATATTAAAGTATTGTGTAATAGAGGGGCTAATGGAATAGATGGTACTATTTCAACTGCATTAGGTGTATCTACATCAAATAAACCAACAGTTCTATTGACAGGAGATTTATCATTTTATCATGATTTAAATGGGTTATTAGTTGGAAAAACACATAATCTGAATTTAGTTATTGTATTACAGAATAATGATGGTGGAGGAATATTTAGGTATTTACCACAAAGTAAAGAGAAGCATTTTGATTATTTATTCTTAACACCACATGGTATGAACTTTGAAGGTATAAAAACTTTGTATGATATAAAATATTATGAAGCAGAGGACTATAATTCATTTGAAAATGTTTTCAATCAAGCAATATCTTTAGAAGGAATTAAATTGATTGAAGTGAAAATTGATTCAGAGTTAAGTAAAGTATTACATGATAAATATACAACATTTATAGGGTGATATGATGTTTATTGAAATTGAAAATATTAGATATCACATTCAGATAAAAGGTAAAGGAAAACCACTTATTTGTTTACATGGTTTTTCTGAAAACCTAAGCACATGGGAATTGCTTGAATTAGAGGGATATAAACTGATACTGATAGATTTTATAGGACATGGAAAAAGTGATAAACCATATTGTCGTAAGCATTACAGTTTGGAAGTAATTAAAAAACATTTAAATAAACTCATTCATCAATTAGGATTTAATAAATATTCAATGTTAGGCTATTCTATGGGTGGGCGAATTGCACTTGCTTATGCACTAGCTTATTCAAATGAAATTGATAAGCTGATTTTAGAAAGTACATCTTATGGTGAATGTGGGCTTATAAATCGATTGAAAAGACGTAAGAGTGATTTAAGCTTAGCTAAAAACATACGAGAAAATGGAATAGAGTGGTTTAATGAATATTGGGGGAATTTGAGGATTTTTAATTCACAAAGAAAATTACCCAAAGAAATTATTAATGATATAAGAAAAAGACGTTTATTAAATGAAGCTTATGTACTTTCAAATACACTAATGTGCACTGGACAAGGTAAATTTCCATGTTTGAAAAACAAAATAGTTAATTTATCCATGCCAGTATTATATATTAGCGGAGAATACGATACAAAATACAAAAAAGTGGGTAATGATTTTGAAGAGTTAAATTTAAATGTAAAGCACAAAACAATAAATGGTGTAGGGCACAATACTCATATTGAAGATGCTAATGCATTTGTTGAAGCTTTAAGTGAATTTTTATAAAGCCAAACTTAATTCAGATGGAGTTTTTACTCAAGTTGAATTTTTAGTTATGTAAGTGCCCTTTGGGTGAGCTAATCCAGAAGCTGTTAAGTTCTTATCTCTAGCCTTAAAGAGGATGGAGTTTTAGAACTTTTAGCTTTCGGATAAATAATTATTAGAAGGAGTGTTAATATGAATAAGTTTCCTTGGGAAGAGTTAAACCGTAATTATGAAGATATTATTTATGAAACATATGATGGAATTGCAAAGATTACAATTAATCGTCCGCACGTGCGTAATGCATTTCGTCCTAAAACAATTATGGAATTAATTGAGGCTTTTACAATAGCTCGTGAAGATAATAATGTAGGAGTAATTGTTTTAACAGGTGCAAATCATGGACAAGGTGAGGATAAAGAAGCATTTTGTTCTGGAGGAGACCAAAAGGTAAGAGGTAATGGAGGATATGTGGGAGATGATAAGATCCCACGTTTAAATGTTTTAGATTTACAGCGTTTAATTCGTATTATTCCAAAACCAGTTATTGCAATGGTTAATGGATATGCAATTGGTGGAGGACATGTACTTCATATAGTATGTGATTTAACAATTGCATCTGAAAATGCTAAATTTGGACAAACAGGACCAAAAGTAGGTTCTTTTGATGGTGGATATGGTGCTGGATATTTAGCACGTATTGTAGGTCATAAAAAAGCACGTGAAATTTGGTATTTATGCCGTCAATATACTGCAAAGGAATCACTTGATATGGGCCTAGTAAACACAGTCGTTCCATTTGATAAATTAGAAGAAGAAACAGTACAATGGGCAAAAGAAATACTTGAGCATTCACCTACTGCTCTACGTTTCTTAAAAGCATCATTTAATGCAGATACAGATGGATTAGCTGGTTTACAACAATTAGCAGGAGATGCTACATTATTATTTTATACAACAGAGGAAGCAAAAGAAGGAAGAGATGGATTTAAAGAAAAAAGAAAGCCTGATTTTGATAAGTTTCCAAAATATCCATAAAAAGGTGATAGCATGAATTGGCTTAAAATCCATAGTTTTAGAAAAACAAATAAAAAGTTTATTAACAATCTAACATTTGGAGAAGTTTATGAACAGGTAATAGATTTATCTAAAAAACTATATACGTATGTAAAAAATGAGAAAAGAATTGCAATTTATTCAAATAATTCAGTTGATATGGTTCTTTTCTTTTTAGCACTTCAATATTTGGAAAAAGAAGTGTTGATGATAAATACAAGGTTAACAGATGAAGAAATAACAAAGCAATTAAAAACACTAAATATTGAAGTTGTATTTTCTTATAACAATAAATTTATATCATTTGATCAAGTTTATAAAAGTGAAAAGGAAGATATAAAATTAGTTAAAGAATTTAATGAAGAAAAAATTGCTGTTATCATGAATACAAGTGCAACAACAGGTGAATTTAAATCAGTTCCTATTAGATGGAAACAGTTTTATTTTCACGTAAAAGCATCACAAAAAAGTATTGGATTAACAGATGAAGACAATTGGCTTGTTGTACTGCCTATGTATCATATTGGTGGGTTAGCTATATTAATAAGAAGCTTATATAATGGAACACAAATTACTATATTAGAAAAATTTGATGAAGAACAAGTTGTAAAGTTAATTGAAAGCAGTACAATTAATATGATATCAGTTGTACCAACTATGTTAAATAAAATTGTTAATCAAATTGAGAAACATAATTTACGTGTAGTTTTGGTAGGCGGTGAACTTATTCCAAAACCGCTAGTTGAAAAAAGTATAATAAAAAATATTCCTATATACAAAACCTATGGAATGACAGAGACAACAAGCCAATCTACAACTTTTTCAGTATTAAAGTATAAAGATAAAATTGATTCAGTAGGATTACCACTTGGGGGAGTAGATGTTCGGATTAAAGATCGTGATGAAAACGGAATAGGTGAAGTGCAAATTAAAAGTCCAATGTTAATGGATGGATATATTGGAAAAGAAAATATGTATGGATATTTTAATACAGAAGATGTGGGCTATATGGATGAAGATGGATTTATATATATACTTGATCGAAGAAAAAATATAATTATATCTGGTGGGGAAAATATTTATCCAAAAGAAATTGAAAATATTCTATATGCACATCCAAAAATAAATGAATGTGCAGTTGTTGGAAAGAAAGATGAAAGATGGGGACAAGTTCCTGTATTATATGTTGTATCTTCATTAGATGAATATACAATATTAAATTATCTTTCACATAAAATAGCAAAATATAAAATTCCAAAAGAAATTAATTATTTACATGAGCTTCCTAAAAATGCATCAGGTAAAATATTAAAAAAGAATTTAAAAGAGGTTGATTAAATGAAAGTTGAGAGAATAGAACTTTTTCATGTTAAAATACCTTTGAATTTTATATTCAAATCATCACAAACTATTCTAAATCATAGGGAGACAATTATAATTAAGGCAGTAGATGAACTTGGGAATATTGGTTATGGTGAAGTAGTTGCATTTAATGAACCATTTTATACAAATGAAACACTGATAGATTCTAAGAATGTATTAATAAATAAATATATTTCAATGTTGATTAATAAAGACATTAAACACCCATTTGATATACACAAATGGGTTGATCTATCATATCCAATGGCACTTGCAGGATTAGAAAATGCTTTGGTAGATTTGTATGCTAAGAGTCAGAAAAAATCAATTATGGATGTTGTATTTAATGAAGAAACTAATAATGAAATATATGCTGGAATTACATTAGGAGATATAGATATTTCAAGCATTATTAAACAAATTGATAATTATCAAAAAGAGGGATATACTCGTTTTAAAATAAAGATTAAACCAGAAGACGGATTTATAAAGTTAAAGGCTATTAGAGAAAGATATCCTAATATTCAATTGTTAGCAGATGCAAATAAAAGTTATAAGATTGAACAAATTGAAATGATAAAGAAATTAGATATACTAAACTTACTTTGTATAGAAGAACCCCTGGATTCAGGGAATTTTCTAGCATATCAAAAACTTCAAAAAGAGATGAACACACCTATATGCTTGGATGAAAGTATTGAAACAATTGATGATTTGAGAACAGCAATTAATTTAAAGTCTTTGAAAGTAGTAAATATAAAAGCAGGGCGTATTGGTGGAATATATTACGTAAAACAAATGATTGAATTATGTAGAAAAAATAATATTGAATACTGGATAGGAAGTATGCTTGAAAGCGGTATTTCTAAAATACTACATGTTCATTTAGCAAGCTTAAAAGATACGTATATCCCTGGAGATTTATCATCATCAAAGCGTTACTTTAAAAAAGATTTAATTAAACCAGAAATAATAGCTGAAAATGGAATTATAAAAGTACCAAAAGGCTATGGTCTAGGGGTAGAGATTGATGAAAATATATTAAAAAATTATACAATTGACTACATCCAAATAGGCGGTGAGTAGCATTAATTTAATAGAAGGATTAAATATTGAATATATTCGTATAGGTGATAATGAGCTTGAAGCTAAAATGAATTTAACAGATTTTCATGATCAAACATTTGGTTATTTGCATGGAGGTGCAACTATTGCATTTGGAGAAACTATTGCAGGCTATGCTTCGAATCAAAAAATAAATAAAAATCAAGTAGCAGTAGGACAAACCATTACTGCAAATCATATAAAACCCAAAAAAATAGAAGGCTGTATTATAGCAAAAGGGAAACTTATGCATAAAGGAAGAACATCGCATGTTTGGAGTATTGAAATGTTCGATGAAAATAATGTGTTAATTTCATATATAACAGTCACAAATTCTATTATTAAGCCTAATAAAGACTAGTTATGAATGTGAGTGGTTGAGTGAGTAGAGGTGAGAAAATGACTTTAAAGTCAATAGTAAAGCTTATGGATATAAAAACTCTTGTTGCAGGGGTTACTCCTGTATTATTAGGGTCAATTTATTCATGGTATGCTTTTGGACAAATAAATTTGGTTTATCTTATATTATTATTAATTGCGATGATATTTGTACAAAGTGCAACTAACATGATTAATGATTATTTTGATTTTAAACGTGGAGCAGATAGTGAAGAGAAAGCGGATGAAAAAGCTTTAGTAAGTGGTGAAATCACTTCTAAACAAGTGTTGTTCATTATATTAATATATCAACTTATAGCCTGTATAATTGGTATTTTTATTGCAAGTAAAACAAGCTATAATATTTTACTTGTTGGGGTTGTAGGGGTTATGATTTCAATATTATATGCTTTTGGACCTTTACCTATTTCATATACACCAGTTGGTGAAATTGTGTCTGGGATAACAATGGGTATTGGTATAACAACAACAGTGATTTATATACATTCAGGGGTATTTAACTTAAATACAGTATTAGTAGCAGTTCCTACTGTAATATATATTGGTACTATATTATTATCTAATAATTTAAGTGATCTAACAGGAGATAAAGAGGCTGGTAGAAAAACACTACCAATATTAATAGGAATTAAAAATTCTGAAAAACTATGGATTCTTAATGTAATAATGCTACTTGTATTGACGTTTATTTTAATGTTAATAGGAATTTATCCAATTACTGTATTAGTAGTTGTTATTTTATTATTTCCTTATAATTCAATTTCTAATTTTTTATCTTATAATAAGAATGTTCATACAAAAGGAAGAACAATGGGACTTATAGGTAAGATTGGATTGAAATATCACTTAGCTGTGATTATTGGGTTATTAATATCAATCATTTTTAAGGTAGGTATTTGATAATATGATGAAAAATCAAACAAATAAAGAGAAAAAAGTATATGAAACATTTCAGACTATTTCACAGGATTATGATAAATTAAATGATATAATCAGCTTTAATATGCACAAAAGGTGGAAAAGAGACACTATAAAGGAACTGAATATTGTAAAAAATTCTAAAATGCTAGATGTGTGTTGCGGTACAGGTGATTTTAGCATTATGTTGTCTTTAGAAACTGATAAAAAAGTAAGTGTTATTGGATTAGATTTTTCAGAGAATATGCTATCTGTTGCAAAAGAGAAAAAGGAAGAACTGAAATTAGATAGCGTTGAATTTGTGCACGGAAATGCCATGGACCTACCTTTTAAAGATAATACTTTTGATAATGTAACCATAGGATTTGGATTAAGAAATACTCCAGATTATGAGAAGGCTATTCGTGAAATGATGCGTGTTGTAAAGCCTGGTGGAAAAGTTGCTTGCTTAGATACATCACACCCAACTTTTCCAATATATAAGCAATTATATTGGTTTTACTTTAAAAATATAATGCCAAGAATAGGGCAGTTATTTTCAAAACATAAAGAAGAATATCAGTGGTTAAATGATTCAACTGAACAATTTCTAAGTAAGAAAGAATTAAAAGAGTTATTCTTAAAAGTCGGTTTGAAAAATGTAAAAGTAAAATCATATGCAGGAGGCTCGGCAGCCTTGCATATAGGAGTAAAATCTAAATAATAGGGGGGAAATATGGTATTTAATATGGGAATAGGTGAGATTCTTATAATTTCAATAGCTGGATACTTAATTTTAGGACCTAAGAAACTTCCTAAAATAGGTAAAAAAGCAGGTGAAGCAATGAGAAAAATATCTAAAGAGACAGAAGGAATTAACAAGGAAATAAAAGAAATAAAAGAAGCGGTAACAAAATAAAGAAGTAGGTGAATAAGATGACAGATCATGAAGAAATATGGATGGATCATTTAAAAGAAATACGCAAACGATTTATTAAAGTTTTAATCTTTTTTGTTATTGCATTGGTTGCTGCTTTTTCCTTTGTTCCAAGAATTCTTGATTTTATTACATTAACATCTACATTAGTAAATGTGGATTTGAATGTATTTAATATTACAGATCCTTTATTGCTACATCTTAAAATTGCATCAATTGTGGCTTTTATTGCTTCCTTTCCATATCTTATTATGCAATTATGGTTATTTCTTAGACCAGGATTGACAAAAGATGAAAGAAAGTTTGTATATAAATACATTCCAATGATTTTTATTCTTTTTATTTTAGGAATAGCATTTGCTTATTTTGTTCTTGTTCCATATTATATTAGGTTTTCCCAGCAACTTGCAGGAAGCACTGATTTGAATATTGTTATGGGAGCTAACGCATATATTGATTTTTTAAGTAAAATGTTATTGTATTTTGGACTTATTTTTCAATTTCCTGTTTTAGTTTTTATTCTTTCATATATTGGAATTGTAAGTTCACAATTATTAAAAGTTATTCGCAAATATGCTTATTTTGCTTTGTTAATTATTTGTGCATTTATAACTCCGCCAGATCCAATATCAATGGGGATTGCTTTAGTTCCTTTAGCATTTCTTTATGAAATTAGTATATTGTTGTGTAAAATTAATGAAAGAAAAAGAAGAAAGAAACTAAAAACTAGCTAAAAAAGTAGCTACCTAGATTTTGTACATACGAAATCTTGGTAGCTACTTTTTTAGTTTCTTCAGTCTATTTTGCATAAAGGTATTGAAATAATCATCATCAGATTTTTTTATTAATTCATTTAGTGTTAAGGCTTTATTCAACCATATGTTAAATTTTTTTTCATTATCTAAGCGGTAGCATAGCTCACCTTTTAAAAAATATAATTCTCTTAAAGTAGTATGTGTATTATATTCTTTACAGTACTCAATAGAATAATCAAGATATGAAAGGCATTCACTAAAATTAGATGTATCAAGACAAGCTGAAATTAAATACACATAAAATCTTGGAATGGCTTCGTGAGTATTAAAAAATTCAATATTATTAGAATATCTTTTTAGATTAGTTAAGTAAACATATGCTTCTTCTTTTTGGTTATTTAATAAAAGAAAATAACCATACATAAACATTAGTGTAAATTCTGAACAAGTGGGGTTATTCCCTTCGGTATAGGTAAGTTTTAATATATCTTTAATTTCACCCATTCCCCATTGATAATTTTCATTTAAAATTGTCTGGCTAATACATTTAAAAAATCTGATAATCTGTATATCGTGAATTGATTTTATATCAAGTTTTTCTTGTTCTTCATCTATCAAATTATAAATATTTTTAAAATCATGTCTTTCAATATGAAGAAATAGTTTTTTTAATAGTTTCTGTACATGTATAGATGAATCAGACTCAATTAATCTAAATAAATATTCATTTGTAATACCTAATTTAGTTGTTAGTTGTCTTAATATAACAGAAGTAGGACAACGCCCTCCAGTTTCAATACGTGAAATATATGAAACTGAACATATACCATCTGCAAGTTGTTTTCTTGTCATGTTTTTTTTAAGTCTTAGGTTTCTAATAGTTTGACCAACTGTTGTATAATAATCTGTTCCTTTCATTTTTTCCTCCTTCCAAAATAGTGTTGTAGAATTTATATCAATATTATATTACTTAATATTATATTACTCAATTAATATTATATTACTCAATTTAAAATGTGACAATAGTCAAAAAGTGACAATGGTCACGCGTAATGTGACAGAGGTCATATATTGGTGACAATAGTCGACTTAAAAGATTATAATAAATTATAAAGTGTCGAATGTTATTTGCTTAACAATAACTAAAGGAGGAATATTGCATAAAGCGATAACTTTCAAAGCAAATATATTTTGTAATATTCATTGGAGGTAATTATGAGAAAAAGATGGACTATTAGGGAAGCATATTTAGCATTTTTAGCTATTTCATTATTAATATATGGTGCTTATTCTATGTTTTTCAATAATGAAGTAGAAGATTATGCATCAAAAGTTTACAAAACAAACTCTAATATTATTAAAACAGAACAAATAAGCAAATCACCATTGAGTTTTAAAGCATACGTAAAAGATGATTCTGATGAATTTTATTTTGTAACTTTTACAGAAGTAGTTGGATATCAATCAACTATTGAAGTTATGACTATGATGAATAAAGAAGGAAATATAGAACAAGTAGAAGTTATAAAACAAGGAGAAACACCAGCGTTTTTTGACAAAATAGAATCAGCTAAATTTTTTGATAGGTTTATAGGATTATCTATTTTTGAACCTATTTACATTGATAATGCAAAAGGTTATGCGGGAAGTAGTGAAGGAATAAGAACGGATAATAAAGTTGATGCTGTTGGTGGTGCAACTATTTCATCAACTGCTATTACAAAAGCAGTCAATAATGCAACTATATTTGTTGCAGATAAATATTTTGATAATAAGGTTATAAATCCGTTTTATAAGTTTAAATTTGGATTAAATGAATTAGCACTGTTATTAATTTATATAATTGCTGGTTTAAGTGTTTATATAAAAGGAATTAATAAATATCGTAAATGGATTTTAGTATATACAGCTATAGTGCTTGGTTTTAAATTTAATAAATTTGTAACATTTGGAATGCTACATTCATTCTTTAGCAGCAATTG
The DNA here is from genome assembly GCA_942492135.1 of uncultured Peptostreptococcaceae bacterium. GTDB lineage: Bacteria > Bacillota > Clostridia > Peptostreptococcales > Peptostreptococcaceae > Tepidibacter_A. The sequence goes on from CALODI010000016.1 coordinate 51,913, forward strand.
GCCAGCATTAAATAATATATCTTGGGATTTATTAATCTTAGGGACAATAGGACTTATCTTAATTACTGGCAAAAATTTATACTGCTTATGGATTTGTCCATTTGGGGCAACACAAGAAATTATTCTGAAATTTGGCGGACTAAAACAGATTAAGTTAAATCCTAAACTTGTAAAATTATTTAGACTAATACCACCAACACTAGCTTATTTAGCTTTAATGATTGCTTTTTACACAAATAAAACTCAATCATTAGCATATGACCCATTTGGAGCAATATTTAAATTAACAGCATTACCTATTATGTGGATAAGCTTACCGATTCTTATTTTTATAAGTCTTATTCAATATCGCTTTTATTGTACTTATTTTTGTCCAATAGGATTAATATTTAATTTAGTAGCAAAATTAAGAAATAAAGGAGCTAAGTTATGGAAAAAAGAGAAGGTAAAAGCATAGCAATTAAAGATATAATTTTAAGTTCTTTAATATTATTAATGATGCTATTTCAGATCATAGCAATATTACAAAATTCAGGATTTATGGAATATTAGAGGAGGTGACATAATGTTTGGAAGATTAGGTGGTACAGAAATAATGGTTATTTTAGTAGTTGGATTCTTATTCTTTGGACCTAAGAAACTACCTGAGATAGGAAAATCCTTTGGAGAGACAATACGTGAATTTAAAAAATCAGCAAAAGAAGTTGAGAATGAAGTAATAGAAGCTACTAAAGTAGAAGAAAGTAAATAAAAAAATATATATAATAAAAAATTAAAATTTAGGGGAGGTCTATATATGAATAGGCGTGAATTTTTAAAAGTAGCTGGAGTTACAACTGCAGTAACAGGAGCTACACTTGCTTCGAAACAAAAGAAATCCTTTGCACTGGACCTTGGAACAGAGCATGATGAATTTCCAAATAAAATAACTAAAGATTTCAAAGGATTTGATCAAAAAAATATATTATTTATGCGTGCAGCCTGGGATAAAGAAGAATATACTGATGAGCATATTATAAAAACATATGGGTATAAGAAGCCAGTTGATTCAGTAAAGGACTTTGCCCTTAGAGAGGCAGGAGTAAGACCAAATTTAAGAGCAGGTGAATTAGGCTATAGACAAATTGATATTGCTCTAAATCTAGCAGGATGGAGTGTAGAAAGTCATTTTAATGACGGCTCTGCGGGTGGTAATCGTGATGCAAAGCTCAAAAAACATCCTGTTAACCCAGAGACAGGTGAAGTAATGAAGGATGCGTCTGTTTTTGTTCAAGGTTTAAATTCTTGGGATAACTCAGAGGTTGATCACTTGCTAGCTAATGGTGGAGCACAGTATAAATTTAAAGATAAAAAAGAAGCATCAGAATATATCAAAAAAGCTTCAAAGTTTTTAGGAGCAGATTTAGTTGGTATTGTACCATATGAAAGAGCAAAAAAATGGGTGTACACAGAATGGGCAACTAGAGGTTCTAAAGGTGTTACCACAGAGAAACCAGATTTTAAACGTGATGCTGGATTTGAACCAAAATCAGTTATCGTTTTAGCATATGAAATGGATTATCACGGGTTTAAGACAGCACCTTCATTAGTAGCTTCAGCATCTGCTGGGACTATCTACTCAAAAATGGCTGAAACAAACCATAAAATAGCAACTTTCTTACGTAAGATAGGATATAAAGCAGCTCCTTGTGGTAATGATACAGCTGTATCGGTTCCGCTTGCAATTGAAGCTGGATTAGGTGAAGGTGCTAGAATGGGAATACTAGTAACAGAAAAGTATGGACCACGTGTTCGTATATCAAAAATATTTACTGATTTAGAATTACATGATGATAAACCAATCACTTTTGGTGTAAAGCAATTCTGTAATGTATGTATGAAGTGTGCTGATGCTTGTCCATCTAAAGCGATTACTCATGAACCAGCACAAGTAATCAAAGAAGGAATGGAATTTGATACAGGTAAAGTCAATAAATCAATCTGTACAGGGATTGAAAAATGGTTTGTAAATGCTGAACGATGCAATGCATTTTGGGGTTATAATGGTGGAGATTGTGGTACATGTATTTCAGTATGTCCATATAATAAAATTGATGAGTGGCATCATGATTTATCAAAATTAATGACATTAACGCCATTTAAGCCATTACTGCGTTCAATGGATGAAATGTTTGGATATGGTGGTCCAGTAGAACCAGAAGAACGTATAGAATCAAAATATTTAAAAGATGCAATAAATGATTTCTGGGAAAAAGTTTAATAAGGGGGGAAAATAATATGCATTTATTAGTTAGTTTAGTTAAATGGTTATTTACATTACATCAATTAGCATGGTTTGTAGCTGGAGGGGTATCATTTTCTGCAATAACATATTTCTATAAGAAATTAAAAGAAACTGAAAAATTAAATAAAGTAAATTATACATTTGTGGTATTATCAGCTTTAACATTAGCATTTACAATATTATGGACATATGATTCATATGTAGAAAATGAAGTAAGAGCAGCTAACCTGGGATTATTAGTATTTGGAGGATTATCAGTAATATTTGCTATAGTTGCACATAGATTTACACATAAAAAATTAGAGGATCAACAGTAGTATTTGTGATAATCGGACATAGATTTATAAATAAAAGGGCATTAATGCCCTTTTATTTATTAAAACATGAGAAAAGGTGATAAAATGAAAGTCCAACTTGGATCGTATAAAGGATTTGGATTTAAACGTCCTGATGTAAATATAAAAAATGAAGAAATTAATGATTATATTAATAAAATAAGGGAGAGTTACAAAATAGAGATTGAAAAAGAAGAGTCTATTGAAAAGGAAGATTATATCCTAATAGACTATACTGGATATCATGAAGGAATCGATATTCCTCAATTAAGTAAAAAAGGTTATCACTCGAGAATTGGACAAGGATATTTTTTAGATGAATTTGAAGCTCATCTAATGGGAAAGAAAAAAGGTGACATATTAAAATTTGATCTAAAACTGCCTGATGATTATGGATTAAACTTTCTTTGTAATGAGACTGTACAATTTGAAGTGAAAATTCTATCTGTTATTAATAAAAGCATTCCTGAATTAAACGATGATATAGTAAAAAGCTTTAAAATTGAAGGGGTAAATACAATAAATAAATTAAAAGAATATGCTAAAGATAAGGTTTATTATCAAAAAATGATGGTTGAAAGTACAAAAGTTATTAATGAAATAATAAGTAAAATTATAGAAGGTTCAACTGTTGAGTTAAAAGATGAAGAAATTGAAAGTCTTAAACGTGAAATACTTGAAGACTTTAAAAAACAGATTGAAAAGAAAAATGCAAATTTAGAAATATATCTATCATATACTAAAAAAACAGAAGAAGAAGTACTAAAACAATGTGAATTAGAAGCTCAAACATATTTAACAGAAAAAGCTATTATAGAGAAAATAGCAGAAGTAGAGAATATTACATTAAATGATGAAGAAAAAGAACAATATAAAAATATCGAAGAAGATATTTTTAATGAGTTATTGTATCAAAAGGTTATTCATTTTCTTCTAAAAGAAAATACAACTATAATTAAATAATATATAAAAATCCCCCTTGTTATCAACGTATATAACAAGGGGGATTTTTATATTATCCATCTTAATTTAGGGTATTCTTTGTATTATCAACAAATTTGTATTAACCTGCATATATTAGTATAGTGATATAGACTAAAATTAGGGGAGGCATAAAATGAGTAAAAATTTAGAAGATTTACATCCATATGTTAAATATTTAGCTGAAAAGTTTATTGAAGAATGTAAAAAACAGGGGATAGATATTTTAATATATAGTACTTTTAGAAGCAAGGAAGAACAAGATAAACTATATTCTCAAGGAAGAACTGCACCTGGTGAAAAGGTTACTAATGCAAAAGGAGGATATTCTTATCACAATTATGGATTAGCTTTTGATTGTGTTCCAATAATAAATAAAAAAGCTCAATGGAATAGAATAGATTTATATGATACTATGGGCAAAATAGGGAAAAATTTAGGAATTGAATGGGGTGGAGATTTTAAAAGTATTAAAGATAGACCTCATTTTCAATGGACAGGAGGTCTTAATATAAAAGATTTATTACAAGGGAAAAGACCTGTATCTCAATTAAATTTGGAACTTAAAAATTCAATAAATAAGTTATTTCAAGAAAATATTATAAATACTCCAAATTATTGGATAGATAATAAAGAATACAAAACTGAATATGTAAAAAAACTTATATATAATTTTTCGCAGTATTTAGGAATTAATAAATCAGAAAATGAATTTACAGATATATTAAATGAATTAAGAAATAAAAAAGTAATAGATTCACCAGATTATTGGAATGATAATGAAATATATATAACTGAATATGTAATAGAGCTTATTATTAAATTTGCAAAATATATAGAAGAAAATAATATTGATAGTGAATTTGTAGCTTCAGTAAATAAGTTAGCTAACAATAATATAATAAATAGTTCAGACTATTGGATTAATAATAAAGAATATAAAAGTGAGTATGTTAAAGAGCTTATAAATAAAATTGCAGATAAATTAGGGTAGTCCAACTACCCTAATTTATCTATGATTGATTTAATAGTTATTCATTCTTATCATTTTTCTTTTCATAGGGTTTAGTAGAACCAATTGTATGTCGCTTTAAATCATTTGGTAAAGTTACTTCATTACCCATTTCTAAATCTATTTGATGAAAATTTTTTATTGCTTGAGAATCTGATATTTTTCTAGTATTATTATTTTTAATCATAAATATATCCTCCTTTATTTTTACTTAGTATTAATTTAACCAATAATACGAAAGCTATATTAGAAATTATTGTACATTGAAATTTATAAATTGAATACATATATTAAATTGAATTTAAATATGAATTTAAAAATCCTAAAAAAAGACAAAATTATAAAAAATATCGTATTATTTCACAAAATCATTATGATATAATATTTAAAACAGAACTTTTCAATATTTAAATAAATTTAATTCAATATAAAGTGAACTTAGTTCAAATGGATTTTTTAATTCAACTGAATTTCTAGTTGAGCAAGTTACCAGTGGGTAAACCAATTCAGAAACTGTAGAGATCTTAATTGGTTTAAAACATACAGAAAGGATAGATCAATATGTTTGTATATGATTTCTTTGTATCTTTATTTAGATTAAATAGTTGGAAAAAATTACATGATAGAATCAAGAAAAATAAAGATACACAAGAAGTATCAGATGAAATAGAATTTTGCTTAAAGTGTGGACAAACAATAAATATTAAAGAGAACTTTAAATTTATTGAAAATTTTATTGATACTATTCCTAATCCAATATTTTATAAAGATGAAAATGGAGTTTTTAAGAATTGTAATATAGCTTTTATAGAATTTTTAGGGTTTAAAAAAGAAGAAATTATAGGACATACTACTTATGATATTAATCCAAAAGAATTTGCAGAAGGTTATTATAAATCTGATATTGAATTGATAAAAAACAGAGGTAAACAAACTTATGAGTCCAAGCTTAAACACAAAGATGGTTCAATTAGGGATGTAATTCTTAATAAAGATGTTATTATAGATGAAAAGGAAGAGGTTAAAGGTATTGTGTGTTCCATAATTGATATTACTGAACGAAAAAAAGATCAAAAAAAAATAAGTAAATTATTAAAATTAAAGGAAGCTATGCTTGAAATAAGTTATTCTGTTATAGGAGTAAATGATATTAATGAGCTATTTGATTTAATATTGCAAAAAGCAATTGATTCTATTGAAAATGCAAATATAGGGTCTGTATTAATTTTGGATGATAATGAAAATTTAAGAATTGAGGCATCTAGAGGTTATGAAATTGAAAAGTCTAAAAAATTCAGCATTAAGCTTAATGAATCAATTATATGGGCTAAAACAAAAGGAAATATAGATAAAACAATAATTATTAATGATGTGGATAAAATAAACAAAATTAATCTTTTAGTCATAAATCAAGAATTTAAAATAAAATCTGTTATTTGCTCACCTATAATTATAGATAGAAAATTATATGGATTTATAAATATTGACAGTGACCAGAACAATGTTTTTGATAATACAGATTTAGAAATAATGGAATATATAAGAAACCAAATACAAATAGCAATTAGTAAATATAAGTTATATGAAGAAATGTTTTATTCATCTCGGTATGATAAATTAACTAATGTTTATAATAGAAGATATTTTGAAGAATTATTTGATAAATATATTAATGAATCTCCTAAATATAGAGAACACTTTTCTTTGGTAGTATTTGATTTAAATGAATTAAAATTTGTTAATGACAATTATGGTCATTTAGCAGGGGATGAATTAATTAAAGCATTTGCTAAAAATCTAAGTGAGTGTATTAGAACTTCAGATATTTTAGTAAGACTTGGAGGAGATGAATTTGTAGGAATTTTCTTTAAAACTAATTCAAAAAACTTAATTAAAAAACTTGAAGATTTAATTGAAAACTTAAAAAAAAATCAAATACTATTTGAAGGGAATAATATTACTTGTAGCTTTAGCTACGGTATAGCTGAATTTCCAAAGGATAGTAATAACTATAAAGAATTAATAAAAATTGCAGATAAACGTATGTATGAGTACAAAAAAGGATTAAAAAATAATGAAATATAAATACTGTAGCCCTAGTAATTAGATAATTAGATATTCTTTTAAATGGAGATGAATAATTATATCAGAAAAGAACTTCTCAATAGTTTGAGAAGTTCTTTTTATTTTATATATTTTTAAAATCTTAAATTAATATTTGAAATTTCACTAAATTGCGACAATGCCTTTTAAAAAAAAACAATGTTTGATATACTTAAATAATAAATGATTTGAAAATATTATGTTTTTTAGAGGGGGTAGAAAGCAAATGTTTTTATTTGAAAAAAATAATGATATAGAAAATGAACAATTTTTAAAGGAAAGGGAAGTTATTTTAAAATGTATAAAAGAAATAGATGATTTATGTATGTGGGAATGGGATTATAAGTCAAATGAAATTTATATATTAGGTGAATTTTATGAGACATTTGAAATAGATAATAGAAATTTATTAGGGAGTTTTGAATATTTTATTCAAAGTTATGTTCACTCTGATTATAAAAATATTGTATTAAAATCAGCTAAAAAAGCAATACAGGTAGGAAAAACAGACAAGTTAGAATTTAAAATAGTGACATCTCGTGGAGAAGAAAAATGGATAAGAATAAATGGGGATTTTATATATGATGATAATAGAAATAAAATCAAGATGATTGGTGTAGTTCAAGACATTACTAAGTGGAAGGAATCTGAAATGTTACTTCAAGAAAATTATAAATTTCTTGAAATGCTAATAGATACAATTCCAAGTCCAATATTTTATAAAGATGAAAATGGTATATATCGATATTCTAATGTTGCTCATACAGAGTATTTAGGTCTTAAAAAAGAAGATGTTATTGGACATAATATTTATAATATTATTTCAAAAGAAGCTGCTCACTATCATAACAAAATAGATAATGAACTAATTAAAGATAAAGGTAAAAAAATATATGAGTCTAAGTTTAAATACAGTGATGGTACACTACATGATGTAATTTTCAATAAAGCCTCTTATACAAACCAGAAGGGCGAATTTAAAGGAATAGTTGGAGTTATGATAGATATTACAGAGCGGAAAAATACTGAAAAAAGAATAAATAGATTATTAAAAATAAAGGAATCAGTACTTGAAATAAGTTATTCTATAACTGGAATAAATGATATTAATGAATTGTTTAATCTCATTTTAGAGAAGATAACTCAATCAATGAAAAATGCAGAACTATCATGTGTATTGATTTTAGACAAGGATAAAAATTTAAAAGTTGCTGCTTGTAGAGGTTATGATAAAGAAAAAGCTAAAGAGTATAATTTAAACTTAAGAGATACATTCATATGGAATGAAACTAAAGGGAAGTTAGAAAAAGCAATTATTATTAATGATATTCATAAAATACTTGGAAAAAAGCTTCCTAGTATTTTAGAAAATAAAGATGGATTAAATGTGCAGTCTTCAATTAGTGCACCGATTATTATAGATGGAAAACTATATGGATTTATAAATGTTGACAGTAGTCACAATGATGCTTTTGATGAAACTGACTTGGAAATAATGGAGTATATAAGAAATCAAATTGCTATTGCTATTGACAAACATAAATTTTATGAAGAGACTATATACTTATCTAGATATGATAGGTTAACCAATATTTATAACAGAAGTTATTTTGAAGAATTAATTTATACTAATATTCAAAAAGCAAATAGATATAAAGAAGAATTTCATTTAGTAGTATTTGATTTAAATGGATTAAAATTTGTCAACGATAATTATGGTCATTTAGCTGGGGATAAATTTATTAAAACATTTGCATCTACTTTAAGTAGCAATATTCGTTCTTCTGATATTATAGCAAGACTTGGGGGAGATGAATTTGTAGGAGTTTTTTGGGGGACGGATTTGCAAAGATTAAAAAATAAGTTTGAAGATTTATTAATGTACTTTAACAATAATAAAATAATATTCGAAGGAAATAATATTACCTGTAGCTTCAGCTATGGAATTGCTAATTTTCCAGATGATAGTAGCAGTTATAATGAATTAGTAAAAATTGCTGATGATCGTATGTATAAATATAAACAAGAATTTAAAAAATCACTTAGAATGAAGAATTCTAATAGTTTGAAAAAATAAGAGGATCTGTAACCTCTTATTTTTTTGAGAAAAATAATCTAATATTATTAGTAAAAATAAGAAAATTCTCGATAAATTAATACAAATATTTGAATAATGTCTATTATTTGATATACTTATTATAAAATGATAACTTCACATAGAGGGGGGAAATTAAATGTTTTCATTTAATTGGATTAGATCTTTATTTAATCCAAAAAAATTAAATATTTTTAAAAATATAAATAAAAATGAAATTATTTTAAGAGAAAAAGAAGCAATATTAAAATGTGCTCAAGAAATAGCTGACTTAGGTACTTGGGAATGGAATTATAGATTAAATGAAATTTGTTTTTCAGATAAATTATGCAAAATGCTTGATATAAACAGACAAAAATATGAAGGCGATTTAAACTTTTTGATTAAAACACTAACTCATGATCATTATAAAGATTTTTTGATAAAAATTATTAAAAATCCAATAGAAACCGGAATGTCAAAAAATATTGAATATAAAATAATAAATTCAAATGGAGAAGAAATATGGATAAGGGCAAATGCCATTTGTATATATGATGATAATAAAAAGAAATTTAAAATGATTGGGATGGTTGAGGATATTACTGAGTGGAAAAAAACTAAAGCATTACTTCAAGAAAATCATAAATTTCTTGAAATGCTTATAGATACTATTCCAAACCCAATATTTTATAAAGATGAAAATGGTATATATAAATATTCTAATATTGCGCATGTAGAGTATTTAGGAATTAGAAAAGAAGACATTATTGGACATACTATTCATGATATTATCCAAAAAGAAATTGCTGATATTCATAATGATGTAGATATTGATATAATTAGAAATAAAGAAAAAAATATATACGAATCTAAGCTTAAATATAAAGATGGTGTATTACATGATGTGATTTTTAATAAAGCACCATATACAAATGAGCAGGGGGAAGTTAAAGGAATCGTTGGAGTTATGATAGACATTACAGAACGGAAGAATGCAGAAAAAAGAATAAAAAAATTATCAAAGATAAAGGATTCTATATTAGAAATAAGCTACTCTATAACTGAAACAAGTGATATTACAGAATTATTTAATTTAATATTAGAAAAGGTAATTGAATCTATACAGAATGCACATATTGGTTCTATTTTAATATTGGATGATGATGAAAATTTAAAAATTGCGGCACATAAAGGTTATAAACAACAAAATGCTGAAAATTTTAGTCTTAGATTGAAAGATTCATTTATATGGCATAAGACTTTAGGAAAGATAGATAAAACAGTTATTATTAATGGTTTTGATGAAATGGTTACTAGTAAATGTCCAAATGTTTTAGAAAATGAAGACTGTTTTAAAGTGAAATCTTCCATTAGCTCACCTATCGTAATAGATGGACAATTATATGGTTTAATAGGAATAGATAGTAAATATAATTATGCATTTGATGAAATTGATATAGAATTAATGGAATATATGAGAAATCAAATTGCTATAGCTATTGGTAAACATACACTTTATGAAGAAACTGTATATTTATCTAGGTATGATAAATTAACAAATGTTTACAACAGAAGATATTTTGAAAAAATACTTGATAGATATATTAATAAATCTATTATGTATAACGAAGAATTTTTACTGGTATTATTTGATTTAAATGGGTTAAAATTTGTAAATGATACTTATGGACATTTAGCAGGAGATGAAGTTATTAAAGGATTTACGTCTATATTAAAGAAGCATATCAGATCGTCAGATATACTAGCAAGAATTGGAGGAGATGAATTTGTAGGAGTTTTTTTTGAAACTGATTTACAAAGTCTTATTAAAAAATTTGAAGATATAATTGATTATTTAAAAAAACATTACATAATATTTGAAGAAAATGACATTGTGTGCAGTTTTAGCTATGGTATAGCTGATTTTCCTTGTGATGGAGACAAATATAATAAATTAATAAAAACTGCTGATGAGAGAATGTATAAATATAAACAAAAAAGTAAACATATCTTGAATAGAGTTTATTAACATAATAATTTTAGAATGATTAATATTGTATGTTAGTATGATTTTGCAAAAAAAACAATTATAGATTATAATAATATAAGAAAAGTTGATATTAAAATTAGAATTAAAAAAATATCGAGCATACTGTATGCTCGATATTTTTATTTAAAAAATTGTATATTGTAGGTGATTGATTAATATGAGTAAAGCATTATTTGTAGCAGAAAAACCTAGTGTTGCCATGGAATTTGCAAAAGCATTGAATATTAAAGGAACTAAGAAAAATGGATATTTTGAATCGGATAAGGCTGTAGTGACTTGGTGTATAGGACATTTGGTTAATATGAGTTATCCTGAAAAATATGATATAAAATATAAAAAATGGGTTCTTAAAGATTTACCGTTTTTGCCAAAGAAATATAAATATGAGGTTATACACGGAGTAAAAAAACAGTTTGATATAGTTAAGAGTCAAATGCAAAGAAAAGATATATCTACTATATATGTATGCACGGATTCTGGAAGGGAAGGAGAGTATATATATAGATTGGTTGATGATATGGTCAGTGTAAACAATAAGGTAAAAAAACGGGTATGGATAGATTCTCAAACTGAGGATGAGATCAGAAAAGGTGTGAAAAATGCAAAACCACTTAGCGAATATGATAAATTATCAGATTCTGCATATTTAAGAGCAAAAGAAGACTATCTTATGGGAATAAATTTTTCTAGATTATTGACTCTTATGTACGGTAGAACTATTAGTGATTATTTAGGAACTGATTATACTGTAATTGCAGTTGGTAGAGTTATGAGCTGTGTTCTTGGTATGGTTGTGAACAGGGAAAGAGAAATAAGAGATTTTGTGAAGACACCTTATTATAAGATTAATGCTTCTTTTAATTTTGAAAGTTTTCTTGATTATGATGGAGAATGGAAGGCTGTAGAGGGTTCTGAATATTATATGTCCAATTTGTTATTTAAAGACATTGGATTTAAAGAAAAAGAAAATGCTGAAAAATTCATTGATTATCTTAAGGTAGATAATGAGGAATTGATTGCAAAAATTGAAGAAGTACAAAGAAAAAAAGAAAAGAAAAATCCACCACTGCTTTATAATTTAGCAGAGCTTCAAAATGAATGTTCGAAAAAGTTTAAATTAAGTCCGGATGAAACACTAAAAATTGTACAAGGTTTATATGAAAAGAAAATGCTTACATATCCAAGAACAGATGCTAGAGTTTTATCAAAAGCGGTTGCAAAAGAAATAGATAAAAATATAAGGGGTCTTTTAAATATAAAAAATACTTGTAATCTGGATAATGTGGATGAGCCTATTAATGGTTTCATCAAAAATATATCGGATAATAAGATGTTTTTAGGTCTAGAAAAAACTAAATATGTAAATGATAAAGCTATCACTGATCACTACGCTATTATACCTACTGGTCAAGGGTTAGGTAATTTTAATAAGCTAAATGATACGGATAAAGATGTATTCTTACTCATTGTACGAAGATTTTTGGCTATATTTTATCCTTGTGCAGTTTTTAATAAGTTATCAATAACTACTAGTATAAAAGATGAAAAATTTTATACATCTTCTAAGGTATGTATTGAAAGAGGATATTTAGAAATAACAGATTACGATAAAAAATCTCAAAGTTCTAAGAAAGATAACATGCATGAATTTAAAAACTTAAAAAAAGGTGCTGTTGTAAAAATTAATAAACTTGAAATTAAAGAATCTGAAACGACTCCACCTAAGAGATATAATTCGGGTTCGATGATTTTGGCTATGGAAAATGCAGGTAAATTAATTGAAGATGATGAACTAAGAGAGCAAATCAAAGGTAGTGGTATAGGTACCAGTGCTACAAGATCTGAAATATTAAGTAAGCTCCAAAAAATTAAATATATTAAATTGAATAAAAAAACTCAGATACTAACGCCTGCATCTATGGGAGAGATGATTTATAATATAATAATAAGATCCATACCTTCTTTAATCAAACCAGAGCTTACAGCGAGCTGGGAAAAGGGATTAACTATGGTATCTAATGGAGAAATAGGGTCTGAGGATTATATGCTAAAGCTTGAATCGTATGTTATGAAAAATACTCAAAAGGTATTGGGACTTAGAAATCATTTGGAATTAATGAACTCATTTACATCCATTCCGAATTGTAAACAATCAACTAGAAATAATCAACGAAAAAAACTTAAAAATTCTTTAGGTGAATGTAGTTGTTGTAATGGAGAAATTTTAGAAAATAGTAAGGCTTTTTATTGCACTAATTGGAGTGGTGGTTGTAAGTTTACAGTATGGAAGAATACTCTTGAAAAACACGGAGTTATAGTGGATGATAAAATTATAAAAAAATTATTACAAGATGGAAAGGTTATTGGAATAGAATCAAACCAAAATAATAAAAAAATAAATATATGCATTAGGATTAACAATGATAAAAATCCAGTACTAGAAATATTCTAAAATAAAATTATAAAATTATATCATTTTTAATTATTTTATTCATACAGTAATATAAAGTGAAATTTTCAAATAAATAAAAGGTATGGAATTTATTTTATATTAAAAATTAAAGAGGGGATTATATGGATAATCTTAAGCACTATAAAAAATTAAAGATGAGAAAAATTACTATAGAAGAAATGCGAAAAGAACAAAAAAAAATAAAAGATATAGCAGAATATATACTTAAACAAAAAAAAAATAATAAATCAAAGTAGTTGAAAAAAGCGAGGCGTATATAGTTAGCCTCGTTTTTTGTTAATAAAAATAAAATACGACAACGCATTTTTGCATATTTTTTATATGTGATTTGGTATAATTAACCTACACAAAGGATTATTTAGGGGGCGATAAAATGATAAGAAAAAATATAAATTCATCAAATGTATTTTCTTTGGGGTATGACTTTGAAAATGAAATGTTAGAAATAGAATTTGATTCTGGAGAAATATATAGACATTCAAATGTACCTAAAGCTGTATATGAAACAGTGTTACATTCTGAATCTATAGGATATTACATAAATTATAATATTAGAAATAATTATCCTTGTATAAAGGTGAAGTAATATATTTTTTTGAGAAACAATCTATTTATAAATGAATTAAATGAAAGAATTAAAATTGCATCTTAAGTCAATATCAAAGGTTATAACATGAAAAAACTGTTGGCAATGAAATTGCCAACAGTTTTTTATTTAGTGAATACTTGTGTATGGGTTATCCCATTTATTTAAACATATGTTATTATTTATTCTATCTGTGTTAGATTGGTTATCATCATAATCAGAGTATTCTCCCATTGGGGTCATAGCAACAACTCTATATTTATCTGGAATGCAAAGTGTTTTTTTTATTTTATCTTCATCTAATGATGCTATCCAGCATGTTCCATATCCTTCATTTGTACATGCAAGAACTAAATGTTCCATGGCTATCCCGCTATCAACCAAATATAAATCTTTATTGTCAATAGATCCAGAGCTAGAAGGATCAGCAACTACAACTGCAACAAGGGGAGCTTGTGTAATTGAATCAGAAGCACTATTAACGTTATTCATAACAGCCATTGATAATTCTCGCTTTTGGGTTTCGTTATCTACTAATATAAACCTAAAGCACTTATTATCTTTCCACGAAGGGGACATGATAGTAGCTGTTAAAATTCTATTTAATTTATCTTTTTGTATAGGTGTATTTTTAAAGTTTTTGATGCTTTTTCTTTCATTTATAACATCATAAAATTGCATGAAACCACACTCCTTTTTTATTATTATTAGCATTAATGGTATTAAAAATGCTTAACTTATTATGGAATAAAAAGTTGGTTAAATTTGAAAAAAATAACAAATTATAAAAAACGAACTATCAAAAAATGTCGAAATATGTTATAATATTATATGTATAAAATTTATAGAATGAAGAAAAGCATGATTTTCATATGAAATTATGCTTTTCTTTATGAAATAAAAAAGTCTATATTGTAAATGTATACGAAACTAAGAGTTATTATATCTACTATATTATAAGGTTGTATAGTAAGAACTCTACAGTTTATGAATTAAGTTTCACTTTATATAATGACTTTTTAGAAAAATTATTGAGGGGGTTTTACGATGTCGGCAGATATAAGTATACTTATATCTTTTGGAGTTTATTTAGTTGGAATGTTAGCAATAGGACTTATATTCTACAAAAGAACTGAAAATTTAGCGGATTATGTTTTAGGAGGAAGAGGCTTAAATAGTTGGGTGACAGCGCTTAGTTCTCAAGCATCTGATATGAGTGGATGGTTACTTATGGGATTACCAGGATATGCTTACTTATCGGGGCTAGAGTCGATTTGGATTGCTATAGGATTGGCTGTAGGAACATATATAAATTGGAGATTTATAGCTAAAAGGTTGAGACAATATACTGAAGTAGCAGGTGATGCTATAACATTGTCAGTTTACTTTGAAAATAGATTTAGGGATAAAAGCAAAATACTTAGAACTGTTTCGGCTATATTTATATTGATATTTTTCATATTATACACATCATCTGGGCTTGTAGCCGGTGGCAAATTGTTTAATACAGTATTTGGAATATCTTATATATCAGCTCTTACTATAGGAACTATTGTTGTTATATCCTATACATTTCTTGGTGGGTTTATGGCTGTAAGTTGGACAGATTTTTTCCAGGGCATGCTTATGTTCTTTGCTATACTCGCTGTTCCTATTGCAGGTGTTAATAAATTAGGAGGAACACAGATTACTCTTGATGCTATAAAAAATTTGAATGCTGAGTTTTTGAATCCATTAACTACTATGGATGGAAATACAATTGGAATTATATCTGTAATTTCGCTGTTGGCATGGGGACTTGGATATTTTGGTCAACCTCATATATTAGCAAGATTTATGGCTATAACTTCGCCTAAAAAAATAAAGGAAGCAAGAAGAATAGCTATGGTATGGGTTGCTATAAGTTTATGTGCAGCTGTTGTTGTAGGCATAGTTGGTAGAGTGTATCTTACTCAATACCTTCAAGGGCCAGAGTCAGAAACGATATTTATATTAATGGTTAATTCTATTTTCCCAGCAGCATTTGCAGGAATATTTCTAGCTGCTATTCTAGCTGCTATTATGAGTACTGCGGATTCGCAGCTTTTAGTTGCAGCATCTGCATTTACTGAAGATATATACAAAGCATTAATAAAAAAAGATGCTACAGATAAGGAATTAGTTTGGGTGAGCAGAATAACGGTTATAGGTATAGCTATAATATCTTATATATTAGCACTTAATCCTAATAGTTCTGTTCTTGATTTAGTATCTTATGCTTGGGCTGGATTTGGAGCAGCATTTGGACCTGTTGTTATAATGTCTTTATTCTGGAAAAGAATGACTGCTAAAGGAGCATCAGCAGGTATGTTGGCAGGAGGAATTACTGTTTTAATATGGAAACATATTCAAGGCGGAATTTTTGATATATACGAGATAGTGCCTGGATTTATATTAGCTACAATAGCTATAATTATATTTAGCTTGATGGATAATGAGCCTTCTAAAGAAATAATAGATGAATTTAATAGGGTAGAAAATATGTCTTAATTAAAATATAATTCCAAACAAAAAAAACAACTTTCCAAAGGGACAGTTGTTTTTTTGTTTGGAATTATATGGAATAGACAAATAAGCATTATAATCATTGTATTGAAATGAAGATATATTTATGAAAATAACTTCATATAATAGTGTAAAGTGGTGGTTAAAGTGGGCATGGAATTCATTTATAATAAAAAATTTCATAAATATAAAAAAATATAGGAAAAATAACAAAGTTGTAGTATAATCAAATCAAGAAGAGGCAAATTATACATATTAATTATAAAAATAGGAGATGATTAGATGTTTAAAACTAATGAATACTTTGATGGAAATGTAAAATCTATTGCATTTGAAACTAACGAAGGCCCAGCAACTATTGGGGTTATGGCAGTTGGAAAATATGAGTTTTCAACTTCTAAAAAAGAATTTATGACTGTAACAAGTGGAAAAATGCTAGTTAAACTTCCTAGTAGGGATGAATGGAAAGAATTTAATAAGAATGAAACTTTTATAGTAGAAGCTAACAAAAAGTTCAATGTAGAGGTAAACGAAGAAACTGCTTATATATGTTTTTATAAGTAAAAGATTGCAATCAAGTTCATATTAAATTATGTTTTATATGAACTTGATCTTCACTTGTGAAGGGGAGATGATTTGATTGAAGAAAGGTAAAATAATAAATATTCAAAAATACTGTGTTCATGATGGTCCAGGAATTAGAACGACTGTATTTTTTAAGGGATGTCCACTTACATGCATTTGGTGCCATAATCCTGAGAGTCAAAGATATAATAGTGAAATAATGTATAATGAAGAAAAATGCAGTAAATGTGGAGAGTGTGAAAAAAGATGCCCCCATGATTGTATAAAAATGAATGAAGATAAAGTTATAAATGATTATAGCATTTGTAGCAATTGTGAAAATTGTATTGATTTTTGTGTTAATAATGCTAGAGAGTTAGTAGGGAAAGAATATAGTGTAAATGAACTGATGAAAGAAATAGAAAAAGATAATGTGTTTTATGAGGAGTCTGGAGGAGGAGTTACTTTATCGGGTGGAGAGGTAATGAGTCAAATAGACTTTGTTGAGGAGATAACTAAACGATGTAATAGAAAAGGAATACATGTAGCTATTGATACTTGTGGATATGCGCCATTTGAAAGTTATGAAAGAATTATGAAATATGTAGATGTTTTTTTGTACGATATTAAGTTAATGAATTCACAAATACATGAAAAATACACAGGAAAGCTTAATGAACTTATATTGGATAATTTAGTTATGTTATCTGAAAGAGGGGCTAATATAAATCTTAGAATACCGTTGATACAAGGTATTAACTGTGATGATGAAAATATTGAGAATATGCTTGAATTTATAAAAGATTTAAATATAAGTAGTATAAATTTATTGCCTTATCATGAAATAGGTAAAGACAAATATAAGAGATTAAATATGAACTATGAAGATGAATCAATGTCCAAACCATCTGATGAAAGGTTAGAAGAAATTAAGAATATGTTTGAAAAATATAACTTTAAAGTTAAAGTAGGGGGTTAGTTCAATGAGAAGAGGTATGAATGAAAGAGTGAAAAAACTTAGAGAACAAAGTATGAGTGTTCAGCCACATATTTCGATAGAGAGAGCAACGTTGATGACTGAAGCTTACCAAAAATATGCTGGTACTGAAACAGTTCCCGTTGTTAGAGCTTTAGCTTTTAAGTATTTTATGGAAAATAGAACACTTTGTATAAATGAAGATGAATTGATAGTAGGTGAAAAAGGAGAAGGACCTCAATCATCTCCGACTTTTCCAGAACTTTGTTGCCATACATTAGAAGATTTCACGGTTATGGATTCTAGAGAAAAAATATTTTTTAAGGTAAATGAAGAAGCTAGGGAAATTCAAGAAGAAAAAATTATTCCATATTGGGAGAATCGTTCTATAAGAAAAATGATATATGATCATATGACTCCTGATTGGTTGGATTGTTATGAAAATGGAATATTTACTGAATTTATGGAACAAAGAGGACCAGGTCATACTGTTGCAGATGGTAAAATGTATAAAAAAGGATTTTTAGATTTCAAAAAAGATATAGAAGAGTCTCTATCTAAAATAGATTATATGAATGATAAAGAAGCATATGAAAAAGAAAATCAGCTTAAAGCTATGAGCATTTGCTGTGATGCTATAATGATTTATGGAAAACGTTATCTTGAATATGCAAAAGAGTTGGCAAGTAAAGAAACAGATGAGAAAAGAAAAGAAGATCTTCTTATAATAGCTGAAAATTGTAAAGTTGTTCCAGCGCATGTTCCTAAAACATTCCATCAAGCTATTCAAATGTATTGGTTTGTTCATATTGGAGTTACTACAGAATTAAATATATGGGATGCGTTCAGTCCAGGAAGACTTGATCAACATTTAAATCCTTTCTATGAAAAGGAAGTTGAAGAAGGTACTTTAACTTCTGATAATGCTAAGGAATTATTAGAGTGTTTATGGGTTAAATTCAACAATCAACCAGCTCCTCCTAAAGTAGGTATAACACTAAAGGAAAGTGGAACTTATACTGATTTTGCTAATATAAATACTGGTGGGGTTACATCTGATGGACATGATGGTATAAATGAGGTGAGTTATTTAATATTAGATACTATGGATGAAATGAAGCTCTTACAACCTAGTTCTAATGTTCAAATAAGTAAAAAAACTCCTCATAAATTTTTAAAAAGATCTTGTGAGGTATCCAAGAAAGGATGGGGGCAACCTGCTTTTTATAATACAGATGCTATAATACAAGAGTTACTTAATGCTGGAAAAAGTATAGAGGATGCTAGAGAAGGCGGTACTAGTGGTTGTGTTGAAACTGGAGCATATGGAAAGGAAGCATATATTCTAACTGGTTATATGAATTTACCTAAGATACTAGAGTTAACTCTTAATGATGGATATGATAAAATATCTGGTAAACAATTAGGTATAAAAACAGGAAAAGCTGAAGATTTCAAAAGTTATGAAGAATTGTTTGAAGCGTTTAAAAAGCAACTACATCATTTTGTAGAAATAAAGATTAGAGGAAACAATGTAATAGAGAGTATTTATGCTAAGAATATGCCATCTCCATTTTTATCTATAGTAGTTAGTGATTGTATTTCAAAGGCTAAAGACTATAATGCTGGTGGTGCTAGATATAATACGAATTATATTCAAGGTGTAGGTATAGGAACTATAACTGACTGTTTATCTTCGATAAAATACAATGTATACGATAAAAAGAAATTTAGTATGAATGAGTTAATAAAAGCTCTAGACAATAATTTTAAAGGTTATGAACAAATTCATAATATTGTTTTAAATAAAACTCCAAAATATGGAAATGACGATGATTATGCAGATGAATTAATGCTAGATGCATTTGATGCATTTCATAATGAGGTTACAGATAGAAAAAATATGAAGGGTGGATATTATAGAATAAATATGCTTCCTACTACATGCCATGTTTATTTTGGAGAAGTGATGGGTGCTAGTGCTAATGGAAGATTAGCTAACAAGCCTTTATCAGAAGGTATATCTCCTGCTAAAGGAGCAGATAGAAATGGACCAACATCTGTGGTTAAATCAGCAGCTAAGATGGATCATTTAAGAACAGGTGGAACTTTATTAAATCAAAAATTCACACCATCAGTTGTTGCTGGAGATGAAGGTCTTGAGAATATGGCGGCGTTAGTTAAGTCTTATTTTGTTATGGATGGACATCATATTCAGTTTAACGTAGTAGATAGAGAATTATTAATAGATGCTCAAAATAATCCAGAAGAATATAAGGATTTAATAGTTAGAGTTGCAGGTTATAGTGATCATTTTCACAACTTAAGCAAATCATTACAAGATGAGATAATAGAGAGAACGGAACAATCTTTTTAGTATAATTAAGTGATATAATAGATATAATTATTTCAAATTTGGAGGTTTACTATGGGTAAGGTAATTGGGTTTATAGGTTGTGGCAATATGGGTAAAGCAATGATCGGTGGTGTAGTTAAGTCAAATATATTAGATGCTAGTAATATAGTAGTATCTGATGGATATAAAGGAAGTTTAGATTTTGTATCTAGTGAGTACGGCGTAAAGACGACGATGGATAATAAAGAGTTAGCAAAAGCATCGGATATTATAGTTTTATCTGTAAAACCGAATATATATAATATAGTAATTGAGGAAATAAAAGATTTTGTTAAAAAAGATGTTGTTATAGTTACTATAGCAGCTGGAAAAACTATTAAAGATGTAGAGGATGCATTTGGGAAAGACATAAAAATGGTTAGAACTATGCCTAATACACCGGCACTTGTAGGTGAGGGTATGACAGGCATATCTCCTAATAAAAACATATCAAAAGAAGAGGTTGAAGAAGTAGTTAATATATTTAAAAGTTTTGGTAAAATAGAAATTATAGATGAAAAACTGATGGAGGTATTTATATCAACTAGTGGATCTTCTCCGGCATATGTATTTATGTTTATTGAAGCCATGGCAGATGCTGCTGTAGCAGATGGTATGCCTAGAGATAAAGCTTACAAAATGGCGGCTCAAGCTGTTTTAGGATCTGCAAAAATGGTTCTTGAAACTGGAAAACACCCTGGAGAACTTAAAGATATGGTGTGCTCTCCGGGAGGTACTACTATAGAAGCAGTTGTTACTTTAGAAGAGTACGGACTTAGAAATGCTGTTATAAAAGGGATGAGAGAATGTACTAAAAAAGCTAAAAATATGTAATCAAAAATTCGCTTCATGCTAACGCAATATTAAAAAATACCAGTCTTTTGACTGGCATTTTTTAATTAGCAAGAAAAACTATCTATATTTCTAATATCTGTTCCCCAAAATCTCCAACTGCCTCTCATCCATCTAAATCCAGCTACAGATGTAGGACCAACAAATACTAGCCAAGTCCAAAAGCTTCTACCATTTTCGAGCCATATATAAGTGAATTGATAACGACAGAATCTTATAGCGCCTGGATCGACCATTTTCAAACCAGGACCTGCACTTGTTTTTTTGGGGATATATGATGGTGGAGGTCCAGGTGGTTGCTGACGATTATAAAAAAACATACATTTCCCTCCTTTCTTGTATTAATTTATGATATGTAAAGTTGTATTGATACAAATAATGTTTAGTTATCCGAAAGCTAAGAGTTCTATGTCCACCCTCTTAAGGCTGGAGATAAGAACTCTACAGCTTCTGGATTGGTTTACCCAAAGGGCACTTACGCATCTAGAAATTCAGTTGGAGTAAAAACTCCATCTGAATTAAGTTTCACTTTATAATGATTTAAGAAAATAAAGGGGATTATATGAAACAAGAAATGGATTTTAAGATGATACTAGGGTAATGGTAGGCGTTATACTTTATTTTGTAAAAATAAAAATGGGCTTATTTTAATAGCCCATTTTTATTTATTTACTTTTTCTTATATTTTTTAGGTAGTGGTTTACTTGTGTTTTGGCTTACAGAACCTGTTTGTTTTGGATGTTGAGAATTCGGTATATTCAATTCATCAGCAAATTCTAATCTATCATTACATGATTTGTTTTTAGTATTTTTATACATAAATTTACCTCCTAAGTTTCTGTTTATATTAATTTAACCAATGAGATTGAATTATATATTTGAAATTTTTAGCTCTTTTGTATAAAAAAGAGCAATTTCACTTTGAAAGTAATTTGTAAAGTGAAATTGCTCTTTAAAATTTTTATATATGAAAAATTAAATAATACTTTTATCTTTTAGTTTTATATTTATATATTTTTCAAGTTGTATTTTTGTAATAGCCATGACAGGAACACCCAAAAACATACCTTTAATACCAAATAGACCTCCACCTAATATAACAGCAACTATAATCCATAGTGGATTCAGACCTACTTTATCGCCCAATATCTTAGGTCCAAGATAAAGACCATCAAATTGCTGAAGTAATAATATAAATACAGCTACCCAAATAGCTTGTATAGGATTGTTTATTAAAGTAATAAGTATAGCTGGTACAGCTCCTATAAATGGACCAAAGTAAGGAATCATATTAGACACACATATGATTATACTGATTAAAAGTGCATAAGGAACTTTAAGCATTAATAGACCTACAAAACATATAATACCTATTATCAAAGAATCTATAGATTTTCCTATTATATATTGAGAAAAAATTTTGTTTACTATCTTAAAGAAAGCTGTAACTTTATCTGATTTGAATTTTCCTAAAACAGCATATAAAAGTCTTTTGATATTATATATGAGATTTTCTTTATCTTTTAATAGATAAATAGAAATTATCACTCCAAGTATAGCATTAAATAAATTAGAAGTAATATTAATAGCCTGAGTTACTAAATTAGTAGATGTAATATTTAAAAAACCTAATACTTCATTTATTATCTCCTTTAAATTTTCTTTTAAGAAAGGATTACTATATTGAAGTAATTTAGATTTGATGATATTTTCATTTATCCATTGTTGAGCTGTGTTCATATATCCTGGAAGCTCTTTAGATAAATCATTTATACTATCGATTATTTTAGGAGATAGTATAGTAATGGTAAAATTTATAATGCTTATTAATAGAAAGTAAATCAACAGTATACTAAAAGATCTTCTCATATTAAATCTTTTTTCAAAATAAATCATTATTGGGTTGAGAAGATATGCAATACAAACAGCCCAAATAAAAGGACTTATCAAAGAAAGCGTAGAGTTAAATTTTAGAATAAAAAATTCGGTGTTATTCACAAATTTGAACATAATAAATGAGATTAATAGTAAAAAAATTATATGTTTAGTTTTGTATCTTGAAAGCATTATAAACCTCCTACGAAATAACTTCGATATTTGAAATATATGATATAAGAGGTATTTTAACACTATATCAAGTCTTTCACAATATAAATTAATTAAAATATATAGAAAAAAAACATATATAACTATATAATAAAAAAGTCTTTATTTTAAAAAATATTAATAATGTATGCTTTTGAAAAAAATGTGATAAGAATTATAAAAAAAGTGATACTTTATTCACGAATAAGAAAAGGAGAATTACCATGCGATTAAATAAATATATGGCACTATGTGGAGTGGCTTCCAGAAGAAAATCTGATGAACTTATAGAAAATAAAAAAGTAAAAGTTAACGGTGAAATAGTACAAGAACTAGGAATAGATGTTGATGAAAATCGAGATATAGTAGAAGTTAATGGGAATATAATAAATTTAGAACAAGAAAATGTATACATACTTATAAATAAGCCAGAAGGGTATATTACAACTGTAAAAGATCAATTTGATAGGAAAACAGTATTGGACTTGGTTAAAGATATTGACGAAAGAATATATCCTATTGGAAGGCTTGATTATGAAACATCTGGACTTTTAATATTAACTAATGATGGAGATCTTACATATAAACTAACTCATCCTAAACACGAAGTTGTTAAAACTTATTTAGCAAGACTTAAATTTGCACCTGACAAAATAAAAATAGAACAGTTTGAATCAGGATTAAAAATAGAGGATTATGTAACTGCACCAGCAGAATTTAAAGTTATAAAAAAAGATCACAAACAAAGTATATGTGAAATAAAAATACATGAAGGCAAAAACAGACAAGTAAGAAAAATGTGTAAAGCTATAGGCCATCCGGTTTTATCTTTAAAAAGAATGGCTATAGGAAATATAGATATTGGCAATCTTAAGGTTGGAGAATATAGAAACTTAACTCAAAAAGAAATAAATTATTTAAAATCTTTATAATTAGAGGTGGAGATAATGATAAGTATTTGTAAAATATATAAAAAAAGCGAAGTTAAAATTAAGAGTATTTTAGATAAAGAAAATGTAGATTACAGTAAAATAGAACAAAATATATTAGGTGCATATGAAAATGAAGAACTTTTAGGTTTTGGAGGGTATGAAATAAAGAATAGTATAGCTTTTTTAAGTACCATAAATGTATTTGATAAAAATATAGAGTTGGTTTTAAAAGATGGACTTATAAAATCTTTGTTGAATATGGCAGATATTAATGGAATAAATATATTTATGGTTAAAAAATGGGATCAAATAGATTTTTACAAAAGAATAGGCTTTAATGAACTAAGTAATAAAGATTTTTTATTGGATATAGATATGAATGAAAATGAATATTTATATATAAAACTTGCAGAGTTTTTTAAAAATCCTTGTAAGGGTAATAAAAAAGGTTAGGAGGAAAAATTGAGATCTAAATATTTAACTAATGTAACTGATTTAACAAAATTAATAAATAAAGACATAATCAAAGAGGGATATGTAGTGGTAGATGCTACTGTTGGTAATGGATATGACACACAATATTTAGCTGAAAAGGTAGGTAAAACTGGCAAGGTCTATGGGTTTGACATACAAAAAGAGGCTATAGAAAATACTGAAAAAAGATTAAAAAAAGAAAACTTATTCGATAATGTTACGTTGGTATTCGATGGACATGAAAATATGGATAAATATATAAATCAAAAAGTAGATTCTATATTTTTCAATTTAGGGTATTTACCTAAATTAGATCATAATATAAAAAC
Organism: uncultured Peptostreptococcaceae bacterium; assembly: GCA_942492135.1. Classification (GTDB taxonomy): domain Bacteria; phylum Bacillota; class Clostridia; order Peptostreptococcales; family Peptostreptococcaceae; genus Tepidibacter_A. Next base: position 76,965 of record CALODI010000016.1, read on the forward strand.
TAAAGCAGATACAACTATTGTAGCATTGAAAAAATCACTCGATCTTTTGAAAAAAAATGGAATCTTAAGTATTTGTATATATTTAGGACATGATGGAGGGATAAAAGAACAAGAAGTGATAGAAAATTTATTATTTAAATTAGAACAAAGAAACTTTGATGTATTAAAATGCAGTTTTAAGAATCAAAAAAATAATCCTCCACAACTTATATTGGTTGAAAAAAAATTTGATTGAAAAATGATCCTTAATATTAAGGATCATTTTTTTTACAAAATGGAAAACATGTAAAATAAAGCAATTGATGCGTTTGAAATTTTTAGAATAAAGAAAGAATTGATTTGAAAATAGGCAAAATGAAATGAAAATGAAATTTAAATTGCAAAATATCAAAAAGTTTGATAATATGAAATTAATAAAAATTCTAAAATTTATTGGGGGTAAGAACATGCCGGGGGATGATAAAAAACTAGTTATAAAATATGATTGGTGTAAGGGTTGTGGAATATGTGTAGAATTTTGTCCTAAAAAAATTTTGAAGTTAGATAATGATAAAGTTAATATAATGCAAGAAGATAAATGTATAAAATGTGGATTATGTGAAATGAGATGTCCGGATTACGCCATATATTTAGAAGAATCTATTTGTAAGGAGGATGAATTCTATGCACAATAATATAAAGTTTCTTCAAGGTAATGAAGCTTGTGTACAGGGAGCTATTTATGCTGGTATGAAGTTTTTTGCGGGATATCCAATAACTCCTTCTACTGAAATTGCAGAATTATCAGCTGTGATGCTTCCTAAAATTGGAGGAAAATTCATACAAATGGAAGATGAAATAGCGGGAATGGCAGCTGTTATTGGTGGATCATTAGGGGGATTAAAATCAATGACAGCAACTAGTGGTCCGGGATTTTCATTAAAACAAGAAAACATAGGATATGCATGTATTACAGAAATACCATGTGTAATAGTAAATGTACAAAGAGGAGGACCGAGTACTGGACTTCCAACTTGTCCATCACAAGGAGATGTAATGCAGGCAAAATGGGGTACTCACGGAGATCATCCGATAATAGTGTTATCACCAACGAGTGTTAGTGAAACATTTGAACTGACTGTAAAAGCATTTAATTTTTCAGAAAAATACAGAACACCTGTAATATTGTTAATGGACGAAGTTATAGCTCATATGAGAGAAAAAGTAGTAGTTCCAAACAAAGGAGACATGGTTGTAGTAGATAGAAAAAAACCTACAACACAAGCTAATGAGTATAAAGCATATGAATATACGGAAGATTTGGTTCCTGCTATGGCCAATTTTGGAGAGGGATACAGATATAATGTAACAGGACTTGTACATGATGAAACAGGATTCCCGGTTAATAGTACTAATGAAGCTGAAAGACTACTAAACAGATTAATGGGTAAAATAAACTCGAATCTAGAGGATATATTAATATACGAAGAATATCTAGTTGAAGATTCTAATATTTTGTTTGTGACATTTGGTTGTATGGCAAGATCTACTAAAGAAGCGGTTAACAATCTTAGAAATAAAGGAATAAAAGCAGGTATGTTTGTTTTAAAAACAATATGGCCATTCCCAGAGGAAAAGATAAAACAAATAAGCAAAGATAAAGATATGATATTTGTTCCAGAGATGAATTTAGGTCAAATAAGACAAGAAGTAGAGAGAATAGTTAAAAGTGATTGTAATATTTATGGTATTAATAAAGCAAATGGAGAAATTATAACACCTAAATACATAAATGATTATGTAAAGGGGGTATTGGGAAAATGCCTAGCAAAATAATAAAAAATAATTTTAGAGTAGACAGACTTCCGCATATTTGGTGTCCGGGATGTGGACATGGAATATTGATGAGAGCCATAGCAGTTGCTATAGAAGAATCAAATTTAGACAAAGATAAGATATGCATAGTATCTGGAATAGGATGCTCATCAAGGGCAGCTGGGTATATGAATTTTAATACATTACATACAACACATGGAAGAGCAATCGCATTTGCAACTGGTCTTAAAGTTGCAAATCCTGATTTGAAAGTTATAGTTATATCTGGAGATGGTGATGCTAGTGCTATTGGAGGAAATCATTTAATACATGCATGTCGAAGAAACATAGATATAACAACGATTGTATTTAATAATAATATATATGGAATGACAGGAGGACAATACTCTCCTACAACTCCGACTAAAGAAAAAGGTACTACAGCACCTTATGGGAATATAGATAAAGCATTTGATATTTGCAAACTAGCATCAGGTGCAGGAGCTACTTATGTAGCTAGATCTACTGTGTACCATGCAAATAAAATGGTTGAATATGTAAAAAAAGGTATAAATCATAAAGGATTTTCTTTAGTAGAGGGGGTAAGCGTTTGCCCTACTTATTACGGAAGAAAAAATAAAAAGGGTAGTGCAGTTGATTTAATGAAAGGGATGAAAGAAAATTTTATTGATATATTAGCTAAGGATAAGTTAAATAAAGAGGATATAGAAAATAAGATATTTATGGGAGAATTTAAGAATGTTCAGGAACCTGAATATGTAGAAGAATATTTTAAAATTATAGATATGTTTAAAAAGGAGATGTCTATATGAAAAAGGAATTGAGATTAACAGGATCTGGGGGGCAAGGATTGATACTTGCTGGTATAATATTAGCTGAGAGTGTTATAAAAAATGGATTTAATGCAGTTCAAAGTCAATCATATGGACCAGAAGCTAGAGGCGGTGCTAGTAAATCAGAGGTTATAATAAGCGATAGAGATATAAATTATCCAAAAGTTAATGATCCGGATTTGCTTTTATGCCTAACACAAAAATCTTTTGACAAATATGCGAAAAATATAAATAAAAAATCAATATTGCTAGTTGATTCTTGTGTGGATATAGGGGATAATATAGATACTGACTTTTGTTATAAGATACCTATAATAAATACAGCTAGAGAAAAAATAGGAAAACAAATGGTTTCAAATATAGTTGCGTTAGGAGCTATAAAAGAACTTATTGAGGATATCAAAGACGAAAGTTTGAAAGAAGCAATATTAGCAAGAGTACCTCAAGGAAGTGAAAAATTAAATATAAAAGCTTTTAATGAAGGGAAAATGTTGATAAAAAATATATCAAATAGGAGTTAAATTTTATATGGAAGAAGCTAAAGATTTAATTGTCATTATAAAAGAACAGTTTCCAAAATTAAGTAAAGGACAAAAACTTATTGCTCAGTTTATACTTTCAAACTATGACAAAGCAGCTTTTATGACTGCTGGTAAATTAGGGGAAAAAGTAGGGGTGAGTGAGTCGACAGTAGTTAGGTTTGCTAATGCATTAGGATTTGATGGATATCCTAAACTTCAAAAATCATTACAAGAGCTTATAAAGACAAAGCTTACAACTGTTCAAAGAGTCGAAATGTCTAAAGAGTATTCTAATGATTGGACTATACTTAAAAAAGTATTAAAAGCTGATATAGAAAATATAAAAACAACTATAGAAGAATTAGATGAGGAAAGTTTTCAAAGAGCAATAAACAAAATATTGAAAGCAAAGAAAATATATATAGTAGGTCTTAGAAGTTCCACTGCTATATCTGAATATTTAGGTTTTTATTTAAATATAATTTTAGACAACGTAAATATAGTAAGTTATGGAATAAGTGATGTATTTGAGCAACTTCTTAAAGTTACAGAGGATGATTTGGTAATAGCTATAAGTTTTCCAAGATATTCAAGAAAGACATTTGAGTTGGCTAATTATGCAAAAAATCAAGGAGCTAGCATAATAGCATTAACAGATAGTGTACTTGCACCTGTTGCATCTATATCGGAAGAAATCATTCCGGTTAAAAGTAATATGGCATCGTTTGTTGATTCGCTAGTTGCACCTTTAAGTGTTGCTAATGCAATAATAGTTGCTATAGGTATGAGAAAAAAAGAAGAAATAAAAGAGTATTTCGATAAATTGGAAACCATATGGAAAGAATACCATGTTTATGATGAGAAATAGGAATTTTTCCTATTTCTTTTTATTTTGAGCAAATTATTATATAATATTTAGTTGAAATTATAATAGACAATAGGAGGATATGTATGAATAGATTTTTTATAGTAAGACATGGAGAAACTTTTTGGAATATAGATGGTAGAACTCAAGGCCATGGAGACTCGGAATTAACTGAAAATGGAATTAAGCAAGCTCAAAAGCTGTCCAAAAAGCTTTCGAAATACAATATAGATTATATATACAGTAGCGATCTTGGTAGGACGATTCAAACTTCTAAGATAATTTCTAATACTTTGGGTAAAAAAGTAGAATATAAAGAAGATCTTAGAGAAATAAATTTTGGAAAGTGGGAGGGTCTTACTATAGAGGAAATAAAAAGAGACTACTCTGATGTTTATACTGTTTGGAGAAATGAGCCTCATAATGCTTTAATACCTGAAGCAGAAAATTTATATAAGTTAAAGCAAAGACTATTAACTTGTATAAATGAATTAAATAAAAAACATGAAAATTCTAATATACTCTTAGTGTCTCATGGAATGTCTATAAAAGTATTATTGTTAAGCTTACTAGGAAGTGAATTGTCAAATATATATAGGATAAAACAAGATAATACAGCTTTAAATATAGTAGAATTTAGAAATTATGGACCTGTAATAATAAAAACTAATGACACAAATCATTTGGAAGGTGAAAAATATGAGTAAAGTTATTGTAATTGGTGGTGGACCAGCAGGAATGATGTCTGCCATAACAGCATCTAAGAATAATGAAGTAATATTGATAGAGAAAAACAAAGAATTAGGTAAAAAATTGAAAATCACAGGTGGTGGAAGGTGCAATATAACCAATATAAGAGATATAGATGAATTTTTAGAGAAAATAATAAAAAATCCTAAATTTTTATATAGTAGTTTGTATACTTTTAATAACTTGAATCTTTTAGAGTTTTTTAAAACACGTGGTATTAAATTTAAGATAGAAGAAGATTTCAAAGTTTATCCTGAAGAAGATAAGTCTGATATAATAATAAAGGCTTTACAGGATGAATTGAATGAAGTGGGAGTAAAAATTATATATGAAAAAACTGTTATAGATATTATCGTTGAAAATGAAGAAATTAATGGTGTGATTTTAGACGATAATAATATTATAAAAGCTGACAGAGTTATAATTGCTACAGGTGGACATTCTTATCCTAAAACCGGATCAGATGGTAAGATTCATAGTATACTTAAAAAACATGGAGAAAATATAACTAAAATATATCCCGCGTTAGTACCACTTGTATTTAGAGAAGAATGGATAAAAAATTTACAGGGAATTTCATTGAAAAATATAAAAGTATCTGCAAAGTACTTTAAAAATAAAAAAATAAGTATGGAGGGAGATATTTTATTTGCACATTTTGGATTAACTGGACCTGTTATACTTAACTTATCTTCTTATATTAATAAATATTTACAAGATGGGGATGTTGAATTAAACTTTGACTTTATTCCAACTGTTACAAAAGAGGAAGTACGTAAAATTATAAGAAAAAATAGTAATAAAAGTATATATAACAATTTAAAAGAAATTCTTCCTGTTAATTTCACAAAACAGTTATTAGAATACTTGGATATTGATAAAAAACCAAATAATTTAACAAAAGAAGAAGAAAATAAGATAGTAGATAGTATAAAAGAATTAAAATTAAACTGTAAAGGAACAAAAAGTATAAATGAATCTATAGTTACATCTGGAGGAATAAGTGTTAAATGTATTGATTCGTCTACTATGGAATCTAAATCTATAAAAAATCTTTATTATGCTGGCGAAGCTATTGACATAGAAGGTTTAACTGGAGGATATAATCTTCAAATTGCATTTTCGACAGGCTACCTAGCTGGTATAAGTGTATAGAATTTGATATAATATTAATTTGCGATGGTGATAAAATGAAGACATTAGCTATAAGAGGCGCAACTACTGTAGAAAAAAATGAAAAAATGTGTATATTGAATGAAACAAAAATATTAATACAAAAAATAATAGATATGAATGATTTACAAGAAGAAAATATAGTTAGTATTATATTTACTATGACAAGAGATTTAGATGAAGTATACGCTTCAGTTGCAGTAAGAGAGTTATTGCTTCTTAATGATATACCTCTTTTGAATTTTGAAGAAAAATATATAAAAAATAGTTTAGATAAATGCATAAGAGTATTGATGCATGTAAATACAAATATAGAAAAAAATAAAATAGCCCATATTTATTTAAATGAGGCAAAAAAATTAAGAACAGATTTGAGTATGAGGAGTGAATCTAATGAATAATATGGTTATAGCAATAGATGGACCAGCAGGGGCAGGGAAAAGCACTATTGCAAAGATAATATCAAACAAACTTAATATAAACTATATAGACACAGGAGCAATGTATAGAGCTATTACGTATAAAGCCATAAGAGATGGAATTGATGTGGATGATGAACAAGCTCTAATAGAAATGGCTAAAAAAACTCAAATAGATTTTAAAGATGATAATATATATCTAGATAATGAAATTGTAAATGAACAAATAAGAACTTTAAGTGTAAGTGGGAATGTTTCAAAAGTTGCACAAATAAAAGAAATAAGAGAAATAATGGTTAGTCTACAAAGAAAAATGGGTAAAAGATACTCTGTAATAATGGATGGTAGAGATATTGGAAGTTATGTATTTAAAGATGCGAGTCTTAAGTTTTATTTAACAGCTGGAATAAATGAAAGAGCGAGAAGAAGGTATAAAGAATTAAAAGCAAAAGGTCATAATATAAACTTAGATGATATAGTTAATGATATTAAAAATAGAGATGAAATAGATTCAAAAAGATCATTTGCTCCACTTATTAAAGCAGACGATGCTGTAGAAATAGATACTACTAGCAAAAATATAGAAGAGGTAGTTTCTGATATAATGGAATATATGAAATAGGAGGAGATTTTTTGGGTCTATATGAAGTATGCAAAGGTATATTTATTCCAATTATAAGTATATTTTATAAAATAGAAATAATCGGTAAAGATAGAGTTCCTATGGATGAACCTCTGATATTTGCTTCAAACCATAAAAATAATTTGGATCCTATGTTAATCGGTTCGCTTATGCCAAGGAAGGTTTCTTATATGGCGAAAAAAGAACTTTTTAAAAATAAAATAGTAGGGTGTTTTTTGAAAAATGTAAATGTTTTTCCCGTAGATAGAAGTAAAACAGATATATCCACTATAAAAACAGCTCTTAAAATATTGAAATCAAATGGAGCTTTGGGTATATTTCCGCAAGGCACTAGAAAAAAACAAGAAAATTTAGGTAAGGCAAAAGCAGGAACAAGCATGTTGGCAATTAGAGGAAAGGCTAGAATTTGTCCTGTGTCTATAATAACTACGTATAAATTATTTAGTAAAATTACTATATACATAGATGAGCCTATAAGTTTTGAATCATATTATGGGCAAAAATTAAATTCGAAGGATTATGAAAGTTTAAGTCAACAGATTTTAGATACCATAGGTAAAAATATCGAAAAATATGCAGATTAAGGGGCGATGTATTTGAAGTTTAAGGTTGCTGATTATGCTGGATTTTGCTTTGGAGTTCAACGAGCTATGGATATGGCTTGGGAAGAATTGGAAATGATGAATGGGAATGAAGTGTATTCATTAGGTCCGCTTATACATAATAAACAAGCTGTAAAGGTATACGAAGATAAAGGGTTAAAGGTTGTAGATGGATTGGATGAAGTCGATCAAAAATCTAAGGTAATAATAAGATCTCATGGAGTGTCAAAAGATATATATACAAATGCTGTAGATAAGGACCTTAAAATTATAGATGCTACTTGTCCTTTTGTAAAAAAAATACAAGATATAGCTAATGAATACTATAATAAAGGGTATAAAATTATAATTGTAGGAGATAAATCCCATCCTGAAGTTATAGGAATAAATGGTTGGTGTAATAATGAAGCTATAACTATAAAAAATATAGAGGATTTAAGTGAAATTCCTAGAAATTATAAGAAGTATTGTGTAGTTGCTCAGACTACTATAAATATAAATATGTATCAAGAAATAAGTGAAAAATTAAAAAATATTTTAGAAGATGTTACTATACATAATACTATTTGCTTGGCAACTAAAGACAGGCAAAAGTCAGCAAGGCAACTTTCAAAAGAAGTGGATTGTATGATTGTAATTGGAGGTAATCATAGTTCAAATACTCAAAAATTGGTGATGATATGTGAAGAAAATGTTAAGACATATCATGTAGAGACTGTAAGTGATTTAGATGAGGATGATATTAAGAGATATTCTTTTGTGGGTATAACAGCAGGAGCATCAACTCCTAGTTGGATAATCGAAGATGTAATAAAATTTATAAAAAATATTTGATTAAAATAAATGCAAGGGAGAGATGAATACATGAATAATGAAATGGAACAGCTGCTAAAAGAAGAAAATTTATTCAAAACTATAAAGGTAGGGCAATATGTAGAAGGAACTGTTATTTTAGAAAAATACGATGAATACTATATTGACCTAAATTATAAGACTGATGGAGTCCTTCCTAAATCAGAAGTTTGTGAAGGAGAAGAAATGAAAATTGGGGATGTTATCAATGTTAAAGTTGTAAATATTGATAGAAATTCAGGAGATATTATAGTTTCTAATAAACGAGCTCAAGAAGCAAAAATGTGGAATGAATTACAAATAGGACAAATTATAGATGTTAATGTAACGGAAGAATCTAAGAGTGGACTTATAGTAAGCTATAAATCAAGTATAAGAGGATTTATTCCACTTAGCCATATAGATACTAAGTATATTAAAAATATAGATTTTAAAGAATATAAAGATAAAATTATGAGTTGTGAAATTATAGATATAGATTCTAGTAAAAAAAGATTCGTTCTTTCAAGAAAAAACATTTTAATTAAAGAAGAAGAAAAGAAAAAGTTAGATTTTATGGAAAATGTAAAAAGTGGAGATTTATTAGAAGGTACAGTTAAAGACATAAAGGATTATGGAGTGTTTGTAGATTTAAATGGATTTGTGGGACTTGTGCATAATTCTGAGCTATCTTGGGCTAGAAAGCATGAATGTGAGTACAAAATAGGAGATGTAGTAAAGGTTAAAGTTATATCTTTAGATGAAGAAACTCAAAAACTTGCGCTTAGTATAAAAGCATTACAAAAAAGACCTTGGGACGAATTTGTAGAAAATTACAGCGTAGGAGATATTGTAGATGGTAAGGTTAAGGTAGTTAAAGATTATGGGGCTTTCGTAAAATTAAACGGTATAGTCGATGGATTTGTACATATATCTAATCTTTCTTATGAATTTGTTAAAAACCCAAAAGATGTAGTTAAAGTAGATGAAGATGTTAAGGTTAAGATAATAAATATTGATAATGAAAATGAAAAGATAGAACTTACTATGAATATAAATGGAGAGGACGAAGACATTTAATGAAGGGATATGATCTTTTTAAAGATAAAATTTATAAAAAAACAGGAATAAATCTTTCTTTATATAAAGAAAAGCAGATGAATAGAAGATTAGAGTCGTTAGCTATACGAAACGGATATAATGATTTTGAAAAGTATTTTGATGCTATAAATAAAAATGAGGACTTATTTAATGAATTTATAAATTACATGACTATAAATGTTTCTGAATTTTATAGGAATTTAGAGCAATGGGTTGTTATGGAAAATACTATAATTCCTGAGCTTATGAGAAAAAATAAAAACTTAAAAATATGGAGTGCTGCTTGTTCTACAGGTGAGGAACCTTACTCGTTAGTTATGTTACTTAGTAAATTTATGCCTTTGAATAAGATTAATATTATTGCAAGTGATCTTGATAAAGAGGCCATGGCAAAGGCTAAATTAGGAGTGTATCAAGAAAAGAGTTTAAGGAATCTACCTAAAGAATTTATAAACAAGTATTTTGATAAAAAATTAGATAGATTTATAATAAAGGAAGAAATAAAAAATAGAGTTACATTTAGAAGACATAATTTATTAGAAGATAAATACATAGATAATTGTGATCTGATAGTTTGTAGAAATGTAATGATATATTTTACAGAAGAAGCTAAATCTGATATATACTCAAATTTTAGTAAATCATTAAACGGTAATGGTGTTTTATTTGTTGGAAGTACTGAACAAATAATAATGCCAAATAAATACAATTTAAAGCCTATAAAAACATTTTTTTATGGAAAGTCAAATTAAAAAATACGGTTGACTAATTAGTCAATCGTATTTTTTTAATAATAAAAAATAGATCAATATACGTTAATGCTATGAGAGGATGAAATAACATGATACGAATTTTTTATTGTATCTGTAAATAATAATATGGTATAATATGATATAGTATTAGTACCAGGTATAAAAAGGAGGTATAATTTATGAATATAAATGAAATCAAAGAATTAATTATGGTAATAGATAAAACTAGTATAAATAAATTTGATATAGAAATGAAGGATTTAAAACTATCTATACAAAAAGGTGATATTACGACCACGCATTTAATTTCTAATGTAAATGATGAAGCTAAAAAAGAAATAATTACAATTGATAAAGAAGGAATTGAAGAATTTGAAACTGATGACAATACATATATAGTAAATGCTCCTATAATGGGAACTTTTTATTCGGCTTCAAGCCCTGAAAATGGAAATTTTGTTAATGTTGGAGATAAAGTTGAAAATGGAGATACATTGTGTATTCTTGAAGCTATGAAGCTTATGAATGAAATAGAATGTGATGTTGATGGACAAATTATAGAGGTATTAGTAGAAAATGAAGAATTAGTTGAATACGGCCAACCTTTATTTAAGATTAAAGTTAACGGATAATTAAAGGAGGATATTATGATAAAAAAGTTGCTTATTGCAAATAGAGGAGAAATAGCTGTTAGAATAATAAGAACATGTAAAGAAATGGGAATAAAGACTGTTGCGATATATTCTCAAGCGGATAAGGAATCTCTACACAGATATATGGCAGATGAATCTATATGCATAGGTCCTAATAAGATAAGTGAAAGTTACAATAATATAGATAATATAATATATCTGGCGATGAAGATGAAATGTGATGCAATACATCCAGGGTTTGGTTTTTTATCTGAAAACTCTAATTTTGCAAAAAAATGTATAGAAAATAATATTATATTTGTAGGTCCAAATTATGAGCAAATAGATAAAATGGGTGATAAATCAACAGCTAGAGATACTATGATAAAAGCTAATGTGCCTGTTGTTCCGGGATCAAAAGGGATAATTTTAAATATAAAAGACGCAATCGCTACAGCTAAAGAAATTGGATATCCAGTCCTTATAAAGGCCTCGAGTGGAGGTGGAGGTAAAGGGATGAGAGTTGCTAATGATGATGAAGAATTAGTAGCTAACTTTAATATAGCTAAAGCTGAAGCTTTATCTTCATTTGGAAATGATGAAATGTATTTAGAAAAATATATAAAAAATCCTAGACATATAGAAGTACAAGTGTTTGGAGATTCATTTGGAAATGTAGTTCATTTTGGAGATAGGGATTGTTCTATGCAAAGAAGAAACCAAAAGGTTATAGAAGAGTGTCGTTCTCCATATTTAGAGGAAGAGACTAGGAATGAATTATACAATGCTGCTATAAAAGCAACAAAGTCTGTAGACTATATAGGGGCTGGAACTGTTGAATTTATAGTTGACAAAGATCAAAATTTCTATTTTATAGAAATGAATACTAGAATACAAGTAGAGCATCCTATTACTGAGATGATAACTGGAATTGATTTAATAAAATTACAAATATTAATAGCATCTGGAGAAAAAATTCCTTATTCTCAGGAAGATATAAAGTTTAATGGTCATGCAATAGAGTGTAGAATAAATGCTGAAGATGCATTTAATAATTTTAGACCTTGTCCTGGTAAAATAGAGTCTATTCATGTTCCTGGTGGACTGGGTGTAAGATTTGATAGCTTTGTATATGGGGGATATATTATACCGCCTTTATATGATTCTATGATAGGAAAGCTTATATGCTGGGCAAATGATAGAGAAGAATGCATAAATAGAATGAAAAGATCATTAGATGAATTAATTATTGAAGGTGTAGAAACTAATGTAGAATTTCAGAAAAAATTAATGGCAAGTGAAGTTTTTATGAACGACGAACACCATACTAAATTTATAGAAAATGAGTTTATGAATAAATAAAAATATGGCATAATCATAAATTTATAGAGGTGAAATATGATTAAAAAATTATTGAGTAAAGAAAAAGAGTAATCACAATTATCCATGAATAAAAAATTTAATAGCAAAAGTGTTAATGAAAAGTTTTGGATAAAGTGCGAAAATTGTAATGGTAATATATTCGTAAAAGAAGTAGAAGAAAATTTGAGCATGTGCCCTAAATGTGATCACCATTTCAAACTTTCTGCTAGGTCAAGGGTGGATTTATTAATAGATGAAAAAACATTTGAAGAACTAGATGAAGATTTTGTTTCTATAAATATATTAGAATTTCCGGAATATGATGAAAAGCTAGAAAGATATACTGCAAAAAGTAAAGAAAAAGATGCGGTTATAACTGGTCACGGTAAGTTAAGTGGTATAGATGTTATACTTTGTGTAATGAATTCAGAGTTTATGATGGGGAGTATGGGTTATATAGTTGGAGAAAAGATAACTAGGGCCATTGAATATGCTATAGATAATAACTTACCGGTTATAATAGTCTGTGCATCTGGAGGAGCTAGGATGCAAGAAGGTATAATATCTTTAATGCAAATGGCAAAAACATCTCAAGCTTTAAATAAACTTAGTGAAAATGGACTACCGTATATATCTGTATTGACAGATCCTACGACTGGTGGAATAACGGCAAGCTTTGCCATGCTTGGGGATGTTATAATGGCAGAACCAAATGCTTTAATAGGATTTGCTGGTCCTAGGGTTATAAAACAGACAATTAAGCAAGATCTTCCAAAAGGATTTCAAAAATCAGAATTTTTATTAGAACATGGTTTTTTAGATTTGATTGTAAGTAGAAAATATATGAAGAACAAAATACAGCAAATCTTGAGAATGCATGGATATTAAGGAGGGCTAAGTATGAATAATATGGATATAGATAAGCCCATTATAGAGCTTGAAAAAAAAATTGCAGAATTTGAAAAAATATCAAAAGAAAATAATATAGATTTATCTAATGAAATATATATGCTAAGTAATAAACTTGTAAATTTAAAAAATGAAATCTATGAAAACTTAACTGCGTGGCAAAAGGTAAATATGAGTAGAGCAGCTAGTAGACCTACAACTGAGGATTATATAAAACATATATGCAGTGAATTTATAGAATTTCATGGTGATAGATTGTATAAAGACGACAAAGCTATAGTTGGAGGAATAGGGATAATAGGAAACACACCTGTTACTATTATAGGACATCAAAAAGGAAGAGATGTAAAAGAAAATATAGAAAGAAATTTTGGAATGCCACATCCAGAAGGATATAGAAAGGCTTTAAGACTTATGAAACAGGCAGAGAAGTTTAATAGGCCTATAATAACATTTATAGATACGCCAGGTGCGTTCTGTGGTCTTGAAGCTGAAGAAAGAGGTCAAGGAGAAGCAATAGCT
>CALODI010000017.1:0-16022 GCA_942492135.1 uncultured Peptostreptococcaceae bacterium
CCTAGAAGGGCTAATACTAAGATTAGTTATATTACTTCCCGCCATCTTCTCTATAAATGCCTCCTCAATGCTAGTTATATCAATCATTATTTTAACTATAGGAGCCTGCGAAGCAGGACTTGGTCTATCTTTACTAGTACTTATAACACGATTTTATGGCTCTGATAAGGTAAAATCTATTTTCTAAAAAAAAATGATCTCAATTGCTAGAATTTTATCGACGCTCATACTACCTATAGTATCTACATACTACTGACGAATAACTACAATTACTTTATCGCTGTCTTTCTTAGTATCCTTGCCTTTAATCCAATACTATGACTGTGTATCTATTTCCTCATTTATAATAATAGATACAATATCTTCATCTCTTATCATTTTAACCATCTGAATCTCAATATTAATATTAATGGCAAGAGCTAAAATTCACATGTCCTTTAATTATAGGCGCCTGTTTTCGTACACAATTTTAGCCCTACTAGTTACTTTAGTTATTTGCTTCAGAACTAGCAATCTTTTAATATTTTATATTATATTTGAAGCATCCTTAATTCCTACTATAGCCCTAATCATAATTTGAGGCTACCAACCTGAACGCCTTCAAGCCTCAATATACCTAATGATATACACTGTATGTGCAAGGCTCCCATTGCTAATCATTTTAATAAACCTAAAATATAGCAACAACCACCAGCTAATAAACTACAGTATTATAGAGTTACCAAAGTCAATAAACACTTATATTACATGAATACTAGTTATTTTAGCATTCCTGGTAAAACTACCTCTATACTCAGTTCATCTTTGGCTACCCAAGGCCCACGTAGAAGCTCCTATTGCTGGATCTATAATTTTAGCTGCCATCCTTCTAAAACTTGGGGGATATGGTTTAATTCGAATTTCATTAATATTCCCATTTAATGTTATTAATTTATATTCCTTCTTTACTTCTCTAGCTCTAATCGGGGGTGTGGTAACTAGAATAATTTGTTTACGGCAAACAGATATAAAATCACTAATTGCATACTCATCAATCGGTCACATAAGGTTATTAATTGCCGGAACCTTATCTAACTCCTCTTTTGGAGTAAATGGTGCTCTATTAATAATAATTGCTCATGGTCTAATTTCATCAGCTTTATTCTGCCTGGGAAACATAACTTACGAAATTACGCATACCCGAAGAATCCCTCTAACTAAAGGCTTACTCTTATCTTCCCCTACTTTAGCTATATGATGATTTTTAGTTCTTGCCGCTAATATAGCAGCTCCACCATCTATTAATCTCCTTAGTGAAATTTTACTAATTACTGCTTCAATTTCGCGCAACTTAATTCTAATAATTCCTCTAATAATTATTAGATTTCTTGGAGCTGCTTACTCTCTATTCTTATACTCCTCACTTAACCATGGATGAAAATTAACTATATCCAACCCTGAACTAAATATTAGATCACGATATCACCTATTAATCTTCCTACATTTAATCCCATCTCTAGTCTTAATTCTAAATCCTATGCCCGTGTGTTCCATATAAATAGTACAGTAGTTGATATACAACAATAAATTGCAAATTTACAAGAGTGATAAACACCTATACTTAGTAAGATAAGCTATATTAAGCTAGTGGGTTCATACCCCAAATAAGAGTTATTCTCTCTTACTAATTAGTTTGATTCTGGCTCATATGTTGACTACTGCAATTCAATTACATGTATCTACCTAAAATTAGAAATCACAGTAAATAATCCTATAAATTTAGGGACCTAAGAAATGGATATTGCTTAAAGGGCTGGCCAAATTCGTGCCAGCAGCCGCGGTTAGACGATAAGCCCATGTCAACATTAAAGATTAAAAAAGAATTATTATAAAAGATGAACCAATAAAATTTAGAGGTCAAATTCATATCTTCCATGACCCATATTCATCAAATATATAAATTCTACAAATCATAGACCAAAACAAGGATCAGATACCCTTCTATTCTATGACCCATAATAATCGGATACTAAAAACTACTGTTTAAAATTCAAAGAACTTGGCGGTGTCTTATATAATCAGGGGAACCTGTCCCTTAATTCGATAATCCACGAATGATTAACCTCTCTTGATATTCAGCTTATGTACGGCCGTCGACCAGTATACCTTAGAAAGAAGTATACAAGAATAAATCTACAGACGTCAGGTCAAAGTGTAGCTAATGAGAAGGAGGAGATGGGTTACAATTTTAATTAAAAACTGCCCCATAATTATAATTATGGTCAAAGTTGGACTTGACAGTAATAAGTAATACTAAGTACTTATGAACTAGAATCTAAGACATGCACACATCGCCCGTCACTCTCATCGAAAGAAGAGATAAGTCGTAACAAAGTTGATTTAACGGAAGTTGAATCTAGTCAAAGTATAGCATATAAAATGCCCCTTACTTACACTAAGATTAAGGCCCAAGGCCTACTTTGCCAATAATAACACATCTTTAATATAAAAAATATAATAAAAACATTTCAATTACTGACCCTAAAAACCCATATAAAAGTACCGCAAGGGAATTTTTAATTTACCAAAGAATTGTTTCATACCTGTACCTTGTGCATAATGGTTTTACAAGATTATTGACTACTTCACTAACCCGAATTCTATATGAGCTAATATTATGCTGTTAAGAACCTAGTTCACTTATGTGGCATTATAAGGAATAGACATACTATTAGAGGCTACATACCTGCCGCATTAGAATATAGCTGGTTTTCTGCTACATTATATATTAATACTAGCATGTTCATGCTGTGTCATACCTCAAGGGATAAGCCCTGATGTAAAAATCAATTCATCCTATTATGATTAACATCTAGTAGGCCTAGAATCAGCCAACTAAAAATACGTTACAGTATCATTATTCTAATAATTATTATCTTAAATGAAACAATAAACAGAAAATATTAATAAACCTGACTCTACATATTATAATGTAAAAATAAGTATTAAACTATTAATCAAATAATCTTAAATAAACCCTTAAAGAAGGAACTCGGCAAAAAATTATTCCGACTGTTTATCAAAAACATTGCCACAAGAATACCTATTTGTGGTACATCCTGCCCAGTGAATTAATTTTTAACGGCCGCGGTATCCTGACCGTGCAAAGGTAGCATAATCACTTGCCTATTAATTGTAGGCTAGTATGAATGGACAAACGAGAATTAAGCTGTCTCCTTTAAGACACTAAAAATTTATCTTCAAGTGAAGAAGCTTGAATAATATCGCAGGACAAGAAGACCCTATAGAGCTTTACTTAATACTTCAATATTAATGAAACATTGAGTTCGGTTGGGGCGACCTGGGAACAATCAACATCCCACCACGAAAAGACTAATTAGTCATACAAATGATCCTATTTATTAGATCAACAAATCAAGCTACCTTAGGGATAACAGGCTAATCCTTCTTGAGAGTCCATATTGACAGAAGGGATTGGCACCTCGATGTTGGCTTAGGATTTCTCTATGATGCAGCAATCATAATAGATGGTTTGTTCAACCATTAATATCCTACATGAGCTGAGTTCAGACCGGCGTAAGCCAGGTTAGTTTCTATCCGCGAAATATATAATTCTAGTACGAAAGGACCGAATTACAATAATAATTATACCCCTAGAACAAATATAATCACAAATAAAATACTTAACTTATATATAATAGTAAGTTGGCAGAATAGTGCACTTGATTTAGGATCAAAATATGGATTATATCCACTTACTAACTAACTGCAATTTAGTTTATTATAGAACCGCCAACTTGCACTTGGTAAGAGAGGTAACTCAATAGCGGGATGATCCTTCGGAAGAAAAGAACCTTGAAAGTTCTTAATAGATGTTCGACTCATCTTCGTCTCTAACAATGTGGCAGAACTAATGCAGCAGATTTAAACCCTGCCTATGGGCTTACCCTTTGTTAATGTCATTAACAGCCTGTTGCTCATTTATTCTTAGATATTTACTAGCTCTGGTAGCTATAGCTTTCTACACTTTAATAGAACGAAAATTTCTAGGTTATTTTCAAATACGTAAAGGCCCTAACAAGCCTGGGCTAATAGGACTACCTGTTCCTTTTGCAGATGCTATTAAACTATTTGCTAAAGAACAAATGAAACCTATTACAGCCAATAAAATTCCGTTTACTATCGCCCCAGTAATAGGTCTAACCCTTGGTCTTTTACTATGAATTGTGTATCCACACTCATATCAGTCAATCTTTCTAACATTTGGAATTTTATTTTTCTTATGTGTATCTAGCCTTAATGTTTATACCACTTTCGCAGCTGGGTGATCCTCAAACTCTAAATACGCCTTACTAGGCTCACTTCGGGGTGTAGCTCAAACCATTTCATATGAAGTAAGTATATCCTTAATTCTAATTAGAGCCCTTATCTTAATAAAATCCTTAGATATGATAAAATTATCCTCGTCACTCTCACCTCTAATTACAATAATTCCTTTAATATTTCTTCTATGATTTATTACCAATCTTGCTGAGACTAATCGAACTCCCTTCGACTTCGCAGAAGGTGAGTCAGAACTCGTATCAGGATTCAATGTAGAGTATAGAAGAGGCTTATTTGCTCTAATCTTTATAGCCGAATATACAAGAATTCTCGCCATATGTATAATCACATCTAGAGTATGAATAATAGGATGATCTTCTATAACCTACAACTTTATACTACCTCTCTCAACCTTAATTTTATCATCTATCTTTATTTGAATCCGGGCCACCATACCTCGTATGCGATATGATCATTTAATAGCACTAACGTGAAAAAGATTTCTTCCTATCACCCTAGGTGCAATCCTTCTTCTCTACCCCTTAACATTTATTATTTGACACTGCGCCGGATGAACGGATAACTCTGATGTTGTTAATTATGGTATAACCACCCTGTGTCTTGCCGGAGAGCTTCCCTAAGCGTCTGACTTTTAATCAGAAGAAAATATATAATTTATTTCCAGCAACATGAACTTAATACTACTATCCATTATATTTGCCACTATTCTAAGATC
This sequence comes from uncultured Peptostreptococcaceae bacterium, assembly GCA_942492135.1. Lineage (GTDB taxonomy): Bacteria > Bacillota > Clostridia > Peptostreptococcales > Peptostreptococcaceae > Tepidibacter_A. Next base: position 5,060 of record CALODI010000017.1, read on the forward strand.
TATCACCTCGGCAGCAGCATGATTTTTAAATATGCGAACATTAAGAGACCGGGAAAAAACCTCACCATTTGAATGCGGCTTTGACCCTAAAAACAATGCCCGTATGCCATTTTCTCTTCGATTTTTCTTACTAGGCATTATCTTTATTATTTTTGATATCGAAATTGTTCTAGCCATACCTATACCATTACTATCAAATATTTTAATAACTACTAGATCATTAATAGCTGCATCCACATTTATTGCTATTTTACTTATGGGCCTACTTCATGAATGACGTGAGGGCTCCTTAAACTGAACTTGGGATAAGACGGTCATCTTAAGGGCTTCTAACCTTTAACAGGGGGTTCAACTCCTCCAAATCCCTATGTTTATATCACCTATATCGGCAATAGTAATTCCAATACTAATTATCAGAACAATCATGACTGTGTCCAGATCTAATTGACTTTTAATCTGAATCTCACTAGAATTAAACCTACTCAGATTTATCCCTATGATCATAACTATAAAATCAAACTCAGAAACTGAGGCAGCTATTACATACTTTCTCGCACAGGCCCTAGGTTCTGCTATACTACTTTTTGCAAGATTTATAAGATGATTTTCACTCAACCATACTTTTCAATGCACCATCTTAATCTCATCTCTTATTCTAAAATTAGGGGCAGCTCCATTTCATTTCTGATTCCCTAAAGTAACAATATTAATAACCTGAATAAACTGCTTAATCTTAATAACCTGACAAAAAGTAGCTCCTCTGGTTCTACTAGCCTGAACTATAAATACTAAAACCTCCTCAATCCTAACCTCAATTGCAGCCATAATTAGAGCCCTAACAGGTGGAGTCATAGGAATAAACCAAACACGAATCCGTGGTATCATAGCATTCTCATCTATTACACATATAGGGTGAATAATTGGAGCCATTAGAGTAGGTTTTAAACATCTGTCTCTCTTATACTTTATCTTTTACTCATTATTAATTACACCTATAATTATCATATTTGCACAGTCTAATATAAATAATCCTAAACAACTATCTACTATTAATAAAAAATCTATATTATATTCATCTTCTCTAGCCTTATTATTTATATCATTAGCTGGGTTACCCCCTTTAACAGGATTTCTCCCTAAATGATTAATTATTACATCTATAGCCCCAATTAACCCTTGACTCCTTCTAACCCTAATACTAGGCTCCTTTATAAATCTATTTTTCTACCTCAATATAAGAATAAACCTTATAACATCATCAATAAGAAACTTCATAAATAATACAACTAAATTAAGACCCTATAAATTATCTTCCTCAACCTCTCTAATTATTGCCACTTTAGGCCTTGGGTTTATCCCTTTATTTATTTATGCGATGACTATATTCTACTAATCACAAAGATATTGGAACTCTATATCTCCTCTTCGGTCTATGAGCTGGAATAGTTGGTACCGGTACTAGACTTTTAATCCGTCTAGAATTAGCTCAACCAGGATCATTTCTTGGAAGGGATCAACTCTACAATACCCTAATTACTGCCCATGGATTCTTAATAATTTTCTTTATAGTAATACCTGTATTTATTGGCGGATTTGGGAACTGACTTTTACCTTTAATATTAGGAGCACCTGATATGGCTTTTCCTCGATTAAACAACTTAAGATTTTGATTACTCCCACCTTCTCTTATTCTACTAGTATCTTCAGCTGCTGTAGAAAAAGGCGCTGGAACAGGATGAACTGTATATCCACCTCTATCGGGAAACCTAGCCCATTCTGGTCCATCTGTAGACTTAGCAATCTTTTCCCTACACTTAGCTGGTGCCGCTTCAATTCTAGGTGCCATCAATTTTATCACTACCGTAATTAACATACGATGAAAAGGAATACGTTTAGAACGAATCCCACTATTCGTATGAGCAGTAATTATTACAGTAATTCTCCTCCTCCTAACTCTCCCTGTATTAGCTGGTGCCATTACAATACTTCTAACCGATCGAAACCTAAATACATCATTTTTCGATCCTGCCGGAGGAGGGGACCCTGTTCTTTATCAACACTTATTTTGATTCTTCGGTCACCCTGAAGTATATATTCTAATTTTACCTGGCTTCGGAGCAATTTCTCATATTGTATCCCATAACACTGCTAAATTAGAACCATTTGGCACTTTAGGAATAATTTATGCTATGATTGGAATTGCCGTTGTAGGGTTTATTGTATGAGCACACCACATATTTACTGTAGGCCTTGATGTAGATACTCGAGCCTACTTTACAGCAGCAACTATAATTATTGCGGTTCCAACTGGAATTAAAGTATTTAGATGACTAGCTACTATTCATGGATCTAAAATCAAATATACTACATCCATACTATGAACTCTTGGATTTATCTTTCTTTTCACTATTGGAGGTTTAACAGGAATTTGTCTATCTAACTCTTCTTTAGACATTATACTTCATGACACTTATTATGTGGTAGCTCACTTCCACTACGTATTAAGAATAGGGGCCGTATTTGCTATTTTTGCTGCCTTCAATCATTGATTCCCTCTATTTACAGGGGTAACATTACATTCTCGATGAACTAAAGCCCAATTCTTCTTAATATTTATTGGGGTAAACTTAACATTTTTCCCTCAACATTTCCTTGGATTAAGAGGCATACCACGCCGATACTCAGACTACCCAGATGCTATAACAATATGAAACACCTTATCATCTGTTGGATCTATGATGTCATTTGTAGCCTTACTAATATTTATTGTAATTATATGAGAAGCTCTAGCTGCCCAACGTAGAGTAATTGCTAGCCCCCACATACCTACAGCTATTGAATGAAGAGATGTTTTACCTCTAGACTTCCACAATTTAAGTGAAACAGGGGTAATCACTTATCCTAGTTAACTTAAGTGAATGCCAAAGGCACCTATCTGTTAATTAGGCCTGTGCTATAATAATAGCTCACTTAGATGACTCAATGAGGTCAACTTATATTTCAAGACGCCGCATCCCCTATTATACTTCAAATAATTGCCTTCCATGATCATGCACTTCTAGTTCTAACCCTCGTTGTTACTTTAGTAGGCTATGCATTAATCGCACTAATATTTAATTCATATACTTCTCGATTTACTACTGAAGCCCAACAAGTAGAAACAGTTTGAACAATTTTACCCGCTGTAACCCTTCTATTTCTGGCACTTCCTTCCCTGCGTCTTCTATACTTAACTGATGAATTAACCCAACCATCTGTTAGAATCAAAGCCATTGGCCACCAATGATACTGAAGTTATGAATATTCTGATTTTCAGTCTGTAGAATTTGACTCATATATAATTCCTACAGATGACCTGAAACCAGGTGAATTCCGGCTACTAGAAGTAGATAATCGTATAGTAGTTCCTATACAACTTGAAATTCGTCTTCTTGTCTCCGCGGCTGATGTTATCCACTCCTGAACTATTCCAGCTCTAGGAATAAAAATCGACGCTATTCCTGGTCGCTTAAATCAATTAGGATTTACTATCAGACGTCCTGGCGTATTCTATGGTCAATGCTCAGAAATCTGCGGTGCCAATCATACCTTCATACCAATCGCATTAGAATCAGTAGACGCTCAATCTTTTATTAACTGAACAGCATCATTCTCTAACTGGTGTACTAATTAATATATAATATTATCTTGTCAAGATAAAATTGCCATTTCTGGCGTTCACCTATGCCTCATTTAGCTCCCATAAACTGATTAACCGCTCTTCTTTTATTTTGATCTATAATTATAATTCTTATACTAACTATTTCTCAGCACCCAATACAAATAAATAAACCTATAATTAAAAACAATTCTATTAATCTTCCACACTGAAACTGAATCTTGCAAGATGGCTGAGAATAAGCAATAAACTGTAAATTTATAAACGAGTATACCTCTCTTGTACGTTTTTAGTATAAAAAGTACGGCTACCTTCCAAGTAGAGAGTTTAAATTTAAAAAACGTAATGCCACGGCAACCCTTTCACCTAGTAGAATTCAGTCCATGACCTTTAACATCCGCTCTAGGAGCCTTTCTTCTAGCTGTAGGCCTAGTTAGATGATTTCATGGCCACGGAACCTTATGTTTACTTATATCCTTTTCTGTTATTATCCTATCAATAATTCAATGATGACGAGACGTTATTCGTGAAGGCACATTTATAGGCGCACACACATCTTATGTAACTAGAGGCCTTCGATGAGGTATAATTTTATTTATTTTATCAGAAGTTTGCTTCTTCTTTGCATTTTTCTGAGCTTTCTTTCATAGTAGATTAGCCCCTACACCTGAACTAGGGTGTTGCTGACCCCCAATTGGTATTACCCCTATTAATCCCTTTAGTATTCCCCTCCTAAACACTGCTGTCCTTTTAGCATCAGGGGTAACAGTTACCTGAGCTCATCATAGATTAATAGAAGGTAATCGCTCTAACGCCATCCAAGCACTTATTATAACTGTTACTCTAGGTGTATACTTCACCTTTCTTCAACTTGAAGAATATATTGCAGCTCCATTCTCTATTGCTGACAGAGTATATGGATCCACTTTCTTTGTAGCTACAGGATTTCATGGTGCTCATGTATTAATCGGATCTACTTTCCTAGCTGTATGTTTAATACGAACTATAATAAACCATTTCTCTACAGGTCACCATTTTGGGTTTGAAGCTGCAGCTTGATACTGACACTTTGTAGATGTAGTATGAATCTGTCTCTACCTAAGTATTTACTGATGAGGGGCCTAACTTTATAACATAGTGTACGGTGCACAAAAGCCTTTGAAGCTTAAAGAATGAGTCCAATTCTCATATTTATAAATGTCCATTTTAATTCTTTCAGCTCTATTAATAAGAATCACCAGCAGAATAATTATTGCAAGAAACCCTCTAATCATAGGTGCTCATATTCTCATCTTTGCCTTATCTATTAGTATTATCTATAGACTTCTTATATCCTCATGAATAGCTTTCCTACTATTCTTAATTTATGTTAGAGGTATACTTGTAATATTTTCTTACTTTATGTCCCTGACACCAAACCAAACAATTTCTTCCAAATCCTTTATATCTCCTTTCACCTCTATTATTGCTTTCTCAATACTACTTTACTTTTCTACAGACCTCTGAATTCCTTATCCAGATCACCAATCCAATATAATTCAATTTCTCTTTACTACCTCTAACTACCCTCTTCTAATCATATTAACTTTTATCTTATTCTTTACCATAGTTGTAGTAGTAAAAACTGCACAATTAGCTAAAGGTCCTATACGCTCCTTCATATCTTATGTTTAAACCTTTACGAACCATGCACCCTGTTATTAAAATCCTAAATTTTTCTCTAGTAGATTTACCCGCTCCAATTAATATTTCAATCTGATGAAACTATAGCTCTCTCCTTGGGTTATGTCTAATCATACAAACTGCCACAGGTTTATTTCTCTCTATACACTATGTACCAAATATCGAAATAGCATTTTCCTCTGACTACTTTACTTTTCTACAGACCTCTGAATTCCTTATCCAGATCACCAATCCAATATAATTCAATTTCTCTTTACTACCTCTAACTACCCTCTTCTAATCATACTAACTTTTATCTTATTCTTTACCATAGTTGTAGTAGTAAAAACTGTACAATTAGCTAAAGGTCCTATACGCTCCTTCATATCTTATGTTTAAACCTTTACGAACCACGCACCCTGTTATTAAAATCCTAAATTTTTCTCTAGTAGATTTACCCGCTCCAATTAATATTTCAATCTGATGAAACTATGGTTCTCTCCTTGGGTTATGTCTAATCATACAAACTGCCACAGGTTTATTTCTCTCTATACACTATGTACCAAATATCGAAATAGCTTTTTCCTCTGTGGCTCATATTTCTCGAGACGTAAATTATGGCTGATTGATACGAGCTGCTCATGCAAATGGGGCATCAATATTCTTCCTGTTCTTATATCTTCACACAGGTCGTGGCCTATATTACAACTCATATCTTCTTAAAGAAACCTGAATTATTGGGGTAGTAATGCTTGTCCTCACTATAGCTGCAGCCTTTACAGGTTACGTTCTGCCCTGAGGACAAATAAGCTTCTGAGGGGCAACAGTAATTACTAGTATCTTTTCAGCAATTCCTTACATTGGACAAATACTTGTAGAATGAATCTGAGGAGGCTTTGCAGTGGACAATGCAACCTTAAACCGATTTTTCTCATTCCACTTCTTAATTCCATTCATTCTCATAGGAGCATCTGCAGCTCATATTCTATTCTTACATCAATCAGGATCTAACAACCCTATTGGAATTAACTGCGATTCTGATCGGATTCCCTTTCACCTTTACTACACTACTAAAGACTTATTAGGATACGTTATTGCTGTTACCTTATTTCTAATTCTAATTCTATTTGAACCTAACCTATTTGGAGATCCTGAAAACTTTCTAAATGCCAACCCCTTAACTACTCCAATTCACATCCAACCTGAATGATATTTCCTATGACTATATGCCATCCTACGATCAATTCCAAACAAATTAGGTGGCGTAGTTGCCTTAGCAATAGGACTATTAATTCTCTTACTACCCCCTTTCTCTCACATAAGAAATAAAATCAGATTAAGATTCTACCCTTTAAATCAATTACTATTTTGACTTATAATTAGCTCATGAATTATTCTAACATGAATCGGAGCTCGCCCAGTAGAAGACCCTTATGTCACCATTGGTCAATTAGCAACATGTGCATTTTTTTCTTATTTTGTACTATCCCCGCTCCTATCAAATATCTGAGATCATATTATTAAACCCCTACCCTAAAACTCTAAGTTAAAAAAACTAAGGACCTTCAAAGTCCTAATTGGGGAAACCCGAGTTTTGAATGATAATAGACATCTTTTCATCCTTCGACCCAAAAACTTCAAGATTCTTGATTCCCCTAACCTTTATTTTCCTTGCTACAAATTTATTTATTCTAGTACAACTTAATTTATCAATATTTCCTTCTATTTCCCGTCAATTTAGATCAAAAACTATCCCAATAGAAGTTATTTTTTCTCAACTTATACGGACAAACTCTTCAAACCTAAAAGGTTTATCCATAGTAGTTTCATCTATCTTCATTACCATTATCCTAGTAGACTTAATGGGAATAATTCCTTATACCTTTAGCCTATCTAGCCACTTAATTCTAACCCTTAGTTTAGGCTTACCTCTATGAATAAGACTAATTATTTCCTCTTTCTCATACAACCCTAAATCCTCTGTAGCTCATTTCCTTCCTGATGGTGCCCCCGACTGATTAAACCCATTCCTAGTTCTAATCGAAACCACTAGAATCCTGGTACGCCCAATTACACTTTCCTTTCGACTAGCTGCTAATATAACAGCCGGCCACATCGTACTTACCCTTGTAAGTGTATACATAAGATCAAGATTTTTTTCTTCATACATATCAATGATATCATTTTCTTTATTTAATGCCTTCTACATCGCATTTGAACTGGCAATTTGTCTAATCCAAGCCTATATTTTTTGCCTCTTAATTTCACTATACAGAGAAGATCATGCCTAAGCAGAAGCATCTTTATGCATTTCGATTTCGGCTCGAAAAGAGCCAATTCTCGGCACTGCTTAAAAAAAAAAAATTTATCCACCGTGGCCGCGCTCTTGCCGGCATTGGCCAAAAGTGATAAACCTATAAATTTTCCAGAAAATTAAAAATGATAATAGGCCAATGCCGGCAAGAGCGCGGCCACGGTGGATAATTTTTTTTTACTTTTATTTTAGTATTTATGTAAATATACTTATAATATACTTATAATATACTTATAATATACTTATAATATATTTATAATATATTTATAATATATTTATAATATATATATATATATATATATATATATATATATATATATATATATATATATATATATATATATATATATATATATATATATATATATATATATATATATATATATATATATATATATATATATATATATATATATATATATATATATATATATATATATATATATATATATATATATATATATATATATATATATATATATATATATATATATATATATATATATATATATATATATATATATATATATATATATATATATATATATATATATATATATATATATATATATATATATATATATATATATATAGGGGGGGGGGGGTGAGCAGTATTAAAACTAATAGAGGGGGGGGTAAAATGACAGCATAAAATTATGCTTCGCAAGCATTTACTAAAGAGGAAATATCAAAAAAACTGACAGTTTATCCTACTTACCAAGCGCAAAGTGCAATTTTGCGAGGACACACATAAGAAATTATGTAAAACACCTGGAACAGGGCGATTTCCCCAATAAGCCTAAAATAGCTAAAACAGAGTAATTCTCTAAATAACTTTCTAAATTTACACTCCCGTCGGAAAAAGTTGAAATTTGTCTCAGTAAATTCACTATGATTTTTCTATGGTAAGCCTCACTCAGATATAAGGATAATTAAATACATGCACATATCCAGTATAAAACTGCACCTCCCGTCGGAAAAAGTTAAAATTTGTCTCAGTAATTTCACTATGATTTTTCTATGGTAAGCCTGGCTCAGATATAAGGATAATTTAGCACATGCACATATCTTGTATAAACTGCACTATAGAAATTAAGTTAACAATAAAATTAAATCTTAAACTACAAAATAACTATAGAATTAAATAGTATTATAGGTTAATAAAACCGCTGAATTGTGGTTTCAAAGATGTTAATAAACTGATACTCTACCTTTGTGTAGCAAGCTCGTGCAACCTAATAAGATATATTCCTACACTCATGAATTTAAATAAACTAACCTCAATCAGAATAATAACTCCTATCTACTTATCTATCTTATTTATAATAGTACTTATGGGGGCCATTTTTTCAATCTCTGACAACACGGTAACTATTATCGACTGATCACTTATAAACATTACTTCAGCTCCACTAAAATTCACCCTAATTATCGACAAAACTGGGTTAATGTTTAGATCAACTGTTCTATTTATTGCAGCTAACGTAATAACATTTTCTAAATTATATATAAAAGAGGATCAATTTATTGACCGTTTTTCTATTTTAGTAATTCTGTTCGTCTTATCAATAAACATACTAATTTTCATTCCTCACTTTATAATGTTACTTTTAGGCTGAGATGGTCTAGGTATTACATCATTCATCCTAGTAATTTATTACATAAATCCAAAATCATTGGCGGCAGGTATAATTACAGCTCTTACCAATCGTATTGGTGACGTAATAATCTTAATAGCTCTCGCGCTAACCTTAAATCAAGGACACTGAAATATCATTCTCATACTAAGAAACCCTTATTCAACTATACAAGTAATAATGATCATGATTGCCGGAATAACTAAAAGAGCCCAGATACCATTTTCAAGCTGACTTCCAGCAGCTATAGCTGCTCCTACTCCTGTATCAGCTCTAGTACACTCTTCCACTCTAGTAACCGCTGGAGTATTCTTACTAATTCGGTTCTACCCATTTCTAGGAAAACTTCAAATATTTAACAGAACTCTTCTATTTTTATCAGTTTCAACTCTATTAATAGCCGGAATTAGAGCAACTACAGAATGTGATATAAAAAAAATCATCGCTCTATCTACTTTAAGTCAACTTGGAATAATAATAATAAGACTAGGAATTGGCTTACCTGACGTAGCCTTATTTCATATAATAACTCATGCCTTATTTAAAGCTTTATTATTTATCTGTGCCGGAAGTCTAATTGCCAATCACTCTCACAGTCAAGAACTTCGATGAATAGGAAACTTAGTATCTCAAGCGCCTGTCGCCTCATCCTGCATACTAATTGCTAACTCTGCATTGTGTGGCTTACCATTCATAGCTGGATTTTACTCCAAAGATATAATTATAGAATCCATACTAAGATGTTCAAGAAACATGTGAATACTGATCCTCGCTTTTATTGGAGTAGGGCTAACTGCCATATATACTGCCCGATTTAGTCTATCCACTCTCTGAAGTATATCTAGATACAGACCTATAGCAAACATTAAAGAATCTGTTAACACATTAATCCCTATAACCTTAATATCATTAATAGCTGTAATTAGTGGGGCAGGCTTATCTTGACTTCTCCTTGATAATATTAGCTTCAATATTTTTCCTTATGAACTAAAATTATTACCTATAATAGCAACTTTACTTGGAGGGGTGATTGGATGATTACTAACAAAATCTAAATCTACTAAATCTAGCTCTACCTTAAATTTTAACATGACCTCATATGCCTCCTGCTACATATGATTTCTAGTTCCTATATCTTCTCAATATATTTTATCCAAATTTATTAAACCCGGTCACTCTATATTATTTCTATCAGACCATGGTTGACTTGAAACCTTAGGGGGTAGAGGTCTAAATAAACTTCTAATAAATACAGGCTCTTCAATTGAGCATTCATCTTCTCCATCAATATCAGGACAAAGTATAATGGTTGTAATATCTTTATTCGTTCTAATATATCTTAGTATAATATCATGTTAAGATAGCTTAATCATAAAGCATATCATTGAAGCTGGTAATATGGGACTCCCTCTTGACATTGATTATGGTGTAACCAACACGTTAGCTTTTCATGCTAAAATTATACTTAGTATTAATCACAGAAGATAGTTTAATAAAACAATGACTTTGGGTGTCATAAATCGCATCATCTTGCGTCATCTGAGACTCGAAAGCTAATATTGAAGCAACGGCCTTGTAAGTCGAAGACAGATTTTATATCTCGAGTCTATGGTACTATCCTCACCCTACTTTATTATATTAATCCCAATAGTTATAATCTTTATCTTCTCCATTCAACAATCTCACTTGCCT
>CALODI010000018.1:0-3639 GCA_942492135.1 uncultured Peptostreptococcaceae bacterium
TAATAAGGGTGAACTAAATAGATTTATAAAAAAGAATTATAAAAAATTACGTGAGTATAATGAACTAGATGTGTTGTCTTTAGCAGTATTATATTATAAATTTAGTCGAGCTATAAAAGACATAGATGGTTTCGAGAATTATGGTGGGAACGAAATTCATAATTACAAAACAATTGGTGGTTTAGCTTGGACGAGAATAACAGAACATTGGAAAAAAAATAAATACGATATTAGAGGTTTTGAAGGTAAAGTAAATGGACGTCATAATGAAGATTTGACAACCAAAAATTTAGAGATATACAACACAATCTTAAAATACAAAGCAGGTGGTAGAGTGCAGTTATTTAATTTAATAATAAAAGTAGCTAATGCATTCAGTATGGATGTGGCGTCATTATATCCTTATATTATGGCGATTTTCCCATGTTATTATCCAACAGGTGAGATGTTATACACAGATAAGTATATGGATAATAAAATCGGTTTTTATTATTGTGATATCGACCAACGAATTTTAAAAGAAATGAATCTTCCTGCAATTGTGTGTAAAAAAACAAAAATAAGAAATGAATGGTCTAATTACGAACCATTACAAGATTATTTCATTAGTTCTCCAAAAATCGAGCTGTTAAAAAGGTTCGAGGTTACTATAACAATCAAAGGAGGTGTGTATTGGGAATCTGATGTTAAGAGTTGTGAATTATTTGAGCCATTATTAGAACTAATGAAAATAAAGAATAATCAAGATGAGTTAAAAAGAAACCAAAGTTCAGAATATAATGCGGCTTTACGTGAAACAGTAAAATTAATGTCAAATTCTATTAGTGGGAAGACAATTGAAGGTATGCATTTAGACCAAATCGAAAAAATAAAACATAAAGATTTAATAAAGTACGAAAATAAATATGAGTGTATTAATGTGATAAATATTGAGGACGATATGCTAACAATATCATATTCAAAGACAGAAAAAGAGTGTGTTAAAAAATCACGACCTATTCATATTGGCGCGCTAATATACGATTATAGTCAAATATATATGTATGAATATATATATAGTAAAATTTCCTATAAAAACTTGATATACACAGATACAGACTGTTGTCAAATGAACAAGGAAGGGTTAGCCGAATGGTTACCGTACGCATATAAAACAATGGTACCTCACTTCAAAGAAGTAGAAAAATGGGACGCAAAATATAAGACTCATAAGTTATATTCTCCAAATTCAAAAGTATACGGTTCCTTTGAAGAGGAATTTGAAAGTGATTACGCAAGTGAGGTGATTAAAGGTATATATCTAGCGAAGAAATGTTACATGGCAAAACTTGAAAATAATGAATATAAAATGACATTCAAAGGAGTTTCTGAAAGAGACATATTAGTATACGATATCGATACAAAACCATATATATTAAATAATGAAAACAAAAAAGTATATTTAAAAGGAAAGAAACAAGAAGAAATAAACTATTTATATTCAACAACAAAAAATTTAAAAGATGGTTTGGAAAAAGAAAAGCTATTCGATACTTTATATGATGTTGGCCAAGCAATTATATTGACTCAAAGTTTTAATAGATGTGTGAAAAACACATGTAAAAACATATCTATAGGTGGTGATTACTCCGAAGAAAAAACAAATAAAAAATCCAACACAATTAGAATACTGAATAGATATAAATTAATTACTATAAATCATAAGAACCTAACGGAAAAAGACCTATCTAGAAAAAGAAGTGTGATATTGAAAAAATTTAATGAATTAATACGTTAAAAATTTTAAACGCGTGCAAAAATTAATTTATATACTATATATATATAGTATAAGAAATGGTCAGAGAATATAATTTGAAGAAAAATAAATATATAGTAACAATTAATGGTAATAAGCATATTTGTAAAACAATGACAGAAGTATCAAAATTAACAAATATTTCACGTATGAGTTGTCAAAGAATATATTTAAAACAAAATAAAAATAAGTACCCATCAAACATAACAATCGAAAAGTACGAAGATAAAGAACAAAATTAGGGGTTCTATATTAAATATATTTTTTATATGTAATATAGTTTAAAAAATTATCATATTGATAAAAACAATCTATAAATTACCTTTTATATTATACTACTAGAATATAAAAAAATGTCAAGCTATATATTTGATTATTTATTAAAAAATAATTTTACGAATTACAAGTATCAAAATATGAACAATGTCTATAATTTTATATATGACATAACCAATGAAAATAATGAAGAAGAAATCGAAAAAGCGATTAAAAAGAATATAGGACTAACATTTTATGAAGATTATAAGACATATTTATTTAGAAAAAATTTGATATCTAAATAATATATATGTATATAGTAACTAAATTAGATGTGGATTCCATGGAGGTACAAATTATACATACTTCTAATTCTTTATATGATAGTATAGAAAAATCATACTCTTATATTGACCTTATAAAGTTAACATCACATCACTCATATTCATTAGAAATTTCGAAAAACAAACAAAACATAATATTATATGATAATTGCTCTTATTATAAAAATAATAAGAAAGCAAAATATATAATTAAGATCCATGATAAAATATAAATATATAATATATAAATGGTTATAGAAATAATAACAGCAGTTTTAGCTGGTATTGGAGCGTTAATTAGCGCTGTTGACGCACTCTTATCACATATATTCAGTGATTCCAAACATCAAAAATATAAAGATGGGTCCTTTCTCCGGTCCAAATAGCCTACATAGTCCTGCTTGAATTGAAGCCGATCAATGACATGGGGCCTTGGAACTTGTTTCGCGCATGCGGGGGCTACTTCTCCTTCTTTCTTCGCCTTCTCCTCTGCGATATTCTCGGGAGCCGGATCCTGAATCACCAATACCAGCTCGCCGTCAGGGGACCACTCAAAACTCCTGACACCCCGCTGACCACCACCCGCTGGGCTTCACCACCCCCCGGTAAAGAGTCCAGACCTGAGACCTGGCTTCGTCCCGAGCGGCAACAAAAGCCAGATATTTTCCAATTTTTCTGGGTCCCAGCGGGGACTGGAGGAAGAATACCTTCAGCAGTAAAAGGAACGCCTTTGCACTGCCATCAAAAGGACGACTCCAAATCCTGGTTTCCGACTTCTTCCTTCAAGTCGGTTGTTGTCACCGTATAAGCCACCCACTCTCCTTCAGGTGATATTTGGGGGTCCTGCACCGACTTTATCTTGAACTGGTCTTCGATCACCAGGCTCCTCGGTGGCTTCGACGGATTGTCTTGAGCGCTGGCCTTTTGGGTCAAAGGCTCAATTGACATACAGATTAGAAAGCAACTATAACCAATACGAATCGATAATAACATTGTGTTAAGGATCTCCGAGAATTTACAATGGCGGAATATTAGCGGTGGAAAACTAAAGCAGTCAAATAATTTTCTTTTGGGAGCAGGTTTCAGGTGCTGAAGATATGGTTTTTTGAGCCCCAGGATCTTCGTTTACAGCAGCTATGCCTTAAACTCGTGCTACTAGACTCCAGAGAATAATGTGAAAATTCTTTTTGTAAAAAGAAACAGCCTTCTGGTCCTTTCAATAACCGGAGGCCTGTCGATTCTAGTGATATTTGGAGTTCTCTG
>CALODI010000019.1:0-3705 GCA_942492135.1 uncultured Peptostreptococcaceae bacterium
AGTGCTGGTAAAGATAGCCTTTGCAGCATTTTTGAAATATGCAGAATAGCTAAACTGCAGAACTATCCAAAAGAAAAAATAGTAGTAAGTCACCAGGATTTAGGTGCTATGGAATGGAAAGGTACAAAAGAATTAGCTGAAAAGCAGGCTAAACTTTTTGGCTTAGAATTTTATGTATCTAAAAGAAAAGATAAAGATGGTTATGAACAGGATTTACTAGAATATGCTGAAAAAAGGGGCAAATGGGCTAGTAATGCTGCTAGATGGTGTACCAGTGAGTTTAAAAGGTCACCAGGGGCTAGGGTGGTTACACAACTAACTAAGGAATTTAAAGAAAGTAAAATACTGTATGTATTTGGGTTTAGAAAAGAAGAAAGCCCTGCCAGGTCAAAGAAAAAAAGATTAGATTTAAATAAAAGGCTTACCACTAATAAACGTTCTGTTTATGATTACCTACCTATTCACACCTGGAAGCTTAAAAAAGTATGGGCTACTATTAAAGATAATAATTTACCTTACCATTATGCATATGATTTAGGTATGCCCAGGTTAAGCTGTGTATTTTGTTTCTTTTCACCTTTTGATGCCCTGGTAATAGCTGGAAAAGCTAACCCAGAACTATTAGATAGGTACATAGAAGTAGAAGCAAAAATAGGGCACACTTTCAAAGTTAAAGAATCATTAGCTGATGTAAAAAAAGCTATTGAATCTGGCTATAGCCCTACTAAAATTAATGACTGGTTAATGTAAAATTTAAAACACTTGCAAAATGGAAAATTTAACACAAACAGAAAAAACAGTAGCATCTGTAATATTACAAAGGGTGCTAGATAACTTAAAAAATTCTGAAGTATCTGAACCAGATAAAGATTTTTATGGTACAGATGAATCTTTACTATTTTCTGCTAATGCTGAAGATTTAAAAGAAATTGAATCTATTATAACTAAATTAAGATAACCATGATTAATATAGATAGTTATTTTTCAGGTGCAGGCTTATTAGATATAGGTTTAATGCTAGAAGGGCTACAGGTTAATAATTCTTTTGAATTAGACCCTATAGCCTGTGAAACTCAAAAACAGAATTTTAACCACCTGGTAATTAACCAGGATATTACCCAGAAATTAGCCATAGATGATAGTGATGCTAATGTAATAGTAGGCACATACCCATGTACTAAATATTCTACTGGTGCAGATATTAATGGTACTAGAACTGGTGAAGATTTATTTTTACACTTCTTTAGGCACATAGCACTTAGGCAGCCAGATATTTATGTAGTAGAAAATGTACCTGGCATGGCTAAATTTCCTGTAGTAATGGAAGCCATGACTAAGCTGCCAGATTATTATGTAAGTGTTTTCTGCCCAGTAGATAGTAAGATATGGCTACCACAAAAAAGGCAGCGGTTAATTATTATAGGTAGCAGAAAAAACTTTAACTGGTCACCACCAGCTGCTAATAATACAGCTACATTAAAAGATATTATACAAAAAGATGCAGAAGTAAAACTAACTAAAGCATGTTATAGTAGAATGGCTGGTAAATATAGGGATATGCCTATAATAAGTGACCCAGAAAAAGGTGATTTAGCCCCTACCTGTATAGCACATTATGCTAAAGATAAATCTACTAGAATGGTAACAGATAAGAATAGCCCTATAGGTGTTAGACCTTATACAGTTACTGAATATGCCAGGTTAATGGGTGTACCTGACTGGTTTAAATTTGCTGGTTCTGAAAATGACCAATATAAACAGATAGGCAACGGTGTAGCAGTGCCAGTAGGGCAGTGGTTAGCTAAAGAAATTAAGAAATATTATAAAAAGTTATAATTATGAAAAAAAATCTATTAAAAGCATTTAGAATATTATTTACCATAGCACTATTATTTATGGTATATAAAGAATCTGGTTTTTTTACTTCTTTATTCTGCACTATGATAGCTGCAGCTAATGAAATTATAGCACAGACTGGTAAAAAGCAGAATGAAGTAAATAAACACATAGAACACTATATAAAAACTAATTCAGCATCTACTTTAGAAATGATGAGGAAATTAGAAAATATGAAAAAAGATATTGATAGTTTAATTTAAAACACTTGCACATGGAATTTAAAAAATTAGAAACAGAAGCAGCCCTATGGTTAATGAATGACCTAAGAACCAGGGCAGAAGATTTAAAATCTTTTAGTAAGCACATAGAACTAGAAATAGCTGAAAAGAAAGTAAAGCCTGCTGATGAAGAAAGGCAAAGGGTAATTTCTATTCATGCTGCCCTAGAATATGAAATACTAAAACAAGCTGTAGAACAGCTAGAAACTGATATAAAAGAACAGAATTTTAATTATTAATTAAACACTTGTAATTATGATAGATTTAACAACATATCAAAAAGCTGTTTTAACTAGAATATTAAATAAAATTCTAGGCAATTTAGAACCTTCAGCCCTGGCTAAAAATAAGTTTTCTGCATACACATTAGCGGATTATGATAATTATGATGTAAATGCCATGAAGCAGGCACTGAAAGCCATTAATGTTAAACCTAAAGTAAAAGGGTACCATTCTACAAATATTACCAGGGTAGTGGTTATGTTAGGTGAATATAAGATAGTAACAGGCATAACAGCATTTAATAAAAAACATGAATGTGAATATAGTTTTTATAATAAATCTGGTATAGGTGAAGATTTTACAGGCATATCTGAAAGGCTTTATAAATTGGTAACTAAAACTAATACCAGGTTCATTAAAAAGGAATTTACTGAATACTTAGAAGTATTTGAATCATTATAAGCCTGTGGTTTATTGCAAGTGTACCACAGGTGCACAGTACTGGCTGGTATTCTGCCAGCTGGTACTTCTTTAAACACTTAAAAAACTAAATTTTATAATATGGAATACATTATAGTACTTAACCCAGGAATGATAGAACCACAGATATTAACAGATACTGATGGTTTTATAGCAACATTTGCAAGTATAGACAATGCAAAAGAAACAGCAGAAATTATAGTAAATGAACCAGGCATAATTACCAGCTATGCTATATATGCCCAGGTGAAAATTAAAAACCCTACTAAATATGAATAGATTACTTAGGTGGCTTAAATTAAGGTGGTTAGATTTTAAAATAACCAGAAATATTAAAAGACTTGTAAAGCCTAACCCTATGCCTGGTAAAAATGACCTTACCAGGGGTGTTAATGCCATAACTTCAGCAGCTGATGCTGGTGAAAGCCTGCTAGATGCTATAGAAAAAACTATAGCAACATTTCAAAAGTTTGGCATAGTAATGGAAAATGCCCAGGTAAATGATTTAACTACAAAACTTACCATTATAGGCTTATATGATGCAGCTGAATCTGTAGCTAAAAATGGTATGCCTACCAGGGTATATACATCTGTAAAGGCTTATAATCTAGCTACTGCTATTTTTAGTGGTGTGCCAGTACAGTCTAGTAAATTAATAGATATGTCTGGTTCTGATATTATGTTAAGCTGGGCAGATAATAGTTTACAGTTCTTTGGCACTAAAATGGTATCTAATGAATAAAAATAAATATATACCACCTAAATACTATGTAGACTATGATAAGGAATCTATAAAAGATTTTGATTTAGTTTTTGGTTCCTGGTGGTATAAATTATGGGTAAAATTTAAATTTTGGCTTAAAAATGCAATTACACACTAAAATAT
>CALODI010000020.1:0-166407 GCA_942492135.1 uncultured Peptostreptococcaceae bacterium
GATAAAAATAAAATATCTTTAGTTAATTGGGATGATATTAAGGAGGATAAAGCAGCAGTTGGAATAAAAGCTAAAATATTTAAAGATAATAAAGGAGAAATAGAAGCTATAATATTCTTAGATGATACAATGTCATCATTATGTGATTCAAAAGAAGCAGCTTACGTAATAGATAGCTGGAGAAAAGGTGAATCAACTTACGTGAAAGTAGCTTTAACAAATGGAGAAATCAAAGAGTATCAATTATATGGAAGTTCTATAGTTGATGAAAAAGGATATGTAGTAGAGTTTAAATCAAACGGTAAAGTAGTAGTATCAAGTGATTCTAAGTATACAAATATAAAAGGAAAAGTATATGAAAAAGATGGATATTACATCAGACTATACACAGATGCAAACGACAACGGAGTTTATGATAGTGGAGATAATCTAGGAAGTACTTATTACAGAGTAAACAACGATACTTTAATATACGATGGTACAGATAAGAAGAGAATATCTAATGTAACTAAGAATACAGATGTAGAAATAATAGTTGAAGACGGAAAAGAAATAAAAGTATTAGATATGAACTAATTAAAAGCTTAGAAATAATAGCTGGTACAATTATGTACCAGCTATTATTTTTTTGTTTTTGTGTTAATATTAAATAGAAATATTTTCAATATAGCTTGTTTTGAATTTATACTTCAAAACCTATATTAAATGCCGATATATAGTACATAATGTAAATGTTTAGAGGGGGGATAATATGAATAAAAGAATAAGTTTAATATTAATATTTGCAATAATGTTAACTATAATTCCTATAGATGTATCAAATGCGGTGGGAATTACAGATACACTTACTATTAGAACTAGTAAAGAGACTATAACCAAAGATCAAGTAGGGGTAAACTATGATACCACATATATAGATATTGTGTATGGATCTAATTACACTAAAGACCCATTGAAGGATACGAACAGTATGGATATACTAGTAAATGGGAATTCAGATAAAGAAAATTACAATTTCAGTGTGGTTTTAAGTGAAAATAAAATTAGAATATCTTTAAAGGATTCAAATAATAGGTTAAGTCCTAATTCTTTATATACTGTACATATACCTACTGGATTTTTTAAGGATGGTTTAAACAATGAAAGTGCAGAAATATACTATAATTTCGTTACAAAATCAAATAGTACAAGTCAAAATAGCATTATAACTAGCACTCAATATAGTGCAGGGACTATAACATATACTTTTGTAGATGATATACAATTGAATCCAGATGCAGTAGATAATATTCAAAATTATATAACGGTAACATCGTCTTTAATAGACAACCTAAAGGATACTACTTATGTAGCTGATAGTATATCTGAATATACTGCAGAAGTAGATCCTAATAATGCTAAGAAACTTGTAATTAAAAGAAACGGAGATTCTGCTTTTAATTCTCTTTCAAAGTACACAGTGACTTTAAAACCAAATTGTGTATGCCTTAAGAATGCAACTAATAGCACTATATACAATCAGCAAAATATTACAAGCTTTAGCACAGATGATATAGTAAGTAGTACATACCCTACTGATAATCAAACTAGTGTAGGTCAACATCCTATTATAAGTGTTGACTTTAAATATCCTATAAACTCTAATATAGACAAGACTAAGATAAGTCTTATTTCCAGAAGTGGAACTACATATACAAACGTTCAAAATTACGTTTATGCAGCTACTGATGATAATTTACCAGAAACTGACTTTGATTCTTTAAAAATAGATATTAATAATATGTATACAGATACTGGTTTTGAATTATCAAAGTATGAAGAGTATACTGTTAAATTAGCAGCTGGAGCTGTGAGCTTGAAGGACAAAATAGATATAGCTGGAAATCCGTATAAATACAATAAAGATATAACTTTTAAATTCCAAACTATAAAAGATAGACCACAGATAATAGAGACTACACCTACTAATAGCTTATCAGCTAGATTCGATGAAAATGACCTATACTCTGTAACTTTAAATGGAGTAACTACATATTACTTAACGGTTGTATTTAAGGATTTAGATGGAAGTATCAAGCTGTATAATGATAATATAACTCCTATAGGATTTACTTTGTATTCTGATGGAAGTGGAAATAACTTAATAGATGATGCTAAAACGATTATATCGAAAGAGAATTATATATACATACCTATAAAAGAAAAATTGGATTCTAATACTAAATATAGTGCATATATTCCTGCAAATATAGTTGAAAATGGAGAAGTAGATGAAAATGGAGAGAATCTTAGAAATGAATCGAAGCAAATTTCATTTATAACTACTGCAATTCCTATAGTATCAAATGTTGTAGATGCAACAGTGGGTGAGGACTATGATGAGGATGAACCTATTATATTAGAAGCAGATTTATTTTATTCAAGTGGGGTAGTAATATACTTTGAAGATGAAGTTGGACATAGAGAAAGAGCTGAAAGAGTTAGTATAGATGGAAAGATAGTAAAGGTATACCTTCCTGATGGTAGTGATAGATTAGAGCCTGGAATTTATAAGATAATAGTTGAAAATGACGATAATCATATAACTCACGTTGAAGTTGAAAGACTTAGTGTAGTAAAAAAAGGAGACTTTATTCCGACGGAGGACAAGAGAATAATCAAAGAAGATTCAAAGGGAGAGGTTGAAGAAAGTATAAAGGTAAGTGAGGATACATTAATACTAAGTTCTTCTTATAAGGATAAAAGTAGTTTGGAATTAGACTTAGATGAAATGATGGGCGAAGATACTCTAGTTAGAAAAATAAAATATGAGGGAAGTAAAAGTGGTATATACTCGAATATTTATACAAAATCAAAGTATGCAAATATAGATATATACAATTTAAAACCTGTCGATTATGATAGAGATAAGGATATTGTTGTATCTATTGGAAGAGTTGAACCTATAGTTGTCGATAGTATAAAAAACAAACTAAGATCTGCTCATGTAGTATCGGACTTTATACAGGTTACAGGAGATAACTTCACTTTTGATAACGCAAATATTAAGATCCCATATGAGTATGCAGGAGAAAATATAAATGTTCTAAGATATGATGAAAAAATGAGAAACTGGTATACGGTCCCATTTAGCGTTGATAGGGCTGACAAGAATGTGTATATAAAGTCGAGTAATAAAGGAATATTTGTAATTGTAGATTAAGGAGGGGGAGTATGAAAAGACTAACTTCGTTTATGCTAATATTTATTATGCTATTTGGTATAGTACCTTGGTATGACATAAAAGCATATGCGTTTGACAAGGAAAGTTTTTATGTTGACCAGATTATAATAACTAAGCTTCATGAAAATGGTGAGGCTGAAATATCTAAAACAAGGCTTACAATAAGAGGGGCGAATCTTCAAGGTGCTGAAGTCGGAACAATAACCTCTGGAAGTGGATATATAGGATTTAAGAATCCAGAATATGATCTTGATAGCACGATTCAATTTGTAGTTGAAGGAAATGCACTTGGAAACAGTGTAATAATTGAAGGTATAGAAATACCTATTAGCCAAGATGGTATTCCGTCGGTATCTAAAGTAGATAAAAGACATGTAAAAACAGGCTCTGAAGGACTTTTGATAACAGGTTCTAACTTAGATAAGGTTGGAACTGGGACGGGTACTGTAGATGATCCTAAATACGGTGCATATTATGAGAACTCGGAAAGTAAACAGAATTCTATACCTATAAAGAATCAGGATCCTAATGGTACATTTTTAGAAACTGAGATTCTAAGCAGTAAGGCCGGTAACCAGGATATAGTTTTGAAAAAAGAAGAATCAAAAGACGTAGATTTTAAAAATACTATTACTAAAAATGTTAATATAATAATTCAGAATACATATGAAAATATGTTTAAGTTAGTAGATGATATAAATATAGTAAACTTAACTATGAATCCTAATAGAGGAGAGGCTGGTAATGACGAAGGACCAGGAGATGAGATAATATTTACTGCTGATGATGGTCTTGATGATTTTGATGTATTCTTCCTTAAGAATCTGAGTGATGAATTCACAAGTGAAAATAGAGGAGTATATACAACGTTTAAACCAGATGTTGACGGCAAACAAATTTTAAAAACTCGTTTACCAAGATACAAAAAGGACTTAATAGAAAACGGTGAATACTACGTTGTAATAACTAATAAAACACCAGAGGGACAGCAACCTGAAGATTATGTAACACAAAGTTATGTAGTGGGAGATTATACAGATCCATTAAATGTAAAATATGAAAAATTCACTATAATAGAGGCAAATCAAAAGATGTATATTCAAGATATATCTCCTACGTTAGGGCCGGATACTGGATCTAAAGTAGAGATATCTGGGGTATTCTTTGGAACTCTTAATATACCAGATCTTGAATTAAATAATGATAATGTAGATGTTGAAGCTCCAACGACATCAGCTGATATAATGAGTGTAGATTATGGAAAAACTAGTGAAGGAAGTAGTGTTGGAACTTATAGAAATGATACTGTAACTTCTGTTAATAGACAGATAAAGGTTATTATAGGAGATATAGCTAAGTTTTCACCAGATCACACTGAACTTAAATATGAATACAACTTTACAAATGCTCTTGATAAAATAAGCTTGATAACACCTCATGTAACTGATGCTCAGAGTGATCCAATAAAGGATGTTGTTATAGAAACTATTACAACTATTAACTTAGATGGCAAAGATCCTATTGTTATTAAGGATAGAGCTGAGCTTGCAAAGGCATATAGATATATACCTAGTACTATTAAGCCTGAGGTAAATATAGTAACTCCAGACAAAATACAAGTTCAAAAAGAATCTTCTACTAAGTATACATTAGATAAAGATATGATTATATCTATAGATGGAGATAATTTCTTAATACATAAGTATACAGATAAAGACGGTAAAGAAATAGTAAGATACCCTATAATAGAACTTGGAAATGATATAAGACTTAATAAAAATAATAATGGACTAAAATCTAATGAAGATCTATATATGAAGATATTTGATA
Organism: uncultured Peptostreptococcaceae bacterium; assembly: GCA_942492135.1. Taxonomy (GTDB): domain Bacteria; phylum Bacillota; class Clostridia; order Peptostreptococcales; family Peptostreptococcaceae; genus Tepidibacter_A. The sequence continues at coordinate 5,054 of CALODI010000020.1, forward strand.
GATATGGAAGAGAAATAGATGGAAGTCAAGGAAATGAAGTAGGAACTAGAATAATAGTTAAGATACCTAGCCAATACAAGTATAAAGATGTTGATCAAGATGGTACTATAATAGATCAAGGTACACAACAAACAGCTATAACTAACATAGGTAAAACCTTTGTAAAGATTATAAATCCTGTTAAAAATCAAAATACAGAAGGTCTTTCTGCATCGAAGGAAGATGTTGTAGAGTTTATAGTAGCAGATGATACTCCTATTATTACTAAAGTTAAACCGGATATTGTAACTGTAGATGGTGGGGAATCAGTAATAATAGAAGGTAATAACTTTGATAGAGGAGTTAAAGTATTTATAGATGGTAAAGAGGTTTCTGGAATTGTACGTGAAGGAGACGGGAAGAGAATACTTTTAAAAGCACCTCCTGGAAGAGAGGGTACTACTCAAATTCAAGTTATGAATCCAAGTGGATCAATAGCTATAGCTGAATTTATATACGTTACAACTTATACTGACCCTGAAATAAGTTCATTCACTCCAAACAAGGGTAGTAATGGAACTTTGGTTGTTGTAAAAGGAGATAATTTCTTAAAGCCACAGCCATCTACATCTGATATAAGTGGAGCTAATATATATAAGATAATAGGTACTAGAATATTACTTGGAGATACAGATGTAAATAGTTACAACATGGATGATGATAACAAGATAATATTGAATTCATATGAATCCTTGCCTAATAATAAAATGATTTACTTTGAAAATAACATACCTCAGTTAAGAGATTATTATCAAAGTGTTATATTATCAGAAAATGAAGATGTAGGTTATACGGGAAACTCTTTTTATACATTTGATTTAAATACTAGTGGAGATGTTATATTATCAAATGGAAAAAATGACAATTATACTATAAAAAATCAAATTAGTGCAGATACATTCAAAGCTATATCACAATCTGGAAAAGAATTTAAAATAGTTGTATACTGTGATAAATTAGAGTTAGAAGAAGTTTCAGATACAACGAATAGCAAAACTTTGTACTTTAAGACACCGTACAAAGTAGAAGATAATGTTATAACTGGTAATAGAGTTAAAATAATAAGTAAGAATGAAATATATTTTAAAGTTCCTATGATGGATGTTGAAAAGTGGTATGATTTAACGGTTCAAAATCCAGATACACAATCAGATAGAAGAATAGGAATTCAAGGATTTTATTACTTTAAAACACCTAAGAAAAATCCTACAATAGACAATATAGAGCCAGATAGAGGATCTACTGAAGGTGGATATGCAGCTTATATTTATGGTTCTGATTTTGAATCAAATGGAGATATCAAATCAAGAGTATTTATAGGCGGAGTAGAAGTAGAACCTGAAAATGTAATTATAAGTACAGATAGAAAAAAGATAACTATAGTAATTCCAAAATATCCTGGAGATCTTAAATATGAGATACAAGGAGATAGAAAAACTGTACCTGTAGTAGTTACTAATTCAGATGGAGGTAACTATTCAAAGGAAGATGGATTTACGTATGTAATTCCTACAAGTAATCCTAATATAAGTAAAATACTTCCAAATCAATCTAGTGCAGCTGGTGGAGAAACGGTTCAGATATGGGGAACAGATTTTAGATATTTTGAGCCTTATGAGGATACTAATGGTAATGCTGCTTATGATGACGGTGAGAAGTATCAAGATTTAAACGATAATGGAAAGTGGGACAATCTTGAAAATAAAGATGAATATAAAAAATTAAAAGAAGAATATGAAGCTTTACTTAAAGATGATAGTGTTAGTCAAGCTGAAAAGACAGCTAAAGATTATAGAAATATACTTCCTAAAATATACTTTGGGAAAGAATTAGCTGAGATATTAGATTTTTCTGATGGATATATATCTGTTGTAGTGCCTGTTGGAAAAAAAGGAGATGTAGATGTATATATCCTTAATAATGATTTTGGAACATCAAATAAGGTAACTTTTACTTATAGAGCATCTGCACCTATAATAACTAAGATAGTACCTGATGTAGGTAGAAAACAAGGTATGGATAACATAGAGATACACGGTAAAGATTTTAGTAATTCTAAAATCAAAGTTCTTACTCAAACAGATGCATCAAAGGCCCAAGAAGTAGAAATGCCTGTAATTAGATTTGGGGGATTATATGATACCAATATATCTAATATAACAATAGAGGCAGGGCAATTAAATGCAGGAACTATAATTGGAACTATAGGACAAACGAAGGTCGGTAATCTTGATGTAAAATACGACTCATACGACAGTGATAATAAGAAAATATATTTATCTGCTACTTTGGGGGATAAAGAATACAAAACAGAGATAACAAATTATAACGATGAAGAAATATACTTATCATTAAGAGACTTACTTGTATATACAGGTGATTCTGGAAATGAAGTATATAGTGGATATGAACTTGTAAAGATTAAGATAGATACATATGCTAGACGAATTATAGTTGAAAGAGCCTATTCTCCTGAGACTAATCTTTTGAATAGTGGACAAGTTGAGGTTAAGACACCTTCTTACTACACTATTGGATTGGTACCTGTAACTATAATAAATCCAGATAAAGGAGAGGCAACAGGACAATTCGAGTACAAAAATCCTGACAGTAATCCTAAGATTACTGAGATAACTAGAGATGGTCAAGCATCGGAAATACAAGATATAAATGGAAAAAGGATTAAAGTAGTTAAGGTAAATTACAAAGGTGGCAGCATAATCAGTGTAATAGGATCTGACTTTAGAGAAAATGCAAAAGTATCTATAGGAAATATAATGGATATTCCTTATGGAGCAATAACTCCAACTCTTCCTAATAAGCTTACATTCAAAATAGGTGCAGTACCTGAGACTGAAGTAGGAAAGGTCCATAAGGTAGTAGTTCAAAATGAGGATGGAGCATTTGCAAGCTCTGATGATGAAAATTTAGATATTCCTATATACATAATGTTTATAAAAGGAGAAACTTCTCCTAAGATAGATAGTATAAATCCAGACAAAGGCCTTTCAGATGGTGGGGAAAAGGTAACTATAAAAGGATATGACTTTAGAGAGTATATAGATGGATATGGGGACAAGAGAATAACTGTATATTTTGGAGAAATAAAGGTTCCAAATGAAAATATAAAATTCATTGATTACAAAACATTAGAGGTTATAACACCTGGAAGTGATCCTAAAACTGTAGATGTAAAGGTAGAAAATCCAGATGGAGAAATCTCAAATACTGTGGAGTATACTTATTTGAGTAATCCAAAGATAGCACAGGTAGTAGACCCTGATGATAATAGTATAAATATAACTAGTATATCTGTAGATGGAGGGCAAGTGATTCAATTAAGAGGTAGTGACTTTATGGTAGGAGCTAGAGTTATATTTAGCCCTGTTCTTAGAGAAGCTACAGATTCTGATGAAGATATAATAACTGTGGGTAATAAAAAATATGTTCTTGTATCTGGAGATGAAGGATCAGTTGAATTTATAGATGCTCAAAACTTAAAGGTTACAACTCCTGCTGGTAAGCTTGGGTCTAAGGGTGTAATGGTAATAAATACAGATAATGCAGCTAGTAATATATACGATATAGTTTATTTGTTAAAACAAATAAATGCTCCAACAAAAGTAAATGCTGAGCTTATATACGATAAATATATAAGAGTAACTTGGAATGAGGTTGAAGGTGCAACTTCTTATGAGATATATGCAATAGAAGACGATAAGGAAATGTATTTAGTAGGTACTACTGATTTAACCACATTTATATATAGAGATGTAAAATCAAAGACTGATTATAGATTTGTAGTAAAGGCTATAGGTGAGTTTGGATTATCAAAGGGCTCAGAAAAAAGTAATGAAGTAACTACTAAATCAGGCTCGGGATACGATGATAAAGATGGAGAAATAGATGAAAAGACAGTTATAAATAGATCAGGTGATACTGTTAATGTATCAATTGGAACAGATGATTACGATGAGAAGGAAACTGTTATAGATCTTACAAAAGGAGAATACGCAGGAGCTAAGGAAGTTGTTATAAGTATACCTGCAAGAGTTGCAACAAGCTATTTGGCAAAGGATGTAACTGTAATTTTAAGCGATATGTATGTTAAGTTTAATCCTACTGCATTCAATATATCAAAGCTTTATGAAAGCAAGGATAAGGATAACTCAGGTGTTAAATTTGAAATAGGAATTAATAAAAAGAATGATGTGAATTCTTTATCTAATGAGTATGAATTAAAGGCGGATGCATTCGTTGGATCGGATAAGACTAGCATAGACTATTTAAAAAGTAATATGGAGATATCTCTTGACTTTGATTATTCTAAAGCAGATCTCAGAAGGATGAGCAATATATCTCTTAGAAGATACGATGAATACAAAAATGAATGGACTTATGTACAGCAGAGAATGGACAATTACGCTACTTCTGTTAACTCTCCAGTAAATAGACTTGGAAGCTATTCGATTATAGGCAGTAGGAGGTAGGTTATGAGAAAAATATTATCGTTAACAATGGTATTTGTATTGAGCTTTTGCACATTGATTCATGCAAATCAATTCTCTCCATATATAGATAAGTATATAGAGGGTTATATAAAGGATGTATTAGATGGAACGGTTCAAATTGAAGAGTACGATGGTACTCTTCATACTTTGAACTTTGCAGATAATGTAGTATATATAATAGATAATAGAGATGCAACACTTATAGATTTTAAACCAGGAATGGAAGTGTATGCTACTCTTAAAGGAAGAAAAATAGATTATATAGAGAGTTACTCAACTCAAAACACAGGGTATATACCTAATGGATCTAAAGTTAGAAGCGGAACGATTCAAAAGATAGATAGAAATCAGATAACACTAAGAGATATAACTGGAAATGAAGAAATATTCTATACAACGCCTGCAACACAAGTGACTAAGAATGGTCAAATAACTTATTTGAATACTTTATGTGTTGGAGACAAGGCTAAATTTTTATTTGATACAATAAATTCAAGTACAGTTAACAAGATACAAATAGATGATAATTATACTACTATAAAGACATTGTATAAGGCTAGAATGACAGCAGTAAATGATATACAGGCTAATATAAGTCTTGCTGGAGTACAAACTTTAAAGAATAGTAAATGGGAAAATAATAATAATTACACGACTATATCATACAATGATGAGGTTCCTGTTTATTTAAATGGCTCTAAAATAGAGTATAAAGATTTAAAGTATTATACAGGAAAGACAGTGTATATAGTAGTAAAGGATTTTTTTGGTATAGAAAAAATAGAAAGATTGGTTATAAAGGATTCTTATGAATACAATTTTTCTGATAAAATAGAAGATATAAACTTTTATAGTGATAAATTAGAGCTTGCAAACAAGCAAAATATATCTATAAATGATGGAACTATAATAATAAAGAACTCAAGACTTGTAGACAAGTATTCTATAAATTCAAAATCAGATGCATTTGTAGTAGCTGGAGGAAGAAATAATTCTCTATCAGCTGATGTAGTTTATCTATACAATGAAGATATCAATGATTCTAATATAGGTCAAAACTATATATATGCTTCAAAAATTGATGAGATAGATACTTATTCAGTTAAAATAGATAATTTCAATGTTTTAGATGAAAATGAATGGGAATCATTTGATTCTGAGAAAAATTTGTACTATGATGAAGATACTTATATATATAATTTAATAAATGATAAAAAACTTACGGTAAATGAATTCTCATCGCTTGATGCAGATAATAAAAATTATTATGGATATATGTATATGGATGGGGATAGAATAAGTGCTATTTATGTAAACAACAAGATGGATTCTTTATATAAACAAAGAACTACTATAGGTAGAGTAGAATCATTAGAGAACGATGCTAAGATAGGATGGTCTATAATGGTTCAAGATGCAAAAGACTGGAGCGAGAGAAAAGAATCGTGGATGGTAAAAAATGTATCTATAAATGTGAGTATAGATAAGAGTATAATTATTAAGGATGGAAAAGTTATAAGGTTTGAGGATATACAGGTTGGAGATAGAATTTATATGGTTAGGGATGATTTATACTCTAAAGTTCTTATAGTTAAGTAGTGACGAAATTAAGAATTTATATTAAATTCTCGCTACGGCAAATTATAGTTTCCTTATTTGAAAGATATAAGGAGGAAACTATACATTTGAAACGAGCTCTAATTTAATATAAATTCTAAATTTCTGGATAGTGGGAATGCGGGAAATTGAAAATTTATATTAAATTCTCGCTACGGCAAATTATTGTTTCTTTATTAAAAAAACATATAAGGAGGAAACAATATATTTGAAACGAGCTCTAATTCAATATAAATTCTAAATTTCTGAGTTAGGAATTTAAAGCGAAACTAAGTTTTTATATCAGAAATAGTACTAAGAACAACTTATACAATAAATAAACTAAAAGAGTAAGAGAATAAAAGAGTATAAAAATTTAGAGAGTATGAAGTGAGAGGAGGAGGAAGATGAGAGGAATTTTGACATTTTTATTTGTTATGAGTATGGTGCTGAGTCCTATTAATATTTGGGCTGCTCCTCCTGGGTTTTCGGGTGGTGTTAATAATGAGTATGAGTATGAAGAGGTTGTTTTTGTAAGTGGAGAGGCTATTAGGTTAAAGGGAACTATAAAGGTTTCTGAAAGAATTAAGGATACTGAAAAGAGTGTTGGTTATTCTTTTAAGCTTGAGAATAAGGATAAGGATGCTAAGCTTAGTAGAAGTATTACGGTTACTACTCTTCTTGATAAGAGGGATGATAAGGGACAAACTATTGCTCAAGGGTCTGTATCAAAATACAGTGAAAGTATTACAATTGGTAAGGATAAGTATGAACTTGAGGATTTTCAGTTATCAAAGTCAGATGTTATAGATAATAGACCTGCGGCTGATTTTTATAATGGGAATATGCAGGGAAGAAAGTATTACAAGGTAAATAAGGATCAAGGCGAGATTATAGTAGATATTTCTGGTCATGATGTAGGGTATACAAACTTCTGGGGAAATAGTGAGACTCAGATTATAGATTATTCTATAAGAAGTGATTCTGATAGTGAAGCAAAAGAATCTTGGGAAGGACATGTTAAGGCATCTGTATCAGATAGTACTACTAAGGTTTTAAAGTACTCTGATAATGAGGCGAACTTTTCAAGCTTTAACGGAGGACATATGAGAATTACTAATCAACAGATGGTATGTTTGTATGACTATGATCTTCCAAAGGTTAGTAATGGAAAAATAGATGATGATAAAAGAGATAAAGGAACAATAAAGATGAATAAAACTATGGTTCCAAAGCTTGAAAGACTTATAGTTCCTAAGTTTAGAGATTTAGGTGGGCATTGGGCTCAAAGTTATATAGAGAAATTATATTCTCTTGATGTTTTTGATGAAAATGGTGAGTTTTTCTCTCCGGATTTGCCTATGAATAGAATGGAGTTTACTAAAGGTGTTATAAGGGCTTGTGATATAAGGACTTATATAGAGGTGCCTAAGAAAACTTCTAGAAAAGCACCTCCTGAAGAAAGTGTTTTTAAGGATTTGGATACTAAAGATGATGATTATAAGTATGTAAAGAGCGGATATGATAAAGGGATAATACATGGTGAAAATAATATGTTTAAGCCAGATACTAATCTTACTAGAGCGCAAGCTATAACTATACTTGTAAGAGCTTTAGGATTTGAGAATAAGGCACCGACACCAGGGTATTATACTAGTTTTTCTGATGATAGGGAAATACCTTATTGGGCAAAAGATAGTATATACATGGCAAAGGAAATAGGACTTATTCAAGGTGATAAGTTCAACAAGGTAAATCCTAATAAGGTTATGTCAAGAGCTGAAGCATCTGCAATGCTGGTTAGGTTTTTGGAGTTTCTTGAGAGGGATTTACAAAGAGATTATAGAGAAAATATAATATATTTCAATTAGATATAACTTGAGGTGTAGTATCTAAGCGGAAAATAAGAGGTATTGAAATACCGCTACTTAATCAACATTTTAATAAAACTACATATTATGTCTTATTAAATTTCCTAAAACTTCTTAAACTCGCTCTGCTCAAACAAAAGAAGTTTCTTAACGGATATTTAAACGTCATAATATGAGTTTTATAGTAAAATGTTAATCAAAAGTAGCTAACATTTCAATACCCCTTATTTTTTAGCGTGGTTCTTAGTCCTTAAATATACACGATTAGTGTTTGTACAGATAGCTTTAGTAATCAATATGAAACCTAAATTATATAACATTTCAATTTTAGACATAAATACAAATTACTAATCAAAATAATAGTATTTAGGTAAAGAAGGGTGTCGTATTTCCAGGGAAATAATATAAATATATTTATATTTAATGAGTTTTAATGTAAAATATATATAATGATCCATGAAAGGTAGTGGGGTATATGATAGATATACATTGTCATATTGTTTCGGGTTTAGATGATGGTTCAAAATCTCTTGAACAATCTATAGAAATGGCAAAGATAGCATCTAGTGAGGGAATAAGAAAGATAATAAATACTTCTCATTATCACTTAGATTCAAAATTCGTAGTTGGAAAAGAGATTGAGAAGAAGATTGGTGAGTTTAATAATATATTAAAAGAAAATGAAATAGATTTGGAAATACTAGTAGGAAATGAACTTTACTATACTGATGAATTGATGAATAGAATAGATGAACTAGATTTTTACTCTTTAAATAACTCTAAATATATTCTTATAGAGTTCAGTCCATCCAATTTTCCAGATAATATAGAGGATATAATATATGAATTTAAGATTAGAAATTATATACCTATACTTGCACATGTAGAGAGATATGAAAAAATAGTAAAAGATCCTAATAGGATATACGAATATATAAAGGCAGGAGCCTTAATTCAAATTAATTCAAGCAGTATAATCGGGAAATCTGGAAAAGAAATTCAAAATGTATGCGATATACTTATTAGAAATAATATGGTTCACTTCGTGGCAACGGATGCCCATTCTTCAAACTCGAGAAAACCTGCTTTAAATAAAGCATATAAACACGTTGAAGGTAAAATAGAAGAACAAAAAGCTAAAGAACTATTCTATGAAAACCCTCAAAAGCTAATATTGGATGAATATATATTGATTAAAGAACCTATAAAATATAAGAAAAATACATTTAAAACATTAATAAACAATATATTCCATAAGTCTAGTTGAGCACCTAGGCTTTTTTTCGTATTTAATTACCATTGAAAGATTGTTTGTAATAATATAGAATAGTATATGTTATTATAATAAATACAAAAAAAACATTATTTATAACGAATTTCGACAAGGGGATGAGGAAATATTATGGAAGAAACTATAGAGCTGAGGGAATATTTTGATATTATAAGGAAAAGATTTTTGATTATATTAATTATAACAGCAACAGCTACATTTATAAGTGCTATAGTTAGCTTTTTTGCATTGGATCCTGTGTATGAGACTAGTACAACTCTTATGGTAAACAAAGCTAAAAATGAAGAGAGTAACATTATAAACTATCAAGATGTAATGTTAAACCAAAAATTAGTTGTTACATACGGAGAGATATCAAAATCTAGAGCTGTATTAGATAGGGTAATAGATGATTTAAAGCTGAATATGGAATATGAAGAACTAAAAGAAAAGATAACAGTATCTCCCGTTAAAGACACAGAGATTATGAAAATAAAGGTTCAGGATACAGATCCAAATACAGCTAAAAAAATAGCTAATAAGATACCTCAAGTATTTACACAGGAGGTAATAAGAATAACTAAGGCTGATAGCGTTCAAGTAATAGATTATGCCAAGGTTCCTAAAAATCCTATAAAGCCTAATAAAATACTAAATATAGCTATAGCTTGTGTTTTGGGAATAATGATAGGATTATTCGTAGTATTCCTTATTGAATACATGGACAATACGATAAAGACTACTCAAGATATAGAAAGACATCTTGAACTTCCTATTATGGGAGTAATACCACAGTTTCAGGAAGAGGCTAAATAGGGGGATGGAATAATGAGAAATGATAGCAGAAGACTTATGATACGCGAGAATTCCAAATCTCCAGTATCAGAAGCTTATAGAAATATAAGAACTAATATACAGTTTAGTAATATAGATAAGAATATAAAAACTATAATGATAACTAGTGCTGGGCAAGGTGAGGGAAAGACTACTACTATATCTAATATAGCAGCAGCTTTTTCAGATACATCTAAGAAGGTAATAATAATAGACTGCGATCTTAGAAAGCCTAAAGTTCACAAGGTATTTAAGATAAGTAACAATAAAGGTGTAACAGATTGCCTATTAAATGACAACTCTTACAAGGAATACATACATAAAGACGAAGAAGAAAATCTTCATATACTTACAGCTGGACAAACACCTCCAAACCCTGCTGAAATGCTAAGCTCTAATAAAATGAAAAAGCTTATAGAAGATATAAAAAACGATTATGACTATATATTAATAGATGCACCTCCTATATGTATAGTAACTGATGCTGCAATACTATCTACACTTACTGATGGAACTATACTTTTATGTGCATCAGGTCAGGCAGAAATTGATATGGCAAAAAGAGCTAAAGAAAACTTAGCGAAAGTAAATGCAAATATACTAGGAGTTATATTGAATAAGCTTCCTATAAATACAAGATCATATCAGTATTACTCATACTATTATGGATCAAGTGAAGTTGCACCAAAAAAGAAAAACATGTTTTCTAAAATTTTTGGATAAAAAACAAACGATATATAAAAATTTCCAAAAAACTCTGAAATGTTATATAATCTATATATTAAATAAAATACGCAAAGGGGGATTTGAATTGAAAAAAATTATTTCAAAGGCATTAATAACTACCATGATAGTCGGATCATTAAGTGGACTAGCATTTGCAGATGTAAAAACTTCAGATGTTAACTTTTTTCTTGAAAAAATAGCTACAACTTCAGATCAACAAAAAAAGGCAGCTGGGATAAAGGCTTTAGAAAATAATATGAAAAACGGGGTAATAGATGTAGACGATTTAAAAATAGATATAAAAGTAATAGCAAATGCATCACCAGAATACAAGAAAAAATTAGAAGAAAAAGGATATACAGTAGATGAAGCGTTGAAATCATTAGATGTACTTGAGAAGATGAGTAAAGAAGATACTTCGAAATTGATAGATTCTTTAAAAAATCAAAAGGTAGATGATTTAAAAGATGTTGTAGATAAATATAACGATACATCATCAAATGGTGGTTCATCATCAAGTGGTGGATCTTCATCAAGTGGTGGATCTTCATCAAGCAGCGAAGATGAAGCTAAAAAAGAAGAAATTAAAATAGAAAAAAATGAGTTTAAAGATATTGAAAAACACTGGGCTAAAAATGATATAGAGTTTTTAGTAGAGAAAAAAATAATAAATGGAGAATCTAAAGAGAGCTTCAATCCAGAAGGAAAGATAACTAGAGCTCAGTTTACAGCGCTTATAGTAAGATTATTTGACTTGAAACAAAAGGATGTATTCTACGGAATGGAGTTTAAGGATATAAGTGCAAATGATTGGTATTACAACAACGTAAAGGTAGCTAGCGAATATAAACTTATAAATGGAACTGATAAAAATTCATTCAGCCCTAATAAAACAATAAATAGGGAGGAAATGGTAACTATAATAATGAGAGCAATTGAAAGTCAAAATGTACAGGTTACAAATTCAAATAACATAAGTATAGACAAGTTTGATGATAAAGCTAGTATTTCTACATGGTCATCAGACAATATAAATAAGGCTCTAAATATGAATATAATAAATGGAAAATCTGAAAAAACATTTGACGCAAAAGGGGAAGCTACAAGAGCAGAATCAGCAGTAATAATTAAAAGGGTTTATGATTTAATTAAAAAATAAAGAGGGGGAATTAATATGAAGAAAAAATTTAATTCGATATTATTAATATTTGCATTGATAGTGTCTTTGGTACCAGCAAGTTTCATATCATATGCTGATACAGCAACAGAGGAATATAGTTCAATCAAAGGAAAATTTAGCAATATAAGTTATGATGATGCATCTACTATTCTGAACATAATGAATTCATTACTTAAAAGTGAAAAATACACAACAGAGATACAAGAAGCAGTGAATGAATTGAAGGCAAAATCAAATGGTACACAGGCTTTAGAACTTCTTAAAAAATACAATTTTGTAAATGAAAATGACTATAATAATTGTGGAATAGAAAAAGTATTAGAAGCTATAAGTGATGTACAGTTTCAAGAAGGACCTTATTCTGGAAAAAGTTTTGCAGGTCTTGCAATTGAATTTAGAGGATATGAATCTAAGTCAGATAAAGAAAAAGAAGATTTAAAAGCAGATGTATTAAAGGCTTATGAATACATATACAATTCTTGTCCTACTGAATTTAGAAATTTAGATTTTTCTAAATACGGAAAAACTAACGAGGATAAAGCAAAAACACTTATTACGCTTGCAAAGGATGTATTTACATCAGGAGATATATTAGTAAAGGGAAATGATTCGAAAATTATGTTTGTACTTCCAGACAACTATATGGAAGAAGCTAAAAAATCTTTAAATATAACTTTAAGTCACGACGATAAAGTATATGAAGAAGCTATACAAGTATTCTTGGATGTATTATCAAAGAGAATAAATACTGTAGGTAAAGCAAAACAAGTAAAAGAAATAGCAGTAAAACTTAGTATATTCCAGGAAGCAAATTTAGATGGAAATAATGGTGGAAACAATAATGGAGGATCAAACTCAGGTAGCGGATCAAACTCTGATGGATCATCTACAGATACTAGCACAAATGAGAAGGGCGATACAGTATCAGAGGCGACAGTTTCAGATGATGCAGTAGATGTTAAAACTGTAGGTGACAAGGTTGTTGCAAGTGTAAAAAAAGAAGAATTATCTAAAGCAGTTGAAAAAGCATTAGAAGCTAAAGCTGATCAAACAAAAATAAAAATAAAGCTAGATAATGTAAAGGGGCTTAACGTAGAAGTATCGCTTCCAGTACAAGCATTATCTAAATTAGAAGGTAAAAATGCAAACTTAAGTATAGAAACAAAAGAATTAGAAGTTAATATACCAGTTGAAAACTTAGATTTAAAAGATGAAAATGCATCTATAAAACTTGATGTAAAAGAATTATCAAAAGATGAAGTTAAAGAAGCTAAAGATATAAAATCTGTAGCTAAGGTAGTAGATTTAAGCTTAGTAACAGTAAGTGAAGATAAAACTACTAATATAGACTCTAAGTTTAAAACTAAGGTTAAAGTAGGTATAAATATATCTGATGTAAATATAGATAAAGAAAAGTCTGTAGTTCTTAGACTTAACGATAATAACACTGAAATAGTTGGTGGAAAGATTAAAGATGGAAAGATATATGCAAATCTTGATCACTTTAGTAAGTATGCAGTAGTTGAAAGAAATGTAACATTTGAAGATACAATCAACCACTGGTCTAAGCAAGCAGTAGAATCTATGGCATCTAAAGGAATAGTTAATGGATATGATGAAAACACATTTAATCCAGATAAGAATATAACTAGAGCAGAATTTGCTAAGTTATTAGTTAATGAATTAGAGCTTGACATGGTTAATTCAGGATCAGAATTTAATGATATGAACAATCACTGGGCTAAAGATTATGTAAATACAGCTTACAAAGCTGGACTTATCAAAGGATATGATGGAAACTTCAATCCAAATGATAATATAACTAGAGCTCAAATGGCTACTATGATAGGAAGAGCTATAGACACTGATAATAAAACTGATATAAACTTCTTTAATGACAGTGCAAGTATTCCAGATTGGTCAAAAGAAGATTTATCAAAAGCAGTTGGAGAAGGATTTATAAAAGGAAGTAATGGATCATTCAGACCTAATGATAATGCAACAAGAGCAGAGTCTACTTCTGTAATATATAGAATGTATAATAAATAGATATAGGCTATAATAGAGCTTATGAAGCAAAATTTAAAATTCATATTAAATTCTCACTTAGGTAAATTGCAGTTTTAATTAAAAACATGTAAGGTGAAAACGGCAATTTAAAAGTCGTTCAAATTTAATATGAATTCCAAATTTTTAGCATGGTGATAAATAAAAAGGTCTAGCTTAAACGCTAGACCTTTTTTTAAGAAGGAGTGGGTTGAGATGAAAAATATATTTAAGATATTACTCATAGTTGTTGTAGGAACAACTATGTCTCTTGGTATGTACGCTTATAAAAATTATGTATTAAAACCCGAACCTGAGGTTGTATATATAAAAGACTCTGATAATAAGCAAATTGAGGTAAGTATAGAGACTGAAGAAGAACTAGAAGAAACTATAAACAAGGTTTTAGAAGGTGAAGATAATACGTATTCAGATGATAAGGAATTAAGTGAAAATGTAGATAAATCAAAAACGAATTCTAATAAAAATAATAAAACTAAAGAAAATGATAGAAAGACAGAGAAAGAAATAATAGATAAGTACAAGTCTAAATTTTATTCTATACAGACAGGTTATTCATCTAAGATATCTAGTATGGTATCAACGGCTAAAAAAGAGTACTATGGTATACCTGAAGATGATAGAACTAGTTCGGTTAAAGCAAAGATTGGACTTAAATATTATGATAAAGCTAAGTCTCTTGAAAAAAATTGCGATAACGAGGTTGATGGTATATTAAACTCTATGGAAAAGGAACTTAATGATAATAATTACTCTACAAAAACTATAGAACTTATAAAAAACTATTATGAAAATCAAAAATCTTCTCAGAAACAATATTATATGTCAAAAATAAACGAGAAATAAATTATTGATTTATTCGACAAAATAATTCAATTTACAACAAAAAAAGAATGAATTTAAAGATTAAGATGAATTAGAATTAAAAAAAAGAAATTGAAAAGAAATAAAAAAGGGAAAAGTCGAAATTTAGTAGAAAACAACGAACGAAAGTAGAGTTTAACTAATTGGAGTAATGGGACTAAAGTAGTATAATTTTTAGTGTACGTTTAAATTGTAAAATTTTAAACGTTGTAGTATTAAAGCTGACATAATACAATATATATATGGAAAGTTTTGAATGAAAATTTTATATAAAAGGGGGATATTGTGGAGGATACTAAATTAGTTAATTCTTACTCGGAATTATATATGAAAAATATGATGAACAAAGTGAAAATTAGACAAATTATATTAATAATTGTAGATACTATTCTTGTCAATATATGTTCATATTTATCTATGTCTTTGATTTTTGACTTTAATACTCCAAATAAATACATATACATAATAAAGTCTCATATGATTATATATATTTTTGCTACGTTGATAGTATTCTATATATTCAAGTTCTATAGTAGCTTATGGAGATATGCTAGTATAGAGGAAATGGTGTCAGTAGTTATAGCTTGTATACTATCTACTTCTATATGGATACCAGTATTTTTTCTATATAAAGAAAAAATTCCTGTAGGATTTTATGTAGTGAATATACTTATATTAACTATATCTACAGGTGGAGTAAGATTTACATATCGGGTTTTAAGAAGGATAAAAGGTAAGCTGGAAGTAACTACAGAATGGAATAGAGTTCTTGTTATTGGTGGGGGATCGGCTGGGGCCATGGTTATTAAGGAGATACGTAACAATCCTCAGATGAAAAAGGTTCCTGTAGCTGTAATCGATGATGATATCAATAAAAAGGGTAGAAGGATACATGGAGTACTAGTGTATGGAACTAGAAAAGACATTGAGAAAGCGATAGAAGATAAAAATATAGATGAAATAATATTTGCAATGCCATCTATAAGTAAGCTTGAAACGAAAGAGTTAATAGATATATGTAAAAATACAAAGTGTAAGTTAAAGACACTTCCTGGAATGTATGAACTAATAGATGGAAGTGTAGATATAAAGAAGATAAGAGATATTCAGATAGAGGATTTATTGGGAAGGGATGCTATAAAAGTAGACTTGAATGAAATATCAGATTATTTAAACAATGAAGTCGTTCTTGTAACTGGAGGTGGAGGATCTATTGGATCTGAGCTTTGTAGGCAGATATCAAGATTCAATCCAAAGGAATTGGTAATTGTAGATATATACGAGAACAATGCTTATGAAATACAGCAAGAGCTTAAAAGAAAATATAATGATAAGCTAAATTTGAAAGTTATTATAGCTTCTGTAAGAGATAATTCTAGAATGGAAGAGATATTTAAGAAATATAGACCAAATGTAGTATTCCATGCAGCAGCTCACAAGCATGTTCCTTTGATGGAGGATAGTCCGACTGAGGCTATTAAGAACAATGTTTTTGGAACTATGAATGTGGCTAAGCTTTCTGATAAGTACAAGATTAAAAAATTCGTACTTATATCCACTGATAAGGCTGTCAACCCAACTAACATAATGGGAGCAACTAAAAGAACAGCAGAACTTATAATACAAAGTCTTGATAAATGCAGTGATACAGAATTTGCAGCGGTTAGGTTTGGAAATGTGCTTGGAAGTAATGGAAGTGTAGTACCACTTTTTAAGAGACAAATACTTGAAGGTGGACCTATAACGGTTACTCATCCAGATATTATAAGATATTTTATGACAATCCCTGAGGCTGTTCAGCTTGTTATTCAGGCAGGAGCTATGGCCAGTGGTGGAGAGATATTCGTACTAGATATGGGTGATCCAGTAAAGATTGCAGATCTTGCAAGAGATATTATAAAACTTTCAGGATTTGAACCGGATATAGATATAAAGATCAATTACACAGGACTAAGACCTGGGGAAAAGCTATATGAAGAACTTCTAATGGCAGAAGAAGGACTTACAAGCACAAAACACGAGAAGATATTTATAGGAAAGCCAATAGATATGGATATAAATGCTTTGAAAAAAGAACTAGAGATGCTTGAGAAAATTGTAAGAAATGAAGAAGAAGAACTTCTTAGTGTGGTTATTAAGAAACTTGTACCAACTTATAGGGAGGTTGCCGTTACAGCAGTTTAAAATCTTTATATGTGGGTGAGCAAAAAATGAAGATAATTGAAATACCGCTACTTAATCAATCTTTTAATACAACTAAAGATTGTATCTTATTAAATATCCTAAAACTTCTTAAACTCCCTTACGGTCAGACAAAGAAGTTTCTCTACGGATATTCAAACATTACAATCTAAGTTGTATAGTAAAAGATTAATCAAAACGTAGCTAACATTTAAATTATCTTCATTTTTAGTATGTGAGAGCCTGATTAGATTAATTTTTTACTCGGCTAATATTGCAATTTTAGGACAAACATACAAGGCAGAGATTGCAATATAAACTCGTTAAAACTTAATATGAATTAGAATTTCTTGATGTGTAGTTAAGTTTTAATTGGGTGATTATATCAGAAGTGTAACAGCTTAGGAAAGGTGAAGATAGAGATTATGGAAAATAAAAGAATCTATCTTTCATCACCACATATGAGTGATGAGGGTTATGAAATGAAGTACATACAAGAAGCATTTGATACTAACTGGATTGCTCCTCTTGGTAAGAATGTTAATGAATTTGAAAATGAGCTTGCTGCAAAAGTAGGGGTCAAATCAGCTGCTGCGTTGAGTGCAGGAACAGCTGCTATTCATTTAGCTCTAAAAGCTGCAGGAGTAGGTGAAGGAGATATTGTTTTCTGTCCAACACTTACTTTTTCAGCTACAGCAAATCCTATTATATATGAGAATGCAATTCCAGTATTTATTGATAGTGATTATGAGACTTGGAATATGTATCCTAAAGCTTTAGAAAAGGCTTTTGAAAAATATCCTAATGTAAAGGCAGTTTTAGTTGTTCATCTTTATGGTTTGTCTGCAGATATGGATAAGATAGTTGATATATGTAAGAAACATAACGTAGTACTTATTGAAGATGCAGCTGAGTCTTTGGGAACTTATTATAAAGGAAAGCATACAGGAAGCTTTGGTGACTATGGTATTTTCTCATTCAATGGTAACAAGATTATAACTACTTCAGGTGGAGGAATGCTTGTATCTAACCATAAAGAGAAAATTGCTAAGGCTAGATTCTGGGCAACACAATCCAGAGATCAAGCAAGGCATTATCAGCACAGTGAACTTGGATTTAATTATAGAATGAGTAATATTGTTGCTGGTATTGGCAGAGGACAGCTTAAGGTTTTAGAGGAGAGAGTTGAGAAGAAAAAGTACATTTTTGAGTTTTATAAAAGAGAACTTGGTGAACTTGATGGTGTTGAGATGATGCCAGTTAATGAGTGGGATGAACCTAATTATTGGTTAAGTTGCATGACGTTAAGTGGGAAAGTTAGACCTTTAGATATTATGGAAACACTTGAATTAGAGAATGTTGAATCAAGACCTGTTTGGAAACCAATGCATATGCAGCCGTTCTTTGAGGAGTATGATTTTATTGGTGATGGTGTGTCTGAGAAGATATTTGAGAATGGTATTTGCTTGCCATGTGACACGAAGATGACGAATGAAGATTTGGAGAGAATAGTGAAGATAATTAAAGGGTTGTGGTTATAGATGCAAACTGAAGTTAAACCGATAGATATACAGATGGCTAAAGGTGGTATATATAGAAAATATTTCAAAAGACTAATGGACTTTATGTTATCAGTATTAGCAATTATTGTTTTATCACCTGTTTTGTTGATTGTAGCTCTGTTGGTAAGGACTAAACTTGGTGGTCCAGTGATATTTAAACAACAAAGACCTGGGCTTAATGAGAAGATATTTACTCTTTATAAGTTTAGAACCATGACAGACGAGAGAGATGAGAATGGAGAGTTGTTGCCGGATAGTGTGAGGCTTACGAAGTTTGGTAAGTTTTTAAGGAGTACATCTATTGATGAATTACCGGAGTTATTCAATATATTTAAAGGTGACATGAGTGTTATTGGACCTAGGCCATTATTGGTTCAATACCTACCATTATATAACGAACATCAAAAAAGACGTCATGATGTTAGACCAGGATTATCTGGTTTGGCTCAGATTAGTGGTAGAAATGCTATCAGTTGGGAAGATAAGTTTGACCTTGATGTTGAGTATGTGAATGGTGTTAGTTTCATTGGTGATTGGAAGATTATATTTTTAACTATAAAGAAGGTTTTTATAAGAGAAGGAATCAATTCAGAAACTTCTGCAACTATGGAACCTTTCAGACGAACTATTGAGGAAAGAGTGAAGATATGAAGAAGTATAAGCTTTTAATTATTGGTGCTAGTGGTCATGGTAGGGTAATTGCTGATATAGCCTTGAAAATGAATATGTGGCAACATATTGCTTTTCTTGATGATGATGAAAATATTAAATCCTCAATGGGAATAGAGGTTATCGGAAAAGTAAGTGATGTGTCTAAATACATCGGGGAGTGTGACATCTTTGTAGCAATAGGTAACAATAAAACACGAAAAAAGGTACAGATCCAACTTGAAGCTTTAGGAGCAAGTATACCAACTTTAATTCATCCTAGAGCAGTTATTGGAGAACAGGTAAAGTTAGAAATAGGAACAGTTGTAATGTCTGGAGTAGTTATTAATTGCTGTAGTAGAATAGGTAAAGGTTGTATTATTAATACGGGTGCTACGATAGATCATGATAATGTGATTGAAGATTATGTTCACATATCTCCGGGAGTGAATACAGCCGGTACTGTTCAAGTAGGGAAAGGTACATGGCTAGGAATTGGAAGTGTAGTTAGTAATAACTTAAACATCACCAGTGGTTGTAAAATTGGTGCAGGTGCTGTGGTGGTTAAGGATATAAATGAGGTAGGGACTTATGTTGGGGTTCCGGCTAGAAAGATAGATTGAAAGAAAATATTGATTGAGAGAATGGAGAATTAAAAATGAAAATATTATATGTTACAACAATATCAAATACAGTAAATGCATTTTTAATTCCACATATAAAACTACTAATCGAGCAGGGACATCAAGTTGATGTTGCTTTTAAGTTAGTTCAAGAGATTAGTCCAGAAATATCAGAATTAGGATGCAAAATTCACAATATAGAGTTTCAAAGGTCACCATTAAAAAGAGAGAACTTTAATGCATATAAGAAAATTAAAAAAATAGTTAAAGAAGAGGGATATGAATTAGTACATACCCATACACCTATAGCATCTTTTTTAACTAGATTAGCTTGTAGAAATATTCCTAATTTAAAGATGTTATATACAGCTCATGGATTTCACTTTTTTAAAAGTGCCCCATTAAAAAATTGGCTTATATATTATACGATGGAGAGCATTGCTGCAAGGTGGACAGATGCAATAATAACTATTAACAAAGAAGATTTTCGTTTAGCTAAAAAGATAAAATTAAGAAAAGAAAATTCTGTATATAAAATTAATGGTGTAGGAATTGATTTAAATAAATTCTCTATACCTACTATTGAAGAAAAAATGAAATTAAGAAAAGAGTATAACTATCAAGAAAATGATTTTATTTTGTTTTATGCGGCAGAGTTAAATTATAATAAACATCAAGATTTGCTTATAGATGCAGTTAATATAATAAAAAATGGAACACCAAATGTGAAGTTATTATTAGCCGGTACAGGCCCTTATTTGGATAAATATAGTAATCAAGTTAAAAACTTAGGATTAGAAAAAGATATTAAGTTTCTTGGGTATGTTAAAGATGTTCCAAAGTACTTAAAAATATCAGATATAGCAGTGGCATCATCAAGAAGAGAAGGCTTACCAGTTAATATAATGGAAGCTATGGCAAGTGGAATACCTTGTGTTGTAACTAATTCAAGAGGACATATTGACTTAATAAAAGATAATTATAATGGCTATGTAGTTAAAGAAAATTCATGTCAAGAATTTTTTAATAAAATACAAAGATTAATAGAAAATAAAGATTTATATGATTTATTTAAAGAAAGAAGTTCAAAAAAAGTTATAAAGTATTCAACTGAAAATGTGTTAGAGCAAATAAAAGAGATATACAGAGAAATTGTTTTTTAAATTCTAATGAAGGAGCAAATTATGAAAGTATTACATATTTTAGGAAGTTCGGCTTATTCAGGAGCAGAAAATATTGTTTGTGAAATTATAGATATTTTTAAAGGCGATATAGGAATGGCTTATTGTTCCTGTGATGGACATATTTCTAAAGTTCTTTATGAAAAGGAAATAAAATTTATTCCTTTAAAGACTCTAAATATAAAAAATTTGAATAAAGCAATAAAATTATATAGACCAGATATTATACATGCTCATGATTATAAAGCTAGTTTTATGGTATCTTTATGTAACTTTAAAGGAAAAATAATATCCCATTTACACAATAATTCTCCTGAAATTTCAAAGTTATCTATCAAAAGTATTCTATATTCCTTAACTATAAATAAATATGAAAAAATTATAGCTGTTTCTGACTCTATATTTAAAGAATTGAAAACTAAGAGAGGAGCTTCAAATAAATATGTGGTTATTCAAAATTATTTAAATAAAGAAAGAATACTAAGATTGTCTTGTGAAGGAATTTCCAATGAAGAGTATGATATTGCTTTTTTTGGAAGACTGACTTTAGCAAAAAACCCTATAATGTTTATTGAATTAATAGAGGAAATAAAAAAATACAAACCAAATATAAAAGCTGTAATGATTGGGGAGGGAGAACTTAGAAGTGAATGTGAAGAATATATACTAACAAATTCATTAGAAAAAAATATTCAAATAAAAGGATTTTTAATTAATCCGTATCCTTTTATAAAATCAAGTGAGCTAGTTGTAATGCCATCTAAATGGGAGGGCTTTGGATTAACTGCTATAGAAAGTATTATATTAAATAAACCTATTCTAGTATCCAATGTAGGTGGTCTTAAAGGAATTTTTAAAGGTTCGCCGGTGTCTTTATGCAATAGTAAAGGAGAATTTTTAGACAAAGTAAATAAATTTTATAATGATAAAACATTTAAAGATGAACTGAAAAGTTGTAATGAAAAAATAGTTGATAAGTATACGAATAAAGAAAAATGGAAAAATCAACTAAATAAATTATATAGAGGTTTATAGCTATGAAATCAAAGTTAATTATTATAACACCCACATTTAATAGAATGCATACGCTAAGAAAATGTTTTGAAAGTTTAAAGGAACAAACCAATAAGAATTTTAAATGGTTAGTTATAGACGATGGCAGTAAAGATGATACTGAATTATTAATGAAGGAAATTATTAGGCAATCTAATTTGTTTGATGTAATATATAAAAAGAAAGAAAATGGTGGTAAGCATACGGCTTTAAATTATGCCTATGATTTTATAGATGATGAATTTATATTGATATTAGATAGCGATGATTTTCTTACTCCTGATGCAGTAGAATTTATATATGGAAAAATAGAAAAATATGAAAATGATGAAAATATTTGTTGTATTAGTTGTTTACGTAAATATACAAGTGGAAATATTATAGGAAAAGAATATCTTTTTGATGAATATATATCGGATCATATAAAGTGTAGGGTTAATCAAAATATTTATGGTGATAAAGCAGAAATCTTTAGAGGAAAAATTTTAAAAAATAATAAATTTCCTTATTTTAAAGGTGAAAATTTTATAGGTGAGGACGTTATTTGGACGAAATTAGGGTATGATTATAAAACTGTGTATATAAATTATCCTATATACGTATGTGAATACTTAGAAGGGGGATTAACTAAATCAGGTCGAAAAATGAGAGTAAATTCACCTAAAGGTGGTATGGAAAGATCTTTAGTATATTTTAATGATAAGGTTAAACTTTCGGTTAAAATAAAGATGATGTTATTATATATAGTTTATTATTTATTCTCCAATGAAAAAGAAAAGAAATATTTTCATAGGTTAAAGGTATATAAATTTTTATATGTAATTCTATACCCTATAGGATATTTTATTTGGCTTTATTGGAGTATATTGTATGAAAATAAAAAATTATAGGGTTTATAGACGGAGGGGAAAATGAAATTTTTTTTAGGTCTTTTATTGCTATTTGAACATATATACTTTTTAAAAAAGGGTATTAGCGGAATAACAGTATTTTTAACATCGTTTATAATAGTTAGTATATTTTTTTATATATCAAAAAAGAAAGGCAATAGATTTCAAATAATAACATTAGAATTAGCAGCATACTCACTACCTATTTCTAGTCTTAATATTTTAGGAACTAGCTTTGCGGTTTTAAAACTTCCTTGGTTTTATTTATTTGGGTTAGGATTTATAATTTCAACTTTATTAAGTAATAAAGTATATTTAGATAAGAACAAATCTTTTTTACTTTATATTCTTTTTAGCTTAATTTGTTTAGGAATTTTAATAATGGGTTTGTCTGTTGATATTAAAGATGCTTTAGGAGATTATATAACATTATTATTCTTTTACTTAATGATACTATTAGCGTCTGTAATTCACAATAAATTTTATAGGTATGAATTTGAAAGTGTTAAGAGTGCATATGTAAATTCATGTGTAATAGCATCTTTTGGTATAATTACACAATTCTTTTTTGCAAAGTTTTTTGGTATTAATATAATTAATTTGTCTAGGATTATTTTCATAGGTGGTAATAGAATAAACAGTCAATTATTATATGATGATATAAGTTCAGCAACTATATCTTTAGCAGTAGCTTTATTCATAGTTGTTTTAAATACTGAGAGAAAAGGAATTTATAAAATTAGAGGTTTTATCATAATTCTTTGTGGTATGGTTTTATCTTCTTCTAGGACGGGGTTTGTATCTTTTGTAGTAACTTTTTGTATATATAGTCTACTTGAACTAGGTATGGCGAAAAAAATAAGATATATAATTTATTTAATAATTACATTTATTTTAGGAAATCAATTGTTATTAGTTGTTAGACCTAATGCTGTAAATTTATTGGATGATAATGGGAGATTTATTGGATATATAGAGGGTTTAGAATTATTCCTACATAATGGTAAAAATTTCTTTCTAGGAGCAGGTCTTGGAGGCTATCAAATTTCCAAGATGATTAACAATCCTATGCCTCATTTTACACTAATTAATTTATTAACTCAAACAGGAATAATTTATACTAGTTTATTTGTAATTTTATTTATGTATATACTAGTTTTTTGTAAAAAAAATAATTATATATTAGAAATGTATTCTATAATATTAGGTTTAGTGGGCTCGTGTTTTATACTGAATTATTTTCATCGAGATTTTTTACTATAATAGTTATTCTACCTTTTATTAAGAAAAATGCTTGTTTAAAAAGTGAGGCTTAATTAAGAAGTGGCTTTTACTATAGCTAAATTTTATGCTGAACTCATCTAGGGAATTAGGAAATATTTTCTATAACTAAAAAAGAAGTATTAGAATTGTAGTCATGTAATAAAATAAAAGTTTAATTTTGGAGGATTATAATGAAAATTTCAACAATAACTTTTCATAATGCGGCTAATTATGGAGCTTTGATGCAAGCTTATTCATTGAATAAATTTTTAGAGAATAACGGTCATGATGTTAAGACTATTAATTACAAAAATGATTTTATAGAAAGAGGAGTTAAACCTATAAGATTTAGGCTTCAAAAAATATATATGTATTATATGTTAAACGATATTATAGGATTTAAAAGTAGAGGTATTAGGATTAAAAACTTTAGAGATTTTAGCAAAGCTATGCTTAATTTAACTGAAATGTACACTAAAAAAGATTTGCTTGAAGGAAAATGTGAAGATTTTCATTTATGCATATCTGGAAGTGATCAAATTTGGAATCCTGAATTATCTGAGAATAAAGAGGTTGATTCTATTTATTATAATTCATTTGCAAAGAATTCTAAAAGGATTTCTTATGCATCTAGTTTTGGTGCTTATGAATTTGATAATGATAAATATAATGAAGAAATATATAAGAATTTAAGTAACCTAGAGTATATTTCGGTAAGAGAAAGTCAAGGAGTTAAACATTTAAAACATAAATTAAATTTAAATGCAAAACATGTACTAGACCCGATTTTTTTATTGTCGAAAGATGAATGGAAAAATAATATTATAGATAAAGCAAGGAATATGGAAGAAGAATATATATTAGTATATGCATTAACTAATATAAAAGATTTAACGACTCTTGCAAAAAAAATATCTAAAAGAACAGGTTATAAAGTTATTGTTATATCTCAAGAAATATTCGATAAATATAGATTAGGTAAAGATGTACATGTAGAGTTAGAAGCTACTCCGTATGAATTTTTGAATTTACTTTACAATGCAAAACATGTTATAACAAACTCTTTCCATGGTGTTGCATTTTCTATATTATTTAATAAGGAGTTTGTTCCTATAGTTAATCCTAAATCTCCTCAAAGGGTTAATAGCCTATTTAATATAGTGGGTTTAGATAATGTGGCTATTAGATCAGATAAATTAGATGAATTTAATGAGAATTTTGTTCAAATTGATTATAGTTTAGTTAATGAAAATCTTGATAAGGAAATTGAAAAATCAAAAAAATTTTTATTAGATTCTATAGAAAATAATAAATAAGAGAGGAAAGTTTATGAAAATAATTACATGTGCAAGTTATTATGGCACTGGGTCTAGTGCTATTACAGATCTGATATCGGAATTTGATAATTGTAAATCTTTGGGTAATTATGAATTTAGATTTGTACATGATCCAGAAGGAATTTCAGATTTAGAACATAATTTAGTTGAGAATCAAAATAGACATAATTCAGGAAGAGCTTTGAAGCGATATAAAAAAACAGTGGATTTTTTATCGGGAAATAGATTTTTAAAAAAGTATGAAGGTTTTTTTCAAAATGAGTTTAAGAAAATGTCCTATAACTATATAGAAGAATTAACAGAGTTTAAATATAATGGTTACTGGCATTATGATTTAACTGATAAAGGGATGTTATATTATACAACATATAAAATTTTAGCTAAAATTGTTAGACGCTTTGCAGGATTTTTTATAAAGGATAAAGAAAGAGGATTTAAACTTATAAGAAATGAAGTTACTTATTGTTCTTATCCTACAGAAGCTGAATTTTTAGCTGTAACTAGAAAATATTTAAAGGATTTATTTGAAATTGCAAATAAAGATAATAAAGAATTTTTAATGGTAGATCAACTAGTTCCCCCAACAAATGTAGATAGATATACTAGGTATTTTGAAAATATAAAAATTGTTGTTGTTGATAGAGATCCGAGAGATTTATTCTTATTAGAGAATTTATATTGGAAGACAGCTGTAATACCAAGAGATGTGAAAACCTTTTGTAAATGGTATGAAATTACAAGAAGACATAGAAAATTTGAAAAATATAATGAACATAATACTATTTTAATTCAATTTGAAGATTTAATATATGATTATGAAAATTCTTTAGATAAAATAATGAAATTTTTAGGTCTGGAGAGATCTAATCATAAATATAAGAAACAAAACTTCAATCCAGATATATCTATAAAAAACACTAGATTATATGAAAAGCATCCAGAAAGAGATGAAGAAATTCAATATATATATAAAGAACTAAAGGAGTTTTGTTATGAATAAAGTGAAACTTAATTTAGAGGTTGTTTTTACTGCAACTGAATTTTAGTCCTACTAATCAAGGGCTTAAGGTTTTTGTTCTCTCTCTTGAAGAAGAGGGCGTAGTACAATTTTTAGTCATTAGATAAAAAATTATTGTAAGGGTGAGATTCTAATGGATTTTGTTATTGAAGAAAATTTATGTACAGGATGTACAGCATGTTATTATAAATGCAATTTAGGGGCTATAAAACTAGTAAAAAATGAAAATGGTTTTGTTGTTCCTCGTATTGATCAAAGTATATGTGTAGATTGTAATGAATGTATAAAAGCATGTCCGCATAATAGTCTTAATTTAAAGAAATTTTTAAATGATGAAAAACAAATAGTATATGCTATGAAATCAAAGGACAATGGATTAAGAATGGATAGTTCTTCAGGTGGGATGTTTACTATATTGTCTAAGAATATATTAGGTAAGGGTGGGATAATATTTGCTTCTGGTTATGATGAAGATTTTAATGTTATTCATAAATCAGCAGAAAATGAAGATGAAGTAAAACTTCTTAGAGGTTCTAAATATGTACAAAGCGATTTGAAAAATGTCTTTGAAGAAATTCGTTTTAGTTTAGATTCTAAAAGAAAAACCATGTTTATTGGAACACCGTGTCAAGTTGCTGGATTAAAATCTTATCTTAACAATGAATACTATGAAAATTTATTAACATGTGATTTAGTTTGTCACGGAACACCGAGTCCTATGATATGGTCTGAATATATAAATTTCGAGAAGAATAAAAAAAATAAAAGGGATATACAAGATATAAAATTTAGAGATAAAAAACATGGATGGCATGAACCTTCATTTGTTATAGATTATTCTAAAGATAAGTTTTCAGAGCATTTAGCTTCAAATTATTTTGGAATACTATTTCTTCATAATATAATTTTAAGGGAATCTTGTTATAATTGTAGATTTACATGTGAAAATAGAGTTGGTGATATTACTCTTGGGGATTTTTGGGGAATAGAAAAAAATCATAAAGAGTTTGATGACAATAAAGGTGTATCTTTAGTTATAATAAATAATGAAAAAGGTTTAAATGTTTTTAAGTCTATTAAAGATAAGTGTATTTTAAAGGAAAGTAATATGAAAGAATGTTTACAACCTAATTTACAGTATCCAAGTATGAGAAATCCTAAAACTCCTTTATTTTGGGAAGACTATAAGAATAATGGATTTGATTATGTTCTAAAAAAATATTGTGAGTATACTTTTGTAGGTGTTATTAAAAGAAAAGTTTTAATGCCTTTTGTAAAAAAAATAGGCTTGTATAAATTTTTATTAGGGTTAAGGAAATAATGTTATTAGAGTATTAGTTTTTGAGGAGTGAAAAATGAAAATTATAAATGAAAATATATTAGCTTTTTTTAGAGTTGTCAGTGCAAATATAATAGTTTTTGCTTTAAGTTTATTTATATTTTCTGTTATTCCTAATAATTTAGATGCAAAATCCTTTGGTTATTGGCAACTATTTTTATTTTATACTAACTATATTATTTTTTTATTACTTGGATTTGGAGATGGTCTATATCTTAAATATGGTGGCTATAAATATGATGAAGTAGATAAAGATTTAATGTGTAGTTTTTTTTGGGGAATTGTAATATATACAATTGTATTAGCTATAAGCGCTAGAGGGATAGTAAGCTTATTAGATATAGAGTATGAAAAGAGATTTACATATGTTGCTTTAGCTATAGTTATAATATTACAATGTGTAATAACTTTTTTTCTTGTATTAAGTCAATCTATATCTAAATTTAAAATTTATTCAAATTCCTTAATTTTAGAAAAAATAGTTTTTGCTATTTTGCTATTGTACTGTTTTATTTTTAAGTCATTTAACTTTAAAATTGTTATAATTTTTTCTATTATATCGAAACTATGTGTAATTGGATTTAATATATTTTTATATAATAAAATGATTTTTAGAAAACCTAAATTCGATAAAATGTTTTTTAAAGAAATTTTTTTAAATATCAAATCAGGAATTTTTTTGATGTTAAGTACAATAAGTGCTATGTTTATGAGTGGTTTCGGTAGGATTTTTGTTGAAAAAAATTTAGGTATAGAGGAATTTGCTTATTATTCTTTTGTTTTTTCAACATTTATAATAGTTACTCAAGTTATATCGGCTATTGCTGTTGTGTTATATCCACTATCAAGAACATATAGTAATAAGAGGATAACAGAAGTAAGTTTAAGAAGTGATAATTTATTATCTATTTTTTCACCTCTTTTGTTATTAACATATTTTCCTCTTGTTACAGTTATTAAATTATTTTTTCCAATGTATATAAATTCTATTTTGTATTTATCTATTATATATCCTACTTTAGTTTATCAAACAAGAATTAGTATGATTTATAATACCTTATATAAATCATTAAGATTTGAAAGATTACTATTAAAAAATAATTTAATAGTTCTTGTTTTTAATATAGTTTTGACTATGCTAATGTTTAAAATATATAAATCCTCTATATCTATATCTGTGGCTCTTTTAGTAACATATATTATATGGCATTATAAATTGGCTAAAGATTTTTTTGAAAAGCAAAATATAAAGTATAATAACGATTATATTAGCATATTTACTATTACTTTGTTTTTATTTATAGTTAATTATTTTACTAACGTTATTTCTTTTATAATTCTTTTTATATATTCATTTATAATATTATATAAAGAGAAAGATAAAGTTACTTTAGTAGTTAAAAGTATTAAGTTGAGAATATAATAAATAGAGCATCGGAAATATGAATTTTTTTGAGTTGTATTCAAAAAACTACATAAAGTAACCCGTTGTGCTAGTTAAATTTTAAAATAATAAAACTCCAACAAATGTGAAAACCTAAAGTTATTCCAAAAACTTTAATAAAGGAGGTTTTCAAATGTTGGAGCTTAATAACTATTCTATCCAAAATATTGAGAATTTAACGGATTTATTTACAACTATTGTTGTAGTCATTGATGATATACAATGAAATCACATCTATATCAATTAGAAATAGACGAAATGTTAAAGATAGTAAACTTTCAGATAGTGAAATTATTACTATAAGTATCGTTGGAGAATTGTAACAATAGATTCAGAAAAAGCATTTTTCAGTCTTTTAAAAAGAGAATTCTCTATGTTATTTCCTAATTTAGGCGATAGAAGTAGGTTTAATAGAACAAAGAGAAATTTACACTCTGTAATAGATACTATTAGAGAATATCTATCGCACTTTATGTCTAGATATTCAAGTAATATAAGGATTGTAGATAGTATGCCTATCTCTGTTTGTAAATTTAGTAGAGCTCACTTTAGTAAATGCTTCAAAGGCGTAGCCTCTTATGGATATTGTCCTTATAAAAAGAAACTTACTTTGGTTTTAAGCTACATGCATTAACTACAACTGAACGATTTTTTACTGATGTTATTGTAACACCAGCTGATAGAAGCTGTATTTGATTTAAGTGAAAAGTATAATTCTGCTTATACAATTGGAGATAAAGGGTATGTAAATAAAATGTTAACACATGAATTAAAAAAAGAAAAAAATATAGATTTAATTTTCTTAAAACGAGATAATAGTAAGGTTCAGTATCCTAAAGATATAAGGCAATTAATATTTAAAGTCAGAAGAAGAATAGAAACTAGTTTTTCACAATTATCTGAGGGGTTAAATATAAACAGGGTAAAAACTAAGTCGTACTGGGGCTTTATTACTAGAATCAAGATAAAAATTCTTTCTCATAATATATCGTTTTTTATAAACAAATTACTTGGAAAAGATGAAGATATATCAAAAATTAAATCTTTATTTCTTGTATAATATATCCATTACCTTAAGTTTAGGAGGATATTTTTTTGTTGAAATCAACTTACCATATCAAGTAAATTGATTTTAACTAGCACAACAGGTTAAATTAAGTAAAGAAAAAATTAAAAAGGTAGTGGTAGTAATCTAAAAAAATAGAAAATAAGAATTAGAATATATTGACACGGTAAAAAAAATATGTTACTTTTATAGTAGTGTTCAAATAATGAACACTACTATTTTTTAGTAAGAGGAGGATATTTTGGATCTAGATGTATTAAGATTAATTAATGATAATAACAATATAAGCCAAAGAAAAATATCAGAAGGTTTAAATGTATCTTTAGGAAAAGTTAATTCAATGATAAAAAAACTAAAAGAAAAACAATATATAGAAATATATTCAGAAGGAAATAATACAAGGTATGAATTAACACAATATGGCTCATATGCACTTGAAAAATTATTAAAAGAACAAAAGAAAAAAAGATTAAACTTACATAAACATGAAAATAAAACGGTAAAGGAAGCAGTAATACTTGCTGCGGGATATAATAAGTACTTTAATCAGCCACCAGGATTTTTAAATGTAGAGGAATTTAAGATAATAGAAAGAATTATAGAACAACTGAAAAACAATGGTATAGAAAAAATAGTTATTGTAACAGGATACAAAGAGGAATATTATAAAGAATTTGCTAAGCAACATAGCGATATTCATTGTGTAACTAATCAAGAGTACAAGTGGACAGGCACTATGTTTTCTCTATCTTTAGCTCAAAAGTACATAACAGATGATTTTATTTTAGTTGAAAATGATATTATTTTTGAAGATAGAGTCATAGAGAAACTTATAAAAAATCAAAATAGAGACTGTATAGTTTTAACTAACGAAAGTGGATCAGGAGATGAAGCTTTTGTTGAGATAAGAGATGGATATTTATATAAAATGTCTAAAGATATCCATCAATTTAATAGAATTGATGGTGAAATGATTGGAGTAAGTAAAATCTCTTATAAGTTATTTCAGCTTATGCTAAAAGAATTTGCTAATAATGAAAATCCATATATGAATTATGAGTATACAATGTTAGATGTTGCAAGAAATTATAATGTAGGATATCTAAAAATTAATGATCTTGCTTGGGGAGAAATAGATAATGATGAACAGTATGATAGGATAAGAAGATATATATATCCTATTATAAAAAGAAAAGAAATTCATTATAAGAGAGAGAAAATAAAAAGGGAAATACTCAATGGACTAAATGTATCAGAAGATAGCATAAAGGAAGTAGTTCAGATTGGTGGAATGACTAATAAAAACTATAGGGTATTAGTTGATGACACGGAATTTATATTAAGAATTGCTGGTAATGGTACTGAAGAGATGATAGATAGACATAAAGAGATGATTAACTCTAAATTAGCTGCAGACTACGGAATAGATGCAGATATAGTATATTTTAATGAAAGTACAGGGGTTAAAATATCAAGAATGATAGAAGAAGCTGAAACATTAAATCCTGAAACAGCTAAAAGGAAGAAAAATATAGATAAAGTTGCTACTATTCTTAAAAAGCTACATGATAGCGATATGGTCATGAAAAATGAGTTTGACGTATTTTCAAAAATTGAAAAATATGAGGTATTAGCAACTAAGGTAAATGGAAAATTATATGATAGCTATTATAATGTCAAAAAAGAGGTAATGGGTCTAAAGGAAAAGCTTAATGAGTTTGGATTTAAACTGGTTTCATCACACAATGATACTGTTGCGGAGAACTTTATAAAAGATTTACATGGAAAAATGTATCTTATAGATTGGGAATATGGTGGCCTAAATGATAATATGTGGGATTTAGCGGCGTATGTACTTGAAAATGAGTTACTAGAGGAGCAAGAACAAATTCTGCAAAAAATATATTTAGGAAGAGAAGCAAATAAGAATGAAAAAATAAGAGTAATCATTCATAAGATTTGTCAAGATTTCTTATGGAGTATATGGACAGTGATAAAAGAAGCACAAGGTGATGAGTTCGGTACCTATGGAATTAATAGATATGAAAGATGTAAGAAAAACTTAGAGTTATTAAAAAATATGTTAACTAGCCAATAGTGAATAGGAGAAAGAGGGTGAAATCTTGTGTAAAAAAGGGAATGTGTTAGGGTTACTATCTGGTGTAACATGGGCAATGTATACAATAGTATTATATACAGTATTAAACTTATACGCTAATGCAGAAGGAGATTTGTTTAGTATAAAAGGAATAATGTTAATTTTAATCACAACTGTGTTAATTTCATTAGTGGATTTATTTTTTAATGTTGTATTTGAACTATTTGTATTAAGAAGAAATAATTTAATAGAAGAGTTTAAAAGTGTACTTTTGTCAAAAAAAGGATTTGGAATAATTCCAGCAGCAATATTAGCTGGTCCATTAGGTTTAATACCCTATGCAATTGTTAGTACTATATCACCGACGGTTGCAGGAGCTTTTTCAGCTTTATATCCCGTAATTGGTGCAGTAGCATCATTCTTAGTATTTAGGGAGAGATTATCAAAAGTAAAGATAATTGGAGGTATAATTTCAATTTTAGGAGTAGTTGTAACATATCAACTAGAAACAGTTAGTTTAGTTGTGTATATAATATCATTGATACCTGCACTTGGTTGGGGATTAGAGGCTATATTTGGTTATAAATTAATAAAGGAGGATGTAAACCCAATTGTAACAATTACAATAAGGCACATTTATTCAATTGTTATCTTAGGAACGTGTTTAATAATATTTTTGCTTATCAGTGGAGAATATTCATATGTAATTGAATTTTATAGTGGAATTCAATTTTCAGACATGTTTGCAATTATTAACAAATCATTTATATGGCTTGTTTTTGCAATAGGTTCATTTATAGGTGGTGCATCATACGTTTTATGGTATGTTTCAATGAAATATATAAGTGTGGCACCAGCTATGATTTTAAATATTTCTTATGTATTATGGATACCATTAATACTAATATTACCACCTTTTTCACAACAAATTTCAACTAATGCTTTATTAGGCTGTATTATAGTGTTTTCTGGTACAAGCTTGGTTATAATCGGAGATAATATAAAACCTAGAAGTTATCAGGAAGTTAGTTAAGCTATAGATGGAGGGAAAAGTATGAGAGCAATTTTATTGGCAGCAGGAATGGGGACAAGGTTGAGACCTATAACTTTAGATACTCCTAAATCTTTAATAGTAGTTAACGGAAAGCCACTAATGGAGAGACAAATTGAGTATCTAAAAGAAGTTGGAGTTGAGGAGATAATAGTTTTAACTGGATACTTATCAGAAAAGTTTGAGTACTTGAAAGAAAAGTATGGGGTAAAGTTAGTTCATAATGATAAGTATGATATTTACAATAATATATATACTATGTACTTAGTAAGAGATTACTTAAAAATTTCCTATGTAATAGATGCAGATGTATATATTAATGAAAATTTTTTTGTTAGAGGTTTAGATAAGTCAACATATTTCACTGCATATAAGAAAGATTTTAAAGAAGAGTGGAAATTAAATTTTGATGATTCTTTAAAAGTGAAGGATATAGATGTATGCAGTGGAGAAGGTTATATACTAAGTGGTGTATCATATTGGAATAAAAATGATGCAGATATAATAGTAGATGAGCTTCAAAGGGTAATCGATAGTGGAGAATTTCAAAATTTATATTGGGATGATATAGTTAGAAAAAATATTTCTAAGCTAGATGTTCATGTTCATATGATTAATGAAGATAGTATATATGAGATTGATAATTTAGATGAACTAAAATATGTTAAAAGTAAATTTGAAAAAGAATTAAAAAGTATTGCTTTTGATGAGGTTGCGATTAGTAAAGACTTGGTGTAAGTCACTAATTTATTGGAAATTACAGAAATTCCTTTGAAAAAACTTTTTTAAGGAATTTTTTAATTTATCAATTTGTATTCTATATGCAATAAGTCATGAAGTGCATCAGTTCTTTGTACCTGGCAGCGGTCCGCAGGTTATGGATGTATTGATCGATAGGGCTGGAGCTAGTGATGGAACTTCAGTGTATTTGGGATTTAACAGAATAAAGGACAGATAGATGCGTTGAAATTTGTTATAGATTCGTATAACGATAGTATTTATAAGTCTTACATAATATTCAGTGATCGCTGTACACTAAAGAAAATAAGGGTCATTTTTTCTAATATTAAAGTAATTAAGAGAAATACATTGATTGAAACAATAAAGAAGTATATTGATAATTCTGAAAATATAATGAGGATTGAAAAAGTTAATAAATTATATTCCAAATTGCAGAAACATGCATGTGCAGATGAAGTTATTAAAAAGGCATATGTTGATAGCATTCAAAAGAAAAGGTCTTAACCTAAAGAAATGCTTACTATATGAGTTGTATAATATGGATTTGTATTGTAAAGATTAAAGATGAACAAGCATTTCTTAAATCAAAAGAATTGAGGTGATTCTATCCTATGAACATACTAGTAACCGGCGGCGCCGGTTATATAGGCTCACATACTTGTGTGGCTTTGCTGGAAGCAGGTCATACAGTAATTGTTGCAGATAATCTTTGCAACAGTAAGGCTGAGACTATAGAGAAAATAAAACAAATAACGAATAAAGAAGTAACATTTTATAAAATAGATGTGACTGATGAAGTGTCTGTGGACAAAGTATTTTCTAATAACCAAATAGATGGAGTTATTAATTTTGTAGGATTTAAAGCAGTAGGTGAATCTGTAGAAAAACCACTAGCTTATTATTATAACAATTTAGTAAGTACTATGGTTTTATCTCAAGCATGCAAGAAGTACAATGTTAACAAATTCGTCTTTAGTTCATCCGCAACAGTGTATGGAGATAATACTGTGCCATTTGTAGAGACTATGAAGCTTTTGCCAACTACAAATCCATATGGTGAAACCAAAGCTATGAGTGAGAGGATTTTAACTGATGTTGTAAAAGCAAATCCAGACTTCTCAGTATCACTCCTTAGATATTTCAATCCAGTAGGTGCCCATGAGAGCGGGTTAATTGGTGAAGCACCTAACGGCATCCCTAATAATCTGATACCTTATGTAGCACAGGTGGCAAAAGGTAAGTTAGAGAAGCTACGTGTTTTCGGGAATGACTATTCAACTGTAGATGGTACAGGTGTAAGAGATTATATTCATGTAATGGATCTAGCTGAGGGTCATGTTGCAGCACTTGATAAATTAACATCAGGGGTACATATTTATAATCTTGGTACAGGTCAAGGAACTTCTGTACTACAGATAGTGAAGGCATTTGAAGAAGCAAATGGTATTGAAGTACCTTATGAAATCATAGATCGCAGATCTGGAGATATAGCCTCATGCTATGCAGATGCTTCAAAAGCTAAGAGGGAACTCAACTGGACAGCTAAAAGAGGTATAGTAGAAATGTGCAGGGATTCTTGGAGGTTTGAGAAGAATTATAGAGATTAAGGGGAGAATGATCAATGAAAGTACGCAAAGCCATAATACCAGCAGCAGGCTTAGGAACTAGGTTCCTACCAGCTACAAAAGCTCAACCAAAAGAAATGCTTCCTATAGTGGACAAGCCTACTCTTCAATATATAATTGAAGAAGCTGTTGCGTCTGGGATAGAAGAAATACTTATAATTACAGGTCGTAACAAAAAGTCCATAGAGGATCATTTTGACAAATCTGTGGAATTAGAACTAGTACTTGAAGAAAAAGGAAAGAAAGAGCTTCTTGATACAGTAAAGAACATATCGAATATGATAAATATTCACTACATAAGACAAAAACAGCCTAAAGGACTTGGACATGCTATATCATGTGCGAAGCACTTTATAGGGAATGAACCTTTTGCAGTTATGCTTGGAGATGATATAGTAGATTCTGATACTCCTTGCTTAAAGCAGCTTATGGATGCTTATAAAGAGTATAGAACTACAATTCTTGGAGTTCAAGAAGTAGCTAAAGAAAATACAAATAAGTATGGAATTGTTGGAGGAAAACATATAGAGGATAGAGTTTACAAGGTAAAGGATCTTGTTGAAAAGCCGGATCCAGATGAAGCTCCTTCTAATATAGCTATACTTGGAAGATATATAATAAGTCCTACTATATTTGAAATATTAGAGAATTTACCTGCTGGAAAAGGCGGAGAGATTCAGCTTACGGATGGTCTTAAAGAACTTTCTAAAAAAGAAGCGATGTATGCTTATAATTTTGAAGGTAGAAGATATGATGTAGGTGATAAACTAGGATTTTTAGAAGCTACCGTAGATTTTGCTCTAAAAAGAGAAGGCTTAAGAGATGAGTTTTTGAAGTATCTTTTAAATATTACTGAAAAAGAAACAAAAAGCATTGTTTTTGATGAAGTTGCTATTACAGAAAGTCCTTAAAAAATTTTTCTAAGGGCTTTTTTCATGGAAAAATATATGGAGGTTCTAATGGAACTATTAAATAGAAAAAAACTTATAATAATCCTATCTTCTATAGTAGTCATACTTTGGATGGCTCTTATTTTTAATCTATCATCCCAAGTAGCAGATGAGTCTAACAAGCTGAGTAAGGGAGTAACAAAGATTGTTATAGAAACAGTAGAGAAGGTTGCTCCTAAGTCAGATTTTGATATAAATAGGTTCAATCATATAGTGAGAAAAAATGCTCATTTCTTTGCTTATTTAGTACTTGGGGTATTGGTTCTTAGTGCATTGAGGAGAAGTGGGATATATAGTTATAAGAGCATAGGTGTAGCTATATTAATTTGTATTCTATATGCTATAAGCGATGAAGTACATCAAATATTTGTACCGGGTAGAGGTCCTCAGGTTAAGGATGTATTTATTGATAGTTCGGGAGCATGTGTTGGAGTTTTGGTGTATCTAGGAGTTAGTAAAATGAAATAGTACTTTTAAAGTTCTTGAATATGATGTTAAGAACATTGATTGGTAAATATTTCATTAATATAATTACTTATGAATTAGGTTTTATTTTTGGTTTGAACCAGGCATTTTATAGTATATAATATTAATAAGAACAATGATATTATATCTAAACTGGAGGTGAAGTTATGATAAAAGGATTATTAGATCCTAAAATAGATTTTGTATTTAAAAATATATTTGGATCAAATAAGCACCCTAAAGTATTGATATCATTTTTAAATGCAACTCTAAAGCAAAAGGACTTAATAACATCGGTTGAAATACAAAATACAGATTTAGAAAAGCATTTCTTAGATGATAAATTTTCTAGATTAGATGTAAAAGCTAAAACAAGTAATAATGAAATAATAAATATAGAAATACAATTAAAAAATGAATATAACATGATAAAAAGAAGTCTTTATTATTGGAGTAAGCTATATGAAGAACAGTTAACAGAAGGAGAAGACTATTCTAGTTTAAAAAGAACTGTATGTATAAATATACTTAACTTCAAATATCTTAAAAATGATAGATTTCATAATGGTTATAGATTAAAAGAGTTAGAGACTAATGAAGAATTGAGTGATGTATTAGAAATACATTTTATAGAGATACCAAAACTTAAAGAGAATAGTGATGAGAAGGATGTGCTAGTGGCATGGACTGAATTTTTAAGGAATCCAGAGAGTGAAAAAGTTAGAAAGTTAGAAATGAGTATAGAAGAAATAAAAGAAGCTAAAGATGAATTAGTAAGGTTAAGTAATGATGATGAACAAAGAATGATATATGAGATGAGAGCAAAAATACTAAGAGATAAAGTTAGTGCACTTAATAAAGCTAAGAATGAAGGAATAGAAGAAGGAATAGAAAAAGGAATAGAAAAAGGAATAGAAAAAGGCAGACAAGAGGGGGAAAAATTAAAAGCAATAGAAATAGCTAAAAGCCTACTAGATATATTGGATATAGAAACTATAGCTTCTAAGACAGGACTTAGCATAGATGAATTAAAACAACTGTAGCAAACTTAGTTAGGTAAAGTCTTTCTTTTGGCATTAAAATGTTAGCGAATGTAGTTACAACATTAGCGGCATTTTAATGTCATTTATTTTGGGTAAAGACCAAATCTCTTGTGTTTAATGTCAATAATTAATATATTTCCAAGGAAATAGTAAAAATATATACAATTTATAGGTTATATGCTATTATACTGTATGAAATGTAAATTTTAACTGGGAGGGTTTTTGATGACACCTTTTTATGGGGTATCTAATGCTAATGAAAAGGAAAACGTTAGCATAAGTATATTAGGTACTTCTGATGTTCATGGTAGATTTATGCCTTGGGATTATGCTTCTGATACAGAGAATAAGTCTGGAAGTTTAACTCAAATATATAGTGCTGTTCAGGAATTTAAAAAAGAAAATCCTAACACTATATTAGTTGATTGTGGAGATGCTATTCAGGATAACTTTGTAGAAACATTCAATAGTTATGATGAAAATCCTATGGTTATAGGTATGAATGAGATGGGTTATTAATTTCTTCCATGAAGTTGAGCTTTATTATAGTAAGGCTGATGCTGTGCTTAATAATGATGATTATACTTCAAGTATAGATGGAGCTTTAGATAAAAGATATGAATAGTATTATCTAGACCTGCCACGGCAGGTCTTATAATTAGGAGGAACTCATTGACAAAAAAGTCGTTTGAGCATATCATAATAGTAACAGTACCCACCGCGCCTCTTAAAAATGCGTACCAAGGTGGGTCATTTTAGTTTATGGAGAAAATAATATGGATAACAAAATAGATGAAAAGATTCGTATAAAAAAGCCAACAACATTTTCGGAACAAGTGAGTATTCTAGAAAGTAGAAATCTGAAAGTAGAAGATAGAGATAAAGCCATAGATATTCTTAGTAGAATTAACTATTATAGATTAAGTGCCTACATGCTAAGTTATAAGAAACAAAATCAATTTGAAGATGATGTTTCTATTATAGATATTTATAATATTTATGAATTTGATAAGAGATTTCGAAACTTATTAATGGGACTATTGGAATCTATCGAAATCGCTTTTAGGACGCAAATTGCTTATACGATAGCTCATAGATATGGAGCGACAGGTTATTTAGATGTCAATAATTTTATAAGTGAAAGCATTCATACTGAAACAGTTAGCCAATTACTCATGCAAATCAATAGAAGTGATGAGATTTTTATAAAACATCACAAGGAAAAGTACGAAGGAGTTCTTCCGGTATGGGTTGCTATTGAAGTTGCATCTTTTGGTGTATTGTCAAGAATATACTCAAATTTAAAGAATGAAGATAAATCCAAGATTGCAAGAGAATATTATGATTTACCGTATGTATACATTAAAAGTTGGCTTTATACTCTGTCAACGTTTAGAAATAAATGTGCTCACTACGGTA
Source organism: uncultured Peptostreptococcaceae bacterium (assembly GCA_942492135.1). GTDB lineage: Bacteria > Bacillota > Clostridia > Peptostreptococcales > Peptostreptococcaceae > Tepidibacter_A. Next base: position 45,009 of record CALODI010000020.1, read on the forward strand.
GAACTTATAATAAAAAACTTACAATTAAACCCATGATTCATAAAAAAGATATTAATAAAGGAATTAATAATGATACAGTTTTTTCAGTTTTGTTTATAATCGGGAAATTAATGAAAGATAAAGTAGAGTGGGACACATTTGTTACTAGTTTAAATGCTTTGATAGAAGAATATGAAAAAGTGAATATAAACTTAATGGGGTTCCCTGAAAATTGGGAAAATATACTCAGAAATGTTTAATGGTGGAACTCTCGGATAATCGGGAGTTTTTTTTGAATGGATCCTAGTACTACCTAATGAAAATTAAGATATAATAAAATAAGGAACTTAAAAGAAGATAAGCTTCAAAGATGGCTAACATTTTTTAATAAAGACATATCGGAAGATACTTTAAGGGAGTTGATGGATATGGATCAAGATATTAGAAAAGTAGAAGAAAGATTAGAATATTTAAGTAGCGATAAAGAAACAATTGCATTATATAAAGCGAGAGAAAAATCACTACATGAACGAGCAAATATGATAAGTAGTGCTAAAGAAGAAGGTAGGGAAGAAGGTAGGGAAGAAGGTAGAGAAGAATCTGCAATAGAGGCATTGAAATTAGGTTTAGATGTTGATATGGCGGCTAAAATTTCAAAATTGTCAGTGGAAAAAACAAAAGAATTAAAGAAAAGGTTATTGCAATAAACGATGAAGTACATCAAAGGCTTGTACATGGTAGAATCTAAAGAAGTTGTTAAAAGCTTTGTCTTATTATAAACTAATCTCCATATATTTTTGTGATATAATGTATTTAACGTATAAATATACTAGCTCTTCCACAGGGGTTAAGGAGGCTTAGGGTATGTATTTATCTAAAGAAGATAAAACTATAATAGTTAATTTTTTAAAAGAGAGATTGAAACTTAAATTTATCTATCTCTTTGGCTCTTTTGCGAAGGGGGAGGGGCGAGAAGATAGTGATATTGACTTAGCTATTTATAGTGATGAGAATGTAAGTGGATATGATACTTTTATAATTGCCAATGATTTAGCTTTTGAAGTGAAAAGGGATGTGCAGATTATAAATTTGAAAGAAGCTAGTACTGTATTTGCTGCTCAGATTGTAGGGACAAGGGAAGTTCTATACTGTAAGGATAAAAATTTTATGGAGAATTATAATGTTAGAATATTTAAAGATTATGTAAAGTTAAATGAGGAGAGACAGGGTATTTTGGATTCTATAAAAAAGGATGGTAAAATATATGGTTAACGATATTTTATATAATAAGATCAGTATTATAGAGAGATGTCTGATTCGAATTAGAGAAGTTTATGATAATGATCCTAATAATTTAGAGGATTTTGTGTATGTTATTAATAGGAAAGTGATATAAGGAGAATTTTGATAATAAGCATGTCCATTTATCTAATCAACCCCCATATATATATATGAGATTTATATATGGGGGTTTTGTTATGAAAAATTTGCCGCTTGTACCTTATGATACTTTAAGAACTTTAATAAATGGAAGCTTTACGTCTAAGCAAATAGATTACTTTATTAATTTATGCAAGATATGTGATAGTAACGGAGTAATAAAAGAAAAGAGTATGAACTCTGTTATAAATAAGATAGATATATATACATCTTCTAGAGCTACTGGGTACAGAGCTATAAATAGATTTATAGAGGATGGTCTTTTATTTATAAATAAAGAAGGAGATATAGAGATAAAAGGATATAAAGCAGGTTTTAAGAAAGGTTCTAAGGGAATTATAGTTATACCTATGTTTTGTTTTAGCATGGGATTTAGAAAGCTTGGTAAGTTAGAAAAAAGAGCTGCTCTTTATTTAATTGGGCAGATTAGAAAGCTAAATAAGATAAAGTATTTTACAGTTAATATAAACAAGATGGTTGATTTATTTGGAATTTGTTTTTCTTATGTTCATAATACTCTTGATAGTATTAATTCTTTTTTTGATTTTTCTTTTTTTCATAATCAGACAGTATGTAGGGCGAATTATAAAGATGAGTATCTTTTACATAAATTTATGTTAGAAGATATGACTGATGACTTTAAAGAGAATCATGAGCATAGTGAAAAGGGAGAGTCTATAATAAGTCTTATATATTCTAAGGATATAGATAAGCTTCTTTTAGATAGAAGGAAAGCTTTATATGTAGAGGAGTTAAATAAATATATTGTAAGTAAGAAAGAGGTTGATATAGAGAATAATATAGATAGTATATTAAGTAATCTCCATAGATATAGTTATAAAAAAATATCATATATATTAGATTTACTGGCATCTAAGTTAAGACAGTTCTCTGATCCAATAATACATTTTAATGCTTACTTAAAAACTTTAATTGAAGAAAGTTTGGAGTGTTAATAATTTTAGTTTTGTATAGTTAATTCGTGTACCCATGTTATTCTATAATAATGTGGGATTTTTTGTGCAAAAAAAGAATCCACAGGGCTTGTCTCAAAATATTATATATGAACATGATATCAACATTATTGTGTATTGTTATTCAAGTTATCAACAGTAGCTTGTCTTAATATTAGCTTTATCAAATGATTTTGTTTTATTTTATTAGTTATGCACAGGAATTTGTATTGTCTATATATTTTGATAGTTATATAAGCTTTGATATTACTAGGTTATAAGTAGGTGTATAGACTTTAGATTGTTATACTTTTTGATTAATATATTTATGGTAGTTATATTTTTGAATGAATATATAAACAACTATATATAGTACATAGATGACAAATGACAGTGAAGCTTATGATGAAAATAAAATAGTAATAAATCATAAAGTTTGATAAAATATAGCATATGAAAATTAAATGTGGGAGTATTAACATATGGATAAAATATATGAAGAGATAAGAAAAATAGCAGTTGAATATCAAGAGATAAAAAAAGTAGTTTTGTTTGGTTCAAGAGCAAGAAATGATAACAATGAAAGAAGTGATATTGATATTGCCGTTTATACTGAAAAATATCCTTTTATAAATGAGGCTAAATTTTGGTTTGATATTGAAGATATAGACACATTATTACAATTTGATATTGTAGTTATAGATGAGGAAACCGATAAAAAACTTATTGAAAATATTAATAGAGATGGGATAGTTATATATGGATAGGATTCTACAAAAGTATGAAAATACTTCAAGCGCTTTGAAGAAGTTATGTGAACTTGATAATAAAGAAACATTAGACTCAGACATTTTTAGAGATGCTCTTATACGAAGGTTTGAATTTACATTTGAGTTAACATGGAAGTTTCTAAAAGTATATCTAGAAGATCAAGGTATAAACGACATAAATTCACCAAAATCTGTATTAAAAGCTGCCTATGCCGAAGGGTTAATAAACGAAGAAATGGTATGGATTAATATGTTAAGAAGTAGAAATCTAACTTCTCATATCTATAGTGAAAAAACAGCTATAGAAATAAGTAAAAGTATTTTAAATGACTATATACCTCAGTTTAAAAAATTAATAGAGACTATGAAATAAGAAAATCTTATCCTGATAAATTTGTACTCTTGGAATCTTTAAATTCTCATATAGAAAATAATAAAAAAATCATTGACGATGTTGCTTTAGTTAGAATTATAGATGATCCTAAAGAAGAACTTGCTATGACGATAGTGATGAATACAGTATTTAGGGGAGTAAATTAAAATGTCATAACCAGCAGTTAAGTTGGCTATGGCATTTTAATTTATTTTGCTATATAAAATCTTATTTATAGGAATATATAGGGTGAGGTGATAATTTGAGATTTGAATTATTAGATAATGGAATGGATTCATTAAAGAGTGGATTGAATTTTTATGGGAAATTTTTAGACTATGTCGATAGTTATGAATTTGAGAAGAACTTAATGATTTATGATGTGCTTGTTGAATTACGATAATGATATAGTAACAATCAGCTATAGTCAATGTATTAGATTACTTAAGCAATTATTTAATATTAGTTATATTCAAAAATTGAATTTGAGTAAATTAGGAAAAACTAGAAATCAATTAACCCATTTAGGGTTAGCTAGAGATATTAATTACCACCATATACTTCTAACAATAAATTCAGCTCTAGATTTTATTTTAGAATTTTTTTATCCCAAACTCAAAGATGAACAATTTGAGGAAATGGATCTAGTTTATGAAAAATCCCAAGACTTGTTTGAAACAGGGGAGCTAATTGCCCATGACATCTGGGGAGCATTTGGGGGATTTAGGTTTGAAAGAATTAATAGTTCATTAAAGCAGGCTATACATGAACTAGATGAAGATGAAGAAATAAATAATAGTGGAATTATAATTAACTTATTGATAGAAAAAGATATAGAAGTAAGTGGCTTTCAATTAGAATTCTTTGATATAGATACAGGTGAGTTAATTAATGATGTTTCAACCTTAAACTTACCAAGATTAGATGCAACTGTACTTTCTGGTGAATCAGTAGACGGACCAATTTATGCGGTAATAGATCATAAAAAAGATAAGAAGGGACTTTATATTTATAAAGAGCAGTTAAAATTAGACGGATATGAGGACTATTATGAAAAATTCTGGGTAAGAAATAATCCGCATTGTTACCGAGAAGATATTTGCAAAAAATCATTTAAAGACCTTATTAAAATAATTATGAATAAACGCTATGGGGTATAAACTAATCAATTAATTGATGAATAGAGAAGGTAAAATACTCAATGTAAAAGCATCACAAGCAAAGAAAACTTAAGCATTACCAAATATTTAGTGAGCGTTGTACACTAAAGCAAATTAATGTTGATTCTCCTAATGTGAAAATGATTAAGAGAAATGCACTAATTAAAACCATAAAGAAGGATATTGAAGGTTCTTTTAATTTGATGACAATAGAAGAAGTTAATCAGTTATATTTAAAATTGCAGAAATATGCATGTGCTGATGAAGCTATTAAAAAAGCTCATGTTAGTAATATTAAAGTAAAAAGGTCATAACCAGCATTTAAGTTGGGAATAACCTTTTGTTGTGCTACTGAAATATAATCTGCATATTTTTGAACATCATTTTATGCAGATTAGCTTTGGAGTATGCAATTAATTTTTAAATCCTGCAGATATCGTTACCCCACAAAATATTGTTATAGATATTAAAGTGGGGTATAATATAAGAGTAGGAGGTGGCTGTTTTGAGTTTATTGCTGGACATGATTTTAGAGGAATCTCAGAGAAATTTTTTAATGCAACAACAATATGAAGATAAGATTAATCAGCTTCCTAAAGGGACGATTGTTACAAAAAAAGTAGGTAATCATGAGTATTATTACTTGAAATACCGAGATGGGAAAAAGACTGTCACTGATTATATAGGACGAGATGAGAAGAAGATTGAAGAGATAAAAAGTAAGATTAAAAAGAGGAAGCATTTTGAAAAGATGCTTGCAGAGTTAAACAAGGAAAATAAATTGATTCAGAAAATTACAGGAGGAAGTTTATGATTATATACCATGGTAGTAATGTGGTTGTTGAAAAACCTATTTTAATAAAACAAAAACGTACATTGGACTTTGGTGCAGGTTTTTACACAACTACAAATAAGAATCAGGCGGTAAGTTTTGCTCACAAGGTGATGCTGAGAAATAGTAGTCAAACTAAGGTTGTTAGTATGTACGAGATTGATTTTAACAAGATCAATCATAAACTTGATGTGTTAAAATTCGATGCGCCGAATGCAGATTGGCTTGATTTTGTTTTTGCTAACAGACAGGGAATTTATGATGGAAAACAGTATGATGTAGTTATTGGAGCAGTTGCAGATGACACAATATACAGAGTTTTCGGTTTATATGAAGCGGGACTCTTAACTCGAGAAGAAACTCTTAAGAGATTAAAGATTCGTAAGTTATATGATCAAGTTACTTTTTGTACAGATAAAGCTTTGTCCCATTTAAGATATATTGGGCAGTTAGATATTAATAAGGAGGAAGGTATGTGATGAGTGAAGTTAAGGAATTTCAAGCTGTTTTGCAGGTGATTGTTTCCCGTTTGACACAAATGATTTCTAAAGAAATAAATATTTCGGATAAAGATGCTTTAAGTGCCCTTTATTCATCAAAACTGTATGAGAAGTTAGAGCAGGAAGAAACGAAGGTTTGGCATTTAAGTGTACCAACTCTTTTTAGCTTATTTGTCGAAGAACAACAAACAGGAAATATTTGTTTTCCAGAGGAGGTATAAGCATGGATGATAAATTAGATTTTTTAGTATATTGCATCGAAAGCTATAAAAATGCAAAAGATATTAAAGGTAAAGAAGCTATAGAACTTTTTAACAGATATCGTGTTTTTGATTATATCAATGCAAGTTATGAAGCACTGCATACTACGGGAAGAGAATATATCATAGATGATCTTAATATTTATATAGATGCAAGGAAACAGATTGATGTAGGAATCGTGCATTAATTACTAAAAATAAGAAAACATTTGTAGAAATGATAATATGAAATAAGAAGTATATTATACTTTAGATATACACAAAGCCCCAAGAGATAGACTTTTTTAATTAGTCTACTTCTTGGGGCTTACTTTAATTTATTTTGCCATTTCTAATATTCTCAAAACATCTTCTTCATATAGTTTTACAAACCGTCCTACAGGACCTGAAGCTGTACATTTCTTAGCCATTTCCTCAAATTTATCACAGTTTATATTTTCATCTTCTAATCTCGTAGGGATATCTATATTCTTTAAAAATTCTTCGAATTTCTGAATTCCAATAAGAGCTATTTCTTCTTGTGTTTTATCACTATCTACACCGAATACTTCCTTTGCAAATCTAGAAAATCTTTCTATATTTTCTTTATATACGTATCTCATCCATGCTGGAAGTATTATTGATAAAGTGATTCCGTGTGTTGTTCCATATAGGGCTGTTATTTCGTGGCCTATTCTGTGGCTTGCCCAGTCTTCTTCTCTTCCAAGTCCTAGTATGCCACCATGAGCCATAGTTCCACTTAGCATTATTTCAGCTCTTGCAGAGTAGTCGTTTGGGTTATCTAATAGTTTGTATGCGTTACTTATAACTGTTCTCATTGTAGCCTCACATAGGTTATCTGTAAGTTCTACATCTTTAGTATTAGTAAAGTATCTTTCCATAACGTGAGATAGTATATCTACGATGCCAGCAAAAGTTTGTTTTCTTGGTAGAGTTAATGTTAGTTCTGGATTTAATACTGCAAATTTAGGTCTTAGAAGGTCATTTTCTAGACCTTGTTTTTGAAGTGTTGTTTCATTGTTTATTATTGTAGCTGAGCTACTTTCGCTTCCTGTTGCAGGTATTGTTAGTATTACACCTATTGGCATAGCTTTTTTAACTTCTATGTCTTTAGTGAATAAATCCCACACATCTCCTTCATAGTGGATTCCAGCTGATATTGCTTTTGATGAATCTATAACACTTCCGCCGCCTACAGCTAGTATAAAATCTACGTTATTATCTTTGCAAAGCTTGATGCCTTCTTTTACTAAAGATAATTTAGGGTTTGGTGTTACTCCTGAGAGTTCAATTACATCTATGTTGTTATTATTTAATATATCTATTACTTGGTCGTATAGACCTGATCTTTTTATGCTGTCTTTACCGTAGTGAAGAAGTACTTTCTTGACTGTCTTAGGAATATAATCCTTTATTTTTGATATAGAGTCTTTTCCAAATATTAATTCTGTTGGATTGTAATAATAGAAACTATTCATTGCATGCCTCCTTGATATAATCGTGGACTGTAGTGTTAAATATATCTACGTACTGACTACCTGATTTGATAGAGTCTCTATTAGTTATAAATGCTTTAGCTGCTAGTACTAATATTCTTTCAGCATGGATTCTCTCATCTATATTAGTTATATCTGTAATATCTGCAACTTTTGAATCACCAACGACTCTTCTTATTATTTCAAGTCCAGCTATTCCAGCTGTATCAGATAGAATAGTGTCTAGATACCAATTCATATAATATTCTTGTTTTGCCATTACGTCTGTTACTGATTTTTTGTATAATGTTATAAACTTTTCTTTGAATAAAGAGATTATATCTTGTATAGTATTTGAAATCCATGAAGTGAATTCTTTTATGTCTTCGTTATCTTTGGTTACGATAGCATTTGCCCATGCGAAGAATAAATTTCCGATTACGTTTCCAAGGTCATATCCGATAGGGCCATAGAATGCAAATTCAGGATCTAATACTTTTGTAGATTCTTGATTTACGAATATAGATCCAGAGTGCAAATCTCCATGTATTAGAGCTTGTGAATTGTTCATAAAGTTGTTTTTAAGTTTGCCAACTTCAAGTATCAATTCTTTATCTTCATAGAGTTCTTTCTTTACGAATTCCATATTTTCTTTTAATATTATGTTTCTCCCCTTATAGTCTATATATGGCTCTGTAAATACTAGGTCTTCTGATATTTTGCAAAGGTCTTTATTGATGAATTTTTTTACGTTCTCTTTCTTATTAGCTGAATTCATTACGAGGTCTGTTGTAGGTAGAAGAGTATTAACTATGAATGTTGTTATGTGGTCTGCTAGTTTTGGGAATGTTTTTCTTTTTAGAAGTTCTTTTCTTAGATTTATGTGATCGGATATATCCTCCATTGATAGAGTACACATTATAGGGTCGTATTTATATACTTGTGGAACCAATCCTGGAGCTAGATTTGATTGAAGCATTAAGACTTCTGCTTCAATTCTATTTCTATCGATATCTAGAGGATTTCCTGAAGATCTAATAACTACATCAGCGTGTTTTATTATTACTGATTTTTTGGTATCTATATCCCATACTTTAAATACATAGTTTATATTTCCGTCTCCAATTTCTTCTGCTTTCAAATTGGCATTTTCGTCGAATATATCTAATTTTTCTTTTGCATATAGTACAGCATCTTCTATATTCATTCTAAAATGTGAGTTAAATCTAGACAATGTATCCACCCCTTAAGTTTATCTATTTAATAATAGTTCTCCACTTTGGATTCAAAGTATCTGTGTAAGTCATAAGGACTAAGTATTCCTTTATCTGTTACTACACCACTTACTAAGCTAGGAGGTGTAATATCAAAAGAAGGGTAGTATCCTTTAACTCCATCCATAGTGTTTTTAATGCCTCTGAATTCTAGTACTTGGTTAGGGTCTCTTTCTTCTATTTTAACTTGTGATATGTTAGTGTAGTCTTTGTCTGGTATTCCTGTTACGAAGTATGGAACCTTAAAGTATTTAGCTGCTATAGCTATTTGAAGTGTTCCAACCTTATTTACTATATGCCCGTCTAAGCATATTGAATCTGCTGCTGATGTGAATAAGTCTATGTTTTTGTTTTGCATAGTGAAGGCAGGCATATTATCTGTTATTACAGTAACATCAAACCCTTGGTCATAGGCTACACTTGCAGTAAGTCTAGCTCCTTGTAGATATGGTCTTGTTTCTGGACAAAATAGTTTGATGTTATTATTTCTAGATTTTGCTTCTTTTAGCATCATACCTATTATCGTTTCTCCGAAGCATTGAGTCATTATGTTTCCATTTTGAGGGAACATATCTACTAAATATTTTGCTACTGTTCCTATTCTAGAGTAGCGGTTGTTCATAGATTTAACTGTATGTTCAAAAATAGCTTCATCAACTTTATTTCCATTATCCATGGCAATTTTAGCAACCTTTAAACAACCATTAACAACCAAAGTCATACGATTTGCAGTTGTAGGTCGTGCATTTGCAAGTGTGAAAGCTGCATTTTCTAAATATTTTATTTGATCTTTATAAGATAAGTTGCTGCATTCATAGGCAGCAAGTGCCATCCCCATACCTGCAGCGGTATAAGGACCAGCACTTTGGGTTACCATATCTGCTATGGCTTTAGCAACTTCTTTATGGTTATTACATGTAACGAATTTCACCTCTGTTGGATAAATTCTTCTATCTAGTATTCTCACTTTTCCATTATCATACCAAGCTACATTTTCGTATCTAAGCATGAATGCTAAATCTTTATCTACTCGTTCCATATATATTCCTGCCTTTCTGTGAATTCTATGTTATTTCTTCATCTTAGGGATGTTGAACATAATTGCTGATAATCCAAACACTATCATTAAGAATGAATATATTGAATAAGGTACTATTTCAACAGGTGATATTTGACCGATTCCTGCTGCTAATAAGAACTGTCCTCCGTAAGGAATTATACCTTGGAATGCAGATGAGAAGATGTCTAAAATACTTGCAGTTCTTCTTGGATCTATATCATATTCTTTTGATAAATCTTTTGCTAATGGTCCTGCTGTAATTATAGATATAGTGTTGTTAGTAGTAGCTATATCTATTAAACTAACTAGTGCAGCTATACCTAATTGAGCTCCTTTTTTAGTTTTAACCTTAGATGTAACTTTTTCTAATAGATAATTGATTCCTCCATAGTAATTCATAAGACCAACAAGTCCACCAACGATAACAGATATGATAGCAAGGTCTTCCATCCATCCCATTCCTCTTTGTAATACACCGAACAGTTCAACTACAGTAAAGTCATTCATAAAAAGTCCTATTATTGCACCAGATCCTATACCTATACCTAAAACAACCATAACGTTTAAGCCTATTAATGCACTACCTATGATAGCAACGTATGGGAGTATTCTAACTAGGGAATATTCATAAGTTTCTAAATTTGCATTTCCACCAGATAAGAATGTTAATATTACAAGCGTAGTTATAACAGCAGGTAAAACTATCAATCCATTGGCTTTGAATTTATCTCTAAGTTCTACACCTTGAGTTCTTGTAGCTGCTATTGTTGTATCTGAGATAAAAGATAAATTGTCTCCAAATAAAGCACTACCTATAACAGTTCCTAAAACTAGAGGTAAGCTAAGACCTGTTTGAGAAGCTATACCTACACCTATAGGAGCTAATGCAGTTATAGTTCCCATTGAAGTACCCATAGAGAAAGATAAAATACATCCAACCATAAATAATCCTGGAAGTAACATGTTTGCTGGTAATATATTTAGTCCAAGGTTTACCATGGAACTAACAGCACCCATAGCATCTGCTATAGAGTAAAAAGCTCCAGCTAGTATGAATATAACAACCATTAGAATAATAGTTGGTTCTCCTCCTGCTTTAGAAAAAATATCGATTTTGTAAGATAAAGATGTATTTGCGCCTTCTTTATCAAGTAGTAAAGCAAATCCAGAAGCAAGGATGAAAGCTAATAGCAAAGGCATATTAGTGAAATTTCCTGTTACAATTCCTGTTCCCATAAATAATAATAAGAAAAATACCAAAGGCAATAACCCTTTAAAACTACTTTTTTTATCTGTTCCTATTTTACTCATTCTATTCCCTCCCCGATAATATTAATAAATTTTTATTCTTCTATCTGGCCATAGCTTTGAAAAAGTGATACCATTTTATCCATTTCTTTATCTGATAGTATTTTAGGTTCCCCTAAAGACTTGCAGCGACAATGTAATTCTGCACAAAATTCAATTTCTTCTGCTTTGCTAAAAGCATTAGGTAAGTCTTTTGCACCTGTAAGTAGACCGTGGTTTGCTAAGAATACACCATATCTGTCTTTCATACCTTCAAATGCATTTTCTGCAAGTTCCTTAGTTCCAAAAGTTGCATATTTTGCGCATCTAACATTGTTTCCCCCTGAAACTGCTACTAAATAATTTAGAGCTGGTAGAGCCCAATTCATACAAGCTAGAGTAGTTGAATAAGGTGAGTGTACATGAACAACTGAATTAATATCATCTCTGTTTTTATAAAAAATCTGGTGCATTGAACATTCACTAGATGGCTTTTGAGTTCCATCAACTATATTTCCGTCAAGGTCCATTATTATAATGTCTTCTGGCTTTAACTTAAAATAGTCGATTCCACTTGGTGTTATAGCCATTAATTTTTGATCTCTTATAAAGATACTGATATTACCTCCTGTTCCTTTAGTTAAGTTGCTTTGAATTAGTTTTTTTCCATATTCGATAATTTGTTCTCTTTCGTTTTGAAATATCAAATAAATCCCTCCTTTCATACTTACTTATATACAAAATTCGCTTCATGCTAACGCATGGCTCATGTCGCCAACGAGTCCTAACGGGCTCCGTTGCTCAAAAATGGTTGTAAGTGTAGTTCTTTAATGAAGGTTATGTATAGAGCTAAATTATAGAACTTACTTATAAATAAATAACTGACACTAAATTAATGCTAATTGTGAAAGTAATTAAGTGTCAGTCGTATTAAGCTTTGCTATTCAATTAATTGTGTGGCGGTATCTGCATCTGTTATAAGTACGTCTAGATAGTTTCCTTTTAATGCTCCTAATATAGATTCGTATTTGGACTTACCGCCAGCTATTCCTATAACTAGAGCATCTGATTTGTTTTTAAGTATGTTATACCCTATAGTTTTATCTGTATAATTATGCTCTACAGCTTCACCGTATTTGTTATACCATCTGAATCCAATATCTCCAACGCAATCGCGAGATAGAAGGTGTTTTGTATAATCTTCATTAAAATATAGGGAGCTATCTGCATTTAGTTCTCCTATACCGACTATTATAATATTGCATTTTTCCATATTTTTAAAAGTTGTCTTGAAGCTTTCATCAGAAATTATTGCATCTTTAGTTTCTTTATTTTCTACTATAGCAGGAGCGTATAATAAATAAGGATTTCCACCTAATTTTTCTGCAATAGTTCTAGTTATTTCATCTGGTCTTAAATCAGAATATAATATATCAAGTCCTCCTATTAGCTGAGTTGCAGTTACTTGTAATTTAGTGTTATATGATAATCTATTAGCAACTTCAGATAATGTTTTACCAAGCGTAACACCAATATTATCGCCTTTAGAAAGAGTTTTTTCTAAATATTCAGCACCAGCTATACCTAGGCTTCTAGTTATGCTTTTTTCATCTATAGAAGAAACTACTATACTTTGAGATAAATTAAATTTTTCTTCTAGCTTTGTTTCAAGATCCAAATTGTAGTTGTCAACATCTACGATTTTAATTTGGACTATATTTTCATTGAGAGCCTTTTTTAATAATCTATTCACTTTTTGTCTAGACATAACCATTTTTTTCGCTATTTCAGCTTGTGTTAAACCTTTTTTATAATAATAGTATGAAACTTTTATTAGTTCTCGATTATTGTGATTTGTCATTAATTTCCTCCCTGCGTTACATATGCTCATGTCATGATTATTTGTAATAGTTTAACAAAATTATAACATTTAGGAAAAAATAAAACAATAGATGTTGGAAAAAAATGTTATTGTGGTAAAATATAAAAGGTGAGAATTAATACGATTCATTGTGGGAACAATTTAGTATGTATCTAAATAATATATAATGAATCGAAATAATATTCAGAAAGGAAAGGTATCTATGTCAATAAAGATAAATTTTATTGATGGGAATTCTTTGATAGTACCAAAAGAAGAATTAACACAGTTGCAGATACAACAAATCCTACAGTGGTTTGAATCGGAAATGTCTCCGATGATATCGTTCACTGTAGGAGATATAAATCATAACTTGCCTAGACATGCTATATATAATATACTTTATGATATTTAATCCAGATAGTGATTGCAACTATCTGGGTATTTATTATACTGAATAGTTTAAAGTGTAGTATTTTTGGAGTTTTTTAACAGCTTGAGATTTGACCCTTTTGACCCAGCTATAGGATATATTCAAATCTTTTGATATTTCAAGAAGGGTGTGGCCTTGTATTAAATTCTTTTCTATAATCTTTATTTCTGTATCGTTTAAAATAGATAATGCTTCTATAGTCTCTATATTTGAGAAGTCTTCAACATAAACATCCTTACTTTGATTATCATCAAAGTCTACACTCACTTCTTTTGAATTAAGCTCGTCCTTTTTTTGATCCCAGTAAAAGCAACTCATCATAAATTTCATATATCCTAGGAATTTTGTGTTCTTCTTGAAGTCAAAGCTATTTATAAGTTCTATTGATTTTATAACTCCGTTTTGATACAGGTCTTCATTTATATATCCGAAGTAGTGCTTACACTTGGATATTAGAAGTGGCTTTAATAGATCTATTAGTTTTTCAAGTGAGTCTTTATCTCCTTGTTGAGACATTTTAACTAGTTCATTAATTTCTTCATATGTATTCAATGGTATTCCCCCCTAAATTAACCAAACATATGTTCTTGGAAATATTATACCGAACATTTGTTTGGAAAGCAATGGTATATACAAAATAATATGAAAATTTTGGAAGTCTATGGACATACCTTTTTAAAAAATATATAATAGGTGTGTAAAAACAATTAAAAATAGTAAAAGGGGAGCTGGATAAGTCGGCTGAGAGGAAACTACATAATGGTTTCGACCCTAATACCTGATCTGGATAATGCCAGCGTAGGAATCATATTGAATTAGTTAATCAATGCTACGCTATGTGCGTAGCATTTTTTTTACTATAAAAAGGGGGAATACAAATGAAAAAAATGAGTACTAAAATGTTAGTAGAGGCAGGTGTAATGATAGCACTTGCACAGATTCTTAGTTATATAAAAATATATGAAGGGCCTTTTGGTGGTTCGGTTACTGCTGGAAGCATGATTCCTATAATACTTTATGCTATAAGATGGGGAGTATCTCCAGGACTTTTTGTAGCTATAACTTATGGAATACTTCAATTTATATTGGGTCCAAAGTATAGTTTCCACATAATGTCTATACTACTTGATTATGTATTGGCGTTTGGAATGTTGGGATTTGCAGGGTTGTTTAGGGATTCATTAAGGGGTGTAGTTCTTGGAACTTGCCTTGGAGTTTTTTTGAGATTCACATCTCATGTATTGTCTGGAGCTATAATTTGGGCTTCTTATGCACCAGAGGGAACGAATCCTTGGATTTATTCGATTACTTATAATGCATCGTATTTACTTCCTGAGCTTTTAATATCTATAGGTGTAGTGGGAGTGCTTTATAAATCATTTAAATCATTGGCTGTTGCTTAATATTTATATAGGGGTTAAACACAAATAAAGCTTATTAAAATAACGTTAATGTGTTAAATGTGTTTAATAAAACTAAGTATTACGTCTTATTGAATATTCTAAAAGTTATAAACTCCCGTTGGTCAGACAAATAACTTTATTAACGGATATGCAAACGACATAACACAAGTTTTATACAAAAACATTTAAATCATTAACTAACATTATAATAACCTTTATTTCTAAGTGTAGTTTTTTAGAGTTTGATTATATTCAATAAAATTAAAAAAATATATAAAAATATATTGTATTAAGCAGATAATTAAAAAAATATGATCATTAAAATACCGTAAATGCAGAGGTATTTTGAATATAACTAATATTTTAATTACAATGTTAAGGAACACGCTTATTAAAATCTAAGCTACTGTTATGTCAGTAGTCGTATTTTAATAAGCGTGTTTTTGGTGTAGAGTAAAACGGATTTTTACGAGATTAAAATTCAGAAAGTTCAGAAAAGTGTAACGTATAAAGGAATTTATATGTATATAAATATTCATATATTGAATTGAGTACTAAAATATGGTACCATTGCATATAAATAAAGTACATGTGTACATGAATGAAAGACAAAAAGGGGAGGGATAGAAATGTGTACGAACATTATAAATGAAATAGGTGATGATAATTACAGTCAGATGGTTAATTTAAGACATCAGTTTCATATGTATCCTGAGAGGGGTTATGAAGAGTTCAAGACTGCAAAGACTATTGTTGATGAGCTTGAAAGGTTGGGGATTGAGTACAAAGCTAATGTTGCCAAGACTGGGGTTGTAGGTATTATAAAAGGAAATAATCCTGGTAAGACTGTTCTCCTTCGTGCTGATATGGATGCGTTGGCTATTAATGAGGAGGCGGATGTAGAGTATAAGTCTAAGGTTGAGAATTGTATGCATGCGTGCGGACATGATGGGCATATGGCAGGTCTTTTAGGTGCGGCTATGATATTAAATGAGATGAAGGATAAGATTAATGGAAATATAAAGCTTGTATTTCAACCGGCAGAGGAAGAGCAGGGTGGAGCAAAGCCTATGATAGATGAAGGAATTATGGATAATCCTAAGGTAGATGCAGCTTTTGGATGTCACTTGTGGGGGGAAATGATTGAAGGGGAAGTTCATGTAAGAAAAGGCCATATGATGGCTGCACCAGATTTGTTTAGAATTAAGATAAAAGGAAAAGGTGGACATGGAGCAGTTCCTCATCTTAGCATAGATCCTATCGTTGTAGCTGCTCAAGTTATTAATAATATTCAGTCTATTGTAAGTAGGAGAATAAGTCCTCTTGAGAGTGCTGTTATATCTTTTGGTTGTATTAATGGAGGAAAAAGTCATAATGTTATACCTAATGATGTAGAACTTGTAGGTACTGTTAGAACTTTTAGTGAGGAACATAGAAAGTTTATACCAAAGGCGATGGAGAGTATACTAAAAGCTGCAACAGAGTGTCAAGGAGCAAGTTATGAATTCAAATATGAAGAAAAATATCCAGCTCTTATAAATGATGATAAAATGACTGAGATTGCTAGAAATTCATTTAAGAAGATAGTTGGAGAAGACAAAGTATTTGATATGAAGGATCCTACTATGGGTGGAGAGGATTTTGCATATTTTGGTCAATTAGTTCCGGCGTCTTTTATATTTATAGGAATTAGTAAGGATAATGATAATTTGGTAGCTCATCATCATCCTAAGTTCAAGTGGGATGATAAAAATATACTTACTATTGCTAAGGGACTTTCTCAGATTGCGATAGATTATTTGAATGGATAAAGGGGGCAGTGTTGTGGGAAAAGCACAGGTTAAGGAGAGCAAGTTTTTTAGTAAGTTCTTAAATGGTATAGAGGTAGTGGGAAATAAGTTGCCTGATCCTGTAACTATATTCGCTATTTTATGTGGACTAATAATTATATTGTCTAAGGTATTGTTTGTAGCAAATACGTCTGTTGTTCATCCGTTAACTCAAGAAACGGTAAATGTGGTAGATCTTATGAGTAAGGATGGGCTTAGAGGTATAGTGACAAGTATTGTAGGAAACTTTCAAGGGTTTCCACCTCTAGGCCTTGTTTTGGTTGTTATGCTTGGTGCTGGTGTTGCTGAAAAATCAGGACTTATGGAAGCTGCTCTTAAGAATTCTATTAGCAAGGTTCCTAAAAGCTTAATTACAGGTATGATAATATTTGTAGGAATACTTGCTAATGCAGCTGGAGATGCAGGATTTATAGTTCTTCCTCCACTTGCTGCTATAGTATTTCTTGGAATAGGAAGACATCCTCTTATAGGTATGTTCGCAGCGTATGCTGGTGTTGCTGGAGGTTTTTCTGCTAATATCATGGTAAGTATGATAGATGTTTTATTAGCAGGGTTTACTATACCTGCTGCTCAAATGATAGATCCTAGTTATCAAGCTACTCCTGCTATGAACTTTTATTTTCTTTTAGTTTCTACTGTTTTAATTCTTATA
This sequence comes from uncultured Peptostreptococcaceae bacterium, assembly GCA_942492135.1. Taxonomy (GTDB): domain Bacteria; phylum Bacillota; class Clostridia; order Peptostreptococcales; family Peptostreptococcaceae; genus Tepidibacter_A. The sequence goes on from CALODI010000020.1 coordinate 62,571, forward strand.
GCATCTGTAATTATAACTGAGAAAATAATAGCTCCTAGATTTGATAGATACGAAGGAGATTCCGATTCGGAAATGGTTAGTGAAATTAACGAATATGAGAAGAAAGGTATTAAATGGGCAGGTATATCTTTAGTTATAATGGTAGTTGTATTAGTTGGTCTTTGTATAGGAGACGGTGCATTTATGAAAGATGCTGAAACTAATTCACTACTAGCGCCTAAAGCACCTCTTATGAAGGGTCTTGTACCTATAATAACTTTGATGTTCTTTATTCCTGGACTTATATATGGAAAAATAACTAAAAAGATAAAAAATGATAAAGATGTAGTTGTTATGATGGGTCAATCTATGAGTGAGATGGGAATGTATATAGTCCTTGCATTTGCTGCATCTCAATTTTTAGCTTTATTTACAATTAGTAATATAGGTGTAATAATATCTGTAAAAGGTGCAGAGTCACTAAAGAATATGGGCTTTACTGGGTTTGGACTTATAATTGGATTTATTATATTGTCTGGATTTATAAATTTATTCGTAGGAAGTGCTTCAGCAAAATGGGCTATAATGGCACCTGTATTCGTGCCTATGTTCTTGCTTCTTGATTATAATCCAGCTATAACACAGGTAGCTTACCGTATAGGAGATTCAATAACTAATCCTATAAGTCCACTATTTCCATACTTTCCTATAATTTTGGCTTTTGCTAGAAAGTATGATAAAAAGGCTGGAATGGGAACTATAATGGCTAACATGCTTCCGTATTCAATAGCTTATGGAATACTATGGATAATATTATTGGTTGTATTTATGAAATTCAATATACCGCTAGGACCTGGTGCCGGAATATATATGTAGTATTAAATTATCTTATTTGTGTATAATAGATTAGAAAGTAAAATCTTGTTAAAAGGGATGAATAAACATGAAAAAAATATATTGGCTAATAAGCATATTATGGATGTGCCTTATATTTTACTTTTCTAATCAACCTGCAAGTATATCTGATTCTCAATCTGATATGACTATAGGTATTATAAATTTTATCACAAGTAATGATATAGTTAAGATTGATAATATACAATATATAGTTAGAAAGATGGCTCATTTTTCATTGTACTTTATATTATCTATATTTATGAGCTTATCTATAAAATCTGTTGTTCATGATAAAAATAAAGCTTATAAATTGGCGGCTATATTATCGGTAGCATACAGTATGAGTGATGAATTTCATCAGACGTTCACGCCGGGAAGAAGTGCGCAGATAAAGGATGTAGGAATAGATTCGTTAGGAATAGTATGTGGTATATTGGTACTTAAGTTAATAGGAAATGTTAAAAGAAGAGTAGTTTCAAAATGAAAATTGTATAAAATGAACAATTCTATACGTTTAATCCCAAAACAAATGGCATTAAAATACCGCTAATGTGGTAAATATTTTTAATAAAACTAAGAATTCCATCTTATTGAATATCCTAAAAGTTCTAAACTCCCTAACGGTCAGACAACGAACTTTCTTAACGTATATTTAAACGATGTAATCCGAGTTTTATTCAAAATATCGTTGCATTCGCGGTATTTTCATAGGAAGTTTTTGATAACCCACAGATTTAAAGGGAAGATTATTTTGTTTCTATTCTAGAAATAACATTATTTAGCTTGTTAATACTTTGGGTTAAATTCTCAAGCTTTTCTTCTATCCTAGTTAAAAGATATATAGATAAAACTATCGGAAAACCCACATTAGAAACAAACCCCAACATATCATTCATAATACCCCTCCTTGTATTGGAAAAGGGGCTAAAATTAGCCCCTTATCAATTAGTTAATATGAACATTTTCAGTTTGAGTAGTTACAATTTCAGCGGATTCTTTCTTGACTATACTTTCTCCACTGAATTTGAATAAATCCTTAGATACTATGTAATCCATTAAGGCATCTATAGCACTATCATCAACATCATCCTTTAAGTTATTAACCTTAACAGTTACTTTCTTTCCATCAGATTTAACAAACATCATATCAAGTCTCTTTTCCATAATATTACCCCCTATATTTTTACTTTATTCCAAAGTTGAATCTAATTTAAGTTAAACAATTACTAATACATATAAAAATATATCTATAAAAATGTTAGTGATTGCTTTTAGATATTTTGCTTAGTTTCTTCAAAAGTCTATTGCATGAGCGGTATTTTTGTAGATATATTCTAGGCTATAGTATTATTCGCTTAAATCAGTGTCAACTACCTTCTTCACTTCAACTAAAGAATTACTCTGCATATCCTTCATTAAAGTAGTGATTCCAAATAGATCATCATCAGTTGCATCTAATGTTAGATTCTTAATAGATGTTGTCTTGAACTTTTCAATCCCTTTCTCATTAAGACCTAAAGAATACTTTAATTTCAAACTTGTTCCTGTTTTAATACTTGTTATTGCCATGCTATCATCCCCTTTCAACTCTATATATGGATATAATAAAATAAAAGGTACACTAAAAAAATGTAATTTATTTACAAAGTTATAGTATAATGGTAAAGGATAGATATTAATAAGGGGGTAAAGGGATGAATTTTAAAAGAATTGTTTTAACTATTTTCACAGTGTTTTTGGTATTGGGGGGCTCTATAATATCTTTTGCTGATTCTAATGTATCAAAGGAGGAGGCAAAGAAGACAGCAGAAAATGCTTTAAAGAACTATTTAGGAGTTGAATTAGACGATAAATTTGAGTCTAGAATAGAGTTCAGAGATAAAAGATATGAAGATAAATCTGTATGGAATATAGAGTGGTATAAATATCAAGATGATATACACATAAATATAGATGCAGAGATAGACTCTAATAATGGAAAAATATTAGAATTAAGATATCATAATTGGAATAGGGATAGAAATAATATAGTAATTCCTATTATGACAAAAGAAGAAGCTAAAAAAATAGCTGATGATTTTTTAAAGAAAATAAATCCTGTTGAAAGTACTAAGGTAAAGCTTAGTGATGATAATTATTGGTTACAAAGGTTTAGAGGAGAAGAGTATTCGTTTAACTATGTAAGACAGGAAAATGGAATTGATTTTAGTCAAGATAATATACAAATAGGAATAAATGGAGTTACAGGTAAAATCGAATCGTATAGATTTGATTGGGATTATGATGTGAAATTTGATGAAAATAAAGATGTTATAGCTAAAGATAAGGCAAAGCAAGTATTAAAGGATAACACAGATATGAAGCTTGTATATTTTGATGTAGATAAAAATGATGACAATAAACCTGAAAGTATAGACTTATCTTATAAGTCATACAATGAAAAAGGATTTTTAGTAGATGCTAAAACTGGAGAGATGGTAAGATGGGATGGATCTAAAGACGAATTAAAGTACAAGGATATAAAGGATGAAGAAAAAGAAAAAATATATAACAATAGCACTAAGCCTCAAAAAAGAAGCAAGGAATTAACAGAAAAAGAGGCTAAAGATATAATTAACTCTATTGCAAAAGATTTTATAAAAGATGATTTTAAAATTGATAGATTTAGATACGAAGAAGATGATGATTATTATATGAATAGAGGAAGAAAAATATGGGAAGCTGATTTGAATATTAAAGACAAAGATATGGATGGAAATATATCAATAGATGCACTTACAGGTGAAATGATAGATTTTGATGTTTATAGATTCAATGATGAAGATGAAGATTTTACTCCTAAAATTACTTGGAATGAAGGATATGATAAGGCTATAGATGTTTTAAGCAAGTATTATGGATATAATATAAAAGATCTAGATACTAAATTATTAGAACAAAAAGGTTATCACTATATAAATGGTAAAAAAATAAATTCAGATTCATATTACTATGATTTTGCAAGAATCAATAATAAAATGAATTATGAAAATAATGATATACATGTATCTGTTGATGCAATAACTGGTGATGTAACAGGAGTAAGATATGTATGGAATAATGATGCTAAATTCACAACAGCAGACAATGTAATTGATAAAGATAAGGCAAAGGATATATACTTTGACAATCATAAAATTGAGTTAGGTTATACTACTATTAACGATAACGAAGAAAATGATAAAAAAGCAACTCTAGCTTATGCATTAGAAGATATGTATAGATTGGATAAGATTGATGCAATTACTGGAAAAACATTGGATTATAATGGAGAAGAATTTAAGAATAAGGATGATAAAGACTATTCAGATAAAATAAAAGATCATTGGGCTAAAAAAGAGCTTACAATATTGAGTGATAGCTATATAATAGATTTTAAAACATTTGAACCAAATAATGAAATATCTAAAATAGATGCTGTAAAGATGATTGTAAATGCAAAAGGATACAACACTTATAGAACACGCGATATGAAGGATCTTAAATTCAAAGATATAAAAAATGATGATGAAGATATGTCTTATATAAAGTTAGCTGTTGAGTATGGATTTGTAGAAAATAAAGAAGAAAATTTCAATAAAGATGCTAAGATAACAAGACAAGAAATGACTAAGATGATAGTTAAACTTATAGATAAAGAAGAAATGGCAAATATGAAAGGTGTATATTCACTTGGATTCAACGATGAAGCTAGTATAGGTAATGACTACAAGGGATATGTAGCTGTATGTAAGGGACTTGGAATAGTAGCTGGAGATAACTCAAACTTCAGACCTAAGGATAATGCTACTATGACAGAGATGGCTGTATCTATATATAAGGCTTTATCTAAGTCTGGAATAAAATAATAACAAGATAGTTTATACCCTATAAAGTAGGCAATTAAAAAAGCCTACCTTATAGGGTATTTTTTCGTTATATGGGGAAAATAACCTAGAATTCGTTTGTATTAAATCTATGGAGAGTATTCAATTTTTAAGAATTGTTGCAATAAATTTAATGTTATGTAATTATAGAATTGATGAGGTGATAATTATGAAGAAGAATTTTTCTTTTCAAACTAAAATTACTATGCTAATAACCGCATTAATTCTTGTATCAATAGGTATGAGTATTTTATTTGTAGGAAAATGGTCGTTAGATAATATTCAAAATAAGGTAGAAGATAATATAAATAATGTATCAGCAATATTAGCTAGTTCACTTGATATTCAAAATGCATTGAAGAATAAGGATTTTACAAAGGTTCAAAATAATATACATAAACTATTAGATGAATTAGATGGAGTAGACATTATTACTATAGCTGATATGAATGGAATAAGGTATGTTCATCCAGATCCTGATAAAATTGGGAAACATTTTGTAGGAGGAGATGAAGTAAAGGTTATAAATGAAGGTGTAGGATATATATCCAAAGCTAAGGGAACACTTGGTATTTCAATTAGATCTTTTGACCCTATTTTTTATGGACAAGAGCAAATTGGGTTTGTAATGGTTGGAGTACTATATGAAGATATTAAAGAGTTCAGAGCAGATGCGCTCGTAACAATATTTGGATTTACTTTGTTTGGAATAACTTTAGGAATAATAGGTGCATTACTAATTGCCAAAAAAACAAAAGATAGTCTATTAGGTTTAGAGCCTTATGAAATTGTATATTTATATAAGGAAAATAGAGCTATGCTTGAATCTATAAGAGAAGGAATTATTGCTATTGATTCAAATGGAAGGGTTACTTTAGTTAATGATTATGCCATAAAAATACTTAATATAAGTAAACCAAATGTAATAGGAGAATATGTATTAGATGTATTTCCAACAAGTAGATTATTAGAAGTTTTAAAAAGTGGAGAATGTGAGTATAATGAGGAACAAATTATTAATGATACTGTTATATTAACTAATAGGGTTCCTATGAAGGATGGGGATAAAATCATAGGAGCCATGGCATCTTTTGATGATAGAACAAAGGTTAAGCAATTAGCAGAAGAGATTACAGGTGTAAGACAAATAATTCAAGCGCTAAGGGCAAATACTCATGAATTTATGAATAAATTACATGTTATATTAGGACTTATAAAGCTAGATGAGATAGATGAATTAAGAAGATATATTAAAGATATTGTAAAAGAGCAGGAGCAGATAAGGTTTTTTCTTACGAAAAGTATAAAGAACCCAACTATTTCAGCAATTATACTAGGGAAGATGAATAGAGCTAAAGAATTGAATGTTGATATGGAATTATATGAAAACTGTTATCTTGAGAAACACTATAAAAATATTCAAAATGAAAATTTAGTTACCATTATAGGGAATTTATTAGATAATGCTATGGAAGCTATTGTAAGAAAAGGAGAAGATGGAGAAATCTATTTTAGAATAGAAGATGTTGATGATTATATAGAAATAGAAGTTCATGATAATGGAATAGGTATAGAAGATAAAAATATAAAGCGAATCTTAGAAAGAGGCTTTACAACAAAAGAAGAGGAAGGAGGTACAGGATTATTCTTAGTTGAGAAGAGTATTAAGAAGTTAAATGGTGAATTAAGTATAGACTCTAAGTATAAAGAAGGAACGAGTATTTTAGTTAGGATACCTAAGGAGGAAAGAGGATGATTCGTGTACTTGTTGTAGAAGATGATCCTATGTTGGCAGAATTAAATAAAAGATTTGTTGATAAAATAGATGGGTTTAAGGTTGAATGTGTTGCAAATAATGGAGAAGATGCTATTAAAAAAATAGATGATAGTAAAATTGATTTAGTAATATTAGATATTTATATGCCTAAGGTGGATGGTATGGAAGTGTTTAGAACGGTTAGAAATAAAAATAAAAATATAGACTTTATATTGGTTACTGCTGCAAATGATACAGATAAGATTAATGAAGCATTAAAATTAGGTGCAGTAGATTATTTGGTAAAGCCATTTGAATTTGAGAGATTAGAAAAATCATTATTAAATTATAAAGATAGAAAAAATCTATTAGTAAAAAGACCGTTTGTAGAACAAAAGGAAATAGACAAGTTATTTATGCAATCATACAAGGAGGATAATGAAAAAGATTTAAAAAAAGGATTGCATAAATTTACATTAAATAGAATAATGATATTTATAAAAGAAAATAAAGATGAGTTACTATCTATTGAAGTTATATCAGAAAATATGGGTATGTCAAAAGTTACTATTAGAAGATACTTAGATTACCTTGATGAAATAGGAAGTGTTGATAAAAAAATAGAATATGGTTCTAGGGGAAGACCTTCATATCTTTATAAGTATAACGCTTAATAAAAAAAGTTATTCTCTAAAGAATATTTAATGTAAACTTTTTTGAAACTCATAACGGAATTTATATTTATCCATAATTTAAAGAGGAATATAATTTCCTATTCGTTATAAAAAAATAAAACTCTTATTGACAATATATTGTCAATAAGAGTTTTTTAACGTTTATACGGCATTTTGAATTTGAAGAATAAATAACGATATGTTTTTAATTTACTAAATATTTAGAATAAGTTGTAAATATTGAAAATACTGACGAAAAAACATAATATTTAAATTAACACAAACTAATAAGTCGATTAATTTAAAACATAAAGGAGAGCGATGAAAACATGGATTATTCTAAAAAAGCATTAGAGGTGCATGAGGAATATAAAGGAAAGATTAGTGTAGTATCCAAAGTTGCTGTAACTAATAAGGACGAATTGAGTGTAGCATATACACCAGGTGTTGCAGAGCCATGTAGAGAAATTGCAAAAAACAAGGAAGATGTTTATAAGTATACTTCAAAGGGAAATTTAGTTGCGGTTGTAAGTGATGGAACTGCAGTGCTTGGACTTGGAGATATTGGACCGGAGGCTGCACTACCTGTAATGGAAGGAAAGGCTGTACTTTTTAAAGAATTTGCAGGGGTAGATGCATTCCCTATATGTGTTGATACGAAGGATGTAGATGAAATTGTTGATTTGGTAAAGAAGATAGCTCCTACTTTTGGAGGAATTAATCTTGAGGATATTTCTGCTCCAAGATGTATTGAAATAGAAAGAAGACTTAAAGAGGAATTAGATATTCCAGTATTTCATGATGATCAACATGGAACTGCTATTGTAACAACGGCAGGATTAATAAATGCATTGAAATTAGTAAATAAAAGATGGGAAGATATAAAGATTGTAGTAAATGGATCAGGATCAGCAGGGTCTGCAATTATTAAGATGTTATTGAATATGGATGCAAAAAATATTTTGGTTTGTGGTATAAACGGAATAATATATGAAGGCAAAGAAACTAATGATGCATTAAAAGAAGAATTAGCTAAAATTACAAATCCTAATAATGAAAAAGGGAAATTAGAAGATGCTATGAAAAATGCTGATGTATTCATCGGAGTTTCAGCTCCAGATGTTGTAACAAAAGAGATGGTAGCGTCTATGAATAAGGATGCAATTGTATTCGCCATGGCAAACCCTATTCCAGAAATTATGCCACATTTAGCAAAGGAAGCAGGAGCAAGAATAGTAGGTTCGGGAAGATCTGATTTTGCAAATCAAATTAACAATGTTTTAGCATTCCCAGGAATATTCAAGGGAGCTTTAGCAGTAAGAGCAAGTGATATTAATGAAGAGATGAAGGTTGCAGCAGCTAATGCTATTGCAGATATTATAGAAGAGAGTGAATTGAATGATGAATATATTATTCCAAAACCTTTTGATACAAGAATTGTAAAAGCTGTTGCAGATGCAGTTGAGAAGGCTGCTAGGGATACAGGGATTGCAAGGATTTAGAAATTATATGAGTTTTTATAAAATGAAAAAGGAGGAAATAATATGTCTACGTCTTTAAATACTGATAAAAGTGTAATAGAAAACAAAGGGTTTCAGATAATGGGAATTTCACTTCCTATGTTTATGATTTTATCAATAGTTATTTTAGGAGCAACTTATATGGGAGTACTTCCTAAAGGTATGATTGGAGCATTACCTCTTATGATGGTTGTAGGTGCATCACTGAACGAATTAGGAAATCGTTTACCAATAATAAAAGATTATTTAGGTGGAGGTGCAATTGTTATTATATTTGCATCTGCAGCATTAGTAACATACGGTATACTACCAGAAAGTTCAAAAGAAATTATGACTAATTTCATGAAAGGTGAAGGATTTTTAAGTTTTTATATTGCAGCACTTATAACAGGTAGTATTTTGGGTATGGATAGAAAGCTTTTAATTAGTGCATCTATAAGATATTTACCTGTTATTATTGGAGGAGTTATTGCAGCACTAGGATTAACAGGGCTTGTTGGTATGATTATGGGATATGGAGCAAAGGAAGCAATACTGTATATAGCTATTCCTATTATGGGAGGCGGTATGGGAGCAGGAGCAGTTCCATTGGCAGAAATGTTTGGACAGGTGTTAGATGTTGATCCCGCTAGTATGATGTCAAAGATGGTTCCGGCTCTTGCGTTGGGAAATGCCATGGCAATTGTTGTTGCTGGTTTATTAGATAAAATAGGTAATAAAAGAAAGAATTTAACTGGAAATGGAAAACTAATGAAGACGCAGGTTGATATTGAAGAAGAATCAAAAGAAGCTATAAAACTTGATTATGAATTGATGGGAATAGGAATATTACTTTCTACTACTTTCTTCGTATTGGGTAATATATTGGCTAAGTTTATTCCTATACACTCATACGCTTTAATGATTATAAGTGTCGCTATTGTAAAGGTATTAGGTATTATACCTCAAAAGTATGAAAAAGGTGCATTTCAGTGGTTTAGATTTGTTATGACAAACTTTACACCAGCATTATTAGTAGGAATAGGTGTAGCATATACGGACTTAAATGCAGTTATAAGTTCTTTATCATTAATATATATAGTATTAGTATTTACTACAGTAGTAGGTGCTACACTAGGTTCGGGAATTGTGGGTCACTTCTTAGGATTTTATCCTATAGAAGCATCTATAACGGCAGGTTTATGTATGGCAAATATGGGTGGAACTGGAGATGTAGCAGTATTGTCTGCAAGTAAGAGAATGGAATTAATGCCATTTGCCCAGATTTCATCACGTATTGGTGGAGCGTTTATGTTGATTTTAGCTACTAGTTTGTTATCATTATTTGTATAAAAAAATTCGCTTCATGCTAACGCATGGCTCATGTCGCCAACGATCCTTCCAGGCTCCGTTGCTTAAAAATAGTTGCAAGTGTAGTTCTTCCATCTATGTTATCTATAGAATGAAAATTTTGTAATCACTTAGTATATAAAAAATTCAATTAGTCACTAGGCACTGACTCATTATAAAAAAGGACTGTTGACAGAAAAATGTTAGCAGTCTTTTTGTGTTGTAAAAATCAACCACAATATGGTATTATCATCTTGAGTATACAAAAAAAGTAAGGGGGCATTTTTATGAAGAATAGATGGATATTAAGTTTATTTGTATTAGTTTTTATAATAAGTAGTTGCGTGTCGGCTTTTGCTGATGGAAACCTAAGTGAGGATGAGGCTAAGAAGATAGCTACTGATACTGTTGAGAAATACTTCGATATAGATGTTGATGATGACTTTGAAGTTACAGTTGAGGAAAGTTATGAAGAAGGAGCTTGGGATGTAAACATATGCAGAGAAGATGAAAATTATATAGATATAGATGTTTATATTGAACGTGATAAAACTGTATATAGTGTTTCTATATACGCAGATACTGAAAGTGATAAGGAAATCACTAAGTCTGAGGCTAGAAAACTAGCAGACAATCTAGTTAATAAAATGCATTCAGATAAAGTTAAAAATACTAAATGTATAGAGCAAGAAGATGATTACTGTTTTGATTTTGAATACAGAAGAGTTTTAAATGGGGTAGAGTTTGATCAAGAAGGAATAAATATAACTGTAGATAAAGAAAATAGTACAGTATCTGATTATAGATTAGATTGGAATAAGGATATTGATATTCCAAAGGTTGAAAATGTAATAGACAAATCTAAGGCTATAAAGATTATAGAAGACAATATAGAAATGAGACCTATGTATATAGATACATATAATGAAGATAGAAATCAAAAAGTAAAGTTTGTGTATTCACCGTATTATAAAACTTCAAGTATGGTAGATGCTAAAGATGGTGAGCTTGAGTATTATATCAAAAACATCGACAGAGATATGATGAGTAAAGAAAATTATAAAGAATCTGTATCAGTAAAAACACCAAGCTATAATTTAACTGAACAAGAGGCAAGAGATTTTGTAACAAAAAAGATTAAAGAGCTATTAAATAAAGATATAACTATAATTAGCATAGAAGAACTTGGAGATTCTGAAAATAAAAAGACATCAAAGGGAGAAGCTTGGGGAGTTAAATTCAGTTATAAAGATGAAGAAGTAGATAAAGTAAATGGCAAGGTAGTAATAGATAAGAATAATAAAGAAATAATACATATGGATACTGACTTTGATAAATGGGATGAAACTGATTTAAAGCCGAAGTATACATGGGAAGATGGATATGAAAGAGCTTTACAGGCTCTATCGGATAACTGTCAAACTAAAGCTGCGAATATAGATACTGAAATAAGAAAAACTAATATAGATTATGAAGATAAAGAAGGAAATATATATTATGATAATATTGGAAGATATGAATTTAATAGAGTAGTAAATGGAGTAGTTTATAGAGATAATGATGTAACTGTGTATGTGGATTTAAGTAACAACAATGTATTGGGTATAGAATCTGAATGGGATAATAGTAAAGTATTTGCAGATAAGAATAAAGCTTTAGATATTGAAAAGGTAAAACAGTTATATCTTGATAAAAATGAAGTTAAGCTTTGTTATGTAACTATATACGATCAAGAAAGTAACAAAAAAGAGATAAGATTAATGTATAAGATTAGTGAAAAAGAAGGAATTGAAGATATAGAATATATGGATGCTTTAACTGGTGAATTTTTAGATTATGATGGAGAAATAATAAATATGAATTAGAAAGATGGCTAAATTAGCCATCTTTTTCTCTTGATAAAATATTATAGTGTTTAATCCGAAAATTGCACGCATTAAAATACCGCTACTTAGTCAATATTTTTATAAAACTAAAGATTACGCCTACTTAATATTCTAAAACTTTTAAACTCCCTATGGTCAGACAAAAAAGTTTCTAAACGTATATTCAGTAGGCGTAATCTAAGTTTTATAGAAAAATATTAACCCAAAAGTAGCTAACATTTCAATGCGCGTAATTTTCAATATATCTCTTTATAGTTTGTCTATATTCAATAAAAAATCTTTTTTCTTTTAAGGGGCAAGATCTTATTTGATGATTAAGGAATAAAACTAAAAATATGTCTATGAAAATGTTAGCGATTGCTTTTAGATATTTTGACTAATAAAACTTAGGCTTTGTCGTTGAAGAATACGTTAAGAAATTTATGTGTTTGACCGGAGGGAGTTCATAAATTTTAGGATTGTTCATAAGACAAAATCTTAGTTTTATTCAAAATATCGTTGCACGAGTGTTATTTTTATAGATATATTTTGGATAACCCTAATAAAAACCAAAAAAGCATAGTTAAGATTTTTAGAATAAAGACTTTTAATTATAATTTTAAGAAAAATACACAACCTAATTATATATAAGTATGATTAGGAGGTTTTTATGAAAAAGTTATATAAATTATCTATTATAGCAGTTTTAATTATAAGTTTATTTTCTTTTTATAGCTTAGAAACTAAGACTGTATCAGTATTCAATAATAAGCAAAATACTAATAAGTACAAGTGGAATCTTTCTGATATATATTCTTCTAATTCTGACTGGGAGAGGGACTATAAGATACTTGAGAATAATATACCTAAGATAGAAGCTTATAAAGGTAAGCTTTCAAGGGGATCAAGGTATCTATATGAGGCTTTGAATACTACTGATAATATGAGCAGGATGCTTGAGAAGTTGTATTCGTATGCTTATATGAGCAAGGATACAGATACTTCAAATAACAAATATTTAACTATGTGCGATAATATAAGTTATTTGAGTGTTAAACTTAGTAGTAGTGTATCGTTTATAGAGCCTGAGATTTTAAGTACTCCAAAGGAGACAATAGATAAATTTGTAAAAAGTAATACTAAGTTAAAGCCATATAAATTTTATTTGAATAATCTGTATAAGTTAAAGGATCATATGCTATCTGATAAAGAGGAGCGGATTTTGTCTTTGTCAAAGTCAATGGCAAGTACTCCAGAGAAGGTTTATACTTCTTTTAAAGATATAGATAGAAAAACGAATTTTACTCCAGGTGAATATTCTAGATTATTACAAGATGATAATCGTGAAACTAGGAAAAATGCATTTGTAGAAGAATTTGAAAGCTATAAAAAGAATATAAATGTTTTGGCATCAGCTTTATCTGGTCAAGTCAACAAGGATATATTTTATTCAAAGGCTAGAAATTATAAAACATCTCTTGAGGCATCTTTGGATAAAGATAATATAGATGTGTCCTTGTATAATAATTTGATAATAGAGGTAAACAACAAATTGGATGTATTTCATAAATATGTAGCTCTTAGAAAGAAAATGCTAAAGCTTGATGAGCTTCATTACTATGATATGTACAATGCTTTGATAGAAAGTGATAAAAAAATAGAGTATGATGAAGCAAAAGACATTGTAAGCAACGCATTAGCTCCTCTGGGTAAACAGTATGTAGAAGACTTGAAATTTGGAATAGATAATAGATGGGTGGATGTATATTCGAGCGAAAACAAAAGAGGTGGAGCTTATTCATGGGGAAGCTATGATACGCATCCTTATGTGCTTTTGAATTATAATAATACATTAAGTAGTGTATCTACATTTGCACATGAGATGGGTCATGCTATGAATAATTATTATTCAGCTAAAAATCAAGAGTATGTAAACTATAACTACCCGATATTTACTGCCGAGGTAGCATCTATAACTAATGAAGCTTTGCTATTTGAGCATTTGATAAAAAATTCTAAGACTAAGGATGAAAAAATGTATTATATACAAGGATATATAGACCTTATAAGAGGAAGTATATACACTCAAGCTATGTATGCTGAATTTGAAAAAATTATACATGATAGAGCCGAAAAAGGAGAGGCTTTAACCTCTGATAATTTAAATAAGCTTTGGGGAAGTCTTATGAAAAAATACTATGGTAAAGATTTTTATATGGATGATATATGCTCTATATGGTGGAGTAGGATACCTCATTTTTATTCCAATTTCTATGTTTATAAATATGCTACAGGTTGCTGTGCTGCTATAAGCTTATCTCAGGATATATTAAATGGGAAAAAAGATAAGTATTTAGATTTTTTAGGAGCTGGAGGATCTGATTATCCAATAGAGGTACTAAAAAAAGCAGGTATAGATATGAATGATACTAAAGGAATAAAGGACGCACTGAAGAAATTTGAAAGTTTGGTAGATGAACTTGAAAAACTAAGTGCTTAAATATGTGATAAACTATTAAAAAATGAATAAAAAAAACCGTTTTTTAGAAAATTTAAAAAATAACTCTTGGAATTACTACAAAATAATATAAAACAATGGTATAATAGACCTAGTGCTGTATAAAAATAACCTTATCCGAAAAGATGAGGTTATTAATTTTTGGAGGATTAAAATATGAAAAAGACATTATTGATTGTTATCATTGCGATAATTATGACATCTATGGCTGGATGTAGTAAAAATTTAGAAAAAGGCGAAAGTAATATTATATTGTCTCAAGATTTTGGAGATAAGCAAATATACGATGAAAAATTAGAATTTACTAAAAACACTACTGTTATGGAATTAATGCAGAGTAATTTGGATGTGAAAATTGAAAATGAATTTATAGACTCAATAAACGGAATAAAGTCTGAATATAGTGAAGAAAATAAACTAGGTTGGTTTTATTATATAAATGGGAATTTAGCACAAGTAGGTCCTGAAAATTATTATCTAAATCCAGGAGATGATGTTGTGTGGGACTACCATACTTGGGAAAACGAAATATATATATCTAGTATAATAGGGTCATACCCTAAAAACTTTACTAATGGATATGATGGAAAAACATTAAAAACTGAGATTGTATATTCTGAGGAGTTCAAAAAAGATACCGATAGATTATATGATTATTTAAAGGATAATGGAGCGGATGATTTAGTTCAAAAGGATATAAATAAAGCATATGACGATAATGAAAAAATAAATACTGTATTTATCGGAACATGGAGTAAACTTTCTAAAATACAGAGGGTAAAGGATGAATATAATGATAAAAATGGAGAGCTTTTCTTTAAAATTGAAGATACAGTTAAAGCCCTTGATTGCAGTAAAAATAAGGTTAAAGAATTTAAAAAAGCTGCTGTAATAGCGTCGTTACCTAAAGGTTATTCTTCTTTATCTAATATATGGATTGTAACAGGAAATGATAAAAATATGATAAAAAAAGCCTTAAATATTCTTTATAAAAATCCAGAAAAAATAAAAGGCAAATTTTCAGCTATAATTACTGAAGATGACATATTTAATATACCTATGGGAAAATAAAGTGAACTATAGAACAGAATCAAACCTAAATGTAGAAACTTTTAAATAAGTATTCGATATTTAGGTTTTTTAGTATGTAATGAAATTTTTTCAATATTAATGATATAATAATATATATCATTGATATTAAAAATTTTATAGAGGGGGATTCTAGTTTGGATAAGGTTAGAAAAGCCATAATACCTGCAGCAGGTCTTGGCACAAGGTTTTTACCAGCTACTAAGGCTCAGCCAAAAGAAATGCTTCCTATAGTTGATAAGCCAACTCTTCAATATATAATAGAAGAGGCTGTTAATTCTGGAATAGAAGAGATTCTTATAATAACGGGAAGAAATAAACAATCTATAGAAGACCATTTTGACAAATCTGTAGAGCTTGAAATGCAGCTTGAAAAACAAGGAAAAGAAGAGTTGTTAGATATAGTTAAGAACATATCTAATATGATAAATATACATTATATAAGACAAAAAGAGCCAAGAGGTCTTGGTCATGCTATATATTGTGCTAAGCACTTTATAGGAAATGAGCCTTTTGCAGTAATGCTAGGTGATGATATAGTTGATGCTAAAAATCCTTGCTTAAAGCAATTGATTGATGCTTATAGCGAATACAGAACTACTGTACTTGGAGTTCAAAAAGTTCCAGATGGAGATGTGAATAAATACGGTATAGTAGATGGTAAGCATATAGAAGATAGAATATACAAGGTCAAAGACTTGGTTGAAAAACCGGAATCAGATAAAGCACCATCTAATATAGCTATTCTTGGAAGGTATATTATAACTCCTAGAATATTTGAAATACTTGAGAATCTTCCTGCTGGAAAAGGTGGAGAGATACAACTTACAGATGGTCTTAAAGAACTTGCAAAGACAGAAGCTATGTATGCATATGATTTTGAGGGAAAGAGATACGATGTTGGAGATAAACTTGGATTTTTACAGGCTACTGTGGATTATGCACTTAAAAGAGATAATTTAAGAGATGACTTCTTAGAATATTTAAATGATACAGTTAAAAAATATAATATATAGGGGTGGGATAGGTGATAAAGCATATAGTATTTTATAGATTTAATGATAAAAAAGAGGTTGAGGAAGTAAAGAAAAGACTTTTAGATATGGATGGTAAAATAGATGTATTGAAACATATAGAGGTTGGAGTTAACTTTTTAGAATCTGATAGAAACTATGATTTATGTCTTACAACTCACTTTGATTCAAATGAGGACTTGAAAATTTATGCGGATCATGAAGTTCATGTTCCAGTTAAGAAATATATACAATCTGTTGCAAGCTCTAGTGCTTGTGTGGATTATGAGATTATTTAAATTTTAGCTTTAGTTCTGCGAAAAATGCCTCACATTAAAATACCGTTACTTAGTTACCTAAAGAGCGTACAAATGAAATAATCTATTTACCGTAAAGTGGAAGTTGATTCCTTGTATAAATTGTAGAATCTTATAGGTTTAATCCCAAAATAAAGGACATTAAAATACCGCTAATGTGGCAAATGTTTTTAATAAAACTAAGAATTCCATCTTATTGAATATCCTAAAAGTTCTAAACTCCCTAACGGTCAGACAACGAACTTTCTTAACGCATATTCAAACGCTGTAATTGGAGTTTTATACAAAAACATTTAAATCATTCGCTAACATTTTAATGTCCTTTATTTTGTAAGTTTAAATTTCAATCTCTAGATGGGTTTATTGGAATATCTACATTTCCTGATTTTTTCACCAAATCTCTTATACCTATATTTTTCTAATGAAGAATTTAAAAGGTCTCTGAATCTATGTGAGCAATGAATATTTCCAGAATCAAAATACATTCCAACTGTCTCGGTATTTTCATAGAAAGTTTTTGATAACCCACAGATTCTAAAAAAGAACCCAGATTTCGTTTGTACGAAATCTAGGTAGTTAATATTATGTTTTAATAGTTCTGACCATCTTTTATCATTATATAGAGGGTAGAGCCAAGGTTTACGACAAATCCCACTTTAAATATTAATGTATAAAAAATGCCCATAAACTTTAGTACTTTAATTTAGATTACCAAGTAGTGACTATACTTAAGATTGTATTAAAACAACGTTAACACCCACATAGCCATTATTAGAGACATTATGATTATTAACAACGATGGTCATAGAAGTGTTAGCATCTATTTGAACATTTCCATTACAAGGATATATGGTTACGCCACTGTCTTGAATAAATCCTCCAAATAATGTTCCACCAGTAGGAGCACTGCTTAGAAGCTTATATTGAGCTGTTGCTACACAGTTATCACCAAACTGGTTATTTCCATTTCGAGGCGTAATAGCTGTACCGCCAGTTATTGAAATATTTCGGTACAAGACAAAAGAAGCTTGAATAACTGAACTAGCGCAGATATTACCTAAACTTAATACCTTGCCCGAATCTGATGGATTCCTAATATATACAACCATATATTCACTTTTAGGAACTTCTATAATTCCTGTAGATACAACATATATATCGCCCTGTGATGATGCTTTTTCTGATGAAGTTATAGTATTAACGCTTATGGATCCATAATATTATAATTTGGCATTCATTTCACCTCCTAATATATAAATATTCAGATGTTATATAAACTGTCATTTATAAATATATCTTTCATAAAGTGAAACTTAATTCAGATGGAGTTTTTTAATCCAACTTAATTTTTAGTTAAGTAGGTAATGCAAATTTAAATAATAGTTGTGTGGTGAGTGGTTGGGAAAACATTAGAATAATGCTTATATTAAGATATTGAAAAAATTTGAAATTTTGTGTTGCAAAAATGTTTATACATAGTATAATGTTTATATGATTAAAAATGAGTGAGTACTCATTCATAAAGACGAGGTGATTATATGACAACTAAAAAAGGTACTGACACTAAAGAAAAGATATTTAATGCAGCTTTAAAAGTTTTTGGTAAAAAAGGATTTTCAGCTGCAACTACTGCTGAAATAGCAGAGGAGGCTGGGGTTGCTCAAGGAACTATATTTAGGTATTACAAAACTAAAAAAGATATATTAAGAGGGGTAATGCTTGAGTATATAGACAAATTCGAAGAATTTGTAGATTTTAATTCAATACAAAATGTTATAGAGGATAATAAAGATAAACCTTTGGATGAAATCTTAAAGCTTATAGTACTTAATAGATATGAGGTATTTAAAAAGAATTTTCATATATCTAAGGTTATACATTACGAGATGCAGTTTCATGAAGATATAATGGATATGCATTTACAAAAGTGTAAGGAAAAAGAAGGAACTGTAATGAAACATATATTACAACATATAGATATAGATGGGGATAAATATAAACAATTGGATCAAAAATCATTATCTATAATATTTACAAGTATGATGTTTGGGATGTTTTTTCAAAGACTCAATGGAATAAGAGGAAATGATGAGGTGCCAATTGAGAAAGAAATAGATATAATAATAGACGTATTTTTCAATGGAGTATTAAAAAGATAGGGGGAAAAAATAATGAAAAAAAGAATCAGCTTATTGGTCATAATGGTTTTGACTTTAACTATGGCTATTTCGGGTTGTGGCAAGAAAGAAAAATCTTCAGGTGTGGAAGAGAAGTTTGTGAGTGTTCAGACTGAAACTTCTAAAAAACAAGATATAAACGTTAAAACTACTTTATCAGCAAAGGTAAAGCCTATAGAAGAGGCAAATGTTGTACCTAAGATGCCTGGAAAGGTTACTAATGTAAATGTTGAGATAGGTAAAAAAGTTAATAAAGGAGATGTGCTTTTTACTATAGATCAAACTGATGTAGTGAATGGAGTTAAAAGTGCTCAAGCTGGATATGATATGGCGGTTGCAAATCTTAAAGTAAGAGAAGAACAAATACAAAATGCAAAGATAAACTATGAGAGAATGAAAGTATTATATGAAGAAGGAGCTATATCACAAAAAGATTTTGAACAGTATGAGCTTCAAGCATCATCTGCTAATCTAAATGCAGCACAGGCTCAAGTGGATCAAGCTAGAGTGGGACTTGAAAATGCACAATCAAATTTAGACAATACAACAGTTACTTCTCCTATATCTGGAATAATAACTGCAGTTAATATAAATGAAGGAGAAATGGCATCATCTGCTCAACCTGCTGTTTCTATAGCTAATATGAACAAGGTTGTTGTTGACACTGATGTTTCAGAGTACCTTATAAACAAGATTAAGGTAGGGGATATAGTTGATATATCTATAAAGTCAGCCAATAAGGAAAACTTTAAAGGTAAAATAACTGCTTTGGCTCCTGCAACAGCATCAAATTCTATGACTTATCCTATAAAAATAGAAATAGATAACAAAGATAATATTATAAAGCCTGGAATGTTTGCAAATGTAAACTTAGTAACAGATAAGAAAGAAAATGTTATAACAGTTCCATCAGAGTCAGTAGTAATAAAAGATGGAGAAAGTATAGTATATACAGTTAAAGACAGTGTTGCTCATGTTAATAAAGTAGAAATTGGAATTGATAATGGGGAAATTGTTGAGATAATAAAAGGAATAAATCAAGGTCAAGTAGTTGTTAACAAAGGACAGAATTATTTGGAAGAAGGAAGTAAAGTTGAAATTAATAAATAGGGGGGAGTAAATATGAATATATCAAAAATGTCGGTTAAAAGACCTGTTACAACCCTCATGTTTATGTTTATAGCAATACTTATAGGATTTGTATCTCTTGGACTTTTGCCAATAGATCTTTATCCTAAGATGGATATTCCTGTTGCTATAGTTACGGTTAATTATAGTGGGGTTGGACCTGAAGAAATTGAGACCTTAGTCACTAAGCCTTTAGAAAAATCAGTGGCAACTGTTAGTAACTTGAAAAAAGTTACATCGTTCTCAAGAGAAGGAAGTAGTATAATAGTAGTTGAATTTGAATATGGAACTGATATGGACTTTGCAACACTTCAAATGAGAGAAAAGGTTGATTTAGTAAAAGGAGCTCTACCTGATGATGCATCATCACCTATGGTACTTAAGATAGATCCTAATGCTCAGGCTATAATAAATCTAGGAGTATCATCTGACATGGATCTTGCTAAACTACAGTCGTTAGTAGAGGATGATTTGCAATCTAGATTTGAAAGAATAGAAGGGGTAGCATCTGTTGATATATCAGGAGGAGATAAAAACGAAGTAAGTATAAAGGTAGACCAAGAAAAATTATCAGGATATGGACTTTCACTTAATCAAATAAAGAATGTATTAAGATCTGAGAACTTGAATTTACCAGGAGGAAATGTAAATAAAGGTGATAAAGAGATTTTAGTTAGAACTGTTGGAGAATTTAAAAGCATAGATGAAATAAAAAATATACCTATATCATTGAAAACTGGTCAAACTATAAAATTATCAGATATAGCTCAGGTAGGTCTTGGCTATAAGGATAAAGATACGCTATCAAGAGTTAATGGGAAAAATAGTATAGGTATATCTATAACAAAGCAATCTTCTGCAAATACTGTTAAAGTTGCAGAAAAGATATTAAAAGAGGTAGATGAAATAAAAGCTGAATATTCTCAGATTAATATAACAATAGGAACAGACCAATCTGAGTTTATAAATAAATCTATAAAAAATGTAACTAGTAATGCTATAATAGGCGGATTACTTTCGGTTATTATATTGTTCTTATTCCTTAGAAATATAAGATCTACATTTATAGTTGGTATTGCTATACCTATATCTATAATAGCAACTTTTGCTCTTATGTATTTCGGAGGACTTACAATCAACTTAATATCTCTTGGAGGATTAGCTCTTGGAATAGGTATGCTAGTTGATAACTCGATAGTCGTTCTTGAAAATATATATAGACATAGAGAAGAAGGAAAATCAAGAATTGAGGCAGCTATAATAGGAGCTAAGGAAGTTACAATGGCAGTATTTGCATCTACTATGACTACTATAGCGGTATTCTTACCAATAGTATTCGTAAAGGGATTCACTGCAATAATATTTAAGCAGCTTTCATTTGCAGTAGTATTCTCTCTACTTGCATCTTTAATAGTTGCAATAACTGTAGTTCCTATGTTGTCTTCTAAGATACTTAAGGTAGGAGAGCCTAAGACGAAAGAGTTTAAATCTATAGAAAAAATATTGAATATATTCACAAAATCTATAGAAAAATTGAGTAGTGCATATGGAAAGCTTTTAAACTATGTTCTAAAACATAGAAAAACGACAGTACTTGTAGCGATAATTATATTTGTATCATCTATAGCATTAGTAGGTGCTGTGGGTGGAGAGTTCTTCCCGGCAGAAGATGAGGGAAGTTTTAATGTAACGATAGAGACTCCATTTGGAACAACTCTTGAAGAAAGTGATAGAATAGCAAAAGAAGTTGAGGCAATAGTAGACAATATACCTGAAAAAGATAAGGTATTCTCTACTATAGGAGGATCATCTGGATTCTCAGCTACTGCAACTAATTCATCTAATGTAAATGTTGTGTTAGTTAAGCAAAAAGAAAGAAAAAGAACAACTGCACAAATAGTAAATGAAGTTAGAAAAAAAGTGGAATCAATACCTGGAGCTAAAATAACAATATCAGAGGCATCTTCTATGGGTGGTGGCGGAAGTTCAGCTGCTATAGCTATACAGATAAAAGGAGACGACCTTGAAACTTTAAAATCTATAGGATCTGATTTTGAAGGAATATTAAAACAAATTCATGGAACAGCAGAAGTTACATCTGATACAGAAGAAGGAAACCCTGAGGCTAGAGTTATCCTTAATAGAGATATAGCATCTTTTTATGGAATAACAGCAAGTGATGTTGCAAACACTATAAAATCATCTATAGATGGATCTAAGGCTACAACATTTAAAGTAGATGGAGATGAAATAGATGTGAATATATCTTTAGGAGATTCAGTTAAAAATTCTATAGAGGATGTTAAGCAAATACAAATAACATCTCAAACTGGAAAGACTGTTCCTCTTGGACAAATAGCTGATATAGAATATGGTAACGCACCTACTCAAATAAGTAGAATAGATCAAGTTAGAACAGTAACTGTTTCTTCTCAGCTTGACGGAAGAGATTTAAAGTCTGTAACTGATGATATAAAGAAGGAACTTGAAGATTACAACCTTCCATCGGGATATACTTATACATTTACAGGTCAACAACAAGATATGGCTGAAGCATTTTCAAGCTTAGCGCTTGCACTTCTTTTATCTATAGTAATAGTTTATATGGTGCTTGCATCTCAGTTTGAATCATTAATACATCCATTTACAGTAATGCTTTCTGTTCCATTTGCTCTATCTGGAGGATTTATAGGATTGTTTGTAACTGGAAGATCTTTATCAGTACCTGCTTTGATAGGGGTAATAATGCTTTCGGGTATAGTTGTTAATAATGCTATAGTTTTAGTTGACTATATAAACCAACTAAGAGAATCAGGAATGGAAAGAAAAGAAGCTATAATAAAAGCGGGATTCACTAGATTTAGACCTATACTTATGACTACTTTAACTACTGTGTTAGGTCTTATACCACTAGCTCTTGGAATAGGAGAAGGAGCATCAACTCAAGCTCCAATGGCTACTGTAGTTATAGGGGGACTGACTTTATCTACGGTATTAACACTGGCATTTATACCAGTTGTATATAGTATATTTGATGATTTGGTTATGAAAATAAACAAAAAATTTAAAAAGAAAGAGGGGACTTTAGATGAAAAGATTGGTTCTTAGTTTATTACTTGTATGTATGACTCTTGTAACATCTATACTCACATATGCGGATACTCCTCAAGTAAATGATGCTAAAAAATTATCCTTAAATCAAGCTATAGATGAAGGAATAAAAAATTCAACTGACTTAAAAGTACTCAATTTGAATATTGAAATAAAAGAAATAGAACTTGATCAAGCTAATAGAAATGAAAAGAATTATAAAGGTTCAGCAGGAACGGTAGAAGGGTTTAAATTAGATGCTAACATGTATTCAAAAGCTGCTCAAAATGCTTTAGATGAAGAAAAAATAAAAAAAGATTATAAAATAGAAGATCTAAAGTATAAGACAACACAAGCATACTATGGAGCACTTCAAGCTAAAGACTATTATGAAGTTACAAATAATAATTTAACTAATGCTCAAAAAAGCAGAGATAATGTCAAGAAGAAGTACGACTTAGGAGTTGCATCAAAGTCAGATTTATATATGGCTGATATAGCACTTGATGAAGCTAAGGCTAATTTAGAAACAAAAAAGACTGATATGCAAAGTGCTTATAGAAAGCTTAATATGACTTTAAACTACCCTCTTGATACTAAGATTGAGCTTATATCTAAGTTTGAAGAGAAAAAGTTCGATGTGGATTTGAACAAGGATATTCTGACTGCTTATGAAAATAGATTTGATATGATTAAGATGACTCACGATTATGAGATTGTAAAGCTTGACTTTGAGACTAACTCTGTTAAGTACCCATCGAACACTTATGTTTACAAGACAAAAGAGAGAAATGTAGCTAAGATTGAAAATCTTATGGCAAATTCTAAACAAATGGTTGAGTTTGACATAAAGAAAAAGTACGATAGTGTTAATAACAACATAAGACAAATAGAAATAGCAAAATCTAAGGTAGATAAAGCTAACGAGGGATTGAGACTTAAAAAGCTTTCTTACGATGCTGGAATGAGTACACTTTTAGAAGTACAAGAAGCTGCTAACACATCGTATTCAGCTAATATATCTTTATCTCAGGCGGTATCGTCTTATAATTTATCTATTATAGATTACAATAAGGCTGTAAAAATAGGGACTGTAATATAAAAAATTCGCTATAAAAAAAGGAGCTATCTTAAAATGATTAAAAGAATCATTTTAAGAATTAGCTCCTTTTTCTAAAAAAATAGTATTATATATTTTTTCTACGTCGGCCACTTCTAATGGTTTACTAAATAAATAACCTTGAATGTAGTTACACCCTCCTACTTTCAGACGGTTATATTGCTCTATATCCTCTATCCCTTCTGCTAATACTTCTAAATTCAAACTATGGGCAAGCGAAATAATATTATCCATAACTGCAATGTTTTCTATTTCTAAAAACTTATCACATAAGGATTTATCTAGTTTTATTTTATCTACTGGTAAAAAGGTCAAATAACTAAGGGAGGAATAGCCTGTCCCAAAATCATCTAGGGCAATTTTTATCCCTAAGGCTCTTAATTTATTCAAAAACACAATAGTTTCTTCTTTTTTATCTAAAAATATACTTTCTGTAATTTCTATTTCTATATATTTACTTTCTACATTTCTTTTCTTCAATTCTTTTTCTAAGAATATAATATAATCTAAATCATCTAATTGTTTTGCTGAAAAATTAATAGCGATAGAGTTTACATCTACCCCATTATTTTTCCATGTTGCTATTTGGTTGATTGCTTCTTTCGTTACCCATCTTCCGATTTCAATAATCATACCATTTTTTTCTACTGCTGGGATGAACACAGCTGGTGAGATAAAATGATTTTTTAGCCTTAAGAGAGCTTCAAACCCTACAATTGATCCAGTATAAGTACATACTTGAGGCTGGTATAGTAGTTTGAATCCGTCTTCTGTTATTGCTTCCCTTAAAATCCTTTCTATCTCAATCTGTTCCTTTAATTTTTCTGTCATTTCTTTTTTAAAGAATATATAGTTGTTTTTTCCTAAATCCTTTACTTTATACATTGCCAAATCAGCGTTAATAATTAATTGGTTCACATCGTTGCTGTCAAAAGGATATCTAGTAACCCCAATGCTACATCCTATATAGATCTCATCCTCTTCTATCATAAGTTTATTTTTGAATATGTTGGTTACTTTTTTCGCATGATTTTCAATTTTAATAATATCTTTTTCTCCTTCTATTAAAACGAGAAATTCATCTCCGCCGAACCTTGATATAAATACTTTTTCGTCCTTTATATTCATAAGCGCTTGTGCTATTTTAGTCAACACTTTATCACCATATGTATGGCCTAAGGTATCGTTAATTTCTTTAAAATTATCCAAGTCGAGTAACATGACAGCGCCTGATTGATTGTTATTAATTGATTCTTCAAGTTTTTCTAAAAAACTTCTTCGATTTGGTAAGTTTGTCAAATGATCATTATAAGCAAGGTGCTCTATATATGATGTGTAGTTTTGTATTTCATCATATTGAGCTCTGAGTTCTTCGTCTGATGCGGTTAGTTGTTGATAAGCAGCTACTATCTCTTCGTTGGATATTTTTAAATTCTCTTGATTTTCTTCTAATTGGTGCAAATAGCTATCCGCTTTATCTAATAGATTATTAATAGAAATTGTTAATCCAAAAAAAGTATCTTTCTCTACTAAGGGGAGTCTATATGCTATATTATTCTCCACATCTATTTGATTGATATTATGGTTTAATTGGTTTACTGGTTTGATAATGTTTTTGTTTTGTACCCATAGAAATATTAAAAATATCATAATGGATATAATAGATGATGTTATAAAAATAGTATAAATAGAAGAATAAACACTTTCCATAGAAAGTCCTATAACTAGAGCCCCTGTGATTTTTTCATTAATAAATATGGGGACTGTAATTTCGAGTAATTTCTTACCTATTCTCTCATAGAACCATTCTTCTATACCTATATTTCCTTTGATCGCTTCTTTTAGTTTAGTTTCCTCGGTATCATCATATATAATCCCAATATCTTCCGTTTCGGAATCGGCAATGGCTTTCAAATTCGTATCTACAATTGTTACATAAACAATGTTTTCTTCTTGTGCTAATTCTTCAACTAGTATTTGATAGTTGAATTTTTGTGTTAATTTTCGTATATTATCTGCTGAAATTCCTATTTGAACAAAATATCCATTTGCATTCTTTATTGCTCCGTATTTAGTTGGAATACCAAACTTTGCATCCGGTCTTATATCTTCCATCAATTCTTGGTCTTTACTACGTACAAAATCATACAAGGGATGACCTTCAAAAGCAACCCAATCTTTATACTCTTCAATGGTTGAATACAAAGTGTCTCCATTATTATCTATCCAATGCAACTCATCTATTTGAAAGTCTTTCATTAAATCTATTAAAAAATCATCGCTTAGATTTTTTTCGTTTTTTATTACTAATTTCCCTGCTGTTCTAATTTGTTGTTCTAACATTTCATTAATTATACCTAGTGATGCTTCATTTTTTTCGATTTGTCTTGTAATTTGTGTTGCAAGATTGAGCCCATCTTGTTTCACTTCTTCTAATAATAAAGTTTTGCTTATGTAAAAACTTGAAATGCTTATAATGAAAGGAGCTAATAGAACAATAAACAAGGGTAAATATATTAATTTGTATTTATTTACTACATTTTTTCTTAGGTTGTCTTTTATTTTTTTCATAAAGTTACCTCCTTTGCATGAAATACTTTATATTTTATCATTTCTCGTCATGATTTTACTTTGTTCTAATAATTATCACATATTCCTTTATCTTTTTCAACTTTAACAGTATTTTTCATATTTAAAGGAACAATATAAGTTCCTTTAAATATGAAAAAAGAGCTATCTCAATCTAAAAATTACCTTCTATTTTGACAGATCCTTTTGGTATAGATATAGTTTAATGGGTTAAAATGAGTTATACTATATATGTCGACTATTATATCTTTTATATTGAATAATTATGTGGTAAAGTTATAGTGTATATTTTAATATATGTAAGGGGGGTTAGATATGAAAAAATTAAGAATTAAAAAATGGGTTAAAAGTACTCTGGCTATAACGCTAGCTGTATTTTTGATTTTGACAAGTGTTATGTATTCTTTTGGAGCTCAGATGTTTACGGATGTGACTGATAAGCATTGGTCTAAACAATATGTAGAGGATATGTCTTCTAAAAAAATAATAACTGGATATGAGGATGCTACGTTTAAACCGGATAAGTCAGTATCTAGAATAGAATCTATAGTTCTTATAACGAGATTATTCGACCCAAAGGAAGTACAAGCTACTTATGATGCTAATAAAACTAAATATGAAAAATCGCTTAAGGATTATGGAATATTAACCTATGCAGACTGGGCGAAAGAAGAAATAGTTTTTGCTCTTGAAAAGAAAATATTAAATAATGAAAAATTATTATCTGCTTTTGTAAAAAATGGAAATCCACAAACTGCGCTGAGATGGGAAATTTCAGTTTATCTTGCTAGGGGATTGGATCTTGAAGATCAATTGAATAAAGTAGTTATATTAGGATTCAAAGATGCAAATGAAATACCATCAGAAGCTAAGGCATATGTAGATATACTTATAAAAAAAGGTATAATAAATGGTTCTGGTGACTGGAAGGGAAATTTCAATCCTAAAAATCCTGTAACTAGAGGTGAAATGTCTAAAATGCTATCTGTTGGATATGAGTTAAAGCATAAGGATGGAAATACAAACACAGATACAGGTACAGATACAGGTACAGGTACAGGTACAGATACAGGTACAGATACAAACACGGGCACAGATACTAGTCAAACTTTAATATCTGTTGAAGGTAAGATAGATGATGTAATAGATTACAATGGAAATATAACTTTAACTATAAAGGATTCAAGGGATAAAAAACTTGTATTTAGCAATAAAAAAAGTGATATAAGTGTAAAGTTTGGAAGTCAAACGGCAAAATTAGAGGATTTAAAAGAAGGAAGAGATGTTAAATTAACTGTTGGAGGAACTAAGCTTTATGCCGTAAAGTTAAGTGATGAAGAAGAAGAAAAAGAAGGATACTTCTATAATGCTTCATTTGATGCTAATGGAAACCATACTGTTAAATTTAAAATTGGAGATAAGTATGAAGAATACAAGATAGGTAGTACAACTAAAATAAAGCTTGATGGAGAAGATTCTAATGTTTACAAGCTTCAAAAAGAAGATAAGGTAACTATAAAAATAAAAAATGGATTAGTAGACGAAATAAATGCTACATCTAAGGATTTTAAAGTTAAGGGAATAATCCAAGAAGTATCTTCTTCAAAGATAGAGATAAAGACTGATGACAAGTATGAGAAAACTTATAAATTCGATATAGACAAGGATGCTAAGATAAGAAGAAATAATGATTCAGCTAAAGTATCTGATCTTAGAGTAGGAGATAAGGTAGACCTTGAGGTTGAATACGATAAGGTAACTGATATAGATGCAGATACTGTTAAGACAAAGGTAAAAGGAACTTTAAAGGAAATAAAAATGGCACAAACGCCAGAGATAACTGTATTAGATGAAGATAATAAAACTAAAACATATAAGTTACTTCCGGGATTTGAAGTTGAAATAGACAATAAATCTGCAGGTCTTTATGATCTTAGAATAAACCATAAGATAGAGATAACTCTGGAAAGTGGAGATGTAACTAAGATTGAAGCTGACAATAATGTAAGCATGAGTACATATACAGGAAAGATAACTGATATAGATACTGGTGATAATGAAATTGAACTTGAAAATAATTCAGATGGAAGAACTATATATATAAGATATTCAACTAATACAGTGAAATTTATAGATATAGATGGAGATTCTTTAAAGGAAAGTAACTTTGATGATGATGATATAATATCTGTTGTTGGGGAAGATAAAATGGGTTCTGTTGAAGCCAAGATAATAACAAGAATAGAGAATCATTAATATAGGGAGATGTATTTATGAAAAAGATACTTATTGTGGATGATGAGTTAGGATTAAGATCCCTTTTAAATAGTTTGTTCAGTGAAGAATACGAAGTTTATTTAGCAGAAGATGGCGAGCAAGCCATAGACATAGTAAAGAATAATAAATTGGATTTAGCTCTTTTGGATATGAGGCTTAAGAATATGGATGGTGCTGAAATACTTGAAAATATAAGAAAATATGATGAAAATATTAAGGTTTTCATATTGACAGCATTCACAGATCCTAAAAAAATTCATATACTTAATGAGTTAAGAATAGAGGGAATACTTCAAAAACCTTTTGATATATTCGAGTTAAAACAAAAAGTTGATAGTGTATTAATGTAAAAAGAGTGGATATTATATCCACTCTTTTTTATTGAAAAAATATATTTACAAAATGTTATTGAGGTAATATAATTAACATATAAACTAATTAATAAACATGTTAACTATTTGAGGGAGGGAACATAACGTGAAAAATAAAAAGAATATATTGATTTGTCTAATTATCGTGACAAGCACATTGCTATTTGGATGTGCATCTAGTCAAGAAATTGAAACCGCTAATAAATATCAAGGAATTATAGAGGCTCAAGAGGTAGATATAAACTCTAAGATACCTGGTAAAATAGGGGATGTAAAGGTTGAAGAGGGTCAAATGATAAAAGAGGGAGATATAATAGCAACTATAGATTCAAAAGAGCTGGGAGCTAAAAAAAATCAAATGGAAGCACTTGTAAATGCAGCTAAAGGCCAGTTAGAGGCCGCTCAATCTCAAGTTGCAGCTGCTAACTCACAACTTACGAAAGCTCAGAATGGAGCTAGAAGTCAAGATATAGCAAAAGCTCAGACTTATTATGATCTTATGCTAAAAACGTATGAAAGAGTAGATAGTTTATATGAAAAAGGGGCAGTTTCAGCTCAAAAAAGAGATGAGGTTAAGGCTCAACTTGATATGGCAGAGCAAACGCTTAGTATGGCAAATGAAGGAGCTAGAAGTGAAGATGTATCTGGAGCACAAGCTATGGTTGCAGCAGCTACTAATATGGTAGAAGCGGCAAGAGGTAAGTATGAGCAAGCTAAGGCTGGGCTTGAAGAAGTTAATGGTTATATACAGGATACGAGTATGAAATCACCTATAAATGGAAATGTAACTCTTTTGAATGTAGACAAGGGAGAATTGGCATCTACAGGAATGAGCATAGCTACTATTTCCGATCTGAACAATATGTGGATTGAGGTTAATTTAGATGAGACTAAATTAAGCGAGGTTTATGAAGGTCAAGAAGCTAAAATAACTGTTACTGCATTTAAAGATAAAACTTTCAAGGGTAAGGTTGTAAGAGTTAATAAAAAACCTGACTTTGCAGTTAAAAAAGCTACTAATGATAATGGAAACTACGATATAGTTTCATATGGAGTAAAGATAAAAGTAGAAGATGAGGAAAGTATATTAAGACCTGGAATGAGTGCGTTTGTTGATTTTGAAAAGTAGGTGATGTTGTTGAATAAAATAAAAAAATATATAATGGCATTTAGTTTAATATTCATAACGCCTTTATTGGTAAATGTAATGCTTTGCTATATGTTTTCTGATCATCAATTAAAAGAAATACCTACTGCGGTATATCTTGGAGACAACACTCAGTTTTCTAGAAGTATAGTAAGTTACTTTGATGATAATGAAACGTTTGATGTGAAGTATTATGTAGATAGTCCGTACGATATAGAGAAGTTGATAGCTGAAAATAAAGTTAGATTTGGACTTGTGATTCCAGATGATTTTTATAAAGATTTAAAGGAGTATAAATCTCCTACTATATTGACTGTATATGATGGAAGTCAGCTTTCTTACACTTCATTTGCTAAGGCTCAAGCATCAGAAACGCTTATGACTATAAAAGGAGGAGCTTTGGTAAAGGTATTGCAGGCAAAGCTTAATATTCCTTTTGATCAAGCTAAAAAGATAGTATCATCTATAGGAATACAGACTAGGATGTTATTTAATCCAACTAGAAACTATACTAATTATTTGATGCCTGGATTTATGGCGTCGATGGTTCAAGTGGGTCTTGTTATAGCAGCTTCTGTTAGTATAGATAGGGAAAAAAGAAGAAGTATGATTACTTATTTAGGATCGAAAATATTAGTATATACTATTCTTGGATTTATATCATTTATGCTAAACATATATATACAGACTAGTATATTTGATATTCCGTTTAGAGGTAGTATTAAACAACTTATGATTCTTACTTTTGTATTTTCTATGTGTGTATCAACTATTGCAATATTTATATCATCAGTAGTATGGGATAAAATAAAGGCATCTCAAGCAGCAGCTGTACTTTTTTTACCTAATAGCATTATGATAGGTTATACGTACCCTTTAATAGGTATGACTAATGGATACAAATTTGTAGGAAAATATATACCTCTTTATCATTATGCAGATAATCTAAGAGATTTAATGATTAAGGGATATGTTATAAACTATGGCAAGGATATAAGATATTTACTAAGCGTGGCAGTTTTATTCTTTGTATTAGCTGTAGGAGTTGAAATATTTAGAGAAAATAGAATTAGTAAGAAAAACAGCTTGGGAGAAGGTGAAATTGTTGAAGCTAATTAACGAGATTGTAAAGTTTTTTAAGCAGCCTAAAAATATAGTTATATTAGTTTTGGGGCCTTTAGTTCTCACTTTTCTTTTTGGCGGAGTGTATATGAAAGATTATTTGAATGATATACCTATAGTGGTGCTTGATATGGATAATTCATCTTCTTCTAGAATGATAGTAAATGAATTCGAAAATAACGATAGATATTATGTATCTTCTACTGTTGATTCCTTTGAAGAACTAAAATATTCTATAGATTCTAAAGAATCTCATATGGGAATTTATATACCTAAGGATTTTAATAAGGATATAAAAAAGCAAAAGTCATCTAGTGTGGCTCTTATAATAGATGAAAGTAATATAACTGTAGGAAATACAGCTTTAGCATCTGCATCCGAGATACTGGCTACTATAAATGCAGGTATAAATATAAAGATACTTCAAGCTAAGGGAATAGACCCTAAGACTTCTTATGATCTAGCTAAGATATTCAATTTTGAGTCTAGGGTATTGTATGATGCTAAGTACACTTATAAAGGATATGTTATGCCTGGTATAATACTTGTATTCGTACAGCAATTGTTTTTGTCAGCATTTATTCCTGCGATAATGGATGATAAAGAAAATATATTTATAAAATCAATTGTGTATTCTATTATTGCTAGTTTAACATATGTGTTATGTGCATTAATTCTGAAGTACTTTCTGCATATAAACTTCACAGGTCCATTATTATATGCATTTTTATATGTAACGTTGTTTATATTAACACTTGTTGGACCAGGGATGATGATAGCAGCGTTATTTAAAGATAAGCTTCAGGTTACACAGTTTACCATGCTTTTATCTATGCCTACGTTTTTAACTGCTGGATATGCATGGCCTGTAGAGCAAACCCCTATTATTCTTTCGTATATAATAAAAATGATATGGCCTTTGATATATGCGATAGCTCCTGTAAGAGATATCTTGGTAAAAAACACACCTGTAACGATATTTGCAAAAGATATAATGTGTCTTATATTATTTGGGTGTATATGGGCTTTTATTGGATATAATCTATTTAAACGCATATTAAAAAATGATAACAGAGGTGATATGAGTGAACAAGAAGGAACTGTATAATTTTTTAGATAGCTATAATTTTATAGAGGATATGTCTGGAAGAACTATAATTAATTTATTAAAAAGTGTTGAAATTATGAGATTTGTCTATAATAATTTATTTGCAAACCATGGTATATCTGAATCAAAATTTTATGTACTACTATTACTTTCATATTCAAAAGAAGGTATGGTTTTATCAGAAATAGGAGATAAGATGCTTGTAACTAGAGCTAATATGACAGGCCTTATAGATAGAATGGAAAAAGAGGAATTAGTAGAAAAGAAGGTTAATCCTAAGGATAAGAGATCTTCTATAGCTTATCTTACGAAAAAGGGAAGAAATTTATTTGAGGAAATAAAAGATACTCATATTGATTTTAGTAAGCAAATGACTAGTGGATTAAGTATTGAGGAAAAAGAACAAGTAAACACATTGCTTGAAAAGCTTCAACATGACATAGTACAAAGTTTTAGTGAGGAGGAATAAAGATGAATAAAAGAATTATTTCCTTGGCAATATCGGGAGCACTTGTTTTAACGCCTGTGAGTACATCTTTTAATTCATATGGAGAAGAAACCGTAACAGAACAAACGGTAGATAAAGTTGATGGAAATTTGAATTTGACTTTGGATGATGCTATAAAGATTGCAATTGAAAATAACTATATATTAAAGTCTCTTGAGGTAGATTTAAAGGCTGCTGATTTGTCTTTAGATAGAGCAAAGTATAATGAAAAAAAGATAAATAAGGGACAGGATAAACTTGATGATGGGAAAAGTGATTTAGCATTATTAAATAGTGTGTTAGGAACTATATCAGAAGCTGATAAAGGAAAAACATTAAGTGACTTAAAGGATACTAATCCATATATTGCAGGGCTTTTAAATAAAAAACCTGAATTAGGAGGATATAATAAAGTTCAGGTTGAAAAAGGAGTTATAGAACCTGGAGAAGAAGCTATAAAATCAGGAGAACAATCGTTTGACTTAGCAATAGAAGGAGCTAATTCAGTTATAGCAAATAAGTTAAATATAGATGTAGAAAGAGTACTGGCTGTTAATTCTACAACTGAGCTTATGACTACTATGGCTGATCTTCAAAATGAGGTTACAAAGGATGGGTATTTAATAGCTCAAAAGCAAATAGGGCTTCTTACTCGTCAGAAATATTATGAAGTAATAAAGAATAAGAAGATAGAAGATCTTAAGAAAATAGCGCTTGAAAGAGCTACTGCTCAATACAATATGGCAAAAGATGCATATGAGGTTGGAATGAAGGCAAAAGATGATGTTTTATTATCTCAAGCTCAAGTAAATCTTATGAATGTAGATTATAGAAAAGCTTGCATGAATAGAAAAAATGCAGAAATAGATCTTAAAAAGGTCATGAATGTAGATTTTAATAAAAATATAAATTTAGTTCAAGATTTTACTACTACAAAGTTAGAAGCTAATTTAGAAGAAGGATTGAAGCAAGGTAGTGAGAAGAGAATAGAGATAAGAAAGTCTCAAGCTCAGTATTTAGTTGATAAATTGAATTTTGAACTTACATCTGGTCAGTATCCAGAAAATACTTATCAGTATAAAGAAGCTAAGATAAAGATGGAAAAATCAAAGGTAAATATAGAAAGTGCTGGACAGGAAGTTGAAGCTAGTATAATACAATCTTATGAGGCTGTAGAGGCTACTGCTGATATGTTAGCTTATACAGAAGGGGTAGTCGCAAATGCTAAGGAATCTCTTGAAATAGCTGAGTACAGATATAAGGAGGGATATGGATTTGAAACTTCTGTTATAAAAAGTGCTAATCTTCAAGATATGGCAGGTACTATGGTTGAGGTTATTGCAGCTCAAGAGAGGCTTGCTGATATAGAGGAGAAGGTTATAGAGGTTATATTTAGTTATAATTTGGCTAGGGATAAGTATTTAAATGATATAGGTAGTTATTAAAAATATATTTTTTCATTAGTTGGGTTCGGTGTGAAAATACCTGTAATTAAAATACCGCTACTTAATCAACATTTTAATAAAACTACATATTATGTCTTATTAAATTTCCTAAAACTTCTTAAACTCGCTTTGCTCAAACAAAAGAAGTTTCTTAACGGATATTTAAACGTCATAATATAAGTTTTATAGTAAAATGTTAATCAAAAGTAGCTAACATTTTAATTACAGGTATTTTTTAGTATGGGAGACTAAGAGAAAAAAGTATATTTTAAAGTGGGAGAGTGGAAGGAAAACATATTAACCAAATATCTCATAAGAAATTATTGTAGATTGTATTTAAAATTATTTCTATTAATTAATGATTTTAAATATTAATTCGCAAATCATTAAACATAGAAATATCTTAATATAATATCAATAAAGATACTATTAGATATAACATCATCATCATGATTGCATCAGCCTTTTGACTAGATTTAGATGTTTTTAAAATTTTAACAATTGTTATAGAGGTATTAACTGTGAAAAAAAACACCTAAGATAAGAGCTATTCCTGATACTATATAATCAAGGTAATAAAAAGTTTTTTCTATCCATGTTTTCATAATGTACTTTCCTTTCATTTATAACTAATAGAGTCCGTAAAACCAATTTATTAAATAATAAGCACTATAACTAAAAATATTTCTATTAAAATGTTAGTTATTGCTTTTAGATGTTTTGATTTAGAAAACTTAGGTTTTGTCGTTTAATAATCCGTTAAGAAATTTATGTGTTTGACCGTAGGGAGTTCGGAAATTTTAGGATTATTAATAAGACAAGACCTTAGCTTTCTTCAAAAAATCGTTGCATAACGGTATTTTAATATAAATATTTTGGGAACTAAGGATTTCTTATTTACTTTCTTCAAATTGTTCATCGTAGAACATTACATCATTTATTATTTTTTGAGCTCTAGGAAGAAATTCTTTTTCTAAGTCTCGTGGATATTGAACTATAATGTAGTACATTCTTTCGTTGTGGTTAAATATTGATACTTTTCCGATTATGTCAGTCTTTCCTTCTTGTTTTTTTATTATATCAAACTCTTCATCAGAATCATCTATTAGGGTGTAGTTGTTAATTGTCTGGTCTGTTGTTCCGAACTCATCTTCTGTTACGCTGTCTCTTGCTACCTTGATCATGTTTTCTACGTTTGATGATACTGTTTTTATTGGTGAGAAGAATGTTATTTTTGCTTCTTTATTCTTTTCGTTGTTGAAGTTGGCGTATATGGTTAAAAAATCACCTTCTTTAGAAGAAGCTAACATATCTTGAGGTATATATGTTGTAAATTCTAGGTTGGTATCATCGTATAAGTTAAAGTCTAGTGTTACTTCTTGATCTGAAATTTTTAGTGTTTCGTTTTTTGATTGAGATCTTTTTTGTGCTGGAGTATTTTTGCTTTGTTGTTCTTGTGTGTCATTAGGGTCTGGCTCTTGGTATGAAGGTGAAAAATCAAAGCATGCTATTGTGTTGAATAATACAAATATAAGTAAAATAAAAAGAGATAGTTTTCTCATGGTAAACCTCCTTGTTGGTAAAATATATCCGAAAGCTAAAAGTTCTAAGACTTTAGCCTCTTAAGGCTAGAAGCAAGAACTTAACAGCTTCTGGATTAGTTCAGCTAAAAATTCAGATAAAGTAAAAAACATCTGAATTAAGTTTCACTTTATAAGTTTTAGATTAGTATGCCCAATGTAAAAATAAATATATATAGGACAAGCAAATATATGTTAAAATATAATATGAAAGCGATTACATATTAAGGAGTTGGTTTTATGAAATTATTTATAGATACAGCTAATGTTGATGAGATAAAAGAGATAAATGATTGGGGAGTTATTGAAGGTGTTACTACTAATCCATCTTTAATAGCTAAAGAGGGAAGAAATTTCAAAGAGGTAGTTACAGAGATAACTAGTATAGTAGATGGACCTATATCTGCTGAGGTAATATCTTTAGAAGCTGAAGGAATGATTAAGGAAGCTGATGAGCTTGTTAAGATTCATCCTAATATAGTTATAAAGATTCCTATGACTAAAGATGGATTAAAAGCTGTAAAGCATATGTCTAGCAAGGGAATAAAGACTAATGTTACTTTAGTATTCTCTGCAAACCAAGCTTTACTTGCTGCAAAGGCTGGAGCTAGCTATGTAAGCCCATTTGTTGGAAGATTAGATGATATAGGTCATGTTGGTGCAGATTTAATAAGAGAGATATCAGATATATTCGATATTCATGGAATAGAAACGGAGATAATATCTGCAAGTATAAGACATACTGAGCATGTTAAGCAATCTGCTCTTGCAGGAGCTGATATAGCTACTATTCCTTATAATATATTTGTACAGATGTTAAAACACCCTATGACTGATCTTGGAATTGAAAGATTCTTAAAGGATTGGGAAGGGGTTAGGTAAAAAAAACTTTTACTTAAGTGCTTAGTTGAAAAAAGAAGGTTATTGAAATACCGCTACTTGGTCAATGTTTTAATAAAACTAAAGATTAAAACTTATTAAATATCCTAAAATTTCATCAACTCCCGTTGGTCAAACAATGAAGTTTTTTAACGGATATTTAAACGTATCAATCTAAGTTTTATAGTGAAATATTAACAAAAAAGTAGCTAACATTTCAATAACCTTATTTTTGAGTTGAGTAGGTTGAGAGAAAGTTTTTTGATGAAATGAATTGGTTGAAAAAATGCCTCTGATTAAAATATCTCTACTTATTAAAGTAGCTAACATTTTAATCAGAGGTATTTTTTAATTGAGAAATCTAAGAAAAAGATTTTTTAGCTGGGGTAGAGTAAAAAAAGATTTTTAACAAAGAGGTAATTCAAATCTGACTAAATTGTATTGATACAATTTTAAAAAATGTACAAATTCATATAATTATATTGATTATATACAGTACAATATGAGACAATATTACTAGAAAAGGAAAAAATGCAATTATTGTATGGATACAATTGAAGGGGGTATTAATATGAATAGATATGAATTAAACAAAAACTTAGCTCAAATGTTAAAGGGTGGAGTTATAATGGATGTTACGAATCCAGAAGAAGCAAGGATTGCTGAGGAAGCAGGTGCTTGTGCTGTTATGGCACTAGAGAGAGTTCCAGCTGATATCAGAAAAGATGGTGGAGTTGCAAGGGCTTCAGATCCACAAATGATAAAGGGTATTAAAGAAGCTGTTTCTATTCCGGTTATGGCAAAGGTAAGAATAGGACATTTTGTAGAAGCACAGATACTTGAAGCTTTAGAAGTAGATTATATAGATGAAAGTGAAGTTTTGACACCTGCTGATCCAACTCTTCATATAGATAAAAAAGATTTCAAAGTTCCTTTTGTTTGCGGAGCTAAAAACTTAGGTGAAGCTTTAAGAAGACTTGGAGAAGGAGCATCAATGATTAGAACTAAAGGTGAGCCTGGGACAGGAGATGTTATCGAAGCTGTTAAACATATGAGAATGATGAACTCTGAAATTAGAAGAATTCAAGGTTTATCAAAGGAAGAATTAATGAATGCAGCTAAAGAACTACAGGCGCCTATTCATTTGGTTGAGTATGTTCATGAACATGGAAAACTTCCTGTTGTAAATTTTGCAGCTGGTGGGGTCGCTACTCCTGCTGATGCTGCAATGATGATGCAACTTGGTTGTGATGGAGTATTCGTTGGTTCTGGAATATTCAAATCAGGAGACCCTAGAAAAAGAGCTAGTGCTATAGTTAAAGCTGTTACACATTATAACGATCCAAAAATATTAGCTGAAGTATCAGAAAATCTTGGAGAAGCAATGGTTGGAATTAATGTTTATTCAATAGATAAAGAAGAAAGAATGTCTAATAGAGGGTACTAAAATGAAAAAAATTGGTGTTTTAGCACTTCAAGGTGCATTTAAGGAGCATATAAACATAATTAAGTCGATAGGTCATGAAGCTATTGAGATAAGAAAAACTGAACAACTTGATGATATTGATGGGATTATTTTACCTGGTGGCGAAAGTACAGCAATGGGAAAACTACTTGATGATTTTAAAATCAAAGAAGCTTTAATAAGTAAAATAAAAAACGGCCTACCTGTATGGGGAACCTGTGCTGGAATGATTCTACTTGCTACTGAACTAGACGGTGATGAAGATGCTCATCTTAAAGTTATGGACATAAAAGTGAGACGAAATGCATATGGTTCCCAACTAGATAGTTTCGTTGCTAAAGAAGTAATTGAGGGGGTATCTGAAAAAGAAATTCCTATGGTTTTTATCAGAGCTCCGTACATTGTAGCTGTAGATGAAAAGGTTGATTTGCTTCATTGCATTGATGGCAATATTGTAGCTGCGCGTCAAGGGAATATGCTTGCGACTTCTTTTCATCCTGAACTGACGGATGATACAACTTTTCATGAATACTTTATTAATATGATAGATAGAATATAAGTATAAAAAGGCTGTTAGTTGATATCAACTAACAGCCTTTTAACTATATGTTTATATAGTTTAATATTTTATCTAAAGGAACTTTAATTTCAATATCTTTAGCATTAATATCATAAATTATCATGTCTTTATCTGTAAAATATATGTCTTCATATATATTTTCATTACCGATTGGATTTTCAATATTTAAATTTTCGTTTTTAATAATATCATCTACAATTGATTTTACTTTTTCTACAGATTCCTCAGATTTAAATAAGTTATCTGCATATATTAATTTTCCGTTTTTCATATTAATATTAATATTAATTTCTTCATGAAACTCAACATCATCAGGTTTATTTACGAAATGGTATTTAATACTTAAGATATTATCTGTTTTTGATGTTATTTCCACGCTTTCATCAATAACATTACCTTCTGAAGTTAAAACTTCCTTATAACTTAAAAATTCATTTTTTATAGTTTCATTAATAGTATTTTGGAACTCTTTATCTTTTAGTTTTTTTATTTGAGGATATGTAATTTCTAAATCTACATCTTCTTCATAAATATTAGTTTTGAATGTATTAGTAACAGATTCAACTTCATAAGAACTATTACTTGATATATTTTCTTGTTTTGTATTGATGTCTACATCAGTACCTTTGACTATATCTTTTTCACTACATCCAACTGATAATAAAGCTAGTAAAAATATCATTATACATGATATTTTCTTGAAATTTTTCATAATTTAAGCTCCTTTCGCTTGTAGGTAAGATCTGATTTTATTTTATACTATAAATTATTTAAGAAAGTTACAATTAGATTACAATGTCAAATTAATTGAAAAATATATAGTGTTTAGTATAGATAGTTTTTTTGATTTGGAAGAATATATACTTTCTTGTGTGTATTAAGTACTAATAGGCATGGATTGAACCGAATAGTAGTTATATATAAGTGAAAACAAAAATAAATATAACATAAATAATAAAAAATATAACATATATCTTTACAAAATGTTTAAATATACTGTATAATTAAAGTGAAATTTGCATTTAACGGGAGGTAATTGATTATGGATAGAAATTTAGCGTTAGAACTTGTTAGGGTTACGGAGACTGCTGCTCTTGCTAGTGTTAGGTTTATGGGCAAAGGGGATAAAAATGGAGCTGATGGAGCTGCTGTTGAAGGCATGAGAAAGGCTTTTTCTAGTATTAAGGTAAGAGGAGAAGTTGTTATTGGTGAAGGTGAGCTTGATGAGGCACCGATGCTTTATATAGGCGAGAAGGTTGGTTGTGGAACTGATTGTGATATGGAGGTTGATATTGCGGTTGATCCTTTAGATGGAACTTCATTAATAGCTAAGGGACTGCCTAATGCTATTGCTGTAATTGCCATGGCTAAAAAAGGATGTCTACTTCATGCACCGGATACGTATATGAAAAAGCTTATAGTAGGACCTAAAGCTAAGGGATGTATAGATATAAATGATTCAATAGAAAATAATATGACAAGAGTTGCAAAAGCGCTAAATAAAGACATTTGTGATATGACAGTTATAATACAAGATAGAGAGAGACATGATGAAATAGTTGCTGAGGTAAGAAGACTTGGAGCTAGAATAAAAATGTTTGGAGATGGAGATGTGGCTACTGGTATCGCAACTTGTTTTGAAGATACTGGTGTTGATATATTAATGGGAATAGGTGGAGCACCTGAGGGTGTAATAACTGCAGCTGCTGTAAAATGTATGGGCGGAGATATGCAAGGAATTCTTCATCCTATGAGTGATGAAGAAAAAACTAGATGTTATGAGCTTGGACTTGATGATGATACTATAGGAAAAACATTAACACTTGACGATCTTGCTAAAGGAGATGAGTTATTCTTTGCTGCAACGGGAATAACAGAAGGTGATCTTTTAAAAGGCGCTATATGTTATGATAAAAATAGAATAAAGACTCATTCTGTAGTTATGAGATCTAAAACTGGAACTATAAGATTTGTTGAGGCTGTTCATAGACTTGACAAAAGTAAGGTAATAGAAGACCTTATGGAGAAGTACGGAAATATATAAAAAATTCGTCTAGTCGCTACGCACTGACTCATGTCGCCAACGATCCCTAACGGGCTCCGTTGCTCAAAATAGTTGCAAGTGTAGTTTTTCAATCAATGTTAGCCACAAGTCGAAAATTATATAATTTCCTTGTATATAAAAAATTCGCTTCATGCTAACTCATGGCTCATGTCTTCAATTATATAATTTTTTTAGATATAAAAAATTAGAAAACATGCAAGTTTAATAGGTTGACTTTTTAAGTAGTATAACGTATTATATATAATGTGATATACTTAAAAGGGGGAATTTAGTATGGATAGAAATTTGGCTATAAACTTAGTTAGAGTTACAGAGGCTGCTGCTATTGCAGGGTCTAAGTATTTAGGTAGAGGAGACAAAAATATAGCGGATCAAGCAGCTGTTGATGCAATGAGAAAGATGTTTGACACTATTAATATAGATGGAGAAGTGGTTATAGGTGAGGGTGAAATGGACGAAGCACCTATGCTTTATATCGGAGAAAAAATAGGAAGATGTTCAACTGATGCTATTAAGGTTGATATAGCAGTTGATCCTTTGGATGGAACTAACTGTGTTGCGAAGGGACTTCCTAATGCTATTGCAGTAGTTGCTCTTGCACCTAAAGGTTGTTTACTTAATGCACCTGATATGTATATGGACAAAATTGCTGTTGGACCAAAGGCTAAAGGTCTTGTAAAGTTAGATAATTCTATTAGCTACAATTTAAATATATTGTCTAATGCACTTAATAAAAGTATGGATGATTTGACAGTTACTATGTTAGATAGAGATAGACATTCAAAGTTAGTACAGGAATGTAGAGACGCTGGAGTTAGAATAAAGTTATTCAATGAAGGAGATATAGGAGCTGCAATGGCTACTTGTTTTGAAGGTACTGGAATAGATATGATGGTAGGAATAGGGGGGGCTCCAGAAGGAGTACTAGCAGCAGCTGCACTTAAATGTATGGGAGGAGACTTCCAAGGTAGACTTGTTCCTTTTGAAAAAAGCGAAGAACAAAGATGCTTAGATATGGGAATTGACCATAAAAAAATTCTTACGATGGAAGACTTAGTAAGAGGAAATGAAGTATATTTTGCAGCTACTGGTATAACAGACGGGGAGTTTTTAAAGGGAGTTATATATAAAGGAAACAAAACTTCTCAAACTCATTCAGTAGTAATGAGATCTGAGACTGGAACTATAAGATTTATAGAAGCTATACACAAATTAGATAAAAAACCTAGCTATGCAAAATAAGTATAATAAATCAATATTTGGATATATTAAAAAGAGAGATTTTATCTCTCTTTTTTACATGTAAGGGAATTATAAAATTTGAAAGTTATGAATGATGTTAATTAAAGAAATAAATTAGCAACTATTTTAAGCAATAGAGTCGTGAGACTCTTTGGCGGCATGAGTCAATGCGTAGCATTAGATGATTTTTTTTTCTTGACCTTATAATACAACAGTGGTAATATTACCTTATTAGATTTTCACTTCTATATTCACATCTTATTTTCCCGGGGTTAAATTAAACATTTCAAATTTGGAGGGATACCTATTGAATTGCCAAGATTTAAAAAGCAAAACCATAGCACAGCTTAGAGAAATTGCAAAGGAATTAAACATAAAATCTACGACTAAGTACAAAAAACTTGAACTTATAGATATGATACTTAAGATAGATAAAAATGAAAAACCAAATGATACTGACAAAACTGATGACGTTGAGGAAAAAACTGATGACGTTGAGGAAAAAACTGATGACGTTGAGAAAAAAAATGATGTTGAAAAAAAGATAGAAGAGTTGAAGGTTCAAGACAGTCATATTCCTAAAAAAGTAATAAATGAGTTGAGAAATGATCAAAAACAAGACATAGCACACGGCGTTTTGGAAATACTACCTGATGGATATGGTTTTTTGAGAGGTTCAAATTATCTTTCAACAGGACAAGATGTGTACATATCACCATCTCAAATAAGAAGATTTAATATGAAAACAGGAGATAAAGTAATGGGTATTACTAGGCCTCCAAAGAGCGGTGAAAAATTT
The DNA here is from genome assembly GCA_942492135.1 of uncultured Peptostreptococcaceae bacterium. GTDB lineage: Bacteria > Bacillota > Clostridia > Peptostreptococcales > Peptostreptococcaceae > Tepidibacter_A. The sequence continues at coordinate 106,104 of CALODI010000020.1, forward strand.
AGGGCATTGCTTTATGTGCAAAAGATAAACAATGAAAATCCTGAAAACAGTATGAAAAGAGTTCCGTTTGAAAAATTGACACCTATATATCCTGATGTTAGAATTGATCTTCAAAATGAACAACATCAAATAGCTACAAGACTAATAGACTTGATAGCGCCTATCGGTATGGGTCAAAGAGGACTTGTTGTAGCTCCTCCAAAAGCTGGGAAAACTATACTTCTTAAAAATATAGCAAATAGCATATCTAAAAATTATCCAGAGGTTGAACTTATAGTTCTTTTAATAGATGAAAGACCTGAGGAAGTTACTGATATGCAGGAATCTATAAATGGAGATGTTATATATTCAACTTTTGATGAATTACCATCTCATCATATAAAAGTAGCCGAAATGGTACTTAATAGAGCACAAAGGCTTGTTGAACATGGAAGAGATGTTGTAATACTTCTTGATAGTATAACAAGGCTTGCAAGAGCTTATAACTTAACAATACCACCAACAGGAAGAACTTTATCTGGTGGACTTGATCCTGGAGCACTTCATGGTCCCAAAAAATTCTTTGGAGCAGCTAGAAATATAAGAAATGGTGGATCGTTAACTATACTTGCAACAGCTTTAGTTGAAACAGGATCTAGAATGGACGATGTTATATTTGAAGAGTTTAAAGGAACTGGAAATATGGAGGTTCACTTAGATAGAAAACTTGCTCAGAAGAGAATATTCCCAGCAGTTGATATAATTAAATCTGGAACTAGAAAAGAAGAATTACTTCTGACTACTGATGAGATGAATCTTCTTTGGAAGATTAGAAAGTCAATTGGAAACAATACTCAAGAGTATACAGAAAAAATGATAAAATTCTTAAAACAAACAAAAGATAACAAGGAATTTGTAAATTTAGTAAATAAAAATATTTAATCTTGAAGAGAAAAAAGTCATATGATATAATGTAAGAGTTGAATATTGATAAGAAAATAAAATTAACATAATTAAAAAGCTGAAAGAGGTGAAAAAGATGAAAAAGGATATACAACCAAAATACGAAGAAGTAACTGTACACTGCGCATGTGGAAATACATTTAAAGCAGGGTCAACTCAAGATGAAATAAGAATAGAGATTTGTTCAGAGTGTCATCCATTCTACACTGGAAAGCAAAAGAACATTGAAAAAGGTGGAAGAATCGACAAGTTCAAGAAAAAATTCAACATTGGTTAATAGTGGAGGTTGGTTAATCCAACCTCTATTTTATTTATATAAGATAATATAGTTTTGAACATATGAATAATGTTGATTGAAAAAGAAAATTTCCAACTATTTTGAGCAACGGAGCCCGTTAGGACTCGTTAGCGACATGAGCCGTGCGTTAGCATGAAGCGAATTTTTTACTTTGGAGGGGATTTTTATGTATAGACCTATCCATCATGGATACATAGAAGTAGTTATTGGACCTATGTATAGTGGAAAAAGTGAAGAACTTATAAGAATACTTAAAAGGTCAAAAATAGCAAAGCAAAATGTAGTGGCATTTAAGCCATCTATAGATAATAGATATAGTGATGAAGATGTAGTATCTCATAGTGGAGCTAGCATTATGGCTATTCCAATTAAGAGCGCAAAAGAAATTTACAATCATATAGATTCAGATACACAAGTTGTAGGTATTGACGAGGTTCAATTCTTTGAAGATGAAGTTGTTGATATTGCCATGGGCCTTGCAGACAAAGGTATAAGAGTGATAGTAGCAGGACTTGATATGGACTTTAGGGGAGAGCCTTTTGGTCCAACACCAAGACTTTTAGCTATAGCTGAATTTGTACAAAAGCTTCAAGCTGTATGTATGGTTTGTGGAAATCCTGCACATAGAACTCAGAGATTAATAAATGGACAACCTGCTAAATACGATGATCCAATAATATTAGTTGGAGCTACGGAAAGTTATGAAGCAAGATGCAGGAAGTGCCACGTAATAATAAAAGAAAATGATTAAATTAAAATACATATAGGGTATGTCCTATATGTATTTTTTAGTACTTAAATGAATTAGAATAGAAAACATTTGTAGGTAGGAGATATAAAAATGAGTATTGCAAAAAATGATGTATATGGAATAGAAAATTATAAAAACAAAAAGAAGAATGAGAATCAGAGAATTGAGAATATAGAAAATTTATTATGTGAGCTTGTTCAAGAATTAAAAGGTGTCAAAGAAACATTAAAAAGGATAGAAAGCAATAAGAAATAATATTAGGGCTAAGGCTGTATTTGAACAGATTAATGCATATATGATTTTATAAGAATTAATGATTAAGTCAAAAGTGAAGCTTATTGAAATACCGCTACTTGGTTATAATTTCAGTGAGCTTCATTTTTCGTTTAGATATTTAGAGTTTGCTAAGAATTAATCCATGAATTTCATCAGTAAGTGCGAACTTTATACTTTTATGATAATATATATTGGAAAGGAGTTGAGTATATGAGTAAAAGTAGTGTTGGAGGACAAGCTGTAATGGAAGGCGTTATGATGAAGAACCAAAACAAAATAGCTGTGGCTGTTAGGAAATCTGATGGAAATATTGAAATAGATAAAAAGAGAATTAAAAGCTGGGTTATTGATAAGGGGTTTAACAAGATTCCATTTTTAAGAGGTGGATTTGTACTTCTTGAAACTATGGTTGAAGGAATTAAGGCTCTTAATTTTTCTGCTCAGTTCTTTGATGACGAAGAAGAAGTTGAACCTTCTAAATTTGAGAAGTTCTTAGAGGATAAGTTTAAAGAGAAGACAAATGATGTATTGATATATTTTTCTATGTTTATAGCTTTTGTTTTTTCTATATTATTGTTTATATTATTACCTACTTTTTTGGGAGGTATATTAAAGAAATTTACTGATAGTGTAATGATATTAAACTTTACAGAAGGATTGGTTAGAATTGGAATATTCTTAGCTTATGTCTCTCTTATATCTTTAAATAAGGATATAAGAAGGGTATTTGAATATCACGGGGCAGAGCATAAATCTATTCATTGTTATGAGAAAAATCTTGATTTGACTGTGGAAAATGCAAGGGGATTTTCAACTCTTCATCCAAGGTGTGGTACTAATTTCATGTTTATAGTTATGGTTGTATCTATGGCTATATACTTTTTATTTGGATGGCCAAATCCGTTGGTAAGAGTTTTAATCAGATTAATATGTATACCTATTGTAGCTGGTATATCATATGAGATTATAAGAATTGCTGGAAAGTACGATAATATACTTGTAAGAATTATTTCGTTTCCTGGAATGATGCTTCAAAAAATTACGACTAGAGAACCAGATGATGAGCAGTTAGAGGTAGCTCTTTGTGCTCTAAAGGCTGCTCTTGAAGAAGAGGTGGAAAAAAATGACGATAAGACAAATGATGAAGAAGTGGATAAGAGAGCTCAGTAATAGCACTACTGCAAAGCTTGATGTTGAGCTTGCTATGTGTAAGGTACTTGATGTAACTAGACTGTATATACACCTTAATATAGATGAAGAAATTTCTAAAAAGGATGAAAATAGGATTGAGGCTCTTTTAAAGCAAAGAAGAAAAGGAAGACCCATGGCTTATATTATAGGTAATAAAGAGTTTATGGGACTTGATTTTTTTGTTAAAGAGGGAGTTTTGATTCCAAGACCAGATACTGAGGTATTGGTTGAAGATATTATAGAACAGGCTAAAAAAATAGATAATCCTCTGATAGTGGATATAGGAACAGGCTCTGGTGCTATAAGTGTGTCTTTGGCTAAGTATATACAAGATTCAAGGGTATATTCTCTTGATATATCAGATGATGCTCTTGAAATAGGTAAAATTAATGCTAAGAATAATGAAGTAGAAGATAGAATAACTTTTTTAAAGTCAAATATATTTTCAGCTATTGAAAATCAGGAGATTAAATTTGATATAATAGTATCTAATCCTCCTTATATAAGAAAAGCTGATATAGCAGGTCTTGAGGTTGATGTTAGGGACTATGAACCATCTCTAGCTCTTGATGGAGGAGATGATGGACTTGATTTTTACAGAAAGATAACTGAGGATTCTATAAAGTTTATAAAAGATAATGGAATCTTAGGTTATGAGGTAGGATATGATCAAGCAGAGGATGTAAAAAAGATAATGATACAAAGCGGATACAGTGATATAAAAATATTAGAAGATTTAGCTTCTATACAAAGGGTTGTTATAGGAACAAAAATTTGATATAATGAAAAATTGATATATTGAAAGAGGTGAAAAACTTATGTTTGATAAAGTTGAACTTATAGAAGATAAGTATAAGGATTTAACTCAAAAAATTGGAGATCCTGAGGTTATTAATAGACAGTCGGAATGGCAAAAGTATATTAAAGACCATGCAGAAATTGAACCGATAGTTATGAAGTATAGAGAATATAAGGAAGTTATTTCGGAAATAGAAGAGTCTAAACAAATACTTCAAGAGTCGTCTGATGAAGAATTAAGAGAACTTGCTAAGATGGAATTATCTGAACTTGAAGAGAACTTACCAAGTATACAAGATGAACTTAAGCTTTTACTTGTTCCTAAGGATCCTAATGATGAAAAGGATGTTATCGTTGAGATAAGAGGTGGAGCTGGTGGTGATGAGGCGGCACTTTTTGCTGGAACTTTATTCAGAATGTACTGTAGATATGCAGAAACAAGAAGATGGAAAGTAGAGTTAATGAGTAGTAATGAAACTGGTGTTGGTGGATATAAAGAGGTTTCTTTCTCTATAAAGGGAAAAGGGGCTTATTCAAGACTTAAGTATGAGTCTGGAGTTCACAGAGTTCAAAGAATACCAGCGACTGAATCTGGTGGTAGAATACATACATCTACTGCTACTGTTGCGGTTTTACCAGAAGTTGATGATGTTGAAGTTAATATTAATCCTAATGATTTAAGAATAGACGTTTTCCGTTCTTCAGGAAACGGTGGACAGAGTGTTAATACTACGGATTCTGCGGTAAGAATAACTCATATTCCAACTGGCGAGGTTGTATCATGTCAGGATGGAAAGAGTCAGCTTAAGAATAAGGAAAAAGCTCTTAAGGTATTAAATGCTAGATTATTTGATAAGGCACAAGCTGAACAAAATAAAGAAATATCAGCTGAGAGAAAGAGTCAGGTTGGAACTGGAGATAGATCTGAGAGAATAAGAACTTATAATTTCCCTCAAGGAAGAATCACAGATCATAGAATAAACTTAACTTTATACAAGTTAGATAGCTTTATAGAGGGAGATATAAATGAAATGATAGATTCTCTTATAACTGTTGACCAGGCTGAAAAATTAAACGCTGTAAATAACTAAAATATTAGTCCTATATTATTCTTATGAATGATATTAGGACTTTTTTTGGAAAAAAGCATATTTTAAGCATAACTATCATAAAGTGATACTTAATTCAGATGGAGTTTTTGCTTTAACTGAATTTTTAGTTTCACTAATCCAGAAGCTGTTAAGTTCTTATTTCCAGCCTTAAAAGTATGGAGTCTTAGAACTTTTAGCTTTCGGATAAAACTTATTGAGGTTTAGGTAGGGGAGGGATTAGTTTTGCTTAAAATTACTTTGCTTGGTTTTTTGTGTGGGGTTGTTGGAACTTTTATTGGAGGAGTTATAGCTTTTATATTCAGAAATAAGGCTGATAGATACTTAAATCTGTTCATGGGTCTTGCAGGAGGAATTATGTTGTCTGTGGTTACATTTGACTTGTTGACTGAGGCTATGAATTCAATTGGTGTTAATCTAGCTATAGTTTTTACTTTTGTAGGGGTTTTTGTTAGCATGGTTATAAAGAGGTTTATGCATTTTGAAGGAATGCTAAAGACTGGATATTTGATATTTTTTAGTGTTTTATTACATAACTTTCCGGAAGGTCTTGCTATAGGGTCTTCGTTTAGCTTGAAAGAATCTTTGGGGATTACTTTGGTAATAGTAATAGGGATACATAATGTTCCTGAGGGGATTGCCATGGCGCTAACTCTTATAAAAGGAAGAATGAATATAGTGAAGGTAATGTTATTTACGATACTTGCCGGTATTCCGATGGGCGTAGGAAGTTATATAGGTGCTTATTTTGGAGAAGTATTCCAGGGTTTTGTAGGTTTTTTCCTTGCAATAGCATCTGGAACAATGCTTTATGTTACTATAGAAGAAATTTTTCCTAATTCAAAAACTATATACACTATAACAGGATTTTTATTGGGAATTTTGATGGTTAGTATATTTTGATACTTATGATGAGGTGAAATAGTTGAAGAAAACTTTGGTTTATAAAATAGATAAGGATAATATTGATATAGATAAAATAAAGGAATTTGGAAAGATTTTAAGAGATGGCGGAACGGTTATATTTCCAACTGAAACTGTTTATGGACTTGGAGCTAATGCGCTTGATGAAAAAGCAGCTAAGAAGATATATGAGGCTAAAGGAAGACCTAGTGATAATCCTTTGATAGTTCATATTGCCGATAAAGAAGAAATTCATAAGCTTGCCACTGATATAGATGAGAAAGGTTATAAGGTTATGGATAAATTCTGGCCAGGACCTATAACGATAGTGTTTAAAAAGAAGGATATCGTACCATCTATTACTAGTGGAAATTTAGATACTGTAGCAGTTAGAATGCCGTCGCATCCTATAGCGTTATCTCTTATAAAGGAAAGTGGAGTATGTGTTGCAGGTCCATCTGCAAATATATCTGGAAGACCATCTCCGACAGATGAAGAGAATGTATATGAAGAGATGAATAATAGGGTGGATGGTATTATACTTGGAGGAGATTCAAATGTTGGACTTGAATCTACAGTTCTTGACTTAACTGGGGATATACCTACGATATTAAGACCAGGTGGAGTAACTCTAGAAGAATTGAATGAAGTTTTAGGAAATGTTGTAATAGATCCTGCAATACTTGAAAAAAACGAAAATATAATTGCGAGAGCACCTGGTATGAAATATACTCACTATGCTCCAAATGCAGAAGTATTTATTGTTAAGAAAGATGATGGGGATTATGTGGATAAAATCAATAAATTAGTTGATGAAAAAGTTAAAGAAGGTAAAAAAGTGGGGATTATGTGTATAAACGAAAACAAAGATAAGTATAAAGGTGAAGTTATAGGGCTTGGATATGACTTAAATGGAGTAGCTTATAATTTGTTCAAAGCTTTAAGAGAAATGGATAAAAAAGGTGTGGATATTATATATTCGGAAGAGTTTGAGAATGCTGGGATTGGGCAAGCTATAATGAATCGCCTAACAAAGGCGGCCGGTTATAAATTTGTATAGATATTAATAGTGTAAAATTATGTGCTTGAGAGAAAATAATACTTATTAAAATACCGAATAATTTTATAGGTTTAATCCAAAAATAAATGACATTAAAATACCGATAATGTGGTAAATATTTTTAATAAAACTAAGAATTCCATCTTATTGAATATACTAAAAGTTCTAAACTCCCTAACGGTCAGACAACGAACTTTTTTAACGGATATTCAAACGCTGTAATTCAAGTTTTATACAAAAATATTTAAATCATTCTCTAACATTTCAATGCCATTTATTTTGTAAATTTAGATCTTAATCTATATATATATTTTAGATGTATGTTATTTTCAAAAATAACTATCCAGATTTTGTTTGTACGAAATCTAGGTAGTTAACATTTTAGTGAAGATAAATTTTAGATTAATATATTAGATGGAAGATAAATTCCGTAGAGTGAGGATTTTAAATCTATATAAATTTAAAGATATAAAAAAGAAAAAATAGAAAACATAAAAATTTGTAAAAAAAATCAAAATAAAAGAAGGAATATAAGAATTTATGTCGAAATGTTAATAGGTTTGGAATTAATTCGAATAAAATGACTTTAAAAATTAATTTGGAGGTGAACGTAAGTGAAGAAAATAGGGATTGCAAGTGACCATGGAGGATACAATTTAAAGGAAGAGATTAAGAATCATCTAAAAGGTGAGTATGAAATTGTTGATTTTGGAACTGACTCATTGGATTCTGTTGATTACCCAGATTATGGAGTTAAAGTTGCGGAGGCTGTAATAAGTGGCGAGGTTGAAGAAGGAATACTTTGCTGTGGAACAGGTATTGGTATATCTTTAGCTGCTAATAAAGTTGCAGGAATAAGATGTGCTGTTGTTTCTGATACTTTTTCAGCTAGAATGTCTAAGGCCCACAACAATGCTAACATGATATCTTTAGGAGAGAGAGTTGTTGGAAAAGGACTAGCTCTTGAAATAATAGATACATGGTTAGGAACAGATTTTGAAGGAGATAGACATCAAAGAAGGATTGACAAGATAACAGAAATAGAAAAAAAATATTCTAAATAGATTTTAAAGGGAGGCAAATTAAATGTCAAAAGTAGTTATGATGAATCATCCATTAATCCAACATAAGTTAACTCTTCTTAGAGATAAGAATACAGGTTCTAAGGATTTTAGACAATTAGTAAAAGAAATTTCTATGCTTATGGGATATGAAGTAACAAGAGATTTATCTTTAGAGGAGGTTGAAATCGAAACTCCAGTTGTAAAAACTAAATCTAAAGTTATATCAGGAAAGAAATTAGGAATAATACCTATATTAAGAGCTGGTCTTGGAATGGTAGATGGAATACTTGAGTTAGTTCCAGCTGCTAAGGTTGGACATGTAGGTCTTTATAGAGATCCAGAAACTTTAAAGCCGATTGAGTACTACTCAAAATTTCCTGCTGATATAGAGGAGAGAGAGTTTATAGTAGTAGACCCTATGCTTGCAACAGGTGGTTCTGCAGTTGCTGCTATTGATGTTTTAAAGAAGCAAGGAGCTACAAGTATTAAGCTTGTAAACTTAGTTGCTTGCCCAGAAGGTATAGCAGAGGTTGAAAGATGTCATCCGGATGTAGATATATATGTAGCATCTATTGATGAAAAATTAAATGATCACGGATATATCGTTCCAGGTCTTGGAGATGCTGGAGATAGATTATACGGTACTAAGTAATACTTTGAGTGTGTCATATGGCACACTCATTTTTTAGTTACCTAGATTTCGTACAAATGAAATAATCTATTTACTCTAAAGTGGAAGTTGATTCTTTGTATAAATTATAGAATCCTATAGGTTTAATCCCAAAATAAAGGACATTAAAATACCGCCAATGTGACAAATGTTTTTAATAAAACTAAGATTTCCATCTTATTGAATATCCTAAAAGTTCTAAACTCCCTAACGGTCAGACAACGAACTTTCTTAACGCATATTCAAACGCTGTAATTCAAGTTTTATACAAAAACATTTAAATCATTCGCTAACATTTTGTGCGTCCAGCTAAGCTGAGTTATGCTAGCTGGTGAAAGTCCAGCCTAGGTAATCGCCAAGGAGCCTAGTAGCCAATCACCATGCGTAGTAGAAATACTGGGTGTGAAGCGTGAGGGTAATGTAACTAGAGATAGTGCTAGCGAAGATGCAGGTCGTAACATAAAGTGAATTCTGCCATATCGTCATAGCGGGTTCCTAATAGGAAAGCAAAAGGAAGCTGAGCCTCGGAAATGTAGGCGAAAGCCACGGAAGATGTGAAGAACTTGGAATCCAACATCGAAGAATCCTTCGGTATATAGGAAGCGACATGTATCTAAAGTATAACTCGGAACTGGAGAGACCCTACCCAACACTGCGAAGCAGTAAATGGAAAGCATATAAACCAAAGGTGAAATTGTGGACTGTTGGAAGGGAGTCGGAGGAGTTCATAGTACCTGTGACGATATAGACAACAAAACTATATCTAGGAAAGGAACTCTACTTTATTCATGTTTTCTAAGGAGGTAAGAGTGAGTGAATGCGAAAGCTAACAACACCATAGATAAAGTTCGAGAACTTCAAAGAAAACTATACCTAAGTGCCAAAGTCAATAAAAGACGTAAATTTCATGCACTATACGATAAGATTTACAGAAAAGATATCTTATACAGGGCTTGGATACAAGTCAAATCAAATAATGGAACTGGTGGAATAGATAATATATTTATCAAAGATATAGTTGAATATGGAGAAGATAAATTTATTAAAGAGATAAAAGATGAACTAATAAACAATAACTACAATCCAAAACCAGTTAAAAGAGTATATATACCCAAGAAAGATGGCACAAATAGACCATTAGGAATTCCCATATTAAAAGATAGAGTAATACAGATGGCAACTAAAATTGTAATAGAACCTATATTTGAAGCTGATTTTAAAGATAATTCTTATGGATTTAGACCCAAAAGAAACGCACACCAAGCATTGGAATTAATAAGGAATAAGTGTAATAACAATGGATGGTGGGTATTAGATGCTGATATTAAATCTTACTTTGATAATATCAATCATGATAAATTAATGATATTAGTTGAGCAAAAGATTAATGATAGAAGGATACTAAAATTAATAAGAAAATGGCTGAAAGTAGGAATAATAGAACATGGAAAATATAAAAAGAGTGAACTTGGCTCACCACAAGGTGGAGTAATCAGTCCGCTTTTATCAAATATTTATCTAAACTATCTAGATACAGTATGGGAGAAATATTACTCACATTTAGGAACTTTAGTAAGATATTGTGATGATTTTATAGTTATTTCAAGAACTAAAAAAGAAATAAAACATGCTTACAATGCAATAAATCTAACGATGAAAAAGCTTGAATTGGAATTGCATTGTGAGAAAACAAAACTTGTTAATTTATGGGATGGAAAAGAAGGCTTTGATTTCCTGGGATTTCACCATAGAAGGACAACACAAGAGAGCAAAAGAGGCAAATTTTATCAAACTACTAGTCAATTTCCTAGTAAGAAAGCTATGAAGAGTATGAAAGAGAAAATAAAATTAATCTTGAGTAATAGACTTACGCTCAAAGAGTCGCTAGAAGAAATGGTTAAAAGAATAAATCGAAGATTAGTTGGATTTAAGAATTATTACACTCTTCAATATGCAAATAAACATCTTAGCAAAATAGATTGGTATGTAATAGAAAAGTTTACTATTTGGAATAACGATAAAAGACAAAGGAAACCTCGGAGAAGAGGTATGAAAGATATAAATAGAAATCTTAAAAGATATGGAATAGTGAAATTAGCAAGTTGAGACTGAATGCAATAGAAAGAAGAATATCGGAAAGCCGTGTGCGAGAAAACCGCATGCACGGTTTGATGAGGGGGAGATGAGATATCATCTCCCTACTCTACAATGTCCTTTATTTTATAACTTTAAATTTTAATTTCTAGATGGGTTTAAATGCATATTATTTTCAAAAATAGCATAAGAAATAAAAGATAGTTTTTGATAACCCACAGAACCTAAAAAAAGAACCCAGATTTCGTTTGTACGAAATCTAGGTAGTTAACTTGAAAATATTAACGTTGACTAAATATTTTCAAAAATGATACCCTTATAAGGTATTAATTATGTTAGGGGGAGTTATATGAAAAGAATTTATTATGTGTTTACTTTTTTGTTAATTGCATTTTCATTAGTTTTTAATGTAAGCTTTGCAAATGAAAAAGTAGAATATAAAAGCTTCGTTTTAGATGGTAAAGAAGTCAAATTACCAATTACTAGAGTAATGTTAGGTGGTATAGAACTTAATGGCGATGTTCCGCCCCTTATATTAAATAATAGGACTTTAGTTCCTGTAAGGCTGGTATCTGAGAGTCTAGGTGCAACGGTAACATGGGATTCAAAAGAATATAAAGTGAACATAAAAAAAGATAATAAGGATATAACTTTAAAAATAGATAGCTATAAAGCAGATGTAAATAAAGAAGAATATATTCTTCCTGATAATGTACCTGCAAAAATAATTAATAATAGAACTATGGTTCCTGTAAGATTTGTTTCTGAACAGTTAGGAGTAAATGTAGATTGGGATGCAAAAAACAGGGTAGTGCTTCTTAAAAATAAAGAAGTAGAAATTCCTGAAAATATGATAGTAAAATACAATATAGGGATGGAACCTAGAACTTTAGACCCTGCTTTGAATACGTCAATAGGTGGAGGAACAATACTAAATAATTGCTATGAAGGCCTTATGAGACTTGATGAAAATGATCAGGCAATACCTGGCATGGCAGAAAGTTATAAAGTATCAGAAGATGGACTTATATATACATTTTATTTAAGAGATGCTAAATGGTCAGATGGCAAAAAAGTTACAGCATATGATTTTGAGTATTCATGGAAAAGAGCGCTAGACCCTGAATTAGGAGCTATGTATGCATTTCAATTATATTATATAAAAAATGGTATGGATTTCAATTATGGAGAAATAAGTGCTGATGAAGTTGGAGTTAAGGCTATAGATGAAAAGACTTTAGAAGTTAAACTTGAATCTCCAAATCCATATTTCTTAGGACTTACTACATTTCCAACATATTTTCCAGTGAGAAAAGATGTAGTAGAAAAAAATCCAGAAACATGGTCATTAAATCCAGATACTCATATATCAAATGGGCCATTTAAAATAGTAAAATGGGAAAGAAATGATTTTATAAAAATCATAAAGAATGAAAATTACTATGACAAAGATAGAGTAAACCTTGATATTGTTGAGTTTACTATGATTCCAGAAGATACAATTGCTCTTGCAGCATTTGAGTCAGGAGAAATTGACGGTTTAGATCAAGTTCCAATTAACGAAATACAAAGACTTCAAAAAGAAAGTAATGAATTTAATTTATATCCATATTTAGGAACATATTATTATACATTTAATATATCTAAAGAACCATTTAATAATCCTAAGGTGAGAAAAGCATTGTCACTTGCAATAGATAGAAAAACTATAGTTGAAGATGTAGTTAAAGGAGGACAAATACCAGCATTAAGTTTTGTACCTTTAGGAATGAAAGAAGGAAATGGAACAGAGTTTAGCGAAAATGCTAAAAAAAGAAATTATGGAATAAAAGAAACTGCTCAAGTAGAAGAGGCTAAAAAACTTCTAGCTGAAGCTGGATATCCTAATGGTAAGGGATTTCCAGAAATAATTCTTAATTATAACACAAATCAAATGCATAAAGAAATAGCTCAGTCTATACAGTTGATGTGGAAGCAAAATTTAGGAGTAGAAGTTAAACTTCAAAGTCAAGAATGGAAGATATTCCAAGAAACTAAAAGTCAAGGAGATTATGCTATAGCTAGAGATGGTTGGATAGGTGATTATATAGATCCTATGACATTCTTAGATATGTTTATATCTACAAGTGGAAATAATTATTCCCGATGGGAAAATTATGAGTTTGATAAATTAATAGAAGATATACAAGTAACTCAAGATACTAATAAAAGATATGAACTTATGCATAAAGCAGAGGACTTAATTATGGAAGATATGATAGTAATACCAATTTATTATTATACTAATCCAGAAATGATTAAATCTTATGTAAAAGATGTAAGAGTATCTCCACTTGGATTTGTTTCCTTCGATGAAGCATATATCAAAAAAATAAACTAAGCTACAAGAAGGTGATTTCTATATTGAATAGGGGTCATCTTTTTTTATTGTGTGCAAAGTTATATTTTTGCTCTTGTAGAATTATGAATTAACTTGTGTATATTTTATATAAATAATATAATGGAGATAGTATGATTAGAAATTTTTATTTTTAAGTAATGGAGGCAAATTTATGGAGAGAAGAGATAAACATAATTATTATTTAGATATAGCAAGATCGGTTCTTGAGAGGGGGACTTGTCTTAGACGTAATTATGGTGCTATTATTGTCAAAAATGATGAGATAATATCTACAGGGTACAGTGGAGCTCCTAGGGGGAGAAAGAACTGTAGTGATTTGGGATATTGCATAAGGGAAGAAATGAATATTCCAAGAGGACAAAACTATGAAAAATGTAGAAGTGTTCATGCTGAGGCCAACTGCATTATATCTGCTAGTAGAAGGGATATGATTGGTGGAATTCTTTATTTAGTTGGTAAAGATATGAAGACTAATGAACTTGTTAATAATGCAAATTCATGTACTATGTGTAAAAGACTTATATTAAATTCTGGAATAGAAAAAGTAATAATAAGGGAAACTAATCAAAGTTTTAGAATTATACAAGTAGATGAATGGATAGAAAACGATGATTCCCTAAGCGATGATATGGGATATTAAAATATTTGAAGAGGTGAAAATATGAGCCAGATTATTATTGCGATTATTTTATCGTTTGGGATATCTTATTTTTCAACACCACTAGCTATTAAGCTTGCACATAAAATAGGAGCTATAGATATACCAAAGGATGATAGAAGAGTACATAAAGATCCTATACCAAGACTTGGTGGGATTGCAATATTTCTAGGATTTTTCTTAACTAGTATTTTTATTGTCCATATAGACAAGCAGATAATGGGAATACTACTTGGGTGCTTTGTAATAGTTTGTATGGGAATAATTGACGATTTAAATGAAATAGGATCAAAGACAAAACTTCTAGGGCAGATACTTGCAGCTGGAATAGCTGTTGGTTGTGGAGTTAGAGTTGAATGGGTGACAAATCCATTTACTCAAAGTGGAATAACTCAACTTGGTTTAATATTATCGGTTCCTGTGACTATATTTTGGATAGTTGGGATAACTAATACTGTTAACTTAATCGATGGACTTGATGGACTTGCAGCGGGAGTATCTGCAATAGCAGCTATTACGCTTGCGTTTGTAGCTTTTGCTAATGATCAGCAAACATCAGCTGTGTTATTGATGTGCTTAGCTGGGTCTGCTATTGGATTTTTGCCTTATAATTTCAACCCTGCTAAAATATTCATGGGAGATACAGGATCTTTATTTTTAGGATATATACTAGCGGTTATATCTATACAAGGAGCTATAAAGTCCGCAGCAGCTCTTGCTATATTTATACCTGTGCTTGCTCTTGGTATACCTATATTTGATACGACATTTGCGATAATAAGAAGAAAGCTAAGTGGGAAACCTATAATGCAGGCGGATAAAGGGCACCTTCATCATAGGCTTTTAAGCAAGGGATTATCTCAAAGAAAAACTGTACTTATACTGTATGGAATAAGCTTATTCTTAGGAATTAGTGCTGTTTTAATATCTGAGAGTAATTTCTTTGAATCAACTATTATACTTATATTAGATGCACTATTTATATACTATGGAATAGTTAGGTTGAAGTTGTTATCACCAGAAGATAGCGAACTGAAATAGGGGGATTTAAAATGAATAAAATAAAAGTTATGACTGTATTTGGAACAAGACCAGAGGCTATAAAAATGGCACCTTTAGTTAAAAAAATGGAGCAAAATGATAATATAGATTCTATAGTTTGTGTAACTGCACAGCATAGGGAAATGCTAGATAGTGTACTTAAAATATTCGATATAAAACCTAAGTATGACCTAAACATTATGAAGCACGGTCAAACTATAACGGATGTTACTAATAGAGTTTTAAAAGAACTTGAAAGTGTAATAGCTAAAGATAGACCTGATGTTTTACTGGTTCATGGGGATACTACGACTACTTTTTCTGCTTCTTTAGCAGCGTTTTATAACAAAGTTCCAGTTGGGCATGTAGAAGCGGGGCTTAGAAGTGGTAATATATATTCTCCATATCCTGAAGAAATGAACAGGAAGCTTACTGGAATGATAGCGTCTATTCACTTTGCTCCTACCGTTGGAAATAAAGCTAATCTATTAAAAGAAAGTATAGATGAGGATAAAATATGTATAACTGGAAATACTGTTATAGATGCACTTTTATCTGTAGTAGATGAAGAATATAAATTCAATAATAAAGAAATAGACGATATAGACTATGATAATAATAAGGTTATACTTTTGACTTGTCACAGAAGAGAAAACTGGGGCAAGCCTATGGAAGATATATTTAAAGCTATTAAAAGAGTTGTTCAAGATAATGAAAATGTAGAGATAATATTTCCTATGCATTTAAATCCTAAAGTTAGAGATTGTGCAAGAAGCATAATGGGAAATATGGAGAAGATACATCTTATAGAACCTCTTGATTATGAACCTTTTGCAAACTTAATGAATAAAGTAGATGTAATACTTACTGATTCTGGAGGTATACAAGAAGAAGCTCCAGCTATTGGAAAACCTGTTTTGGTTTTAAGGTCTGAAACTGAAAGACCAGAGGCCGTTGAAGCTGGAACTGCAAGGGTTGTAGGTGTTAATGAAGAAGATGTTTATAAATCGACAAATCTGTTAATAAGAAATGGAAATGAATACTCTAAAATGTCAAATGCAGTAAATCCATACGGTGATGGTAACGCCTGTGACAGAATAATTGAGCGTTTAATAGCGAATTATAAAGAAAATGTGGAAAAAACAAAGGATTTTTAAGGTAATAATCAAAAATGCTTAAATTTAGCTAAGGAAAATGGTTTCATTAAATTTGATTTTTAATCCGCCAGAATATATAATAGATATATGGCGGATTTTATCCCAAATATACTCAAAATTTAGATTTATGAAATTAGGAAAATGTTTTCATTGAAAAATGCGATGTATATGGTATATAATTTTGAGTATAAGGTTCTATAAAGGAACCTTATTATACATAATAGTTTTAAAATTAACAAAAAACGACGGGTTATAGGGGTATGAAACTATGAGCAAACAAAATAAATGGTTTGAAGCTGTAGTTTATTTAAGCTTAGTATCGCAAATAGGCGTATACATGGTAGTTCCAATTCTTATATGTGGTTTTCTGGGAGGGGTAATAGACAGAAAATTCAATACAGCACCTATTTTCTTTGTCATACTTATTATAATTGGTATTGGAGCGGGTTTCGTCAATGCCTATAGAATATCTATATCGGTTATCAAAAAAAGGAAGTGATCCTTTGAAATCTACATTAGACATGATTTTTAGCATAATAAAAGTGATGGTTGTAGTGTTTTTACTTATAATTATCGTTGCTTTTTTAACACATACTTTTTCGAAGGAACTTTTGTGTGGTCTTGCATTTGGCAGTATTTTTTCAATATTAAATCTTAGACTTTTGTCACTGACATTGGAAAAAGCTGTAACTATGCATCAAGGAAATGCGCAGGGGTATGTTCTTTCAAGATACATGATAAGATTCATATTTACTGCTATGGTGTTGGGGATATCCTTTAAAGCACCATATATAAATGCTATTGGAACCATTATAGGTTTACTTTTACCTAAGATTAGTATATTGATTGTAAACCTATTTGGCATAGAAAAAATTATTAAAGGAAAGGAGGCGTAATATGAATCTAGGACCTAAAATTATATTTACAATACCTGGTCTTAATATACCAATTAGTGAAACAGTAACTACTACGTGGGCAATTATGATTGGGCTTACGTTGTTTGCTTACTTTGGAACTAGAAAGCTTGAAAAAGTTCCAAGAGGGTTTCAAATTATTATTGAAGCAATTGTAGATGGATTAAATTCTGTAGTTAAACAAACTATGGGAGAAGATAAAATGAGATTTGCACCTTATATAGGAAGTTTATTCTTGTTTTTCGTCTGTTCAAACTTAGTAACTTTGACAGGTCTTTTTGGTAAATCTCCAACTACTGACCTTAACACTACTTTAGCTTGGGCTCTTATGACATTCTTTATGATTCACTATAATGGAGTTAAGAGTAAAGGTTTAGGTGGGTATTTAAAAGGATTCACAGAGCCAATGGCAGCTATGTTACCTCTTAATATAATTGGAGAGCTTGCAACTCCAATATCATTAAGTTTCCGTCCTTTCGGTAATATATTGGGTGGGTCAGTTATTATGGCACTTTTATATCAATTCTTTGCATATTTAAGTGGGATGATAGGCGTAGGAATACCTATTTTAGGAGTAGGTGTACCGGCAGTGCTTCATATTTACTTTGATTTATTCTCTGGAGTACTTCAATCGTTTATATTTATAATGCTTACAATGGTTTTTGTTTCAAATGCAATAGATTAACATGTTATATAGAAAATACATAAAAATGATTAGGAGGAATTTAAAATGGAAATGGCAAAAGCGATAGTTTTAGCAGGATCAGCTATAGGAGCAGGTTTAGCAATGATAGCAGGTATAGGAGCAGGTATAGGACAAGGGTTTGCAGCAGGTAAAGGTGCAGAGGCTGTTGGAAAGCAACCAGAAGCACAAGGAGATATAATAAAAACTATGCTTTTAGGAGCAGCGGTTGCAGAGTCAACAGGTATCTATGGTCTAGTTATAGCAATAATTCTTCTATTTGTTAATCCATTCATAAATCTTTTAGGATAATAAAAATAGGAGATGCAGTCCATCTCCTAATTCTTAAAATTGATAATGGATTGAAAGGAGGACTATAAATGCAATTATTTCAAAATGTGGTTAACTTAGATGCACAAGTAGGCATACAAATAGCAAATACGATTATAATGTATTTAATACTTAAAAAGTTATTGTTCAAACCAGTTACAGAATTTATGGCAAAGAGAACTGCTGAAGTTGAAGGATCTTATAAAGATGCACAAGAAGCAGTTACAAAAGGCGAAGAACTTAAAGCAGAATATGAAGCAAAGATAAATTCTGCTAAGGAAGAAGCTCAAGAAATAGTTAAGAATGGTTCAAAAAGAGCAGAAGAAAGAGCAGATGAAATAATCAAATCAGCTCAACAAGAAACACTTCAACTAAAAGAAAGAGCTACTAAAGAAATTCAAAGAGAAAAGCAAAAAGTTATGAATGAGCTTAAAGATGATATATCATCTCTAGCTGTTTTAGCAGCTTCTAGAATCATAGAAACTGATATAGATGAAGCTAAACACGAGAAATTGATAGGCGACTTTATAAAAGAGGTAGGCGAAGCTAAATGGCAAAGTTAGTTGCTAGTAGATACGCTAATGCTTTATTCGAAGTTGGAATTTCTGAGGAAACTACTGGTTCTTTAAACGATGAGTTGAAAGTTATAGTAGACCTTTTTAATGAAAATGAAGATTTTTTAAAAATACTAAAAGCTCCTTTGATTTCTAAAGAAGAGAAGAAAGCATTAGTTGGAAAAATTTATGAAGATAAAATTTCTTTAGAAATGATGAACTTTTTAAAAGTTCTTATAGATAAAGATAGAATAGGAATTATAGATGAGATATTCGCTGAGTTTAAAACTTTAATAAATGAGAATAACAATATCTTAGAAGCTGTTGCTATAACAGCATTACCTATGAGTGACAAAGATTTAAGTAATCTTAAAGCTAAACTTTCTGAAAGTAAAGGAAAGAATATAATGCTTACAAATGAAGTTGATAAAAGTGTTATAGGCGGAGTTTTAGTTAAGATGGGTAATGAAGAAATAGATGGAACTATAAAAACTCGTTTAGAAAAATTAAAGGATCAGTTATCTCAAATAATAGCGTAGAAGGGCGGTGAAACCCATGAATTTAAGACCGGAAGAAATTAGTTCGATTATAAAAGAGCAAATAAAGAAGTATGAAAATAAATTAGAATTGACTGATGTTGGTACAGTTACTCAAGTTGGAGATGGTATAGCTAGGGTTCATGGACTTGAAAAATGTATGGCAGGAGAGCTTTTAGAGTTTCCAGGTCAGGTTTATGGAATGGCGTTAAACTTAGAGGAAGATTCAGTAGGAGCCGTTTTACTTGGTTCTGATGAGAATATAAAAGAGGGCGACACTGTTAAAAGAACTGGAAGAATAGTTGAGGTTCCAGTAGGAGATGCTCTACTTGGAAGAGTTGTAAATGCTCTAGGACAACCTATAGATGGTAAAGGTCCTATAAGTAGTGACAAGTTTAGACCAATAGAGGCTGTAGCTTCTGGTATAATATCTAGAAAATCAGTTCATGAGCCTTTACAAACTGGTATCAAGTCAATAGACTCTATGGTTCCAATTGGAAGAGGACAAAGAGAGCTTATCATCGGAGATAGACAAACTGGTAAGACTTCTGTTGCACTAGATACTATAATTAACCAAAAAGGTAAAGATGTTAAATGTATATACGTAGCTATAGGACAAAAGCGTTCTACAGTTGCTCAAATAATGGATAGATTAGAAGCTAATGGAGCAATGGAATATACTACTATAGTATCAGCTACTGCATCAGAGCTTGCACCACTTCAATATATGGCTCCATATTCTGGTTGTACTATAGCTGAGGAATTTATGTACAATGGAGAGCATGTTCTTATAGTATATGATGATTTATCTAAGCATGCCGTTGCATATCGTGCAATGTCACTTCTTCTTAGAAGACCACCAGGACGTGAGGCTTACCCAGGAGATGTATTCTACTTACACTCAAGATTACTTGAAAGAGCAGCTAAATTAGCTGATGAATTAGGTGGGGGATCAATAACTGCACTTCCAATAGTTGAGACTCAAGCTGGAGACGTTTCTGCTTACATACCTACGAACGTAATATCTATAACAGATGGACAGATATTCCTAGAGACTGAGCTTTTCAACTCTGGAGTTAGACCTGCTGTTAACCCTGGTATTTCTGTATCAAGGGTTGGAGGTAGTGCGCAGATTAAACCTATGAAAAAGGTTGCAGGTACATTAAAACTTGCTTATTCACAGTATAAAGAACTTCAAGCTTTTGCTCAGTTTGGATCTGATCTTGACGAGGATACAAAGGCGAGACTTGCTCAGGGAGAAAGAATTGTTGAAATGTTAAAGCAGGGAGAGAGTGATCCTGTAGATGTTGAAAAACAGGTTATGATCATATATGCAGTAACTAATAAATTCTTAACTGATATTCCTGTTAGTGAAATACGTAGATTTGAAAGAGAATTCTATAAGTTTATGGATGAGAATCATCCACAAGTTGGTAAGGATATTCTTGAAGGAAAAGATTATAACTCAGGATTAGAAAATGCCATAGTAGAATTCAAAAAAAGTTTTAAAATTGAAGAGTAATCCTCTTTAAACAGGAGGTGAAATAGTATGGCTGGAATGAAAGATATAAAAAGACGTATTAAGAGTGTTGGTAATACTAAGCAAATAACTAAAGCCATGGAACTTGTTTCTTCTGCTAAGTTAAAAAGAGCTAAGGCTAGAGCTGAGTCTACTAAGCCTTACTTTGAAACTCTTTATGCTACTATAGAAAAGATTGCTAGTAGTGCAAAGGGAGTAAAAAGTATTTTCTTAGAAGAGAGAAAAGAAGGTAACAAATGCTATATTGTTATAGCTGGTGATAGAGGACTTGCTGGTGGATACAACTCTAATATTTTAAAAACTGCAGTAAATCACATGGATAATAAACAAGAAAATATTGTAGCTATTGGAAAGAAGTCGATAGATTTCTTTGATAAAAGAGGTTATAATATTTTAGATAAATTTGTTGGAGTTGAAGATTTAACTTATACAGATGCTAGAAAAGTTGCAAATATTGCACTTGAAGCATATGAAAAAGGAGATATAAATGAGGTATATCTTGTTTATACTAAATTCGAATCTACATTAACTCAAACTCCAGAAGTATTAAAGCTTCTTCCACTTTCTTTTGAGCAAGATAAAGATAGTGTAAAGGGTGAAATGATAGAATTTGATCCAGGAGAAGAAGAAGTGCTAGAGTATTTAGTTCCAAAGTTTATGGAAGGAACTATATACGGCGCTATAGCTGAGTCATCTGCATCAGAACAAGGTGCTAGAAGAACTGCTATGAAATCTGCTACTGATAATGCAGATGATATGATTTCTAAATTAGAATTAAAATACAATAGAGCAAGACAAGCATCTATAACTCAAGAAATATCAGAAATAGTTGCAGGTTCAGAGGCGTTAAAATAAGGAGGTATGAAAATGCCAGAAAAGAATATAGGTAAGGTGGTCCAAATAATAGGACCCGTACTAGATATAAAATTCAGCAGTGAAAATTTACCAAATCTAATGAATGCGATTGAAATAGAATATAACGGAAAAAGAATAGTGGTAGAGGTAGCTCAACATATAGGAGATGACACTGTAAAGTGTATCGCCATGAGTTCAACTGATGGACTTGTTAGAGGTATTGATGCTGTTGATACAGGAGCTGCTATATCTGTTCCTGTTGGAAAAGATACTCTTGGAAGAATATTCAATGTTCTTGGAGAGGTAGTTGATAATAAGCCAGCTCCAGATAATGCACCAAAATTACCAATACATAGAGAAGCCCCTTCTTTTGAAGAGCAGGAGACTTCTACTGAAATTCTTGAAACGGGAATAAAAGTAGTCGATCTTATAGCTCCTTATGCAAAGGGTGGAAAGATTGGTCTATTCGGAGGAGCAGGAGTTGGTAAGACTGTTATCATAATGGAGCTTATCAATAATATAGCAAGTCAACATGGTGGATTATCAGTGTTTGCAGGAGTTGGAGAGAGAACAAGAGAAGGAAATGACCTTTATAATGAGATGATTGAGTCTGGAGTTATCGATAAGACAGCTCTAGTTTATGGTCAAATGAATGAGCCACCTGGAGCGAGAATGAGAGTTGCGCTTACAGGACTTACTATGGCTGAGTATTTCAGAGACGAAGAGGGACAAGACGTATTATTATTCGTTGATAATATATTCCGTTTCACTCAAGCAGGATCTGAGGTTTCTGCACTATTAGGACGTATGCCATCTGCGGTTGGATATCAGCCAACGCTAGCTACAGAGATGGGTGCACTTCAAGAGAGAATAACATCTACTAAGAAGGGTTCTATAACATCTGTACAAGCAGTATACGTTCCAGCCGATGACTTAACTGACCCGGCACCAGCTACAACGTTTGCCCATCTTGACGCTAAGACGGTTTTATCAAGAGAAATAGCATCTCGTGGTATTTATCCTGCGGTTGATCCTCTTGATTCTACATCTAGAATACTAGATCCAAACATAGTTGGAAATGAGCATTATGAGATAGCTCGTAACGTTCAGTCTGTTCTTCAAAGATACAAAGAACTTCAAGATATAATAGCTATACTTGGTATGGATGAATTATCTGATGAGGATAAGATAGCTGTTGCTCGTGCTAGAAGAATTCAAAACTTCTTATCTCAACCTTTCAGTGTTGCAGAGCAGTTCACTGGTATGGATGGTAAGTATGTACCACTTAAGGATACTGTAAGAGGATTTAAAGAAATTCTTGAAGGTAAGCATGATAACTTACCAGAGTCAGCTTTCTTATACGTTGGTAGCATAGAAGAGGCAGTGGAAAAAGCTAAGAAGGGAGAGTAGATAAAGATGGCAGGAGAATTTTCTGTAGAAATAGTGACTCCCGATAAAAAGTTTTTTGAAGGAACTACTGAAATGATAGTAGTTAGAACTATAAATGGTGATGTGGGTATACTTAAGAATCATGCAAGTTATGTTGCACCACTTGATATAGGATTATTAAAACTTAAAAAAGATGGTTCATTTAGAGAAGCAACTGTTGCAGGTGGTTTTATCCAGGTTGATAAGGAAAAGACTACTATATTAACAGAAGCTGCTGAATGGGCTGATCAAATAGATGTACAAAGAGCTAATAAAGCTAAAGAAGAAGCTGAAGGTAAAATTAAATCTGCTGATGAAAAAGAAGTAAAGCTTGCAAAAGTTGATCTTAAAAAAGCGATTAACAGAATTGAGGCTTCAAACAAAAGGGACTAGTTTTCACTAGTCCCTTTTTGTATGAATTCATTTAAATTAGATATAACTATAGGTGCATTTATTTGTACTAATTTTAAATTTTTATTTTCAATTGATTTTTGAAGAGCTTGAATTGAATGTTTAAGTTTTGCAAATTTTTCTTTTTCTTTTGAATATGTTTCTGCTTTTGAATTTAAAAGTTCGGAAATACTGGTTATTGTCGTCAATGCTTCATCATAGTTTTCCATATCACATAGCAATACGACTTTTCTTAAAGAATACTTTGCAACATCGATATCGTTGTTAGTGTGGGTTTTAAAGTATTGTCTAAAAGAGGACAAATACTTAGTCATATTATTAGAGTATACTAATGAATCAAATATATTGTATTGACCAATTGAATCTGTTAATGAGTTTAAATTTGTTTCAAAATTTTTAATATACTCAGGATCCGCAGAAACTTCGCTCATACTTGCTTGAAGGTTATTCCAGGTTTTGTGAATATCTACTAAGTCTTTGTTTATATCAAGCCAGTATTCTTCTAGTTTGAATTTCAATGGATCTTTTTCTAGCTTGTTTATATCATCTATATCTTCAGCTAATAGAGATGGATATATGCATGTATCTATTATGTGGCTCGATAGTTGTACTTTATCCTTTTGCATATCTTCAAGCGTTTTTTGTTTGTCTTTTTCCGGGAGCCTATCTTCGCTTACTGAAGCTAATTCTTTTTCTTTTTGAAATGACATTTCTATTAGTTTGTTTTTAGTTTCAAGAGCATTATTAACACTTGGCATTAAATCTATTTTAGCCATTATAGTCAATATACTGTCTTGTAATGTTTGCAAAGTTTTTGGCTCTTTAGGAAGAGTACTTTCTGGTGTTTTTTCTTCCGGTTTTGCGCATCCACTTAAAATAAGTACGAAAAATAGTAGTATACTTATAATTTTTCTCATAAAATCACCTCATGAAATTATTTTTTCCAAACACTAAAAAATAATTCAATAGATTCATTGACTTGATATATTTTATTTAGTAAATTTTATATATAAACAAGTTTGTCTTAATATTAATATGATTATTAAAATATTGATTTGTACGAAATCTAAAAATTAAGTTTCACATTATTTTAATGATATAATATGATGAAGGCAATAATATAAAGTAAAACTGAGTTAAGAGATAATTTTTAGGATAAGGGAAGGTTGAAAAACATGATATTTGGGAATAATAAATTAGATTTGGATTTAATTGAGAAAACAATAAAAAAAAATAAAGTACCTATATTAGTTCAATATGAACCATTTAAAGAGCTTATTAAGAGGGAATCTAATGAATTAATATCTAAACAGGTTAAAGAGCTAAATGAGTTGATAAAAGAAAAAAGTATTATGGAAAAACAACTTTTAGATATTCAGGGAAAAAAGCCTAAGTTGATGGCTAAGATAATATATATATCAAATGAGTTAAATGAGAATAAGAATATAAGGGCAGAGCAGGAATTGGATAAACTAAAACAAGAAATGGAAGATATTAATAATGACATAGATATGATATTTGAGAATTTAGAGGATATGCCTATGCTTATAAAAGAAAAGAATTTAGAGCTTTTAAGAGAAACAGTAAAGTATTCATATGAAAGAATAAATAAAGGGCAATCAAATCTTTCTGAGGTAAACACTAAGATAACTAAGCTTAGAAAAGAACTAGATGAGCTTAGAGTACAAAAGGAAGATACAGAAGAAAAGGTTAGTAGCACTTATCATTTTATACACGCTATACTTGGACATAAGGATATGGAAAAATTAGATAGTAATTTTTTGAAATAGAAATTCGTAAACCACTAAATAAATCTAGTGGTTTTTTTATACTAAAAAGATTAAAATATATAAAGCAAAACTTAATTCAGATGGAGTTTTTATTCCAAATGAATTTTTAGTTGCGCTAATCCAGAAGCTGTTAAGTTCTTATCTCCAACCTTAAGAGGATGGAATTTTAGAACTTTTAGCTTTCGGATAAATGTTAAATAATATTAATTTTAGGAGATGCTTATGAATATTTTTGGTACTGGAATAGATATAATAGAAATAGAGAGAATAAAAAAAGCTATAAATAAAAATAATAAGTTTTTAGAAAGAATTTATACTGAAAAAGAAGTAGAGTATTTTAAACAAAAAGATTATAAGGCCCAAACTATAGCTGGTAATTTTGCTGCAAAAGAGGCTATAAGTAAGGCATTTGGAACTGGAATCAGGGGATTTAATTTTAAAGATATAGAAATATTAAGAAATAGTCTTGGAAAACCAGTTGTAACATTATATAATGAATTATATGAAAAATCAGAAAAGTTGGAAATTAATGAAATTTTATTATCTATATCTCATTCAAAGGATTATGCAGTTGCAAATGCTATTATAACCACTAAAAAGGAGGGATAGTTTTGACGGCAAAAGATATAATGACTAGCAATGTGGTAGTTGTAAATCAAAATGCTACTATAAAGGAAATTGCTGAGATATTCTTAAAGAACAGGATAGGGGGTGTTCCTGTAGTAGATGAGGAAAACAAGATAGTAGGTATAATATCAGAAACAGATATTATACAAAAAGAGAAAAATGTAAATATGCCGCATTTTATAAATATACTTCAGGGATATATATTCTTTGATAGCTTTAAAGAGGTAGAGGATGATATTAGAAAGATAGCAGCTTATAAGGCATCCGATATAATGTCAAAGGATGTTATGACTGTTAAGGAAGAGGACAGTGTTGAGTATGTTGCAAATGAAATGATAAAGAAATCTATAAACAGGGTACCTGTTGTTGATGATAATAACTACATCAAAGGGATTATATGCAGATATGACATTATAAAAGCTATGTACAATTAAATATAAGGGGGGATTTTGTGAAAAGGTGGATTTTGTTTATCCTTGTAATTCTAATAGTTACTATTAGTTTTACAGGATGCAAGGAGTCCACAGATGAAGAAGTGTATTATAAATTTCAAAAGAAGATAAATAAATTAGATTCGTATTCATGTATAGCAACTATAAATGTATGTGGCAACAAATCTATAAAAGAGTATGAAGCGAGTCACTATTTTAAAAGCCCAAGTTACTATAAACTCGAAACATTAAACCCTAGCAATATAAAAGGAAAAACAACTATTTATGATGACGATAAGATTATAATAAAAAATCCAAAATACAACGATGAATTAAAGTTTACTAACAGAGGCATAGAAAATAGATATTTATTTGTAGGAGATTTTTTAAAAAATATTTTTGAAAATGAAGATTTAAAGATAGGTTCTGATAAATATTTCTTGATTCTAGAAACTAATATACCTGGTTCTTCTTTTTATTTTAATAAACAAAAGATTTACGTTGACAAAAAAACATTGAAGCCTAATAAGTTAGAGATAATGGATGTTAATTTAAAGAAAAGATTTGTTGTTAATTATAAGGAATTTAAATACAACGGGGATTAAATTGAAGGGGGAAAGAATATTGAGTTATAAAACAAGACCTACTTGGGCAGAAATAAATATAGATAATTTAAAGCAAAATTATAGAAACATAAAAAAATTACTCAAAGAAGACACTAAAACATGCGGAGTTATTAAAGCTAATGCTTATGGACATGGTTCTATACAAATTGCAAAGGCGCTTGTAGATGAGGGCGTAGATTATATAGCGATTGCTACACTTGAGGAGGGGATAGAACTTAGAAATAATGATATAAAATTACCCATACTATGTCTTGGTTATATACAAGAAAACTGTTTTGATCTGGCAGTAGAAAATGACATAGACATAACTATATATACAAATGAATCAGCCCAAAGTTTAAATGAAGTTAGTAAACAAAAGAATAAAAAAGCGAGAGTACATATAAAGTTAGATACTGGAATGTCGAGACTTGGATTTCAAATAAATGAAGAATCTGTAGACTCTATTGAGAGCATATGTGGATATTCTAATTTGGATGTTGTAGGTATATACAGTCATTTTGCCATGGCAGATGAGAAGGATAAGACATTTACCAATATGCAGTTCGATAAATTCACATATATTATAGAAAAATTAGAAGATAGAGGAATAAAAATTCCTATAAAGCATATATGTAATAGTGCGGGAATAATGGATTGCCCTGAATACCATCTTGATATGGTAAGAAGTGGAATAATACTTTATGGACATTATCCTTCTGATGATGTTATGAAGGATAGATTAGAGCTAAAGCCTGTTATGACATTAAAGACGACGGTATCCAATGTTAAAACTGTAGACCCTAATACAGGAATAAGCTATGGTCAAAAGTATAAGACAAATGACTTAGCACAAATAGCGACTATTCCTATTGGCTATGCAGATGGCTTCACAAGAATGCTAAATGAAAATGCAAATATGAAGATAAAAGATAAACTAGTACCTGTAGTTGGAAGAATATGCATGGATCAATGTATGCTTAAAGTAGATGGATTAGACATAAGCATAGGAGATGAAGTGAAGATATTCGGAGAAGATACAGATATTAGGATAGAGAGACTAGCTGATTCTTTAAATACTATAAACTACGAAGTATTATGCATGATTTCTAGAAGGATACCTAGGGTGTATTTGGAAGGAAATAGAGTTTTACACATACTAGATTATCTGATAAAATAGAGGTGTAATTAACTTTGGGAGGCGGTTTTGTGTCTAGTTGTATGGGTAAAAAGAAAATCGTTGTAAGTTTACCTAATAGCTTACTTTCAGAAGTGGATAAAATAATAAAAGTAGAAAACAAAAACAGATCAGAATTTATAAAAGAAGCTATGAATCTTTATTTAAGAGAAAAAAGAAGAGTTCAAACAAGAGAATTTATGATAAAAGGTTATAGAGAAATGGGTGTTATAAACTTAGCTTTAGCAGAGATGGGTCTTAGCATGGATATGTCTTCTTTACAAGGGTATGAAGGGAAGATAGCTGAAGGTGAATAATTTAGAGATTAAACGAGGTGACATATTTTACGGTGACTTAAGTCCTGTAATAGGGTCAGAACAAGGGGGAGTAAGACCAGTATTGATTGTTCAAAATGATATAGGCAATAAATACAGCCCAACAGTTATAATTGCGGCTATAACGTCTCAAATTAACAAGGCAAAACTACCAACTCACATTGAAATAAATGCAAATGATTACGGACTTAATAGAGACTCAGTAGTATTACTCGAACAAGTCAGGACCATAGATAAAAAGAGATTGAGAGAAAAAATAGGCAATTTCGATGATGATATGATGAAAAAAGTAGACGAAGGTCTTCAAATAAGTTTAGGGTTGTTTGATGTTTAGTGAGCTGATAACGGCTCTTTTTTTTTTATTGATTTATTCAACGAATTTTGTAATAATGGATATTAGGTGATGATTGAATTGGGGGAGGAAATTTATGTTTAAGGATTTGATTAAAAATAAAGTTGTAATAGCTATTTTGTCATGTTCGATTATTTTAACATCTACATATATAGTTAAGGCATCTGATTATGAAGTGGGATCTAGCATGGATCCTGTTGTAACTAAATCTTATGTTGATATGAAAATAGAGGAGCTTGCAAAAAATGTAACAGAGGTTATTGAAAAGATAAATACGAACAAGCAAGAACAAGAGGCTGAGGTTGAACTTGAGGTTAAGCCAGAAGTTAAGCCTTCTAATGAATTAGAGATAGTAGAGGTTAAACAGGGACAAAATATAATATTAAAATCAGGAAGTGAGATAATATTAAGAGGTGGCACAGGAAATATAATAGATTCAGAGCTTGGAGGAATAGCTGATTTAACTCAAGGTATAGATTTAAGAGGAGGATATGATGTTCCGGCAAACCACCTTTTAATGGTACCAAGATCAGATGGAAGAGGGGTTAATGCAAAGACAAACTGCATATTCATGGTAAAAGGGGAATATGAAGTAAAATAATCTAAAGGGGGAATTAATACCCCTTATTTTCTTGTTAAAAACAAAGGAGGGATGAACTTGAAGGTAAATAGACTGTTTAGTATATTTCTAATTATAGGGATATTATTTTCTAGTGTGCTAGTTTATGAAAGAAATAATATTGAGAGTGAATATAAAAATGTTGAAGTTGTTCTTGATTATGATCAAGTTATTAAGATGAAAGAAGAAAGTGATAAGGATTTAAAATATTTCTTAAATGAGTTTAAGGATATGAAAGTTAGCTCGGTTGCTATAAATGAATCTACTATAAATGGGTTGAAAAACAGAAAGGAATACAAAATTAAAACTAGCATAGATGGATATGATTTAATAGTAAGTGCAGATTCAAGTATATACAATTTTATATTAGAAGGATTCAAGAGAAAAATAGGACAAGATAGGGTAGAGGTTATAGACTCTTATACTATAAGAGTTAAAGGTGAAAGTAAAGATTACATATATGATGAAACTAAGCTTTATGATGTTAATGGAAATTATGTAGGAATGAGTAAGTCTCTAGAAGGTTCTAAGTTTGAGTTTTTGGGACTTGGTTTCTTACAGGATGATGTAGATATAATAAAGTCTAGTGGGCTTGAGGTTCTTCCAAGACCTATATATTTATCTGAGTATGAGAATGAAAAAAGCATAAAGTATTATTTTGAGTTTTTGGACGAGCAGGACATTCATCCAAGCTCTATAATATTTGCTGGTGGAGAAATTTTAGGTTTTGGTTCTGATACTGATTATTTAAAGAAAGAACTTAAAAGTAGAAATATGGTAGTAGGTATGATTGAAACTAGTGTCCAAAGAGAAAATATAGATCAAAAAGGTCTTAATAAATTAGTCGAGGACAGTGGCTATTATGCTACAAGAGTTTTTAATGTATGGGATTGGGTTCAAATAAGATATGATTATGAGATTCCTCTACATCATCAAGGACAAGAGATAATGAATTCTATGTATAGAGCTGTAACAGAGAGAAATGTAAGGGTTATATACTTTAAACCTTTTATAGACAAACAAGGAAAATATGTAACTGATATGAGTATATATAAGCAAAGATTTGAAGAATTTGATAATAGAATACAAAAGGACCATAATATGAAAATAGGTGATGTCAATTCTATGAGAGAAGTTCATCCTAATAGATTGATGCACATACCTATAGCTATAGGTATAATAGCTGCATTTTTAATATTAATAGATAATTTAGTTAATATAAAATACAAGTATATGAATATATTATTTGGATTATCATCAGCAGCAACTGCTCTTTTATATGGTGTAGGTGTTAAGGTTGATTTATTAGATAAAATGTTTGCATTAATTGCAACTATTGCAATGCCTTCTATAAGCATGGCGTTTATATTGTATGTTGTTAGGCAGATTTTAAAAACTAAAAATGATATGAATGCATTTAATATTCTATTAAAAGGAATAATAACATTGATAATAGCTTGTATGATATCTTTAATGGGAGTTTTATTTGAAACGTCTCTTTTACTTGATAGCAAGTTTTTACTTGAGATGGATATATTCAGAGGAGTTAAGATATCTCAGCTTGCTCCGATAATGTTTACTGTATTACTTTACTTATCTATATTTGGATATAAGAGAGAAGAAGAAAAAAACGGTATATGTTTAAATGAAATAATAAGGCTGTTCAAGGAAGATATAAAAATAGGACATGTTATAGTTTTAGGTGCGTTTTTGGCTATAGGGGTTGTATTTATAGCTAGAACTGGACATGAAACAAATATAAAGCCTTCGAGTATAGAATTATTGTTTAGAAATATGTTAGAGTTATTTTTGACTGCAAGACCTAGAAATAAATCATTCTTAATGGCTCATCCAGCCTTTATTTTGATGATATATCTAGCGTTTAAAAAACAAAAGTGGTCTATATTTGTTCTGTCTTTATTAGTTGTAATAGGGCAAGGAAATATAGTCAACACTTTCTCTCATATAAGAGCACCTCTTTATCTATCTTATATTAGAACTAATTATGAGATAGTATTTGGAATTATTATAGGAGGTATAGGTATTCTTTTGATCGATTTTATATGGAGAAAGATTGAAGGGAGAAAAATAAATGCCTAAAGTTGTTATATCTGGATATTATGGATTTAATAATATCGGAGATGAAGCTATACTTAAAGGAATAATAGATGGAATAAAAGCTTTTAATCAGGATACCGAGATAGTTGTCTTATCTCAGTATCCTGAATTCACTTCAAAAAAGCACAATGTAAAATCTATAAAGAGAATGAACATATTTAGTATAATAAAAGAAATTAGAAACTGTGATTTACTAGTTAGTGGAGGCGGGTCATTACTTCAAGATGTAACTTCAAAGAGGTCTATTCTTTATTATATAGGTATAATAAATATAGCAAAAATTTTAAATAAAAAGGTTATGATATATTCTCAAGGGATAGGTCCTGTTAACAAGAAGTACAATCGAAATATTTTAAAGAAGGTTTTAAATAAGGTTGACTTTATAAATGTAAGAGATGAAAATTCTAAACAAGAACTTGTAAATATGGGTATAGAAAAGAATATACTAGTTACAATGGACACTGTGTTCGGGATTGAAAAGCCAAATCTTGATATTGGAAAAGAAATATTAAGGGATATAAATATAGATTTTGATAAGAAGATAGTAGGTTTTTCTATAAGGCCATGGACGAATAATAAGCAAATAGTATCAGAAATTTCTAAGGTATGTGAGAGTTTGGTTGAGGAATATGATTATCAAGTGTTGTTCATACCTTTCCATTTTTATGCGGATTCTAGTATAATAAAAGATATTTATAAGAGTATAGATGAAAAATTCAGAAAAAATGTATTCGTATTGGATAAATATCTTTATGTAGATGAGTACATATCTTTAGTTGGCAATTTAGATTTTTTAATAGGAATGAGGCTTCACGCACTTATATTTTCAGTTTTAATGGGGGTACCTGTTGTAGGTCTTTCTTATGATCCGAAAATAAATAATTTCTTAAATTTTATTGAAAAAAATAATGTTATATCTATTTTAAATATAAATTTTAATGATATAATGTATGAGATAAAATATTTAATAGAGAATATAGATTGCGAGAGAGAGTTAATATCTAAAAAGACAGATGAATTCAGAGAAATAACTGATATTCATAATAAGATATTAATGGATTTGATTGAAAATAGAGGTGAATACTTTGGAAAAAATTAATGTATTAGGAGTTCCAGTACATAAAGTAGATATGAATGAAGCATTAAATACAGCTAGTAGTTTTTTTGAGAACGATAAAAAAAGCGTTATAATAACGCCAAATAGTGAAATAGTTATGATGGCTAAGGATGATGAGCAGTTTTTAAATATAATAAAAGAAGCAGATCTTGTCATTCCGGATGGCATCGGTCTTGTAATAGCTTCTAAAATAATAAAAAATCCTCTAAAGGAAAGAGTTACAGGAATTGATCTTATGGAGAATATACTTAATTACTGTAACGAAAGCAATAAGTCTATATTCATACTAGGTGGAAAGCCTGGAGTTGCTGATAAAGCAGTTGAGAATATAGTTGAAAAATATCCTAACATAAAGAAATCGGGAGCTCACCATGGCTACTTCAAAGGTCATCATATAGGACATGAAGGTCACGATGAGGAAAAAGAGGTTCTAAAAAAGATAAATGAATTAAAACCTGATATATTATTCGTTGCGTTTGGAGCTCCAAAACAAGAATTATGGATTCAAAAATATAAGGATGAGGTAAATGTATCTGTTCTTATGGGTGTTGGAGGAAGCGTTGATGTATATGCAGGAGAAGTTACAAGAGCGCCTGAGTTTTATCAAAAGTTTGGACTTGAATGGCTGTATAGGCTTGTAAAAGAGCCATGGAGATATAAAAGAATGATGTTACTTCCTAAATTCATTGTACATGTGATAATCAAAAAATAGATAAAGAGGAAGTGAAATATGAAAAAAAAGCACTGGAGTACTATCTTAATTGAATACATACTTATAACTATTGGATGTGCTTTGATGGCAATAGCAATAGATTTATTTTTAGCTCCCCATACAATAGCACCTGGTGGAGTTACAGGTCTTGCGATAGTTATTAAAAAGATTACAGGTATATCTGTTTCAGTAACAAACCTAGTTATAAACATCCCGCTTTTTATAGTAGGAGTTATAGTTCTTGGCAAAGCTTTTGGAGCAAAAACTGGGTATGCTACACTGGCATTATCATTTTTTATAGAAGTAATTTCAAAAATGTCTTATGGATACATACCAACTAATGACATGTTGTTATCCACTATATACGGAGGTCTTATTACAGGAGTTGGAATAGGTCTTGTATTTAAATCTGGAGGAACAACAGGTGGAACAGATCTAGCAGGAGCAATACTAAATAAATATTTTCCTAATATAAGTACACCAAAGCTTATGATGTGCATAGACTTGTTCATAGTAGCACTTGCAGGTTTTGTAAATAAAAATTTAGAAACATCTCTATACTCAATAATAGCTCTTTATATACTTGTAAAAATGGCAGACTTTATAATAGAAGGTATGGGTTATTCTAAGGCATTCTTCGTAATATCATCAAAACCAGATGAAATAAGTGATGAAATAATGCAAAATCTAGGAAGAGGAGTTACTTCTCTAAATGGAAAAGGAATGTATACTAAGGATGATAAAAATGTATTGTTGGTAGTAGTTGATAGAACACAAGAGGTAAAATTAAAGGATATAGTAAAAGATGTAGATGGAAATGCATTTATCATGGTTGCAAATGTACATGAAGTTTTAGGTGAAGGTTTTAAGCCTATTAGATCATAGTGTTAGTTAAATTTTTTAAATATATTTATCCGAAAGCTAAAAGTTCTAAAACTCCATCATTTGAGTGCTGGAGTTAAGAACTTAAACGCTTCTGGATTAGCTTAACTGAAAATTCAGTTGAAGTAAAGACTTCATCTGAATTAAGTTTCGCTCTAGTTAGAATATAAAAAGGAGGGTAATAAATGAGAGATCACAATGAATTAAAACAAATTGCTACTAGTATAAGAAAGAATATAGTTCAAATGATCAATGAATCAAAATCAGGTCATCCAGGAGGTTCTTTATCTTGTGTTGAAATAGTTACATCTTTATATTTTGACGAGATGAATATAGATTCTCAAAATCCTAAGAAGGAAGATAGAGATAGATTCGTATTATCAAAGGGTCATGCAGCTCCCGTTTTATATAGCGCTCTTGCTGAAAAAGGATACTTTGAAAAGGAAGAGTTAATGAAATTAAGAAAGATAAATTCTATGCTTCAAGGACATCCTGATATGAA
Source organism: uncultured Peptostreptococcaceae bacterium (assembly GCA_942492135.1). Taxonomy (GTDB): domain Bacteria; phylum Bacillota; class Clostridia; order Peptostreptococcales; family Peptostreptococcaceae; genus Tepidibacter_A. Next base: position 141,034 of record CALODI010000020.1, read on the forward strand.
AGGGACTCCTGGAGTTGAAATGTCTACAGGATCTTTAGGACAAGGATTCTCTGTTGCTTGTGGTATGGCAATGGCATCTAAGATGGATAATGCTCCTTGGAGAGTATATACTATACTTGGAGATGGAGAAATTCAAGAAGGTTTAATATGGGAAGCTGCTATGAGTGCTGCTCATTATAAATTAGATAACTTAGTTGCTTTCTTAGACTTCAATGGACTTCAAATTGATGGTAAGAATGAAGAAGTAATGAATATCTATCCAGTTGTTGATAAGTTCAAGGCATTTGGATGGAATGTAATAGAAATAGATGGACATGATTTTGATCAAATATTCGCATCACTTGATTCGGCTAGAGAAACAGTAGGAAAGCCTACTATGATAATAGCTAAGACTGTTAAAGGTAAAGGCGTTTCATTCATGGAAAATCAAGCTGGATGGCATGGAACAGCTCCTAGTGATGAAGATCTAGCAGTAGCTTTAAAAGAATTAGGAGGTGCCAAATAATGAAGAAAATAGCGACAAGAGAAGCTTATGGTAATGCCCTTGTAAAACTTGGACAAATGAACGAGAATGTAGTAGTACTTGATGCAGACCTTTCGAAATCTACAAAAACAGCAGATTTTCAAAAGAATTTTCCAGATAGATTCTTCAATATGGGAATAGCAGAGCAAAACTTAATAGGAGCTGCTGCTGGTATGTCAGTTGCTGGTAAGATTCCTTTTGCAAGTACTTTTGCAATGTTTGCAACTGGTAGAGCTTTTGAAGTAATAAGAAACTCTGTGTGTTATCCTAAATTAAATGTAAAGGTATGTGCAACTCATGCAGGCCTTACAGTTGGAGAAGATGGAGCGTCTCACCAATCGGTAGAGGATATGGCTATAATGAGATCCGTTCCTAATATGACAGTAATAGTTCCAGCTGATGGAGTTGAAACAGAGCAAATTATATTTGAAGTAGCTAAATATAATGGACCAGTTTACGTAAGACTTGGAAGATCGGCAGTACCTACTATATTCGATGAAAACTATAAATTCGAAATAGGTAAGGGTGTTGAAGTTAAAGAGGGAACTGATGCTACTGTAATAGCTTGTGGAATAATGGTAAATGAAGCTATGAAAGCTCATGATATCTTAAAAGAAGAAGGCGTATCTTTAAGAGTTATAAATATGCCTACTATAAAACCTATAGATACTGATATAATAATAAAGGCTGCTAAAGAAACAAAAGCTATAATAACAGCAGAAGAGCATAGTATAATAGGTGGATTAGGATCAGCAGTTAGTGAAGTTGTAGTTGAGAATTGTCCAGTACCAGTTAAAAGAGTTGGAGTTAAAGATACTTTTGGTGAGTCAGGATCTCCTAATGATTTATTAGAGAAGTATGGTTTAACAGCTAATGATATAGTTAAAGCGGTTAAAGAAAGTCTTTAATAATAATTAAGCTAGCATATTTATGCTAGCTTTTTCTGTGCTTAATTTCAGCAAAAACCCATATAAAAATAGGCAGAATTACTTGAAAAGGAAGGGCAAAATAATACCATGCTTTGTCTGTCCACTCCCAAAATTCTTTTATATTATCAACCATAAAAGAAGATAGGTTAAGTGAGAATAGAGCAATAGGAGTTATTATAAATCTATAGTCTTTAAAATTAAATAAATGAGCTGTGGCAATGCAAGAAGCTAATAAAAAAATGCTTATCTTGATAAATGCTGCTAATAACAAAGTTGTGCTTATTAATATTTCTATTCCTCGTAAGTAAGGACCAATACTTATTCTTGCGGCGGCAAAATATGTAGGATGGTATACAGATGTAGTAGCATATGTGCCTAAAACTAAAAGGCCTGTTATTGAAAGTATAAATACCAATATACCTCCTAGAAATAGGCTTGTAAAATATATATGATAAGAAGATTTTTTTTGACTTAAACTAGAAAATACTATAGTAAATCCTACTGTTTGAGCAAATGGAAATACAAAAGTTTGAAATGACCCTTTTAGAATCGGTTTTATTCCATTGCTAAGTATAGGGTAAATATTATTTAAATCCATATTTGGAATTGAAGATAAACAGAACAATAATATAAAACCAATAAGTATAGGTAAAAAAATCTTTGAAAACCTACTCATTACTTCAATTCCTTCTTTTACTATAAAAATACAAAGAAGTGTTATGAAAATTGTAGGAATTATTAATGGCGTCTCAATAAGGCCAACTGTATAAATAAACTGTGCTGCATTTCTTAAAATCTCAAATGTTTCTTCTATCATATAAAAAGCAAATAATGCTATTAATATTTTTCCAATAAATTTTCCAAAACAAATCTCAGCAACATCTAATATATTCTTTCCTGGAAACAGTTCATATAATCTGGAATATACAAACATTAGAGGTACAGCCATAAGTATTGATATGACAATACTAAGCCATAAATCTTGTTCAGATGCTAAGCCTGATACCTGCATTGAGGAAGTTCCTATTATGAACATAGTCATAAGGCATATTCCATGTGTATCAGATATAACTTCTTTGTTCATATTGAGTCCTCCTATAGATAATTATTTTATAGTTTAACCAAATATATACACTGGTATTAATTTTATTACCTAAAATTAATATGATATCAAACAAAAATGTACTTTACTAGGGCATAAAAAAGAGACTTCCGGGTGAAGGAAGCCTAAAATAATGAGATGTATTGCTTAATTGTGTATGCATTATTTTTATCGGTTTATTAAAATTAAAATTAATAGAATTTTTTTAAAAAATCAATTTATTTAATAATATATGCATATCAAATTATTTAATTAGTTCAGTTTCTATCCAAATTCTTAATATATCTGTCAAAATTATTTTAGTTACTTTAAGTTGATATTCTTTGTTTTTTACTTTGAAAATTCTTTTATCAATAATTTCTTCTATTATGTCAACATCAATAGTTTCTACCTCACGGCCTAATAATTTGATATATTTAGTTTTAGCATATTTCTCAATCGTAATTTTATCTATTTCATCTCCTTCGTATGTTAGTACAATTTCGATGTTTTTAAGAATTAATTTTTTATTATTTAAAGATTGCTCAAGCTTTTTTAATCGTTCATCTCTTTCTTCTATTGCAACATTAAGCTTTTGTATTTCTTCATAGTAATTGTCAATTCTATAACTAACCAATGCAATAATAATAGATGCTCCGATTAATACTCCAATGATAATTCCTGACATTATTGAAATGAAATATCTTAGTTTTACTCTCCCCATAGTTTTCCGCTCTTCCACAATAACTTAATAATTAAATATCCAAGATTTGCTCCAGTAAGGGCAGATATAATATATGCTACTTGTTTTACTACAGATTTAATTTCTCCTTTTAATAGTCCTTGTTCAATAATTTCAAATGATGAGAAGGTTCCTCCAAGGCTAACAGCTACTGCCCAAACCTTAATTGAACTCGATATATCAATCATAGTTTTAAGTGGAGGATGATTATTAATCAAAGCCCCGATTCCAGCAAAAAAGCTAGCACCAATGATTACTCCTAATGCAATTAAAAATGTGTATATAAGATTATTAATAAAAAACATACCAATAACCACCTTTGCACTTTTTTATTTCTTAGATTTTACTATATAATCTCCATGAGGAAGGTTTGTAAATTCATATTTTCCTTCTTCATTACATGTTGTATATTCAAAAGGCTCAAGGTTTTTGTTAGCTTTAATTTTATATAATACTACTAATGAATTTTTAATTACTTCTCCATTACTATTTTTAATTTGTCCACTTATTTTAGTAACCATGTTTTTTTTGTTAAGAACTATATTTACATCAAAAATTTTACTTGATTTATCTATTTCAATATACTTGCTATGTATATAAAATTTTGGATCATTTATAAATAATGTATAGTTACCTTTGGGTATATTATCAAATATGAATTGACCATAAGAATTTAAAATTGTAGCTTTATATAGTTTGAATTTATTATTGGATATATTTTTTAGTAAATATATATTAATATCTTTTAATGGATTATTGTTAATATCTATTACATGGCCAGAAACTAATGAATAATTTAACTTGGGTATTTTTTTAAAAACAATATTAAATTTTATTTTTTGTGAACATAGTTTTAATAAATTACTTATATATTTTCTATATTCACTTTTTTGTACGATTATATATATTTTGGTATTTAATTTACATCCAAAATATATATAAAATCCTTCTTTTGAAGTATATACATATCCTAACTTTTTATTGTGTTCATCAAAAAAACTTACTTTAGCATTTTCAATTGGAATTTTATTTGAATTAATTACATTTCCATATATAATAGCATTTTCACAATATGTATTTTCTTCCAAGTTCAAATTTAGAAGTATTTCTTTTTGTTCATTTGTTATATTTCCTATTTCAGATTGTCCTAATATATATTTATCCATTAATATAACCCTCTTTGATATATGATGAGCATATAGATTTATCTATATGCTCATCATATGGTTTATTTTGATTTGTTAGCTTTTATTTTATAATTTCCTTGTGGTATTTGTTCAAATAAATATAATCCTTCGTCATTTGTCCAAGTAGTTTTAATAGGTTTTAAAGTTTCTTTTCCTTGACTATCTGTTATTACTTGGAACAATATAACATAAGCATTTTCAACTGGATTATTATTTTTATCTTTGATAATACCATTTATAGTTCCTTTTCTACTTACAGGGTCTTCATTCATATTTAATATTATATTTCTAACTTGTCTTGGACCATCTATTATAAATGTTGTACTTGTAGTTTTATATCCAAGTAAAGAAGCTTCTATTTTATATACTCCTTGAGGTACATCAAAAAATGCATACTGTCCGTATTGATTAGTATAAGTTGTTTTTAAAATAATATCATCTTTATATAATATTACAGTAACTCCTTCAAGAGGTTGATTATTTATATCTAATACATCACCTGCTACTAAACTGTGAGCTCCTTCTGTATCAATAGTTAATACAAAACCTCTTTCTATTTGCTGAGCTGTTTGCATTGCAAATGGGATACCTTGTTTTAGTTCATATCCATCTTTTGCTGCAAATATAAAATATTGTTTTCCGGCTTCTATATCTGCTATAGTATATTCTCCAGCATTATTAGTAACATCATGATATTTAGGATTATAATCAACATCTGTTATTTTTATAGTTACTCCTTCTATAGCCTTTCCATCTGTATCTAATACTTTACCAAATACAGTTCCTGAATTAGTTATTATATTATCTTCTAAATCTAAATCTATACGAATTTCTTCTCCTATACCTTGTATAGTTCCAGTTTTGGATTGACCCAATTTATAAATATCTTTTATTTCTGCCATAATATCACCTCACAATATTAATTTTCTTTGTTTGCTTTTACAATATAATTACCTTGCGGAACATCTCCAAATAAATAAGCTCCTCCTGATATTGTTCTTGTATATCTTATAGGAATTAAAGTTGGATTTTCAGGACCACCAGTAACTTCGTATAATATAACCACAGCACCTACTATTGGATTTCCTTGTTGATCTTCAATAATTCCATTTATTGTACCTTGAGAGCTTGTTGGAGATATTTCAAGTGTTGCTGTAATATCTACTATTGAACCTGGTTGTGTTACTATTATTTCTATAACTCCAGTTTCATAGCCTTTTTTTGTAGCTCTTCCGATATAAGTTCCTTTTTCAACCTTCATAAAAGCACATTGACCATATTTGTTAGTAGTAGTAACTGCAATTATAGTTTCTTCTCCTCCTACTAATTTGCTTAAGCTAGCAGTTACTCCATCAATTGGATTTCCTAATTCATCATAAATATGAGCAGTAATAGTTGATAATAATGCATCAGGATTTGGGGTTATTGTAGTGTTTATTTCTATGGTTTGACCTGCTATTATAGAAAAACTTCTATCTTCTTTAAGATAATAGCCATCTTTTACTGCATAAAAATGATACTTTGATACTGGTGGTATAGCATTTAGTACATATTTACCTTGTTCATCTGTCAATGTATGATATAGAGGGTTATGATCTTGGTCCATAATTTTTATCAAAACTCCTTGGACTGGATTTCCACTTGGATTAGTAATAGTACCTATAATTGATCCAGTTTTTAAAAATGGATTTTCAGATAATTTCAAATCCAGCCTAATCTCTTCACCAATATTCTTTAAATCTCCTTGTTGAGATTGACCTAACTTATATAAATCTCCCACTTTTAGTAACCTCCTTAAAAAACTCTACATGTATAAAAACCAATTATTTTATTAATTGGGTAATACATTATATGCTTTTAATTATTTTTATTTCACATTCTAATAAAATAATTAGTTAATATGCTTCATAAACTGAACACAATTAACAGCATTGTGCATCTTTGAGTATTATATATAGTAGAATTATTATTTAGAGAAAGTAGGTGTAGAATATATGAACTATATACAGGACTTTGTTCACATTATAACAAAAAGATTGGTTAAACCTGGCTACAAGGTGGATATAAAGTACCCGATGGTTATTGGTATGACAAATCAGGCTGTTCAAAAGAAAATAAATGATGCAATACTATTTCTTGTTAACAAGCTGTATGTTGATCAAGTTAATCAACTGGTTTTTATTCAAGGATATCCTCAAATACCGAAAATGGAAATTGCTGGTAGGTTTGAGATTAAAACGAATGAAAGAGGTGTATTGAGTTTATCAATAGACAATTACACTATGGCGTACCCTGCTGCTCACGGTCTTACCATTAGTAAATCATTAACATTTGATATACAAACAGGAAGAATCTATCAGTTATATGATTTATTTAAACCCGAAAGCGATTATATGGAAATACTATCTGACATTATTTCTAAACAAATAAAGGAGCGAGATATCCATCTGATTAATAAATTTGACGGAATTAAAACTAGTGATCAAGACTACTATATAGCTGACAAAGCTTTAGTAATATATTTTCAAGTATATGAATTAACCGCATATGTATATGGCTTTCCTTATTTTCCAATCTCAGTATATGAAATACAGGATATTATTAAGGAAGATAGTCTGTTTTACAAAATGCTATGGTAAACCTTTAAATTAGAGAGATATTACCAGTAAATATTATCTGCACCAAAAAGTAGTTTGTTAATAGGTGGTTGCAGTACCCTAGGATTACCCTATTTTGAAAAACTAAAGATAATACTATTCAATAATTATCTATTTTAAGATTAATCATATGCCATGGCAAAATAAAGCTAGCAAAAAAATTGGACTTTGAGATTCAAAAGAATTGCGATAGCAATATGGATATAACAAACTCACATCCATTTATACATTTACAATTGGAGTTGAAAATTTGAATATTAGAATTAAATCCGTTAGGATTTTATAAAAACATTTCTATAAAAAAAATAAATACAACACATACTTAGTATAGAAAAAACCTATTATATTATCTTTAGACCATATGGTATACTTCAAATGTAGGATAACATAAGAAAAGGAGATGCTTATACATATGAAAAAAATATACTTAATAGTAGTTGCGATTTTAACTGTAATTCTGGCAACGGGATGTACAAATAATGAAACTAATAACACTGATACAAATACAACTGAAAAATATACTAATAATGATTACATAGTTGAGGCTGATTGGCTAAAGGATAATTTAAGTAAAGATGATGTATTAATATTAGATACAAGAAGTGAAGATGAATATAAAAAGGGACATGTTCCTGGAGCTATAAATGTATCTTGGACTCAATTTGCTAATATGAGCGGAAAGCCTGGAGATAAAGGTTGGGGTGTAGTTCTTGAAAGTGAGAAATTATCTGAGAAATTATCAGAAGTAGGAATAGACGACAAAAAGACTATAGTTGCTTACTCTGATAACAAAAACGGATGGGGTGAAGATGGAAGAATTGTTTGGATGCTTAGAATGGCTAAACTAGAAAATACTAAAATGTTAAATGGTGGATGGCAGTATTGGAATGTAAAAGGTTATGATGTATCTAAAGAAGACCCTAATATTGTTAAAAGTGATTTTAAGATACAATCTTTTGATAAATCTTTAAATGCTGAGACGGATTGGATTGATGCTAACTTAGAAAAAGTAAAAATCGTAGATAGTAGAGATTCATCAGAATACGATGGAGCTGTTAAGTATGGAGAAAAAAGGGGAGGACATCTTCCTGGTGCTATAAATGTAGTATATACAGACTTATTTAAAGAAGATGGAAGAATTAAAAGTCAAGAAGATCTTGAAAAAATGTTTGAGTTAGCTGGAATAAACAAAGATGACACAGTAGTATCTTATTGTACAGGTGGAATTCGTTCAGCATATATAACTATGATATTTAAGATGGCTGGATATAAAAATTCTATGAATTATGATGCTTCTTTTTATGAATGGGCTGGAGATGAAAGTCTAGAATTAGAAAAATAATATTTACATATTTTGATAAGTATGATAAAATTGTGTCAAATAAATATATGAATATATTAACCATGAAGGTAATGAATCCCATAGGAATATGGGTTTATACATTCATGGTTTTTTTATGCAAAAAATGAAGGGGGATAAATATGAAAAGAAAAATATTGAGTTTGTTTTTAAGCGTTGCTATGGTTGTTGTAATGTTAACTGGATGCGGCTCTACTACACAGGAGCAATCGAGTAATGATGGACAAGGCGAGAAAGTATTAACTTATGGTACAGCCAATGTAAGTGAGACTGGAAGAATAAATCCAGCACTTGATGAACATGCGGAGATACATAAAGTTATATTTACAGGACTTACTAAGCACGATAAAGATGGAAAAGTTGTAGCTGATTTAGCTAAAGAGTGGAGTTTTGATGAGAGCACTAATACATATGATTTTATACTTAATGAAGGTGTTAAGTGGCATGATGGTAAAGAATTTACAGCAGAAGATGTTAAATTTACTATAGATAGTATAAAGAATCCTGACAATGCTTCTGAGATAGCATCAAACTATGAAGAGATAGAAAATGTTGAAGTTGTTGATAAGTACAATGTTAAGTTGCATTTAAAAGCTCCATGTGTTGCTATACTTGACTATTTATCTGTTGGAATGCTTCCTAAGCATTTGTTAGAGGGCAAGGATTTAAATACTGATGAGTTTAATCAAAATCCAGTTGGAACAGGACCTTATAAGTTTGATAAATGGGAGTCTGGACAATACATACAGTTAGTATCAAATAAGGATTATTACAATACAGTTCCTAAGATTACTAAGGTGATATTTAAGATTATAAAGGATGAAAAGGTTAGAGCTATGCAGTTAAAATCAGGTGAAATTGATTTAGCTCAACTTGAACCAAAGGATACAGAAGTTTTTGAAGGTGTTGAAGGTATTAAAATATATAGAGAAAAGACTGCTGATTATAGAGGGGTAATGTATAACTTTAATAATGATTTATTCAAGGATAAAGAAGTTATAAAAGCATTAAGTTATGCTGTGAATAGACAAGAAATAGTTGACAGTGTACTTAATGGAATGGGAAAAGTAGCTTATGGACCTTTACAAATGAGTACATACAATAATGAAAATGTAGAAAAGTATGAGTACAATCCTGAAAAATCAAAAGAAATATTAGTTAAAAATGGTTGGAAATTGAATGATGATAATATCTTTGAAAAAGATGGAAAGAAATTATCTTTTAAATTAACTTGTTTTGAAGGAGATCCAGTAAGAGTTAATATGTCAAATATAGTTAGCCATCAATTTGAACAAATAGGAGTAACGGCGAGTGTTGATATACAATCAGAGATAGACTGGGGAAATTTAGAGGCATTTTTAATAGGATGGGGTAGCCCATATGATCCAGATGATCATACTTACAAGGTGTTCCATTCTTCTCAAATAGAATCTGGAATGAACTTAAATGCATATTCAAATCCAAAAGTGGATGAGCTTATAACTAAAGGAAGAACGACTCTTAAAGAAGAAGATAGAAAACCTTATTATATGGAGTTCCAAAAGGAATTAGCACTTGATCCTCCATTTACATTCTTAGCTTATATAGATGCTGTTTATGGAGCTAAGGACAATATAGTTGGTACTGAAGATACTGTTCTTGGACACCATGGAATAGGATTTTTATGGAATATAGAAGAGTGGGATATAAAGTAACAATTAATTAAATAACAGAGATATTAACTATGAAGGTTACTGTCTTGTGAATTTAAGCCATGAAGGCATATCCTATATAGGATTTTGTTTTCATGGTTTTTTTATTAAATAGTTAAAGGGAGATGAACTTATGAAAAAGAAATTTTTAGCTTTAGTTCTTTCAATTGTAATGCTTGTTGCATTAAATACAGGATGCAGCAGCACTAATGATGGAGCTAATGAAAAAGAAGAAACTAAAGAGAAAATATTAACGTATGGAACACCTAATGTTAGTGAAACTGGAAGAATAAATCCAGCACTTGATGAGCACTCTGAAATACATAGGTTGATATTTACAGGGCTTACAAAGCATAATGAAAAAAGTGAAGTAGTACCAGATCTTGCTGAGAGTTGGGATTATGATGAAAAAGCTAATACATACACTTTTAGTCTTAAAAAAGGAGTAAAATGGCATGATGGAAAAGAATTTACAGCAGAAGATGTGAAATTTACGATAGAAGCTATAAAAGACCCTAAAAATAATTCAGAACTTATTACAGATTATGAAGAAGTAACAAATGTAGAAATAGTAGATAATTATACTGTAAAGCTTTATCTAGATAAGCCATGTGTACCTATACTTGATTATTTAAGTGTTGGTGTACTTCCAAAACATATATTAGAAGGAAAAGATTTAAGCAATGATACATTTAATCAAAATCCAATAGGAACTGGACCTTATAAATTTGAAAAATGGGAAAATGGACAATATGTACAGCTAAAAACAAATGAAGATTATTATAATGGAAAGCCAAAAATAGATAAAGTAGTATTCAAAATAATAGCAGATGAAAAAGCAAGAGCTATGCAGTTAGAATCTGGAGAAATAGATTTAGCTCAACTTGAGCCAAAGGATGTTAAAGTGTTTGAAAATAAAGAAGGAATAAAACTATATAGAGAAAAAACAGCAGACTATAGATGTGTTATGTATAACTTTAGAAAAGAGTTGTTTCAAGATAAAGCTGTTGTAAAAGCTTTAAATTATGCAGTTAAAAGACAAGAGGTAGTTGATAGTGTACTTGATGGAATGGGTAAAGTAGCTTATGGACCTCTACAAATGGGATCTTACAATAACGAAAATGTTGAAAAATATGAATATAATGTTGAAAACGCAAAAGAGATTTTAGCTAAAGATGGTTGGAAGTTAGGATCGGATAATATATTAGAGAAAAATGGAAAGAAATTATCTTTTAAAATAACTACTTTTGAAGGAGATCCAGTAAGAATTAATATAGCGAATGTAGTAAGTCAGCAATTTAAAGAAATAGGAGTAGATGCAAAAGTAGATGTAGCTCCACGTGGATCTTTTAAATGGAGTGAAGTAGATTCATTTTTAGCAGGATGGGGAAGTGCATTTGATCCAGATACTCATACATATAAAGTATTCCACAGTTCTCAAATAGATAGTGGAGTTAACTTAAATGCATATTCAAATCCGAAAGTTGATGAACTTTTATATCAAGCAAGAACTAAACTTAAACCTGAAGAAAGAAAACCATATTATATAGATTTTCAAAAAGAATTAGCACTTGATCCTCCATATACATTTATAGCTTATTTAGAAGCAGTTTATGCAGGTAAAGAAAATATAGTTGGAATTAAAGATACTGTACTAGGACATCATGGAGTAGGATTTTTATGGAATATAGAAGAGTGGGACATTAAGTAAATATATTTACATTCTATGGAATTTATGCTATTATAAAGATAGTTGAAGTGTTAATCATGAAGATTATCTTCTAATGAATGTACGCCATGAAGGCAAGAAATCCTATACGGATTTTGCTTTCATGGCTTTTTTTATACATATGAAAAGGAGTTGATACCTTAAAATGATGAAATTTACTTTGAAAAAGATTAGAGAAGCTATATTAACTATAATAATATTATCATTTGGGGTATTTATGATTTCTCATTTAGCACCGGGAGATCCTCTTGTATCTGTATATGGTTCCGGTGCAGAAAGACTTTCGAATGAATTAAGGGAAAAGGCTACCAAAGATTTGGGACTTGATAAATCGTTAATCTATCAATATAGAATATGGGTTAAAAATTCTATAAAAGGAGATTTGGGATATTCATATAAGTATAAGATGCCAGTCAAAGATGTTATAAAAAATAATTTACCAAATACTGTTTTATTAATAGGTCTTTGTCTTACTCTTACATTTATATTATCTATAACACTTGGACTGTTAACTGCACTAAATGAAGGGAAATTAATAGATAGAATTATTACGAGGTGTACTACATTCCTTTATTGCATACCTGGATTTTGGATTAGTTTAATATTAATACTAATATTCAGTGTAAACTTGAGGATGTTTCCATCATCTGGTGTTTATGATATAGGAAAAGAAAATGATATTTTAAATAGGATAAGCCATCTTATATTGCCACTTACAGTTATAGTGATTGGACATTTGGGATACTATTCAAATTTCGTAAGAAACAAAGTTTTAGAGGAATTGAAAGAAGATTACATACTGCTCGCTAGAGCTAAGGGTCTTTCTAAATTTCAAATAATAGTTAGACATCCACTTAAAAAGATAATGCCGTCTATTATAATACTGATGTCTTTATCTTTTAGCCACTTGATAGCGGGCGGTTTCGTTGTAGAGTACATATTTTCATATCCAGGTCTTGGACAATTGATATTTGAATCAGCTAAGTATCATGATTATCCTCTTTTAATGGGAGGAGTTATGTTGACGGGTATTATAGTTGTATTGGTAAGCGTAGTATCTGATATATTAAGTAGCTTGATAGATCCAAGATTAAAAGAGAGAGGAATGAATTAAAATGGATTTTACACCTGTTGGAGTTTTAAGAGAAACTAGTAATATGGAAAAAAAGAAATTTTCTTTCAAGAATTTAAGATTTAAAGGAGATATATTTCTTTCACCTCTTGTATTGTTTATAATAGTATCTTTGTGTATGCTTGCACCTTTAATTACGAGTATAGATCCAACTGATATGGAGTTATCTAAGGTGTTTGCATCCCCGTATAGAGGGCATATATTTGGAACGGACCATTTAGGTAGAGATATATTCTCAAGAGTATTATACGGAGGAAGAATATCTATTATTATAGGGGTATTATCTATGGTTATATCTACTGTAATAGGAGCTGTATATGGAAGTATAAGTGGATATTGTGGTGGGATTATAGATGATATTATGATGAGATTTATAGATATAATGATTAGCATTCCATCTTTACTTATAATGACACTTATTCAGGCTATACTTCAAAGTAATAAGGTTAGTAGTATTATATTTGTAATAAGTATAACTAGTTGGATGAATATAGCTAAAATAGTAAGAAGTGAAGTGCTTGAATTAAAGCAAAGGGAGTTTGTTTTAGCATCTAAGATTATGGGTGCAGATTTTATATATATAATGAAGAAGCATTTGATACCTAATTATATGACTAGCATAATATACATGTCAGCAATAAATTCAGCTAATGCAATTATGGCAGAGACTACGTTAAGCTTTTTAGGATTAGGACTTCCTATAGATGTACCATCTTGGGGTTCTATGCTTATGGATGCTAGAGAGAGTATACTTCTAAATAAATGGTGGGTAGCTTTATTTCCAGGTTTTTTTATGATAAGCACTATATTTTGTATAACTAATATAGGAGAGTATATAAGGGTTAAAAGTAATAGAAAATTCAATAATATATAAAATTCGCTTCATGCTACCGTATGGCTCATGTCGCCAACGAGTCTTAACAGACTACGTTGCTTAAAAATAGTTGATACTCTAGTTCTGTATAGATAAAATCATACTATAAATTGAATCAATGGTAGAAATTACATGTTAAGTTTGACCCTAATTCATCGATTAATAGTATATAATTATCTTGTTATTTTTTATATACAAAATTAATCAATGGAGGAATCATATATGTTAAGACAGATTAAGGTAACTATCAACATGGAAGTTAATGTTAATGAAGATGAATTAATTTTAAATGAGTTAGTAAGTAATAAAGATGCTGTGGATGAGTACATAAATAATGAAATTATTACTATCTTAGAAGAATTAGATGAAAAAAAACTTGAATACATAGGCTTGAGTAGAAAGATTCAAAATTCTCATCTGAAAAAAGTAGTAGACAATATAGATGAAGATAGTATTTTAGAAAGCATAGAACAGCTTCAAAAAAATACAGTTACAAAAATTAAGAGTATAGAAGTTATATAAAATTCGCTTTATATTATCGCATAGCTCATATAGCCAACAAGTCCTACGGGCTCCGTTGCTTAAAAATAGTTGATACTGCAGTTTTTTCATTAAGGCTATCAACGGATTAAAAATTATACAATCTTATTATAAAAAATAAATAGCATATCTTTAGATTAATCTAAAGATATGCTATTTTGGTTTATATTGGATAATACATACTTGTCTTTTAATGATTTATATATAATATCATTTGTATTGTTGGATGTTTTTTTATTTCTGTATTTATATTCATCTATATATTCTACATTTAATATATTTTTAGGATATTTAAATTCACTTATAACACTGTTCACTGAGTTCTTATTATAGAATAGCTCTAAATTTTTTTCTATAGATTCATCATCTATGTTATCAGCGCGCATAGATATATAATCTCTAACGCATTTATAGTGATTTATAATAGTTTTATTAAAATATTTTGGATCTAAAGATGTTACGTATTTATTAAAGTGATTGTAAGATTTATCAAGGTTATTTTGATTATAATTTAATGCACTTAAGAATAATTCCATGTTGGAATAATACCAAGGTATATTGGTATCATTATTTAAATTCAATATTTGAGTTACGGATGAATTTGGATTGTATCCGACTTGGTTTATTAAATCTATTAAATCTGTAATGTCTTGATTTGATAGATTGCTTAAATTTTTTATATGTTTTTTTATTTTAATATAGTTGATATAGTCATCAAGTGAGTCTATATCATCGAATTTATCTACTTCACTAAGACCTGGAATTAATACATGGAAAGAAGGAAAGTCTAAAAAAGAACAATCTCTAACAAATATATTAAAGCCTTTATCGTTTAATAGTGTTAAGAGATTATTTAACATTTCCTTGTTATTTAAAGTTGAATTATCTTCGAACTCATTAAAATCATAATCTGAATTTGAATTGAAAAATTCGCTTGGATAGTATCCAGATCCATTTATTAGTATTCCAAGTAAATTATGATAGTCATCGGATAGATTACTTTTGTATGAGTACTCCTTAAGCCCCATCATATTGTTTATATCTTGCCCCTGTAAAAGCTCAGTTAAAGTTCTTTCTAGTGATATTTCAAATACTGGGTGAGAGCCAAATTTAATAAAGTAGTTTTGATTATCCTTATTTATAAAGATAACAGCTACTACTGGATAATTTTTATTTAATGAACAATCCTTTACTATAACTTTGTAGTTACCTTTGGATTCTATTTGATTTATCATGGAATCTAATTTGGGGAATTTCTGTATATATGTTCTAGGGATATCCGGTGGAGTTATCTTTTCGTTTATTATAGCTTGGTTAACATGTCTTTCTAAAACTTCGGATATACCTTGAATCACTGCTTCTTCAAATGTATTTCCTGCACACATTCCATTTGACATGTATATTTTTGATACCATGTTAACCGGTATGTAAGAGAGTTTATTGGTATTTAAATTTTTATATGGAATGCTTACAAAATCAAGAGGTGTATGCTCGTAAGATGTTTTAGACCATTTATTTAATAGTTCGTATTTGTCTGTGTTAGAGCTTATTTTATTTAGATGATATGAGGACCAGTCATCATTTCTTTGTATAAAATCATCTACACTCAAGTACTCTTCATCAGGAGCATAATAAAAGTGATTGTATGACATGGCATCTTCGCTTAGGGTATCATCTAATCTAAAGAAAGTTTGGTTTTGCATTCTTTCCATAAGTTCGGCGTAAGCACTTGCAAGAGCATATTCATGAGAAGTTCCTTTTCCATTAGTTGCGATTGAAGTATTTGCAATTTCAACTCTTACAGAACAAAATCCTTTAGTTGAGTTTTTCCAATCATTTTCTATTGTAACAATTCCTAAATCGGAGAGTATTTTTCTTATTTTGTTTACGGTATTTAGTGGTAATTCATCTTTATACTTTCTATCTTTTAATGAACTCAAATTAATCACCTCTTTATTTTATTCTATAGGAATTATATAGTTTTGAATCTGTGGATACGTCATCGCGTTAGCGAATAGACGAATTTTATTTGGAATTTAACTTTGCATCTAAAAGTGTATTAATTTCTTTGAACAAATTAAACATCATATTGTTAAACTCTTTGGTGGATTGGAATAATTCATTAACTTGAGGTATTTCATGTAGGAACTTAAACTCCTGATTAAGTCTCATCATTTCTGAGTTTAATTTTTCTTTTGATAGTTTTGAGTTTTGCATTTTTATTTGTCTTTTTTTAAAATCTTCCACTTGTTTTTTAAAATTTCTATTCTTATCTATATTTCTTTTTGAATCTCTAAGTTTCGCAAATTCATCTGTGGTACAAATAAATTCTACTAATTCCTTGGTTTTATTATTCATAAAATCACTCCTCGAGTAAAAATAAGATACACTTTACCATTATATTCAGAGAAAAGGAAAAGGTGATTATATTATTGGATATCCTAAAAGTTCTAATATTGAAATCATCTTCATATAATTATAAAAAGATTTGGAGGTGATAGAATTTGAAAATCAAATGGAATACTAAGGCGGTATTGTATGGAATTGTCGCGATTATACTAGTTGTGGGGAGTTTTTTAGTAGTTCCCAAATTTTTAGGTGATAAGGCTGAAGCTGTAGAGTTTACAGTGGTAGAAAGAGATAGTATACCAGATAAAATACTTGATATAATGCCGAAATACGTTAATGAAGAAAGAGCTCTTGCTTGTAAGATTAAGGATAAAGTGTATGTGATAGTTACAAGAGGAGAAAATAAAGATTACGGAGTTGAGATAGACAAAATAGAAATGGCAAAAGAAGATAACAAGATGAATATGAAGGTTTATTCTATTTATAAAAAACCAGAAGATGCTCATCCGTACATAGTAGTTGAAAGTACTTTAGCAGAGCTTCCTGATAAGGTGGAATTGATTAGTAAGTTTGAAGATAAGTAGTAAAAAATTACTGACAAATATTTTGTCAGTAGTTTTTTTTTGTGTTTTTTGGGTAAGACTAATAAAAAAGTCTTTGCTTCAAAAATTTTAACTGTAAACTTTTTTGAAATTCGTAACGAAAATTATACTTATTCACAATTCAAAAGGAATATAATTTCCTACTCATTATAAAAAATTAAAATTAATATGAAAACATGAAAAAGGAGTTTTTTATGAAAACTATAGATAAGTTCAAAATCGATATAAATGATTTGAAAAATGAATATGATATTGATAAATTAGATTTTGAGACAACAGAGGATATAAGTCCACTCAAGGGAATAATAGGGCAGGATAGAGCTATTTGTGCCATGGATTTTGGGCTTAACATAAAGAGAAAGGGATACAATGTATATGTAGCTGGTATGAGTGGAACTGGGAGAACTAGTTATACAATGTCTATGATAGAACAAATAGCTAGATATAAAAGAGATAATTTTGATTATGTTTATGTCTACAATTACAAAAGTCCTAATGAGCCTATATCTCTTAAATTTAGAACAGGTAACGGTAAAAAATTCAAGAAAGATGTAGAAGATATATTGGAAAAGTTAAAATCGGATATTCCAAGAACGTTTGAATCTAGAGAATATGAAGATAGAAACAAATCTATAACATTAGATTATGAGACTATGACTCAAACTGTTATACATGAATTAAATGAATTTGCAAAATTAAGAGGATTTTCATTTCAAATAACACAAAGGGGACTTGTAAGTATTCCTTTGAAGGAAGATAACACTCCTATGGAAGATGAAGAGTATAAAAAGTTATCTCAAATACAACTGAATAATATAAGACAAAGTGCTGCTAAGTTAAACAATGATATAAGTGAGTATTTGAAAAAAATAAAAGAAATAGAAGAAGAATTTAAAAATGAGATATCTAGTTTAGATAAAAAAATTGGAGAGAGTATAATAAGCTTTTATACAAATATACTGATAGAAAATTATGGATATAATGAAAAAAAACTAAATTTTCTACACGATATGAAGGACGACATGGTAGAGAATATAGATAAGTTTAAGCCTAAAAAAGATACGGAACAAAATATGTTTGGATTTATGCAAAAAGACGATAGTAAGTTCTTTACTAGATACAATGTTAATTTATTTATAGATAACAGTGAACAAAAGGGCTGTAGAGTTATAAATGAGACTAATCCAACTTATTATAATTTAACTGGTATGATAGAGTATAAAAATGAAATAGGAGTTCTTACTACTAGTTTTATGGAATTAAAGGCTGGTGCTATTCATAAAGCAAATGGAGGGTTCTTGATATTAAATGTAAAAGATTTATTCTCTCATCCATTTGCATGGGAAGCGCTTAAACGAACTTTGAAAACGGGTAAGATAAACATAGAAACATTAAACAAGCAATATGGATATATAGTTACATCAACATTAAAGCCAGAACCTATAGATGTGGATGTGAAAGTTATTTTAATAGGAGATAACCGTATTTACAATCTCTTATATGGATATGATGAAGATTTTGCAAAGCTTTTTAAGGTTATGGCTGATTTTGATATTGATGTAGATAGAAATGAAGAGAATATATATAAAGTAGCTAGGTTTATTTCATCTCATTGTGAAAATGAAGGTTTAAAACATTTTGATAAAAAAGCTGTTATGAAGATTATAGAGTATAGTTCTAGAATATGTGAAAATAAACGAAAGTTAACGGCTAGGTTTAATCAAATAGTAGATATTCTCTATGAAGCAGAAAACTTGAGTGATGAAAATTCATATTATGTTACAGATAAGGATGTAAAAAATGCAATAGAAGCTAAAAAATATAGAAATAACAAGTATGAACAAAGGCTTAATGAATTGTTTGAAGATGAAACACTTATTTTGAATGTAGAAGGTGAGAAGATAGGCCAAATCAATGGGCTAGCTGTAATGGGTACAGGAGAGTATTCATTTGGAAAACCATCTAGAATAACAGCATCTACTTATAGAGGTAAACGTGGAATAATAAATATAGAGAGAGAGATTAAGCACAGTGGAAGTATACATGATAAAGGAGTTTTGATATTAAGTGGATATTTAGGCGAAAAATACGGGAAAGAAAGGCAATTATCACTTAATACTTCTATAACTTTCGAACAAAACTATTCTGGGATAGATGGAGATAGTGCTTCAAGTACAGAACTTTATGTTATAATATCGAGCATGGCATCCATTCCTGTAAAACAAAATATTGCGGTAACGGGATCTGTAAGTCAAAAGGGTGAGATACAGCCTATAGGAGGGGTAAACCAAAAGATTGAAGGATTCTTCGATGTTTGTAAAATAAAAGGACTTACAGGAGATCAAGGTGTTATGATTCCTATTCAAAATGTTAAAAATCTTATGTTGAGTGATGAGGTAATACAAGCTGTTAAAGAGGGGATATTTAATATATATGCAGTATCAAATATAAGTGAGGGTCTTGAAGTTCTTACAGGATTTTGTGAAAGTGAAATAGATGAAAGAGTAAATAAAGCTTTGGATGAGTTAATAGATGAAGAAGATGAAAAGGACGATAAGGATGAAAAGGATAATTAAATTTTAATTATCCTTTTTTCTGTTATTATGTAGTCAAGTTGTGCATCGTGATCTTCTTTTGGGACTTCATCAAATACTTGAATTTCAAATGCTACTCCAATTGTTATACAGTCATCTCTTAGAGATTCTAAGAATCTATCGTAATATCCTCCTCCGTAACCGAGTCTATATCCATTGATGTCATATGCTACTGCTGGAACTATTACTATATCTATGTCTTTAGCATCTACTGGTCTTATAAATTCTGATTTAGGTTCTCTAATACCGTAAGTTCCTATAGAAACCTCGGTTTCGATATCATTTATTTGAGAGAGTAAAAGCTTTCTTTCATCTACGATTGATATTGGAATTATAACTTTTTGGTCTTTGGATAAAAGGTAATTTATTATATTGTCTGTTTTAACTTCGTTGTTAAAGTCAAGGTATGCCATTATAGTTTTGGATTTTTTTATTTCATCTAGTTTTAATAAATTTTGAAATATTAATTCTGAGTTTGAGTTTATTATGTCGGGATTTTGTTTTTTTCTTTCTGATATAACTTTTTTTCTAAATTCTTTTTTCAATAAAATCATCCCCTTTGCATAATTATACCAAAATAATCTCTATATATGAGATATATGTTAGTATAAATTGAATTATATATATATCTAAAGTGCTAAATTCATGCGATTTCAACATCTCAATTGGAGTTTTATCTTATTTATTGTTATAATAAAGAAGTTAAAGTTAAATTTGTGGATGGAGTTGGTTCGGGTGATAGAATTTAAAGATGTTAGTAAAAGTTATAAGAATGGTAAATTAGCGCTTTTTAATATAAATTTAAAGATTGAAAAAGGAGAATTTGTGTTTTTGGTGGGTTCATCTGGGTCGGGTAAATCTACTTTTATAAAATCGATTATGAAGGAAGAGGATGTAACTAGTGGTAAAATATTTGTCAATGGAAGGGAGATAGGAACAATTCCTAAAAGAAAGATTCCGAAGTATAGAAGAAGTATAGGTGTTGTTTTTCAGGATTTTAGATTGCTTCCGAATAAGACGGTTTATGAAAATGTGGCTTTTGCCATGGAGATAATAGGGCAAAGTAGTAAAAACATAAGAAGAAGGGTTCCTTTTGTTCTAGGTATGGTAGGTCTTAGCGAAAAAGCAAAATCATATCCTTCAGAATTATCAGGAGGAGAACAACAAAGAGTTAGTATAGCAAGAGCTATAGTTAATAATCCTTCTATAATAATTGCAGATGAACCAACGGGAAATTTGGATCCTCAAACCTCAAATGAAATAATGAATATTATAACTGATATTAATAGAAGAGGAACTACTATAATAATGGCAACACATGCAAGTGATGTAGTTAATAGAATGAAAAAACGAGTTATTGCTCTTAAAAAAGGAATAGTTATAAAGGATGAGGAGAGGGGAAGCTACGATTATGAATAGTGTCATGTATAATATAAAAGAAGGATTTAAAGGAATATTTAGGAATCCTACTATGTCGTTTGTATCTATAGGATCTGTTGCAGCGGCTTTGTTCGTACTTAGTATAATATTTAGTGTAGTAATAAATATAAATAACTTTACAACTATGGTTGAAGGACAGTTTGACAATGTTCAAGTTTATTTAAATGAAGATATGACATCACAGCTTATATTCGACCTTGAAAAAAAGTTAGGTCAAATAGAAGGAGTAAACAATGTAGAGTTTGAATCAAAACAAGATGCTTTAAATAAAATGAAAGAAAAATGGGGAGATGATGGATATCTTTTAGAAGGAATAGATAATCCTCTTGACAATGCATTCATAATAGAAGTTAGTAATATTGAAAATACAGAGTATATAGCAAATCAAGTTAAGAAATTTGATGGTATAAAAGAAGTTAAATACTATGATGATGTTGTTGAAAAAGTTATACAATTATCTAATATAGTGAAGATATCGGGACTTTTTATAATAGCAATTTTAGCTTTGGTGTCGCTTTTTATAATTTCAAATACAATAAAATTAGCCTTACATGGAAGAAGAAGAGAAATAAACATAATGAAATACGTTGGAGCTACTGATTGGTTTATAAGATGGCCGTTTATAATAGAGGGAATGGTGTTGGGATTAATAGGAGCTTTAATATCTCTTGCAGTAACTTATTTTGGATATGATTATTTTTATTCGAAATTGGACTTACCGGCATACTCTATTTTCTCAGGATATATTTTACCTGTAACAGGGGTTATGGATAGCTTAATAAATATATCTATAGTAATGGGAATTGGAGTTGGAATAATAGGAAGTATTATTTCCCTTAGAAGATACTTGAATGTCTAAAACTAGTGAGGTGAGATATTAGAATGAATAAAAAAATAGTATGGACATGTATTGTTATAATGTTTATTACTTCTTTTAATGTATTTGCAGCAAATACAAGCTATGAGAAGAAATTACAAGATACGAAAAAGAGTAAAGCGAATATACAAAATGCTTTAAATAAAAATAAGAAAAATCAAGCTAAAATAGACAATAATATTGAGGAATTAGGTTATCAAATAAATACTACCGAAAAAAAAATAGATAAAGCTCAATCAGATTTGAACAGTGCACAATCAAAAATAAAGAAAACAACAGAAGAAATACAAAAATTGCAGAACGAAATTGAAAAAAAAGAGGATCTGTTAGGAGAAAGAATAAATGTTATGTATAAAACTTCTGATATGAGTTATATAGAAGTTATACTTAATTCAAAAGATATGAACGAATTATTGTCTAATTTGGATATGATTAAAAAAATAGTGAATAGTGATAAAGAATTATTGACAGAGCTATCAGCTAAGAAAAAAGAAATAGAAATGAAAAGAATAGAGCTTAAAAATAAAGAAAAAGAAATAATTTCTTTAAAAAATAGTATACAAGTAGAAAAGGAAAGATTGTTAGCAAGTCAAAATAAGCAAACATCTTTAAAGAGAGATCTTCAAAAAGATGCATCAAAACTTGAAGCTAATATAGATGCTTTAAATAAATATGCAAAAACTTTAGAGGCGGAAATATTAAAAAAACAATCTAAAGGGTCTTATGTAGGTGGAGAAATGGGATGGCCAGCACCTGGATATAGTAGGATAACTTCTTATTTCGGATATAGAATTCATCCCGTGTTAAAGACTAAAAAAATGCATACAGGACTTGATATAGGAGCTCCTATGGGAGCAAATATAGTGGCAGCCAATGATGGTAAAGTAATGTCTGCTGGATGGCAAGGTGGATATGGTAATGCAGTTATGATAGACCATGGCGGTGGAATAGTAACTTTATACGGACATAATTCAAAACTTTTAGTTAAGACTGGACAAACAGTAAAAAGAGGACAATCTATAGCAAAAGCAGGATCAACCGGAAGATCAACTGGACCGCATTGTCACTTTGAGGTTAGAAAAAATGGAAAGTACGTAGATCCACTACCTATGCTTAAATCAAAATAGAGTAAAACTTAATTCAGAAGCTATATAGTTATTAACTTCAACCTTAATAAGGTAGACATAGAACTCTTAGCTTTTGTATAAATATAATTTCTATCCGTTATATAAAAGGATAATTAAACATATAATATAGATAGAATACTTAAAAGGAGATGCATTGAATGATATCTAAAAAGAAAGCTGTTGTATGGGGGGTTGTACTGATTTTACTAAGTTCTATAGTAACTATGAATATAGAGCTTGCATTCGGAGATAAGGTATTGGTTTCAAAAGAAGCATTTAATGAATACAAAAAGTATAATAAGCTATATTCTCTTGAAAAAGTAATCGAGGATAATTACTATACAAAAGTAGATGAAGGAAATTTGGTAGATGGATCTATAAAAGGATTATTTGAGGGTCTTAATGACCCATATTCACAGTATATGAATAAAAAAGAGTTTACACGCTTTATGGAAAATACAGAAGGATCTTTTAGTGGTATAGGGGTTATTATAACTCCTGGAGAAGATGGATACATAACAGTAGTATCTCCTATTGAAGATTCACCTGGATTTAAAGCTGGTATAAAGAGTGGAGATAAAATAATAAATGTGAACGGAAAAGATGTTACAGCTAAAGAAATGGATGAGGCTATAGGCATGATGAAGGGAAAAGCTGGAACTGAAGTTGAAATTACAATTCTAAGAGATAATAAAGATAGAATGAATATGAAGATAAAAAGAGAAGAAATAAGAATGAAAACTGTAAAATCTGAGATGTTAGAAGATAATATAGGCTATATAAGAATAACTCAATTTGATGAAAAAACTGCAGATGAATTTAAAATTCATTTGAAACAATTACAAGACAAAAATATAAAGGGATTAATAATTGATCTAAGAGATAATCCAGGTGGATTATTAGATAAATGTCAGGAAATAACGGATGAATTAATTGGAGAGGGAACTATAGTTTATACGAAAGATAGAAATGGAAAAACAAAATACTATAATTCTGATGAAAATAAAATAGATGTACCTCTTGCGGTACTTGTAAATAAAGGTTCGGCTTCTGCATCTGAAATACTCTCAGGTGCTGTAAGAGATAACAAAGCTGGAACTTTAATAGGAACTACTACATTCGGAAAAGGATTAGTTCAGACTGTAAGATCTTTAAATGATGGATCTGGATTTAAGCTTACAGTATCTCAATACTTTACGCCAGATGGAGAGTATATACACGGGAAGGGAATAACTCCTGATATTGTAGTAGAAGACGTAGAACAACAACTTCCAACTGCTATAGATGAGATAAAGAAACAGATTAAATAGTAAAAGGCTGCAATTTGCAGCCTTTTTTTAGTCTATAGGAAATTATATGGTTTTGAATCTGTAGATAACATTGATTGAAAATTTACACTTGCAACTATTTTTGAGCAACGGGATCGTTGGCTACATGAGCCATGGGTTAGCATGGATTTGGTTTAAAATATTCTATACTTTTCACATTATTTTGTTTAACTTCTTTGTAAGACCATTGTCTAGAGCAAGGATCCCATCTACATAGGTAAAGATAATTTTTATCCTCTTTTTGTATAAAAGCCAAATAATTAAATCCATTTTTATGATATACATAACAAAATTTATCTATTTTTTTTCTATTAAAATCAGTATCAAACACAAAAAAACCTCCTTAAGTTAAAATAACACATTTAATGTATCTAAAAGCTAAGAGTCCTAAAACTACATTATATTAGATGTAGAGATAAGAACTTAATAGTTTTGTGAGAATCTAACCTCTAGGGCGCACTTAACTAAAAATTCAGTTGGAGTAAAAACTCCATCTGAATTAAGTTTCGCTTTAGGAATAAAAATAGTTGCTTAACATATACTATGTACGAAGTCGCTTGAAGAGTTACAAATTAAAATATAATAAAAACTTAAAAAAAGTGTTGACGAATA
>CALODI010000021.1:0-1383 GCA_942492135.1 uncultured Peptostreptococcaceae bacterium
TTACATACACAAGACAATAAAAAATTTAATGTTGATTAGTCTGTGATAGAATAGTAAAGCCTACTGAGGTCTAGAAGTAACCTAATATGTTATTCTATACATTCAAAACAAAAGAAATCAGAATCACCAATCACCCCGTTGACCTCCTCACAGCTCTCATGGTACCAAGCCCCACACTTATCGCATTGAACCCATTCTTCATCAATCAATGTTCATATATTCTTCCTATTTTTTTGCTAACTCTATCCGGCTGGATTTTTGACGAGGTCAAGTTGAGATGATCAACATTTTTTCTAGATTTATGGATTCTTCTATATTGCTGATTGGCCCCAGTTTTCATCGGGCGTAACTGAAAAAAACACAAGATATTTCAATCTCAAATAAAAAATACACTTGGTAAATAATTCAAAGGGGGTATGCCTAAGTAGAAGCCATCCTGCTCAGCTTAATTACATCTGCATACAGAACAAATTTTTGCCTTTTACTTTAGGTAGACTATTAATAAACTGTAGGCATGCGCATTCTTTTAAATATGTGAAGCCTATAAAGGGTTACTGTTTAATGATAATATTATATTATTAGGCCTATATTAAATAACTTAAACTGAACACTGCTCAGATCCTTCATTTCATAAATTATCTTATAACCAATTTCCTGGCCAGTTGTACCTTTTCCTGTCCTGGCCACCTGAATATAATTGTACATTAGTGGCCAGGAATAGGTACATTTGCATGGCCAGGAATAGGATATACCATGGCCAGGAATAGGTCATATTGCATGGTCATGAACTTCACTCAAAATCATTAAAAACGCAATTATAAAACATAAAAAAATTCGTAAATTACTGTAGTAAAATGATGATGGCTTGACAAAAACATAAAATTGATACTTACAAGATATTTCAAACAGCTTCAAATAATTCCTGAAAAAGTTTAAAATATACTGAAAAAGTTCAAACTGAGTTTTTACTTGAAATCGTTGTCAATACATTGATCAAAATTCAACAAACTTAAACAGCATATAAACGAAAGTGAAAGTATGTTAAACGATATAGGTCAGGTTAAGGCTCTTCCTTTTCATTATTAAGAACAGAAAAACCAGTTTACAACAACATATCCGGGGACCGTGCCACCACAAAACCCGATCCATGACTGTGTTGTTTTAAGCAAAAGTGGAAACAGTGCCATTACCAAAGTTAAATCCTGGATCGACCCCTGTATATAGCCTATATCCAAGAATCATCAATGTAATTTCTAAAATTATATCAATAACAATATTTTAGTTATAATTTTGCCATTATCTTAATTACTGATATTATTTTTTAATTAAAATATTGATTATATATATATAAATATATATATATATATAGGGCCTATATATATA
>CALODI010000022.1:0-46556 GCA_942492135.1 uncultured Peptostreptococcaceae bacterium
TGCATTATAAACAGCATGTGCAATGGCAGGCGGCGGAGTGTTTATTACAACCTCTCCAATGGATTTCGCTCCAAAAGGTCCTGTTGGTTCATAGCTGCACTGAAAATCTACACTTATATTACCAACATCTTTTCTGCATGGTATTTTATACTGCATAAATGTGTCGCTCTGCATTTTTCCAGCTGGACTGTATTTTACATCTTCGTACAGAGCCATTCCCATTCCCTGCACTAATCCGCCCTCAACCTGAATGCGTGCAAGATTCGGATTTATAACCGTTCCACAGTCAACAACAGCTACATAATCAATTAACTCTACCTTACCAGTTTCCTTGTCTACCTCAACCTCTGCAAATCCGGCAATAAATGGAGGTGGACTTGTATCTCCGCCGAAGGAGCCGTTTCCTATGAGTTGTTCTTTTCCTTCGCCTGATGCCATACGTCTAGCAATATCATCAAGGGATAATTCGCAGCTTCCATCATTAGTTTTTACACATTCTCCGTAAAATTCTACTTCCTCACCTGATACCCCGAGTAATTTAGCACTTCTTTCCAATATTGCCTTTTTAATATCCTCTGCAGCTTTAATAACTGCATTTCCTGTAACATAAGTTGTACTTGAAGCATATGAACCTGTATCATATGGTGAAATATCCGTATCAGCAGCATGTACAATTATTTTATCCATTGATGTTTCTAAAATCTCTGCTGCCATTTGAGCAAGTATTGTATCACTTCCTGTACCCATATCTGTTGAACCAACAAATAATGTATAAAATCCATCCTCATTTAATTTTATCATGGCAGAGGCACTGTCTATATTAGCTATACCCGATCCCTGCATTGTTATGGCCATGCCAACTGCTCTTACCTTACTATCACTTATCTCTCTTGAAGGATATTTTTCATCCCATCCGATTATTTCTTTTCCTCTTTCAATACATTTATCAAGAGTACAACTTGCTAAAGCAACTGGTTTCCATCTTTTGAGCCTCCTAAAATAGGATTAGTATCTCCTTCTTTTATAATATTCTTTTCTCGAAGTTTTGCAGGATCTATATTTAACTTAGCTGCTAATTGATTAATTGCTGATTCTAATGCAAATATTCCCTGAGTAACTCCATATCCTCTTAAAGCTCCTGCTGGCATTTTATTAGTATAAACTACATTTCCCATATATCTTACTGCTTTTGCTTGATTGTATAATGGAAGTGTTTTATGTCCTACAACACTAAATACAGTCGAAGCATGTTCACCATATGCACCTGTATCAGATAGTCCATGCATATCTATAGCGTTAATATTACCTTCTTTATCCGAACCTATTTTTACTTTTATTCTCATAGCATGACGACTTGTTGTACAGCTAAATGTTTCTTTTCTATCGTAGATAATTTTTGCTGCTTTTCCTGTTTTAAGTGTAACTATTGCTGGAAAAACTTCTACGGAAGCTGTTTGTTTTCCACCAAAGCCTCCACCTATTCTAGGTTTTATTACACTAATTTTACTCTTTGGAATTTGTAAGTGCTCTTGCAACTATTCTTCTAACATGAAAAGGAATTTGTGTTGAACTTACAATTGTAAGTCTTCCATTATGATCCATATAACTAAATGCTCTATATGTTTCCATCATTGCATGAGCCTGTGCTTGAGTATAATACGTTTCTTCAACCACAACCTCACTATTTTTATTTCTTCTTCTACATCTCCAACTTCTGTTTTATAAGAAGCTGCTATATTTTTTTCTTTATCCATACCAATATCAAAATTAACATGTAAATCATCTTCTGGATGCACACTAGATGTATGTTCTTGTGCTTTTTCAAAATCTAAAACAGGTTTATATACTTCATATTCAACCTTAATTAATTTCATAGCTTTTAGTGCAGTTTTTTCATCTACCGCAGCTATAATTGCAACTTCATCTCCTATATATCTAACATATTCATCTAAAATCAATCTATCATAAGGAGATGGCTCTGGATAAGATTGTCCTGCCATTGTAAATCTTACAGTTGGAACATCTTTGTATGTAAGTATACATTCTACTCCATTTAATTTTTCTGCTTTTTCTGTATCAATATGTTTGATTTTTGCAAAAGCATAAGGGCTTCTAAGAATTTTTACAACTAATGCATTATTATCTAAGTCATCTGTATAAACAGGTTTCCCAGTTGCAATATCCATACCGTCAATTTTTGAAATTGCATTATTTACAACACTCATACTTATACTACCCCCATATATTTTTTTATTGCTCTTAACTGTCCAACATAACCTGTACATCTACAAAGATTTCCTGTTAAGTAATTAACAATATCTTCCGCTGTATGATTTTTAAGTTCTCTCTTCATCGCAAGTACAGTCATAATAAATCCAGGACTACAAAATCCACATTGTTCCGCTCCTTCATTTACTAAGAACTCAGCAAACTCTCTTGCTTCTTTTTGAACACCTTCAATAGTTGTAATTTGTTTTCCGTTAACTCTTGCAGAAAGAATTGAACATGAAAGAACAGGCTTATCCTCTATCCATACAGTACACAATCCACAAGATCCTGTATCACATCCTTTTTTTACACTTAGAAACCCGTATCTTCTCAATGTATCTGATAAGAATTCATCACATTCTATTTCCATCGTCATCTTTTTATTATTAATTGTAACTTCTATCTTCATTATAAGACCTCCATTATAGCTCTTTTTACAAGGACTTTACAAATTGCCTCTCTATATTCTTTACTACCTCTTATATTGCTTCCAAAATTCAATTCTTTTGCAGCAATAATTGATGTTTTTTCAATATCTTCACTAGTTAATTTACTTTTTCCTAAGTATAAGGAAGCTTCTTATGCTTTTTTTGCCCTTTGAGGTCTTGCTCCAACTACTATTTTAAAATCTGTATTTTCTTTTGAAACAGCTATATTTAATATTGCATAATCACTACTTGAATTTCTCATTGATTTAAATACTGCTTTTCTATTTGTTTTTGGAATAATAATTTTTGTTAAAATATCTTTTTCAAAGTCTTTTTCTAAAAATACCTCTAAAGACATTCTTCCTGCATTGTAAAGTACTACATCAGCATCTAATGAAAGTAAAGCTGTAATCAAATCCGAAAATCCATATTTTGAATAAACAGTTCCACCTATTGTTACATTATTTCTGAGTTGAACTCCTACTATGTTTTTTACAGATTCAGACAAAACCCCATTAAAGTATTTTGTTAAAATAGGACTTGTTTCTATTTCACGAAAAGTAGCCATGGCTCCAATTTCAATTATTTCATCACATTCTTTTATATAATTTAAATTAAGTCTAGATAGATCAATAGCTGTTCCAATATTTTTCGATCCCATTCTTAAAAAAGAACAGCCTCCTAATACAGTATTATTTTTTTAGATTTTAAAATATCATACGCTTCTTCCAATGTTTCAGGAAATACATAATTTTGTATAGAAATCAATTGTATTCCTCCCTTAAATTAATATATTGTATAATTTCCTTATAAATCAAAACTTAATTCAGAAGCTATTAAGTTCTTATCTCGAGCCTTAAGAGGATGGAGTTTTAGAACTTTTGGGTTTCGAATAATTAAATAAAAGGCATAATATTGTTTTCAATATATGCCTTTGTTTAAAGAAATTCATTCTATGCTTCAGAAAGAGCTTTATTAGTGTTATGTTCTAATTTTTTCTCCTGATTTTCTGGTAAAATAATATTTAATATAATTGCAATAGTTCCTGTAACAACCATTCCCGATCCTCCAAAGATCATTTTTACTGACTCTGGGAAACATGCAATTGCTTCTGGTACAGAACCAAGTCCAAACCCTAGTCCCATTGCAACAGCAACAACCATGCTATTCTTTCCAGTAAGAGGTTCTTTTGTAATAAGGTTAATCCCACTAATAGCTATCATCGAGAACATAACAATAGTAGCTCCACCTAATACACTTTGTGGCATTAAAGCAACAACAGTTCCAACCTTTGGGAATAATCCAGTTATAATTAAGAATACTGCTCCTATAGCAACTACAAATCTACTCATAATACCCGTCAATGCAACTAACCCAACATTTTGACTAAAAGATGTATTTGGTAACACATTGAAGATAGCAGCTAAACAACTTCCTAATCCATCTGCCATAACTCCTCCTGAAAGTTCTTTATCAGTAGCTTCACGATTAGCTCCGCCCATTGTAATTCCTGAAATATCTCCAACAGTTTCTACCGTTGTTAAAATATACATTAAAAGCATTCCAACAATTGCATCTAAATGAAATGTCATTCCATATTTAAATGGTGTGGGAAAAGATACCCATTTAGCTTGTGATACAGCAGAAAAATCAATTTTTCCCATTGGAATAGCAACGATATATCCTACTAAAATACCAATTAATATAGATGACATACTTGTGATTCCTTTTGTATATTGATTAAAAAACAATACAGTTACTAAAACAATTGTTCCTAAAAGAAGATTTGATGGTGATCCAAAGTCTTTCGCACCAACCCCACCTGCAAAGTATTTTATTCCTACTGGCAAAAGAGATAATCCTATAGATAATAGTACCGTTCCTGTTACAACAGGTGGAAAATATTTTCTTAATGGTTTTAAAAATGCACCCATTATAATTTCAAAAAAACCTCCAATAAAAGATGCCCCAAGTACTCCAGCAAGTCCGTATTGTGCAGATATGCTTATTCCTACAGGTAAGAATCCAAAACTTGTACCCATAACAATAGGAAGTTTTGCTCCTATTGGTCCGATAGGATAAAGCTGAATTAAAGTAGTTACTCCAGCTACAAACATAGCACATTGGATTAAGAATGTTTTTTCATCAACAGGTAAATTCATAGCATTCGCAATAATAATTAAAGGTGCTACATTTCCTGCAAACATTGAAAGTATATGTTGTAATCCTAATGGTATTGCTCTATGTAGCGGTGGAATCCCATCTAAATCATATATTTCATTATCTTTGTTCATATCTTTTCCCCCTAATGCTTTATTGTAAGAATAATAATTTTTTACAGTTAAAATTTTTTCTAAAATCATTATAACATAAAACTCGATTTTTACGAACATTTTTATAAATATTTTATTTTTCGTTTCTTCTTATGCGTATTATAATCATTTCATCCAACTGTTTAAGTTCGTTAAATTCACTTGTAGATTAACTTAATATTAATCAAATTCAATTCCATCAGTACTCATAGACTTAACAATAGCTAAAGATTCTACTTTTATTCCACTATCTCTTAAGAGCTTGCCTCCATCTTGAAATCCTTTTTCTATAACAATTCCAATACCAGCCAAACTAGCTCCCGATTGATCCACTAAATCTTTTAGTCCTAATGCTGCCTGTGCATTAGCTAAAAAATCATCCAATACTAATATATTATCTGAAGAATTTAGATAATCTTTACAAACCCTAATTGAATAAGTTTTATCTTTAGTAAATGAATAAACCTTGCTTTCATATGCATTATCATTATCTACATTTTTACTTTCTACTTTTTTAGCAAATACTACAGGAACGTTAAAATATTGAGCTGCTATTGCTGCTATCGCAATCCCAGAAGCCTCTATAGTCAAAATTTTAGTTATATTATTATCTTTAAAACGATTTTTAAATTCTTTCCCCATTTCATTCAATAAATTTATATCTATTTGATGATTCAAAAAACTATCAACTTTTAAAACATCTTCCCCTCTAACTTTACCTTTTTCAACTATAATTTCTTTTAATAATTTCATCTTATCCTCCTTAAAATGATAAAAAATTCACTTTATGCTATCGCATAGCTCATGTCGCCAACGAGTCCTAACGGGCTCCGTTGCTCAAAATAGTTGCTACTTCAGTCATTTCATCAATATTATCCATAGATTAAAAATTGTATAATTTCCTTAGAAATAAAAAGTCCCCCATTTTGAAAAAATGGGGGTTTAGTATATATTACTTCATGTCTATCAATATCATAGAATTTTAAGTACATTATATGTATTCCAAAAATACATATAATTATACTGTGATTTTATGCTCTTAATGCATGCCTAAACACCCATAGTTGAATAATTTACGGTTACTCTGTAGAGACTTAGGGACCATATTTCCCTAATTATATGAGTGATACTATTTTATTTTTATCTTGCTAAATTTTATAAAGTTAATTTTAACCTAATTTTACGTAAAAATCAATAAATTTTTTATTCTATACCTAAATATCCTATTTTTTAATATCTTTCAAATGATGAAGAGTTCCATTATTTTTTACCACAAGTATCTCCGACATAATACTAAAAGCAATTTCTTTAGGTGTTTCCCCACCTAAATCAATTCCAATAGGAGCATATACTTTATCTAATTTTTCTTGAGATACTCCTTCACTTTTCAAATTATCCATTATATATTTTGTTTTGTTTTTACTTCCTATCATACCTATATATTTTGCCTTGCTATCTATAACAGCTTTTAAAGCTATCTCATCATGATTATGTCCTCTCGTTATAATAACTATATAACTCCTATTATCTATTTGGCATTCATCTAAAACTTGTTTCATATTCCCAGCTTTGAGTTCATCAGCCTTTGGAAATCTATTTATATTACAAAATTCCTCTCTATCTTCAACTATGATAGTATACCAATCTAGCATCTTCCCTAACTCATTTAATTCAAGTGCAATGTGGCCTCCCCCAATAATAAACAGCTTATCGAAGGTATTAAAAACTTTAATAAAAACATCTGCTTCACCACCACACTGCATATGCAAGCTTCCTTCATCATCCGTTAATTTAAAACTAAAGCTTTTACTCTCTCCATTTATAATACATTTTTTAGCATGTTCCATTACAACTAATTCTAATTTCCCTCCACCTATAGTTCCAAAAATAGTTCCATCTTCCTTAATTCCCATCATGGAACCCTCTTTCCTTGGTGTAGAACCTTCTACTCTAGTTATGGTTGCTAATGCTACTTTCTTATTTAACTTTATCTCATCTGATATTTGATCTAAGACTTTATATTCCAATTTATTCACACTCCCTCGTTATCTTTTTCATGTATAAAATAGCTTCCAAAACCCCTCCTGCAACAGATCTAGCTTTATCTGAAATAGTAAAACAATATTCTTTTATTCCTCTTGGATCAACATCCGCTATTTTAAGACCTTTTTTAACCTTAGAGTTATGCATGATTATCCCCCTCAAAACACCGTCAATAGAAGTTTTTACAGGTTCACCATCTACATAAGCAACTATTTGGTCTTTTTTAATTATATCTCCTATGTCTGATAGATTATTTATTGTTCCTTTACAAGGAGCTCTTAATACTCTTTCTTTACCATATCCTAATATTTTACCAGGTACTCCCGTATCAGGTTCTGCATATCCTTTCAATATCAATTTTCCTAAATTATGACCTCTACTTGTTTCAATAACAACATCTACATCTTCACCTGCATCAAATCCGGGACCAACACCAATTGTAATAGGAGCCATTTTTCTATTCATCCCTAAATTTCTTTTTGCTAATGTAGCATCTACTAAAATATCTACTTTTATTTCATCTATTATTTTACATTTAGCATCTACAATCACAGGTATATTATTAGCATTCCATATTTTGTATATATCCTCTATTTTATATGCTTTTACTGATTTTACATCTTCAATCAAGACCTCACAATCAAATACTGCACTAGCAAACGAAACAGTTCCTCTAACCATAGTTGGTTTTTCTATTTCAAGTATTAATATCTTGAATCCGCTTCTATATAGCTTATGAGCAATACCTGTTGCAATATCTCCTCCACCCCTTATTACAACAACATTTTCAAGCATCTTACTTCATCTCCATTTTATATATTCATCCCACGTATCTATATCTAGTCTAGAAATATCATTATCAAAATAAACAAACTTAACTTCATCATATCTTTTTTTAATAATACTCTTCCCGCCTTTATCCCCTTCAATTTTAAGAAGTTCATCTTTTAGATCGGAAGAAAAAATTATCGGATTTCCTCTTTTCTCTTTATATATAGGTGTTACTATATTATTATTTTGTTCTTTAAAAACATCTATTAATTTATTTATAATAAGAGAATCTAAAAAAGGTTGATCTCCAACAAAAAACATAAATCCTTTTGTTTTTATAGATGAAGCATTAATACCCAATTTTATAGATTCACTTTGTCCTAGTTCTGCTCTATTATTATAAACTGTTTTTATTCCGTTTTTTATTCCTATTTCTTTTATTTTTTCTTCTCTATATACCAATATTATTTTATCTACATTAGATTGTTTTACTGCTTTAATAACTCTTTCAATAATAGAAATTCCTTTAAAATCAAGTATTAATTTGTCTTTATTCATTCTCTTAGAAAATCCTGCTGCCATAATAATACCTGTAATCAAAGTCTACCACTCCAATTAAAAACTTTTTTTTTCATTAATAATACTAGATACAGTAATACCCATTACATCAAATTTGCTTTTAATTACTAACTCTATAATTTGTAATGCTATTTTTTTTCTTTCATCACATTCTACCTTGTTCAATAAAATATATTTTTTACATTCTTTAGAAGTGCCTTTAAATAATCCTTTGCAATGTGTAATTAATTTAAATATTTTTTCTTCATTGATTATTTCTTCCATTTTACTATTGGTTATATCGCAAAATAATTCTGGTCTATGAACATTTTCCACGTTTATTTTCTTTCCGATACAGTCTATCCCAATAACACCTACCACTTTATCTGTATAATTAGGTATAACAGGTTCATGATCAGCAGGTGATTTTATAGATTTTCTTTTAGAACCATCTGCTTCAACTAAAATATAATCAAATAATTTCAGATCATAAATTTCATCTATTACTTTCTTTGATAATCCTAAAAGTTTATTTTCTTTTGAAACTTCCCTTCCTATAATAGTAACGCTTCCTTCTTTAATTTTATCTATACTACTTATATCGATTAAATTATTTACGATTAATTCATCATAGTCTCCTTCATTAGGGTAATATATTGCTGTTGAAGTCGTAACCAATACTTTTTTATTCCTATTCTTTAATTCTTTTGCTAATTTAAATATACTAGTCGTTTTTCCTCCTCCACCTACAAATGATATCATTTCTTTTTTAGCAAAATTCATATCAAACCATTCATAAATTTTCATAGTTTTCTACAGCCTCTTTCACTTTAACTTTTTTAAAATAGATTTCCGTATATAAACGCATAAACATTCGTGTTAATGCGAACAATTTATTTCTTTACAATTCTATTATATCATGTTTTTTGCCAGTATTACTTTATTAATCTATCAAAATACAACAAAAAAGAACTACCTTTTCAAACGATTTCTTAAATCATTCTGAGACAGTTCCTTTCCTATGAATTGTTTGCATCTCTATGTCTTTATATAAACATTCCCTTTATATTGATATTCGGCTTGATCCTTCTTATTTTATTTACTAAAATATGAGAGCCATTCAGACTTATAAAGTAAGATTTATTATCTTTTGTTTTTATTATTATCCTATCAGGTTGACTATTTTGCATCCCTATACTATATTGACTATTATCTTCGCATGCATAATAAGTAGATTCTTCAATCTCTTTTATATCTTCTATTGGTATTATCAATTTTGAAAATGCATATTTTATCACTAGTTTATTATTTACTATTTCGTATCTTGTGTTTAAAAAAACCATAAAATAACCTATAATAATACATAAAATCAAAATAGTTATAATGGTATAAATGATAAACACCTCTTTCTTATATAGTGGTTATTTTTTTAACACACTTTTATTATACACTACATTATAATTTATTTCCATAAATTATATTCAGTTTTATATGTAAAATATGATAAGTTTATTTTATTACATAAAAGTCCATTTATCAAAAACTAAAAAAAGAAATATCTTATTAAAGATATTCCTCTTCTAGTACCAACCTTCACTATCCAACTTAAATCAGTACATGGTAGTTACATTAAAATAACCATAAAAGCATTATGAATTCTGGTCATTATTTGTACACATGTTACAATGATAGGTTAATTTATTACTACTATTTTCTCTTTATTTGATTTATTAAAAAATCCTTAACTCCACCAGGATTTTTTACTTTTATTATAGAATATGCAATTTTAGGAGTAAAAATCTTAGGATAATATACTAAAAATCTAGATTCCCACATTGTTGGTGCATACTTTTTCTTGTATTGATGAAGGCTCTTAAACCCATAAAAGTTATTTATATTTTTGTAAATGAATTCAAGTATAAATGAAGTTATTTGTATTTTTTGTTTATCCTCTCGTACATTAGCAAGAGGAGCAACTCCTAAGCTTCCCCACTTAACTCCTTCGGTTTTCATCTCGTTAAAAGCATTAATCGTAATCTTTTCCATTACTCCTATAGGAGCATCTTTTCTTCTTCTAGTAACATCCGCATAGTACCCTTTTCCTCCTAAAAATGGTACAAAAACAACAAATCCTAATATTTTTTTATCTGAATCAACTGCTATAAAATATCTTCTATCCATAGGTTTGTCTAAACTGATACTTCCTAACATAAAAGATAACTCTCCGCTTTTTTTAAAAGAAAGCCATTCATTTGAAACTTCTAGTATTTCATTTTCTATAGTAGTATCTTTATTTTCTAAAGGCTTATACTCAAATACCTCAACCTCTAATCTATCAGCATTATTAATAGCCTGTCTTATTTTTGCAGCTTTTTTTCCACGTGTAGTATATGTTTCTAGATCAAACATAGCTTCTTCTCCGTATTTAATAAATCCAAATCCCAGTTTATTAAATTCATTCACAAATTTTACACTTGTCTGACAAAAACAAATACGAAGTTCTTTTTCTTTACAATATGAAATAAATTCAGATAAAAGCTCAACAGCATTATCTTCATCACATATTGGATCTCCTGAACAAACGGCAACACCCGAGCTTATAACATAAGCAACAGCTCCATCTATATTTTCAGAAAAAAAGTATTTTTTATCTTTTTCTAAAGCCAAATATGATATTGAGTTATATCCATATTTCTTTAGGTATCCTCTTACTTTAGTTCTATCTTCACTTGATACAATTTGTTCTGTAAAAGTCTTTTTTTTATAATACTTATTACATAGAGAAACTAGTATGAGTCCGCTTAAAATATATAAGTTCTTATGATTTAAAATTGATTGGAAGTGTAACCTTTTAATATTTTTTGGTAGTACTAATACAATATTAAGTATTCCTAATAATACTATAAAAAAGATAGAATTCTTAATAAATGTTTTTTTAAATTTACTGGTTAAATTATAACTATTCATATGATATATCTCCATTCTAAATTCAGTTTATCCGGTGACTAGCCACTCTAACACTCCATCTTCTATAAGTTATAGATAAGAGCGGACACGTCCCTAGATAAGTTCATATCCTGTTTATTGTCCATAACAAATACTTTAAGTTTTTATGTGACTATTATAGCTACATGTTAAATATAATTCATAACTCTTTCTTTATACTTAATTTAATCTTAAAGTTTTCTTAAATTTTTTATTTATTGTTTTTCTTACTAAAATATCACTTAGAAACGTTTATAATGTTAATAATGAACGTTGATGTTCAGTTTACAAGCAGGAGACGGTTCATAAATTTATTTGATAAATTCATGAACCGTCTCCTTAAAATTATTTTAAATCAATTTTATCGTCTTCAACTTTTATTTTCGCGGTTTGTATTATTCAAATTTCTATAAGTAGTTAATCCTTTTACTATCTTTTCAATCCATCCTATATGTAATCTAGGGTACCATTTACCATACCACATTCTAATATTTAATACAAATGTTTTTGTTAACTCATCAATGTTATCCATCAGTTAAAATGAACATTCTCATTGGAATATAATTTACAATAAATAATGTTGATTATAAAAAAAAATCTCTGATCCTCAATGTTTCCCTTAATTTTTCTTTCCTTCTTTTACTCGAATAATTCTCTAATACTCTTAAGACTGTCTATTATATGTATATGCTGAGGACATGCCTTCTCACACTTACCGCACTCTACACAATGCAAAGCTTTTTCTTTGTATCCAACAAAACTATTGTACATACCTTTAAAATGTTCAACATCATTATACATAGAAGCACCATTTAAAAATTCAAAGTTTTTAGGTATATTAACGCCAGCTG
The DNA here is from genome assembly GCA_942492135.1 of uncultured Peptostreptococcaceae bacterium. GTDB lineage: Bacteria > Bacillota > Clostridia > Peptostreptococcales > Peptostreptococcaceae > Tepidibacter_A. The sequence continues at coordinate 12,217 of CALODI010000022.1, forward strand.
GACATGGCATACAATACTTACAATCAGTACAGTTTACTACCATTCTATTTAAATATATATTCTTAACCTCATCTATTAATGTTTTCTCTTTTTCAGTAAGTGAATTTTCATAAGTATCACTTGCATTCTTTATGTTCTCATTTATATGGTTCATATCATTCATACCACTAAGTACTAAGCTTACCTCAGGATGATTCCATAAAAATTTCAATGCCCACTCAGCGGGACTTCTTTTAACATCAGCTTTATCCCATACCGCTTGAATATCTTTAGGAATATTTCTTGCTAAGCTTCCACCTCTTAAAGGCTCCATTATAACTACACCTAAACCCTTATCGCTTGCATACTTAAGACCTTCTTTTCCAGCTTGATAATTTTCATCCATAAAATTGTATTGTATCTGACAAAATTCCCAATCGTAAGCATCAACTATTTCTTTAAACAGAGGAAGTTCATCATGAAAAGAAAATCCAATATGCTTAACCCTTCCATCCTTGACTATCGAATCTAAAAAATCGAATAAATCGTGTTCTTTTAAATTGCTCCATAGATTTTGAGTCAAAGTATGTACCAAATAAAAATCTATATAATCGGTTTCTAACTTTTCAAGCTGTTCATTTAAATATTTATCCATATCCTCCCTGCTTTTTATAAGCCAAGACGGAAGCTTCGTAGCTAGAAATACTTTTTCTCTATATCCATCTTTAAGAGCCTTACCTGTAACAAGTTCACTCATACCCTCATGATAAGGATAAGCTGTATCAATGTAGTTGACACCATTATCTATAGAATATCTTATTTGCTTAATAGCTTCCTCTTCATTTATCTGATCATTCTTACCATCTATAACCGGAAATCTCATACAACCAAACCCCAATATAGATACCTCTTCATTAGTCTTTCCAAATTTTCTATACAACATATTATCACGTCCTTTCTAATGTAAATAATACATCCTAAATACTATCTATATTATCTACTTACAATAATACAATATATCTTTTAATTATCCTTTTAAATATATGCTTATTTGAATAATTAAATTATAACATTATAATCTTTACTTTAGGATTATTAATATGTAACTAAAAACCTCGCTTAAAAAACCAATTGATATTTTATTTTTGTTTATGTGTAAAAAACACTTGTATTTTATGCATAAACATTGTATTATATAATTAATTTAAAATCTATTTACGAGGTGATACTATATGAATATTTTATACAAAAGTACAAGAGGAGATAATAACAAGGTCACCTCTTCAAATGCTATATTAAAGGGCTTGGCAAACGATGGCGGCTTATATGTACCTACAGAGTTTCCCTCTATAGATATATCTTTTAGAGATATGATGACTATGAATTATAAAGAAATTGCTTTTTATATAATAAATAAATTTTTTACAGACTTTGATGATTTGACTTTGAAAAAATGTATAGATAATGCTTATAACGATAAGTTTAGTGATAATTTAATAGCACCATTAAAAAAAGTTGACAGTAACTATTTTTTAGAACTTTATCACGGTCCAACTCTAGCTTTTAAAGATATGGCTTTATCAATACTTCCCCATCTTTTAAAGGCTTCTTGTAAAAACTTAAATATACAAAAAGAAGTCGTTATACTAACAGCTACATCTGGAGATACAGGAAAGGCTGCACTAGAAGGATTCAATAACGTAGATAAAACTCAAATAATAGTTTTTTATCCTAAAAAAGGAGTAAGTACAATTCAAGAAAGACAGATGATTACTCAAGATGGAGGAAACACTCATGTAATAGGAATAGATGGTAATTTTGACGATGCCCAAAGGGGTGTTAAAGAAGTTTTTTTAGACAAAGAATTTAATAACCTATTATCTAAGCAAAACTATATGCTTTCATCTGCTAACTCCATAAATATAGGAAGATTAGTTCCTCAGATAGTATATTATGTTAATTCATATGTTCAACTACTAAAAAACGGAGATATAACAGAAAATGAAAAAATAAATATAGTAGTCCCAACTGGTAACTTTGGAAATATACTAGCTGCCTTTTACGCTAAAAACATGGGGCTTCCTATAAATAAATTAATATGTGCATCTAATGAAAACAATGTTTTATGTGACTTCATAAATACAGGAGTTTATGATATAAGTCGAGAATTCAAGCTTACTTCATCACCTTCTATGGATATTTTAATTTCTAGTAATCTAGAAAGACTACTATACGAAATAAGCGATAACAATCCATGCTTAGTAAAAAATCTCATGGAAAAACTAAAAGTTCATGGAATATACGAAATAGATGAATATATGAAAAACAAGTTGGATGCTTTTTACGCTGACTTTGCAACACAAGAAGAAACTTCATCAACTATAAATGAAGTTTACAACGATTTTAACTATCTAATGGATACGCACACAAGTGTAGCTTACTGTGTATATAAAAAATACAGACAAAAGACTAATGATTCCACTAAAACTATAATTGCATCAACGGCTAGTCCGTTTAAATTTCCAGAAAGTGTTATAGCTTCAATAGACGATAACTATGACAAATTATCAGATTTTAGATTAATAGATAAATTATCTAATATATCTGATATAGAAATTCCTGAACCTATAAAACAATTAGAAAATAAAAGAATAGTTCACAGTAGTATTTGTAAAAAAAACAAAATGAAATCTATGATTAATAATATATTGAATGTGTAGGTGATTAATATGATAAATGTAAGAATACCAGCAACAACTGCTAATGTTGGTCCTGGCTTTGATTGTCTAGGAATAGCCCTTGATATATACAATAACTTTTTTATTGAAGAAATAGAAGAAGGTCTTATAATAGAAGGCTGTGATGAAGAATACTCTAATGAAGATAATTTAATATACAAATCAATGAAAAAATGCTTTGAAAAAATAGGATATAAGCCCACAGGTATAAAAATTAAAATAGAAAATGATATTCCTATATCTCGTGGTCTTGGAAGCAGTGCATCTTGTGTTCTAGGTGGAGTAATTGCCGCTAACAAAATAGCTGGTGACAAATTAAACAAAGATGAAATATTAAAAATATCATCAGAAATTGAAGGTCATCCAGATAATGTAGCACCTGCACTACTTGGAGGAATGGTTACTTCTATTAAGGAAGGCGATGATATATATTGTAGTAAAATAAACATCCCGAAAGGATTAAAGTTTTGTGCACTAATACCCGATTTCAAGCTATCTACGGAAAAATCAAGAGCAGTTTTACCAAGTAAAATACCTTATACAGACGGTGTTTTTAACGTAGGAAGAGTTTCTCTTATGGTATCTGCTTTAATAAACGGTCAATTCGATCTAATTAAACTTGCATGTAAAGATAACCTTCATCAAAAATACAGAGGAAGCTTAATTAAAGACTACGATGATATAATAAAAAAATGTAAAGATTTAGACAGTGTCGGAGTATTTTTGAGTGGTGCTGGCCCAACTATAATGGTAATGCTTAAAGAAGATGACATAGATTTCTATGATAAAATTGATCAATATACAGATACTTTAGATAATAAATGGACTATAAGAGAATTAAATATAGCCAATAACGGAATAGATATATAGCAAAAACTCGATGGATTAAATCCATCGAGTTTTATTATTTTTAAGATGCTTGTTTTTCTTGTTTCAATCCATCAAAGTACATCTTAGTCTCTGAAGATATAACTCCACTAAGTCCTATTATAGCTATAAGATTTGGAATAGCCATAAGTCCATTAACTATATCAGCTACTGTCCATATCAAGCTAAGCTTTAAGAAAGGTCCTATAGCAACAAGGAATATAAATATATACTTATAAGGTTTTATTCCTTTAACTCCAAATAAGTACTCAGTACATCTCTCTCCATAATAATTCCAACCAAGTATAGTAGTAAAGGCAAAGAATATAAGCCCTATAGTAACTATTAATTCTCCAACTATAGGCATAGAAGGAAGTCCAGCTCTAAATGCAGCTGTTGTAGCAGCAGCACCTTCAACATTTGGATTATTCCACATACCTGTAAGAACTAAAGTTACTCCTGTCATTGTACATACTATTATAGTGTCAAAGAATGTACCTGTCATCTGAACTAGACCTTGTCTTACGCAAGAATTAGTCTTAGCAGCAGCTGCCGCTATAGGAGCAGAACCAAGTCCCGATTCATTTGAGAATACACCTCTTGATATACCACTCTTTAGTGCAAGTGCAACTGTTGATCCTGCAAATCCACCAGCTGCAGCCGTTGGAGTAAAAGCACTCTTTATTATAAAGCTTATTGTCTCAGGAATTTGACCTGCATTTAATAAAAGTATTATTAATGTACAAATTACGTATGATGCCGCCATAAAAGGAACTACAATTTCCGAAACCTTTGATATACTCTTTATTCCGCCTAGACTAACCATAGCAACAGCTACAGTAAGTATTACTCCTGTCACTATAACTGGAACATTAAACGCTATCTCTACAGCTGATGTTATAGAGTTTACTTGTGCAAATGTTCCTATTCCAAAGAAAGCAACTCCTATTCCAAATATAGCAAAACATTTTGCAAGAAACTTATTTTTGAATCCTCTCTCGATATAATACATAGGTCCTCCGGACATTTGTCCATTATCATCTACGACCCTATATTTAACTGCTAAAAGTGCTTCTGCATATTTTGTTGCCATACCAAAAAACGCTGCTACCCACATCCAAAATAATGCTCCAGGTCCTCCCATTCTTATTGCAGTTGCAACTCCAACTATATTACCAGTACCTATAGTAGCTGATAGAGCTGTACAAACTGCTGCAAAAGCAGATACATCACCTTCTGCCTTCATATCTTTTGCTTCAGGATCCTCTGAAAAAAGATACTTAAGTGCTAATGGAAGTCTGAATATTTGTAAAAAACCTAACTTAAATGTTAAATAGATACCTGTACCAACCAATAATATGAGAAGCGGTGGTCCCCATACAAAAGAATTGATAGCTTGTGCAATTTGATTAATTTGTTCCATAACTTTTACCTCCTGCTTTTATTATTTCGCATTGATTTAAAAAAGCCGGGAAAATTTCCCTGTCCTTTTACCTGAGAGTTTCGCATGCATAATTAAATGCAGTTTGCTCCTTCGGTGCCCTATAGAGTCTCTCCAGAGATTTGTCCAATAGCGGTCTTTTTACCTGAAAGCTTTACTTCTTCGGTGCTATGCTCTCCCGCTACCTTCATCCAAAACGTTAATCTTGCTGTGTTTCTAATCAAAGTATATTATTTCCACTTTTCTTTGTCAATAATATAACAATATGTTTTTTTTAAGTACATTTTAGTAATCGCGATTAGTATGTTTGTAATTTATTTTTTGTTTTAATTTCATTATTCGTATATTTCTTTGTCGTTTTTTAGCATTTTAAGTAGTTTCTTGTATGTTTTTTGTTAATCCTTATAAAATATATAAGTTTTATTTGTTAATTTTATATCTATTGTCATTTTTTTATAATTGAATTTTATATTAAATTATTATTTTTCGAAATTATCCAATTTTCTGATTTGTATATTTAATTAAAAAAAACAGTTTCTTTATATAAAGAAACTGTTTTTTTATAATATTTGACTCAAAATATCAATTATCAAACCGATCTATGTTAAACAATCTCACATCATCATGTTTTTCCTTATAATATAGTTTGCTCAACATCATTCCTCCTAGAATAGCAAACAAGATTCCATTAGCTCCATACCCTAGACAATACCAAAGATTATCATGTTTTTTATCTGGTCCAATATATCCCAAGTTATCTTTAGTCGACTCAAAACATCCACAGTATTTATACTCTATTTCTATATCACCTATATCTTTAAACATAGATTTAAGTCTTTGTTCTAAAATAGAATATTTTTCACAAGCTATATCTTTATTGTCTATCTCCTTAAATTCCACATCTTCTCCACCTATAATCAACCTGTTATCTTTTGTAGTTCTAAGATAGTTGTATGGATCTGAATTATCTCTAATCAACACGCTATCTTTCCAACCTATAATTTCTTTAACAGGCTTAGTAGCTATGTTGAATGTATTGTACTTAGTTCCAAAATTTTTATTCGTGAACAAGCTTGTATTATACCCTGTAGCTACAATTATTTTTTTAGCTTTAATCTTATAACCGTAAGATGTATGAACAATTACTCCTTCATTTAAATACTCTATTTTTTTAGCCTCAGTATTTTCATATACAAGTGCACCTTTTTTAATACTTACTTCAAGAAGATGATTAGTAAATTTATAAGGATCAATCTCAGCTCCACCTTCTTTTGCCAATAATCCAGCCTTTAAGTCAAAACTATAAGGATTATCTGACTCGTCTATATATTCAACATCGAATCCATTTTCTTTTCTGAATTTATATTCTTCTTTAATACTATTTTTTTCAATATTTTTAGCTGTGTAAAGTAAGGTATCTCGCTTTATGTAATCGCACTTATTACCGTATTCACCTACAAATTTTTCTATTTCTTTTAAAGCACAAAGTCCAAGTTCGTATGATCTTATAATATCTTTAATAGATATAACTTCGTTTAACTCAGATGAATTTTCATCTAATTCATATTGTAAAAGAGATGTTGTAACACTAGTGCTTCCATGAGCTATTCTTCCCTTTTCAATTATTACAGATTTTATATTATTTTTAGACATATAATAAGAACATATACTCCCAGTAACTCCACCCCCTACAATTACTACATCTATTTCTAAATCCTCAGTTAAATATGGATATTGATTATTAACATCATTTATATTGGTAAATATAGGTTTTCCTTTCACATACTCTTGCATGAATTACACCTCTGATTTTTAAATTTTAATATCTCCTTAGTTTAACCATATGAATTAGCTTCAATTCACAAAAGAATCTATTCATATGAATAGATTCTTTATACTCTGGTATATTATTATTTTTATCCAAATACACCGTCTATATATTGCTTTGTTCTTAAATCATCAGGATTATTAAATAAATCATCAGTTTTTTTATATTCCATAATTTCTCCATTTAATATGAAAGCTGTATAATCGGCAATTCTCTTTGCCTGTGCAAGATTATGAGTAACAATTACAATAGTATATTTATCTGAGAGTTTCTTAAGCATTTTCTCAATATTTTCAGTATTTTTTATATCTAAAGCTGAACATGGTTCATCTAATAATAATATTTTTGGTTCAACAGTTAATGATCTAGCAATACAAAGACGCTGTTGTTGTCCTCCTGAAAGTTTTGTAGCTTTCATACTCAAACTATCTTTTACCTCATCATAAAGATTTGTAAGTTTTAATTTTTCTTCTACGATAGATTTTAATTTTTTCTTATCTTTTATTCCATAATATAAAGGAGCATAGACCATATTATCATATATAGAAAGTGGAAATGGAGTAGGACTTTGAAAAACCATTCCTATATTCTCACGTACATCTTCTTTTTCTATATCTCTTATATTTTTTCTTTCAAACAATATTTCCCCATCAATTACTGCATTTTTTTCCTCGTCCACCATTAGATTTAAACATTTAATAAAAGTAGACTTTCCACATCCTGATGGACCTATAATTGCTGTGATTTTTTTTTCTTCAATCTTCATATACATGTTTTTAAGAATTTTCTTCTTTCCAAAAGCTACTGATAATTTTTTAATTTCAAGTATCTCGCCCATTCTATTTCACCTTCCTAAACAATTCTGCCAATATGGAAACACTATTTAAAATCAAAAGAAACAACAATAATACAGAAGCTGTTCTATATGAATTTTCTATTGATATTCCTTCTCCAATTAATATATATAAGTGATATGGTAAAGCCATGGCAGGGGATAATATACCATTAGGCACAGGTGCATTGACAACCCCACCTGTAAACATTATAGGTGCTGTTGCACCCATAGCAAATCCTCCCGCTAATGCTACGGCAGATAGAATTTCACTAAAACACGTAGGCAATATAATTTTAAAAAAAGTATAAGATTTTGATGCTCCTAATGCATAAGAAGCATATATTATATCTTTATCAATTTCTTCTAAAGATTTTTGAACTCTAACTTCTATAAACGGGAAAATCATAATACCTAAAACAATTCCTCCAGACAACAGCGATATTCCCAACTTCAAATAAACAACTAAAAAAGTATATCCGAACAATCCCAAAACAATAGATGGAATTCCTGCTGTAGATTGTATAACAATACTAATAATTCCATATAAATATTTATTTTTGCAGTAAAAACTAAGATATAAAGCAGTTGATATAGCTATTATACTAGCAAAAAAGCAAGCAATTCCTGTAAAATAAATACTTCCAATAATAGCAGGAAATATCCCCCCCTCTGTTCCAAGAGGAAATCCTCTTGGCGTAGAAAACAAGAAATTGTAATTTAATCCATGTATACCCTTAGAAAAGATATATATATTAATATATAAAACTAAAGCTATAACTATTATTCCACTTACAAAACTCCATAATTTTATTCCCATGTATTTTCCCATAATATTTTTCACTTCCTAAATTGCGTAAAATTAAATATCAATATTGTTTTTTATGTGATAAAACGCAATATTGACTAAAAAAAGAATCATCATCAATACAAAACCAGACGCAAACAAAGCATGATAATGAAGGCTGTCTACTCCAGCCCCACCCATTTCTAATGCAATAAGAGCAGGTATTGTCTGAGCTTTTCCAAGAATTTTTGGAAAAATGGGACTATTTCCAGTAACCATCATAACAGCCATAGTTTCTCCCATTGATCTTGCTAAAGCCAAAATAACCCCAGCAAAAATACTTTTTTTAGATGCTGGTAAAATCAAATACCTAATCATATGCCATTTAGATACACCTAGTCCTTCTGATGTAAGTTTATATTGATTGATAATTTTAATCATTGATTCATCACATGTAGAAATAATATAAGGAAGAATCATAATAGAAAGTAAAATTCCCCCTGCTAATACAGATTCTCCAGATGAAAATTTCAAATGATGTTCAAAAAATTTAACAAGTACTAATAATCCAATTAACCCATAGATAACCGATGGAATCCCCGCTAGAATATCAATAGATGGTTTTAATATTTTTCTAAGCTTTAAATTTAATACACTTGTTAAAAATATCGCTGACCCTATTCCAATAGGGAGTGCTATAATAACAGCTAATAAAGATACATACATAGTTGCTAAAATCATTGGAAATATTGATATACTTGGAGGCTGGCCTAAAGGATTCCATTCACTTTTGAATAGAAAATCCAATAGTGAAACTTTTTCAAAAACAACTATACTCTCTCTTGCAATAAATATAATAATAAAACTAAGCATGACAATAGAAAAACAAGTAAATCCTTTTATAATAAAAGTAAATATCTTATCAAATTTCCTATACATTTTTTCACTTCCTTTTAAAGAAATAAATAAAATTCAGAAGGAATCCCTTCTGAATTTTATTTATTTCGCTGGAACAAATCCCATTTTTTCAATTATTTCCATACCTTCTTCTGAAGTAAGAGTATCTATAAAAGCTTTTTCTTGTTCTAATAATTCGCCTTTTTTGATTACTAAAAGAGGTCTAGATATTTTGTAATCACCACTTATTATATTTTCTTTTGTTGGCGATACTCCATCAACATCCAACGGAATAATTTTTCCATTATTTTGATTTACCATTCCATAAGATGCATATCCAATTGCATTTTTGTTTTCCATAATTTTTGTAACTAATGCACCCATTGAAGGAGCTTGAATTGCATCTTCTCTAACTTTTTTATCGCCCATAACCTTCTTCTGGAATACTTTATGAGCTCCACCGCCTAAATCTCTTGTAACAATAACTATTTCTTCATGAGGAAGACTAGCTTCTACTTCATCCCAATACTTATATTCTCCCGAAAAAATCTTTTGAATTTCTTCTGAAGTTAAACCATCTTTAACTTCATATATTCTATTTTCTGGGTTCACAGATACAGTCAATGCATCTACCCCTAATTTAAATTCTTGATATCCTTCTATTTTAGCTTTTTCTTCATCAGAAACAGATCTTGAAACCATTCCAAAGTCACTACTTTCATCTATAACAGACTTTACCCCTGCTGAAGAACCTCCTGCTGAAACAAAAATATCTAAGCTTTTATTTGGGAAATCTTCACTTACTTTGTCCCAAGTTTTATATTCTTCAATAAAATTCGTAGAAATCTTTGCAATTACAGGAGCTAATGTAGACGATCCCTTAAATAAAATTTGTGATTTAAATCCTTCATTATTATTTAAACTATCTTCATTTGTATCTGATGTAGTACTACATCCAGTAAGTACCATACTCAAACATAATACTATCATAGCAAAAATATTTAATAATTTTTTCATTTTTTCGACTCCTTTTCTCATAATTTGTGTTTTTTTACTATTTAAGTATAACATATCCATTTTATTTTTATTATTGATTTTATCTATAAGAAATCTCTTTAATATTGATTTTATTTATAAATCCTTTCAAAAAAATAAGCCCTATACAAAATAGGACTTTATTTTTAATTCTTATCCAAAAACTCTATTAATTCATCTATAAATTTTTTATTTTCTTTTTCTTCTAAATAATTTGTCGCTACATTTAATATAGGTATAGAAATATTTTTCTCATTTAATAAATAAAATATTTCTTCAAATAATATACCTTTGTTCTTATTATAGCTACAAGTAGGACTTTCACTTATACCTATTATTCCTACTACTTTATTTGAATTATTTATGTATTTTTCAATATCAGTAACAACTTCATAAGCTATATCTTTGCATATATTTCTATAGTATTTATTATTATACTCTTCTTTAGTTTGAGGCAATCTATTGAGTCCTAGATATTTATTTTCTGGACACATTATTTGATATATTCCGATATCTCTTTTTATTATCTCTTCAACTATCTTATTGTAGCCTCCTTTTGCTCTAGCTAAAGGCTTTACAACTGAGTTTTGATTTAATATACAGTGTGATAAAAATACTACATTACCTTGTCTGTGCACTATGTCATCTCCTTAAATATTACCTTGTTTTCTTGTATATATTTTAGGTAATCTTTTTAATAAAAATGATACGAATATACATGTTGCAATTTTGTCTAATATGTTCCCAGTTATTCTAGGTATGAATGCCGCTGAAAATATAGTTTTCCCAGATGTTAAAAGCCATGTAAATATTATATCATTTCCATCTCCTGTAATACCTCCAAATACATAAATTGCAATTGGAGTTCCTATTAGTGGAGCTACTATAGCTAATATCATTCCTGTTATAAGTGCAGTTTGAAAGTTAAATTCTCTTTTTTTACATATATACCCTACGATCAAACCTATAGCTATATTAACTAAAGCAAAAGGTATCGATTTAGGGTTAGTTATGATCCCTTGAATAATATTTGTAAGTCCTCCAGCTACAGCACCATACAACGGCCCAAGTATTGCCGCTATAAATACTGTTCCTATAGTATCTAAAAATAATAAAGGTATTTTTATCATACTTACTACTGTTCCAAACACTATATTTATAACTATTCCCATAGCAACAAAAGTTAAATTTCTTGTTTTATTCATCTTTTGAGTCTCCCTATAAAATATTATGATTACACTTTATAATTCTAATATTTACCATAGATTTAGTCCAATCGAATTATTTTATATTATAGGGTTTAAAAATAGATTGTTTCTATGAAAGAAGCTACCTTTTCAAAGTTAGGTATCTTGAATTTATTTAATACCATCAATCCTTTTTTCATATGCTTTATCAACTATAAAAACGAACTGTTATAGTTTAATTTCATCCTCTATTGTTTTTGTAATAGCATAACCCCCATATTCATTATTTCCTAAAACATTAATTTGAATGTTTCTATCTTTGTATACTGATGATCTAAAGCTTACACCTGGATCACTTCCCATAATACAGTATTTATAAACTTTTTCTTCTTTCTTTACAATCCATACACCAAAACCATAGTACCAACCATCTGAACAATCTACTTGTGGTAATAATAATTTTTGAGTAATCTTCTTATTCAATATTTTATTATCAAATAAAGACTTCCAAAACTTTGTCATATCTAAAGCTGTAACAAATGCTCCTCCATCAGGACCTCCAATTATAGGTATGGAATACATATTTGTTCTCCATGTATTATTTTCTTGATCTTCAATATAACCATATGCAGTTCTTTCAGGTAATTTATCCAATGAAAAATAACCCGAATCATCCATATTGCATATACTAAATATGTTTTTTTGTATATAATCTTGAAATTTCATTCCTGTTTTTTGTTCAATTATCAATCCTAATAATATGTATCCTGCATTATTATAATCAAATTTATCACCTGGAGAAAATTTCATTTTATTATTTCGAAATAAGGGTAAAAAATCATTACAGCTTTTTATTTTATACATAGGTATGTCATCCCACAAAGCTTCATAATTATCCATAGCAGATTCATCAAAATAATCTAATATTCCTGAAGTATGTGTAAGTAAATGCTGTATCGTAATATCAGAATCAAAATTTGGAAAACTAATATTTAAGCAGTCGCTTAATAAAGTATCTAAAGAAATCAAACCAGTTTGAACTAATTGACAAATAGCTACTGCCGTAAATATCTTACAACCAGAAGCTATCCCAAATCTTGTATTTAAAGTGTTATATTCTTTTTGACTTCTACTTGAATATCCATATCCTTTTCCAAATATAAGTTGATTATCTTGCGATACTGAAACTACTCCAGAAAATTTTTTATCCTCCTTTGTTTTTTTTATTGATCTTTTTATATCTAATGATTCAATCTTCATAAAAACATTCCCCCTTCTTTTTACTCAATTAAAATCTCATATGTTAATAGCTATACTCTAGTCAATTCATAATATGGTTCTTCTTGCTTTGTTTCCTCACACCACTTTATATATTTATATTCAAATCCTATTTTTTCTAATACTCTTCTCGAATTTTTATTTTTGGAATCTATTGAAGCAATAATCTTATTAATTCTTAGACTTCTCCATGCATAATCAAGACATGCTTGACTGGCTTCAGTAGCATAGCCTTTACTCCAATATTTTTTTGCGAAATGATAAATAAGTTCAACTTCATAGTCATTTCCTGTAGGATTAAAACCACATGCCCCTATAACTTTGCTATTTTCTTTTAAGACTACTGCATAAGGAGAGAATCCTTTCTCATTTTGAAGATTTATATAGAAATCTATTACTTCTATTAATCGTTCTCTACTTCCTGATTTTCCACAATACATCATAACTTCTGAATTCCCCCAAAAGTCCATTACAAAGTCTAAATCTTCAATTTTCAATGTCCTTAATATCAATCTCTCTGTTTCAAACAATAAAATCATAATCACCTCCTGTAGATACTTTCTATTTATATATTTATGAGATATTATATTATGTTATGTTTTTTTATTATACAATATTTTACATATATTAAGTTGTATTACAATAAAAATTTATTTATGCAATATTTAGTGTATACTATTTAAATGGAATAATTTGATAGACTTTAAATAAAAAAGAAAGTGGGGGTTGCTTTAATGAATAATAAGACAGCGTTATTGATTGTAGATGTACAGGTTGCAATGTTTTCATATGAAGATGCTACTTTGTACAACAGCGAAAAAGTTTTAGATAATATTTATAAATTATTACAAAAGGCACGTTCAACAAATACTCCAGTAATATTCGTTCAACATACCGGCAAGGATGATGATGAGTTTGGTAAAGGAAAGTCAACTTGGAAAATTCATCCTAGAGTAGAACCATTAGAAACAGAAAAAATTGTAGAGAAAAAAACATGGGATTCTTTCTACAAAACAGTTCTCAATGATATATTGCAAGAACAGGGAATTAGCAAATTAGTTATAGCTGGTATGCAAACAGAATTCTGTCTAGATACCACTTGTAGAAGGGCATTTAGTATGGGGTATGAAAATATTTTAGTACAAGACGCTCATAGTACTTTCGATAGCAAAGTATTGGATGCTTCTCAAATCATCCAACATCATAACAGTATCTTGGGTGGAAGATTTGTAGAACTAAAAACTACCTATGAAATAGATTTTAGTGGAGTTTCAAAAGATCTATTATAACAATTTATTTCCCGAGAAATTCAAAATTCCCTATTTATAGGGAATTTTGAACATTTATTGATTATTAACAATACTTTCTCCAGCTCTTTTACCAAATACTAAAACCTCTGTTATAGCATTTCCTCCAAGCCTATTAGTACCATGAGTTCCTCCTACTATTTCTCCAGCAGCATATAGTCCCTGAATTATAGTTTTATCTTCTTTTTCTACTTGATTTTTATTGTTGATCTTGACACCACCCATTGTATGGTGAACTGCAGGAGCTACTACTTGAATATAATACGGACCTTCACTTATTGATACTAAATTTCCTCTTCTATTAAATCCTTCATCTTTACCATTTTTCACATAATTATTATACACTTTTAGAGTATTTTTCAAAGTATCTTTATCTATTCTGAAAAATTCAGCTCCCTCTTCTATAGTGTTGAACTCTCCAAATAAGTTATCTTTCATAAGTTTTTTTACTTCTGCCTTATGATTTAGCGTTCCATTTCCTATTTCTTCAATCTCTCTTGACCAAATTAAATAAGCAACTTGTCCATCTTGATCTAATATATTTTCAGAAACAACATCTCTTCTCTCTAACTCTTCTACAAATCTTTTTCCATCTTTATTCACTAATATAGCTCTCCGTCAAATCTAGAGCCTCCTACATGAGAAAGTTCTCCTGTATTCGGATTACAAATAGGAAAAGTTTGGATATAGTTCATATGAACAAATTTAGCTCCAACTTGCTTGCTCATGATGTGGCCATGGCCTGTTACGCCACTAACATTAGTCGTCTTATATCTATCATCAAGCTTAGTATTATATTTTTTTCTCATCTCAACATTTCCACTGAATCCTCCAGTTGCAAGTATAACTCCGTACTCAGCACTAAAAGTGATCTCTTTTTCACCATTTACAGCATCCACCCCAACTACTCTTCCGTTATCATCACAAACTAAGTTTTTACAATCTAATCCTGTTAGAATTTCTACTCCAAGTGATAAAGCTTTAGCTTTTAATTTAGATATCAGTTCTATTGCATATTTTCCTTTAAAAACAGAAGCCCTTGGAACTTTGTGTCCTCCAAAATGTATAAGCTTCTTTGACTTAAACTCTACTTCTACAACATCTTTTAGCCATCTATATGTATCTAAAGCATTTTGTACAAGAATATCCACTTGATCTAAATAATTCTCTTGATCTCCACCTTGAATTATATCATTATAAAAACTTTCTTTACTATCTATTACTTCATTTTCCTTTTGCTCATCATTTTCAGGAATATTAACTCCACCCATAGATACTAATGTGTTTCCACCTAAGTTATTCATCTTTTCTAATATTACTACCTTTGCTCCATTATTAGCAGCTGCTATTGCAGCTGAAAGACCTGCTCCACCACCTCCCACAACTACTATATCGAATTTTTGTAAAGAATTTAGAGTTCTTTTCTCTGAATTAATCTTTTCAAGATTCTCAGATTCTGATATTAGAACTTCTAGTTCTTCTTTATCTCCACCAGCTTCTATTAAAGCATTCTTTACTGCCTCTCTAATTCCTCTTGAACTCATGGAACAACCTGATACATTAGCAACTAAAATAGTATTATGTTCTAATATATTTTTGATAACATGTTCAAATGCTGGGTCTGATATAATTTTTGTTTCATTATGAGCTATTACTGTTATATCATGTATTTTATCTTCTAATATCTCAACCTCCATCTCTATATTTCCTCCGTACCCGTTTCCTATTCCTTTATATTTTCCGTCATTATATTGCATAATTATGCCTCCTAAATACGATTAGTTTTATGTCAAACTATTTTTCAACATATTTGATTATACATTCATATATTATTCAGGTCAATATATTGTTTTCTTTTTTATTAAACACCTTATTAGTAACCCAATCACACGTTAATCCCATCATGATTCCTACAACAACATCAGATGGATAATGATCAAATAAATATAATAAGTTATATTCGAAAGCAAGAAATTAAAAAATGCCCTCCTAGATAGGAAGGCATTTTTTAATTTCTTATATTTGTTAAATGTTTTTCTATAATTAATGTCTTATTATTAAATTTTATTTTATCAGCAATACAATTTATAAGAAATAATCCTCTTCCATTATCACTTAATATATTTTTATCTGATATTTTATCAGAAATCATTACATTTCCAAATCCAGTTCCAGAATCCTCTATTTGAAATTCTATACTTTTGCCATTGAAATTATATCTTAAATGAATAGGCTTATTGATATTACTGTTATTTCCATGTTTAAAAGCATTTGTTAATGCTTCTGTAAGTATCAATTTTATATCAAAATAGTAATTAGAAATATCTAAATCAGTAATAATTTTATCAATGATTTCTCTATTGTTATCTAATCCATATAAGATATATTCCTGACTTTTCATCTTCATCATAATTATCATCCTTTTTCATATGTCTCAATTTTCAAACAATATAATCATTTATCTGATTTTATAATAAATTACAAAATTATACAATATTCTCACAGACCTAAATTTCATAGTTCAAAAGAACCAAAAAAATTACACACTCGAAAAATAAAAAAATCATCATACATATACAATACAGCTTTTAAACTATTATATAGATATGATAGTTTATAATTTCAACATAATACATTCAAACAATATCCAGGAGCTTTTTTATTAAAATCCAATTCTATTTCTTCCATTTTGCTTAGCCTTATAAAGAATTTCATCAGCTTTTCTAAAAAGTGTATAACCATCTTCATCTTCTAATGTGCTTACCCCTCCACTTACAGTTACATTTAATTTTTTATTTGGCCACCTATAATTCATAACTTTATTCCTTATATTTTCTGCAACTTTATAAGCACTCTCAGAATCTGTATTAGGTAGAATTATTAAAAATTCTTCTCCTCCGCATCTTCCTATAATCTTTTCTTTACTAACTGTATTTTTTAATATAGATGCCAACTTAACTATAACTTCATCTCCAACTTGATGTCCATAATTATCATTAATTTTTTTAAAATGATCAATATCCAACATAATAATCGATAATTCATTTGAATATTGTTTTGATTCATTAACTTTTTCAGATAAAACTTTTAATATATATTTATGATTATATAAACCTGTTAAACCATCTGTTATAGCCATTTTTTTTAATAATTTGTTGTTTTTATTCAATTCTTCTAATAATTTTTCTTTTTCCCTGTCTATTTTTTTTCTTTCTTCTATTTCTCCTTTTAGCTGTTCATTTGCATCATAAAGTTCTTTAGTTCGTTCATGGATTTTATTCTCCAGATTGTGATTTAATTCCTTAATTTCTTTATACATAGAAGCGTTTTCAATTGAAATAGCAGCCTGTGAAGATAATAGATTCAATACTTCTATCCTTTCATATGTAAAAGCATTAGTAGTTAAGTTATTTTCTAAATATAAAATTCCAACTAATTTTCCTTTGTGCATAATTGGAATACATAAAATAGATTTAGGATTGTTTTTTTCAATATAACCATCCTTTATAAACCTTGTTTCTTTCTCTACATCATCTAAAATTAAATTTTCTTTTGTTCTTATAACATAATTTATAATTGCCATAGGAATATTTTGCTCTGTTTGATTAGAACTTCGTAAATATACATTGATAGAATTTTCATTTGTTACTCCTTCTACCTTTACTGTATATCTTCCTTCTTGACCTATAAACAATAAACCTTTTTGAGCACCAGCATTCTCTATTGCAATTTTCATTAAAGTTTCTAATATGTTCTCTAAAACTAATTCTTTAGAAATCGTACATGACGCCTTCATAACAGTAGTTAAATCTAGAATATCTTGATTCATACTAGTTGAATTAGATTTTATATCCATTCTATGTTTTATATAATTTTCTTCTTTTAAAGGCGTTAACTGATGAATACTATAATATTTACTATGTAATTGCTCTGCTTTAGCATTAGCTCCCCATTTTATATATAAAGCTATTGCTTTTTTTATATATGACTCGCCTATAACATCCAGTCCTTTGCTAAAATGAAATTTCGCAGCCAGCTCATTTCCTATTGCAGCATTTTGGATGTATTCATTTTTATATGCTGATTGTATTGCTTGATTATAAAACATAACAGCTTTTTCATCATTTCCTTTAATGCGAGCAATCTCAGCTTCTACTATTAAATGTTTATGAAGAAAATTTTCTGGGCAGTTATCAGCCCATTTTTTCATTTTCTTTTGGTTCTTCTTTAATATTCTTAGATATTTATTTTTATCTTTATACGTTGAAGAAAGATAAAGTGCGGTTAACGATAACGAATAGTAAAAATAGTAATCCGTAATATATAATACACCTAACGCACCATTTAAATACGTTTGTGATTTATTAGCTGATTCAATAGCTTCTAAATAATTTCCGTTTATATATAACAACTGTAATTTCACAACATAATATAAAGCCTTTACTGCATCTATATTGCATTCATTTATCTTTTCTTCAAACTCTATTTTATAAAAATCATCACCATTTAAGTTAATCATATCATTACTTTTTAAATTTAATAATGCATATTGAATAATTTCAAAGATATATGAAATATGCTCATATTTAACTTGCTTAACAAAATCAAAATACTTATTTGTTTCTTCATAAACATAATCAAGTTGATCACCTTTTAAGTACATAGTTACAACTATACTAGCACAGCAGTATGTAGCAAAAACCAAATCTCCTGCATTAAGCCCTTCTTGAAATCCTTTTTCAAGGTAATAAATATTATCTCTCGCATGTACTCTCCAATGGCTAATAAACCAACCAAAACTATAATTGCATTTAGATTTAACTTCTGGATTATTAATTTTATCATTTAGAAGCAAACTTACCTGTCCAAATTTATATCCATCTTCATAGTTTCCAAATACAGATCCAAGTAATAAAGCATATACTCCATATCCAAATACTGACGCATATGAGTTTCCATATTTTAAGGATAAACTAATGATTTTTAAAACAATTAATATAAATAATTTTTGATCTACTATATATGCAACAGGAGTTAATGACATTAATATATCAATAATAGCAATTTTATGTACATCATCCATATAATTCAAATACAATAAATCTTCAATTTTTTTCCAATAAGGTACTTTTTTATTTTTATAGCCTCTGACAAAATTTGAATATAATTAGAACCTATAGACAATTTAACACCGAGTAAGCTTAATGCCTCAATCCCAATCATAACAGCCTCTTTAGGTTTATCTTGATTTATGTATAATATAATTTTTATTTTATATACTTTAGCCTTTTCTAAATCTGACTCTACATTATCTAGAATAATTTTAAAAAGCTGTTCTGCTTCATTATATTTAATATTAAGATACTCACATTCCGCTCTTTCAAGGTATAAATCAAAGGTTAATTTATATTGAGTTTGCCAACTATTTTCTGATAATAATTCTGTACCAAATGTAAAATACTTTAATGCATATTCATATGAAGCAGAAAATTTTGCTTTTTTTCCAGCACTTAAATTCAATTTTGCTAATTTATTTTTTTCTTCTTGTTCTATTATGAATTTTTTCCCTATTTTTAAATGATTTACAATATCAAATATATTTTCTTCAATTTGATTATAATTACTATTTCTTAATAAGAGCATTCCAATTTTATAATGTATTTCTTCTTTCAATTCTTCACGAATCATAGAATATGTTGCTTGTTGAATATAATCATGAGAAAATTTAAGTATAATTAACTCATTTATCAGATTATTTTCTCGCTCATTATCATAATTCTCCAGATATATATATATATCTTGTTTTGTCTCAATCATCCCCATACTAACTGCCTTTAATAAATCTATGCCTGTTTCAAATTGAGATTTCCCATATATTTGTGATAATATTTTTAAACTAAATTCATTTCCTATACAAGCGCTTAATCGTAATACTTCTTGAGTCGATAGCGGGAGTTTTTCAATCTTATCTATTAAGAAATCAACTACATTATCTGTTATCTTCAATTCTTTAATTTTATCAATATCCCAATTCCAACACATATTACTCAAATTAAATTCTATTAGATTTTTCTCGTATAGTATTCTTATAAACTGATTCACAAAGAATGGATTGCCATATGTTTTTTTATATATAATTTCTGCTAACAACCTTGATTTTTTATCATCACAATTAAATGTATCAGAAACTAATTGTATTATATGATCTATATTTAATGGTATCAAAACTATATTATTTATATTTGCTCCATTTTTCTTAGCATCGTTAAATGCTGTTAATAGATGATGATTATTTTTTACTTTATTATTTCTATAAGCACAAACAATAAACAAATACTTAATGTCTGCATCTTTCATTATAAAAGTAATTAGATCAATAGTATCACAGTCAGCCCATTGCAAGTCATCAAGAAAAATCATTAATGGTTTATTTTTATCAACAAAAACATCGATAAATTTCTTAACAAGAATATTAAATCTGTTTTTTGTTTCCATTGCAGATAATCTCTGTATTTGTGGCTGTGTGCCTATGATAAGTTCAATTTCTGGAATAATATCAATAATA
The DNA here is from genome assembly GCA_942492135.1 of uncultured Peptostreptococcaceae bacterium. Lineage (GTDB taxonomy): Bacteria > Bacillota > Clostridia > Peptostreptococcales > Peptostreptococcaceae > Tepidibacter_A. The sequence continues at coordinate 32,958 of CALODI010000022.1, forward strand.
ATTTGTCCATTCATACCAAAAGCCTGTAACAACTTATGTCTCCAAACTTCTATTTTTTCCTCACTTTCTACTAGAATTTGAGCAATTAATTGTCTAAATGCTTGAACAAATGGAAAATAAGGAATATCTTTATTTAATTGATCCAATTTACCCCATATGTAATAACCCTTTGTATCAGCAATATGTTTATTAATCTTGTTTATAAGAAAAGTTTTACCTACACCTGGAGCACCAGATATAAGCATTATTTCTTTTCCTCCACATGCTGCTTTTTCAAATGTATCAATTAGATCTTTACTCTCTTTTTCTCTTCCATATAGTTTTTGTGGAATTTCAAATATATTACTCATATCATGTTTACCTACAGTAAAATGATTTATTTGTCCTACCTCATTTAATTGATTAATACATTTTTTTAGGTCAGCAATAATACCATAAGAACTTTGGTATCTTTCTTCGGGTATTTTAGACAACAACTTCATTATAATATCCGATATTATTACTGGAATCTTATTATTTCTTAAATGTGGACAAATAGGTATTTTGGCAATATGATTATGTATTATCTCCATTGAATCGTTTGTTAAAAAAGGGAGCACTCCTACTATTAGTTCATATAGAGTAATTCCTAAAGAATAATAATCTGTACGATAATCAATTTTTCGATTCATTCTACCAGTTTGTTCTGGTGACATATATTCTAGAGTTCCATATAATTTATTATGGTCATTAACCATATCGCTATTTGATGAAAGCTGTACAGAAACACCAAAATCAATAATTTTTATTTTTCTACTATCTTTATTAATCATTATATTATCAGGTTTTATATCCCTATGAATAATTCCTAATTTATGAATAGAATCTAATATTGTTGCTAATTGCATAGCTATATTTAAAAAATCTATTAAATCAATTTCTTCAGAACGTATAAATTCTTTTAAAGATTGTCCATTAAAATATTCCATGGCTACAACCAATCGATTACTGCACTTTACCATTTCATACGCTTTCAAACAACCATCTACATCTAATTGTCTTGCAATATTATATTCATTTTTTAATTTTTCATTGTCTTCTAACACAGAATAATCAAGATTGAAAGTTTTAAGAATTACAGGCAATTTATATTTTAGGGCATATCCTCTATAAATTATTGTATTTTCACTATTATATATTTTTTCTTCGATTTTGTAGTTGGGTATATTAAACATATTCATTGCCTCCTCTCTTTGTCTAATATCAACAATAACTGTAGTTTTTCAGACATAATTATTTGATTATTCTATTTTCCTGCATATAATACAACTACATTGATTAAACAGTTCCTTCTTCTTCTGAAAAGCATTCATAACCGCTCTCGTCTTCTCTATTATGATGAAATATTTTTTCATCTATTATATCTTCTAATAAATATTTAATTTCTTCAATTATACTAAAATAATCTTCTTTTGGAATAATATTTATTAAGTTTTTTAATTTAAATTCTTTTATAAAAGATTGAAGCACTTCTCTAATTTCTTCATGTGTTACGCTAAGTGTGAAAACCTTTTCACAAATTAAAGGATCTATCTTATGAAAAAATGTAATAAATTTATCTAAATCTTCCGCTGAACCATTTGACAGAAAATGAGTCATTATTTTATCAAAAAGAATCTCATGTTTTTTATGAACATCTAAATTAACCATATTGTTTAAGCTTTTTTTATCAAGTTTTCCTAACTCTACTAACTTTATTATATCATGGGCATAGCTCTTATAATTATTTAGAATAAATGACATTCCCCAACCGCATGGTGTTGTCCAACATCCTGCATCTCCTATAAAATCAACATTATCTTTAGCTATTCTTTCAGTCAAACCTCCAGAAGGATAATATCCAAATTTAGGCTCTATTATTTCTACATCATGAAAAACTTTTGTCGATTCTTCTTCTCGAAGCATATGCATAAAAACTTCCTTAGCACTATCTAGAGGCATCTTTTCTTTGTTGAGGTAGAGCATAAAAAATAAATATGTATCTTCATCTAAAATCATATATTCAAAAACTGGTCTTCCTTCTCTTAAAGAAGTATTTTTATTCACATTCGTATCTTCAAATGTCTGCCACAACATGTAATCTCCAATTTTCATATCGTCTGGTTTACTTTTATACTTCGCAGTCCCTCCATATATAGTCCACCAATAATAATCTTTATTCATTTCATAATTTTTTAGTACAACAGAATTATGACCAGATGCATCAATCAGTAGTTTTGCTTTAAACTCTCCTTTTGATGTAGATACACTCACTATTCCTTCTTCCACACTATGATTTTGATAAAAACATTGATTTATAATTTCTGAATTATTATTTTTTATTACATCTACCCAATAAGGAAGTATTTCCTTTTCTTTTATGAATGGATATCTTTCAAATTGCTTTACATCCCAGCAAATATTTGCTCCTGAAAAAGTACTTGCTAGGTATCTCTTAACACCACCATATGTAAATTGTGTTATATCTTCATTTTTATTTGCAACATCTAATGGAACAAACCAACTTCTATCTGTTTTTCCTGCAGTATCTTTTTCTATTACCAAAACTTTAAGTTCTTTAGAAAGTTCAGAACCTACACTAAGTCCAGCAGGTCCACCCCCTACTATAATAACATCATAAAATCTTTCTTGGTTCATTATTGTATCCTCCCTATTGTTTAAATATATAAATATAATTCGGCAACCCTTAGTAAGAATTAACACTGTATTAGAAACCATATTCATATGTCAATATGTTCAAACCGAATATTTACAATTTTTACTTAATCTTTCTTTAATTATTATATACGTTACTGCATAAAACGACAATAAATCACTTTTTTGAAATACAAATAACTATTTATTTTATTATTAAACCATTATATTTTTTTAAATATATGTTTCACTTTTTTACTGTGTATATAAATATACTTATATATTTATATACACAGTAAAAAAGTGTACCAAAACCCATCTCAGGTTCAAAATTAAAAAACTTTGAATCTGGGTGAACCTCAATACACTTTCTAATTTATTTTTATTTCTACATATTTCATTAGTCTTTTGTTATCTATATGTATGCATTGTCCATTTTTTTATCATAATCCAACTTAATTTCTCGTGTCCATAATCTAAAAGTTTTAATTTGAATTATCAATATCAGTTGCTTCTTGATCTTCTTCTAAGTTTGTTTCATCTACATTAATTGTTTCTATTTCATTTACTAATTCACTTTCTAATTCTTTTTCAATATCTTCTTCCGTTATAACTTCATCTATAGTTTGAGATCCTTCTTCTGCTATTTCAATTGATTCTTCTTCTGAATCCCATTTAACTTTTAGACCTAAATTTTCAGCTACAAATCTTAATGGAATAACAGTTCTTCCACTCATTATTTCAGCTTTTGAATCAAGTTCAACTTCTTTTCCATCTACTATAGCTACATTGCTGTCTATTTTTAGTATTATGTTCTTACCATCTTTTGTTATAATAACTTCGTTAGTTTCACCATTCCATGAAATATTAGCCTTTAATCCTTCAGCTATAGCTCTTACCGGAAGTAGAGTTCTTCCTTCTTTAATAACTGGTGGAGTATCAAATTTAAAATTCATTTTCTTTGAAATTATATTTTGTACAGGTAAAGCTTTCACATTCGGTTGCATTTCTTTTAATTGCTTAATTGTTTCCTCAATTTTAATAAGTTCTTCTTGATCATAAGCTTCTTTTGCTGCTTCTTTTAAAGCTTTTATCTGTTCTCTTCTCTCTTTTTTTACTTCTTCTTTTAGTTTTTCTCTCATTTCTTTTTTCATTTCTTCTATCATTTCTTTTCTTATTTCTTCTCTAATTAATTCTTTTTCTTCTTCTTTTAATTCATTTTTTATTTCTTGTTTTAATTTTTCTTGCATTTCTTTTTTTATTTCTTCAATCATTTCTCTTCTTATCTTTTCATTCATTTCTTTTCCAATTTCTTCTTTTGTTTTTATTTTTTCTTTCATTTTTTCAATCATTTCATACTTAGTTTTTTCTTTCATTTCATTTTCAAGCCTATGCTTTATTTCTTCTTTCATTTCTTCTGTCATATTATCTTTTATTTCTTGTTTTAATTTTTCTTGTATTTCTCTTCTCATTTTTTCTTCAATTTTATCTTTCATATCTTCTCTGAATTCATCTTTCATATCTTCTTTGAATTTATCTTTCATATCTTCTTTGAATTCATCTTTCATATCTTCTTTGAATTTATCTTTCATATCTTCTTTGAATTTATCTTTCATATCTTCTTTGAATTTATCTTTCATATCTTCTCTGAATTCATCTTTCATATCTTCTTTGAATTTATCTTTCATATCTTCTTTGAATTTATCTTTCATATCTTCTTTGAATTTATCTTTCATATCTTCTCTGAATTCATCTTTCATATCTTCTTTGAATTTATCTTTCATATCTTCTTTGAATTTATCTTTCATATCTTCTTTGAATTTATCTTTCATATCTTCTTTGAATTTATCTTTATTGTTTGAATTTGTCCCACTAGAAATTCTTTTAATGTCTTCACTATGTTGTCTAGCGCTTACCTCCTTAACACTAATATTTCCATTAGTTGAACTTGGTTTATTATTCATCATAGCAAAAGAACTAGTTGGAAGAATTAGTGCTCCTGCTAAAATTAAAGATACTATTCTTTTATTCATTATGTCTTACCCCTTTCTTTTGTTATTTTTATAATTCAATATTCTATCTAATTATCGGCGTATACATAAAATAGTTTAATAAATGGGGTAGCGCTCGTAATGTGTGAATTTTTCATATTAATCTAATTATTTGCAATTTAATATTGTTAAATAAACAATCCCAAACCATAAGCAAAATCACCATAAAACCCTTCTTGTTCATTCCATTGTATAGTTTCGTAATCTTTTATTACTGAATCAAGATATTCTTTTTTAAGACCATGAACAGCTTCTACTTGTTCTTTTACTTCTGTAAAGTGTAGTTTTTCACTTAAATTTCCCAATCTTACTGCATCTAAAGAAAAATTATATGATGCTAAAAGAACTCCTGGATCATCAGGTGAACAATTTCTTCTAGATCCCCAATTATCAAAAGTAGATTCACCAAAACAAGCTCTTCTATTATCATCAAGAATACAGTTTGCATGATCAGAAGGGTACCAAATACTTGTAATAGGTAGATCAGTATATGAACCGCCTCCTATAATTCCTTGTTCTTCCCAAAAACGTTTATCGCAAAGAAATAATGTTCTTTGAGATATTAAAGATTTATAAAATGAATAAAAACATTTTGCAATGTAAAAAAAGAGAGCAAATGCTCTCTTTTTTTGATTTCCACAGTTTTTTATTTCATTTCATTGCCTGGTTTTGAAATTGAACTTAAAGCGTCACCCGCTTCATTCACATGTATATTTACATTTGCTAAATCACCTAATGAAAGAATTCCAACAATCTTGTTATTTTCAACTACTGGTAATCTTCTTATCTGATTTTGTGCCATCAATGAAGCTGCTTCATGAGCATCTGTATCCGAATTTACACTTACAATATTTCTACTCATTATATTTCCTACATGTTGATTAGTATTATTATTCTCCGTAACACTTCTTAAAACTATATCTCTGTCTGTTATTACTCCCACAGGATTTTTATTTTCATCGCAAACAGGAACTATTCCAACATCTAAAGATTTCATAATGTCTGCTACTTTTGTTATATCGGCATTTACTGTTACATATGATACGTCGCTTGTCATTATATCTCTTACTTTCAAAATTAAAACCTCCTCTTTTCTGAATCAATATTAGTGTTTCTTTTTTTAGAAGTTTTATTTATAAATTTTAAAAAATAATTAAGAATTTTTTTGTACGATATGAAGTCCTTCATCTTTCTTCCATTCAGCATAAAAAATTTCTTTTATTTTACTTGTTTTATTTGTATGAAGCTGTTTTTTGAGCCATTTTTCATCAAATCCACAAGCTTGAACATTATCCCATAAAATCTCTCCATCTAGTATAAGGGTAATTGGCAAGTATACGGGTTTTTCTGATAAATTCAAATCTTCATTTGTAGGATTGTCATATTTTGATTTTTTTAGAACACTAATTGAACCATTTGTTTCTAAAATAGCATACTGAATTTCTCGAATAGAAAATATATCTTTTGCTCTTAATAAACTTTGTAATTCATTTATATCTAGTTTTTCTTTTTTTAATTCATTAAAATCAATTTGGCCATTTCTAATTAGAATAGAAGGTTTACCTTCGAAAAATTCTCTTGTTCCTTTAAATTTTTGTGTTAATAATTCAATTATATACAATAATAAAGCCCATAGAGAAACTGCATATAAAATATAGTATGTATTAATATCTTTATCATAAATAGCGTTGCCTACTAACTCTCCTAATACTAATGAAGATATAAATTCAAAGGGAGTAATTTGACTTATTTGAGTTTTTCCTAAAATTTTAGTGATTATAAGTAATGCAAAAAAACCAATGATTAATTCAATAGTTAAATTAGATATATCTGATATATTCAATCATTTCACCTCAATTCTATTTTCTATTATGTACTTATAAAATTTAATGTATGCATTTTTTCGAAAGTGTTATATGGAAATTATTACAACGTGTTAAAAATTTGTATTGTGAATGAATAATTAATAATTGCAAAAAATAGATATAAAGTAAATTACACACTAGAAAGGATGATAATAATGTCTGTTGGTGCTAAAGTAAAGCAAACTTTAGCCAGTTTAAAAGGTACTCAAAGTACTTTAAGGCTATATTCAATACAAACTCAAGATGAAGATACAAAAGACACATATAAAGAAGCACTTAATATAACTAGTGAAATAATTAATGATTTAGAGGAAAGGATAAAAGTTTTAGAATTTGAAGAACCGCAATATAAGGGTTATTAAGTGAGGTAAATATGAAAATTTGGATTGAGATATTAATAAGATCAGTAGGTTTATTTTTTTAACTTTACTATTTATTAGAATTATGGGAAAAAGACAATTAGCTAGGATGACACCATTTAATTTTGTTAGTTATACTGTCATTTCAATTTTAGTTGCTTTAATTTCAACAAATATAATTAAAAATTTAGCATTTGGATTTATTTCTTTAGGAGTTTGGGTTTTATTTACTCTAGGGCTAGATTATTTATGTTTACAAAGCAAATTAATTCATGATTGGGTATATGGAAAAGAAACAATTTTAATAAAAAACGGAAAAGTTATGGAAGAAAATTTAAATCAAGTAAGATTTACAGGAGAAGAGCTATTAAGAGAATTACGATCTAAAAATGTGTTTAATTTGATGGATGTTGAATTTGCTCTAATGGAATCAACAGGTGAAGTTAATCTGCTATTAAAATCAGACCAAAAACCTATTACATCACATGATTTAGGAAAACAAGTATCACCACAAACTGAGTCTCAAACAGTAATCTTAGATGGGAATATAATTGATGAGGCTCTAACTAATAGAGGGTTTAATCGAGGATGGTTAAATACACAATTAGAAAGTATCAGGGTATCTTTAGATAATGTTTTTATTGGTCAGGTAGATTCTTCTGGCGATTTATATATAGATCTTTTTGAGGATTCTATTCAAATTCCTAAGCCCCAAGTGAAAGAACTTATTTATGCTAATCTTGAAAAAACTCAAGCTGATCTTGTTACTTTTGCATTAGAAACAGAAAACCAAAAGGCAAAAGATATGTATTCAAATGATGCACAAAAACTTCAAGATATTGTAAAAAAAAACTAGAACTTGGTGGTGGTTTTTTTATTTATTACATTAGAAGGTGATGATTAAATGTCTAATAAAAAAAAAAAAACTAACTCTATTCAACAAGAATATCAAGATTTTGCAAAGGCTAGGGAACCAAAGAAAAAGTTCTTCGCAATTGTTTTAGAGCATTTGTTTCTGGTGGGTACTATTTGTACTATAGGACAAGGGTTGCAGTGGGTGTTTATTAACCACTTTAATTTTACAGAAAAAACAGCAGGAGATCCAGCAACAGCAGTTTTAATTATTATTTCAATTTTGCTTACTGGATTTGGTGTGTATGATCATATGGCTCAATGGGCCGGAGGTAGACTATTATTCCTACTATGTGCTTTGCTAATACCATGGCTTCCGATGCTATTGAAACACTGTAGTGAAGGATATGTTCTAGGCGTAGGCGGAAATATGTTTAAATTATCCGGTTCAGTAATCGTTTATGGAGTTTTTTCAGCATTTGTGGTTGCTCTTATTAAAATTACTATTAACTGGTTAGGTGGGGATGTAAATGCTAAAAGGACATCAGTCATGGGTATTTCAATTAAAGCCTGTTATAATTTCTTCTTCTGCTGTTGGAGGCCCTTTTGAAGCACAGGGAGTATTAGCTGAGGATTTTGATATTCTTCATGAAGATATATGGCTAGGACAAGACAGTTATGAAAAAGCAGAAAAAAAACTATTAGAACAAGCTTGTGAAAAGAACAATTCCAAAAAAAGCTGGACTGAAAAAAGAAGATATTCAATTTTTTCTAAGTGGAGATTTGATGAATCAAATTATTCCAAGTTCTTTACTGCCTGGTACTCTTGGGCACCATTTTTAGGTATATTTGGGGCTTGTTCTAGTGCTATTCAAGGCTTAGCTTTGGGTTGCTTATTGATTGATAGTAAGGCTGCAGAATATGTTTTAGCAGGTGCATCTAGTCATAATGCATCAGCTGAAAAACAGTTTAGATACCCAACAGAGTATGGTTCTCAAAAACCTCCAACTGCTCAATGGACGGTAACTGGAGCTGGAACGGGTTTAGTTGTCAAATCAAGAGAAGGTCCTCATGTTACATCAGCTACTATTGGAAGAGTAATAGATATGGGTCTTTCTGATCCATTTAACATGGGAGCTGCTATGGCACCTGCAGCAGTTGATACAATTCAAGCTCATTTTAGAGATTTAAATATTGATCCATCATATTATGACATTATTGCTACTGGAGATCTTGGAAAAGTAGGACATAAGATTGCGTGTGATTTCATTAATTAAACATGGATTAAAAATTCCGCCCGAAAATATTTACAGATTGTGGAATAATGATATATAAAAAGATCAACCTGTTATGGGCAGGTAGGATAGATGCAGAGGTGTCTGGACTACTGTAACTTATGGACATTTTCTTAATCGTATGAAAAAAGGAGAATTAAAAAGAATATTAATTGTGGCAGCAGTTGCTTTATTATCTCCTATTTCATATCAACAAAAAGAAAGCATCCCTTGTATAGCCCATGCAGTATCCATAGAAATGACTTAAAGGGGGTTTAAATATTGGAAAAGTTCATTTGGGCATTTTTACTAGGTGGATCAATATGTGTTGTTGGACAAATTATGATTGATGTATTTAAACTCACTCCTGCTCATACGACTAGCACATTAGTTGTGAATAAGAGCAATTCTTGGAGGATTTGGCTTGCATGAGCCTTTAATAGAATTTGCAGGAGCAGGAGCCCCTTCTGTTCCAATAACTAGTTTTGGAAATGCCTTAGTTAAAGGAGCTTTAGCAGAAGCAAAGCGAACTGGTATAATTGGTGTACTTACAGGACTTTTTGAAGTTACTAGTGCAGGAATTTCCTGTGCAATAATTTTTGGATTTATGGCATCGTTGATATTTAATCCTAGAGGTTAATAGCTAAATAATGTCTATAATTAACTTTTGTATTAGCAACATATATTTTTTTCAAAAAAGGGCATAATAATTAATGAGACAAATAACAGAGTGAGGTTTTTTTTAATGAGTACAATAAAAAAATTAGAGCAAGCATAGCAGGTAACTAAGGGTTTAGCATCGCGAGTTTAAAACTTTTGCATTAGATACTGATGATGAGAATGCAAAACAAATGTTTAATCAACTATCCCAAACTGCTGAAGATATGGCACTACAAGTTCAAGGTAGAGTTGAGTATGTGAAAAAATCAAGAACCTCAATACAGACAAGAATAATAAATAAAATAAAAAATCACATTTCTAATTCAAGAAATGTCATTTTTTATAATAGTAGGAAATTATATTCCATTTAAATCTGATAAGTATAATTTCCGTTACACAAATTTCAAAAGAGCCTACAGTAAAATCTTTAAAAGGAGAAGGCTTTTTATTTTATTATTAAGTTCTTACTTTATCTTAGATATAGGAAAATACCAAAAAAGTGTATAACCTACCAGCTAACACAAACATATGCTTACATATAGCATGATTACAAGGTATCTTCTTTATGGCATAAAAAATAGTACCAACAGTATACACTATTCCTCCAGCTAAAAGCCACATAAAGAATTTAATAGGAACCGATTCAATCATCGGTTTTGTAGCGATTACCAATACAACCATCCCATAAATATGTATAGCGATAGTGAAACAATGTCTTATATTTTTTCAAAATTATTGAATGTGAGAACTTGAAATATAATTTAACAATGCAATTGACCAAACAGCAATTAAAAGACCTGTTCTCCAGTATCCAGTCATAGAAAGTAAAATTATAGGTGTATATGTTCCCTTTATATATAAGTATATAGACGGATCACCAAAATAACCTAAATATTTTCTTTTAATTTTTCTTGTTGAAAACTATCCATGGTGTTGATGCCAGTACGGAAATTGATCCAAATCCATATATACTAAAAGCAACAATCGAGAGGGTATTTTTCTGAAATTGAATAAACTAAAAAGAATGTCAGTGTAACAATACTAAATAAAGCCCAATACCATGAGTTATACTATTTGCAACTTCTTTTTTATTGTGTACTTTGGTTTTACTTAATATTTCCATCTATAGATTTCATATAATCCCTCCTTATATCTCTTTTCATTCGATATACTTTAACAACTACTACTTAATACTATTCTACCCATAATTCTATTATATCAAATATATAATAGAATATTAGTGAATATAAAAAATAAAGATATTCTGTTGATATGTATTGTAATCGAAAACGAAGAGGCTATTTATTCATCTTAACACTAATTCTTTAGTTTTTCTAATTAATCTCTCTTATTAAAACAATATACCCTATATTACTTATCTTAAGCAAAAAAGAAAAATCTATATAAACATTCGCAATCAACAAATAAAAAAATAACCTCTACTCCAAATCCTCCATATAATTCAACTATATAGCTTGAAACCCTGAGTAAAAGCTTAGACGAGCTATATAAGAAAATCGATAATATTTATAAGTTTATAGAAGAGAATAACTCTATAAAGAAAAAAGTCTATTGAAGTAATTAATAAAACAGCTCAACTCTGATACCCATAAACAATCTCTAAATTTGCACAAAAAAATCGAAAAAATTCCAACTAATTAGTTGGAACCTTATCTATCTAAAAGAATAGCTAAAGCCCTAAAGCTTTAGCTATTCTAAATTTTTTATATTTTATGCGATAGTATTTACATTTTCTGAACTGTTTAAATCATTTGTATTATTTGTTTTCTTTGCAATTATAGGTAAGATTAATCCTAATGCTATAAGAATAAATGGAGTTAAAACGTTAAGAGTAATTTGGAAATACCATTGTGATGTATATGTCTCTACACCTTTTGGGAACATACCCATAATACATACAAAGGCAGTAAATACAAAGCACCATAAACCAATTCCAAATCCTATCTTAGAACTTTTTACAAATTTATAATCTGAAGAATACTTTCCAACAGCAGCTTTTCTTAAGGCCATATATGCTAAGAATACCCATAAATATCTCATTGGCATAACAATTGAATTTAAGTCTAATAACCAGTTATACAGTGAATTCATGTCACCAATACCTAATGCAGGTATTATTATCAAAATACCAACTAAAATAGTAACTAGTTTGTATCCATTAATTGGAGCTCCATATTTATTAGTTTTAGTTAATATCTTAGGAATATATTTTGAATCAGCATCTGATAGTAATACTTTTAGTGGAGCATCAATTGATATCATTAATGCAGATATTTGAGCCGTTGTATTAGATAAAGCATATAAAATTAAGAATACATTTCCTAAACCATAATATTCACCTAACGTTTTAAATGCATAATATTGTCCATTCATCTTTAAATCTGAAGCAAGATTATTTGCATCAAACATCATTCCCATTGCATATGAACCTAGTAGTGCTGATATTGCTACCATTACTGCTAAAGCAATCATTCCCTTTGGGAATCCTTTAGATGGATTTTTCATATTATTAATATAATGAGCTATTTTTTCTGATCCACCTACTGCAAATACTAGCATAGATATTGTAGTAAAATATGCAAAATCAAAATTTGGAATAAATGTTTTAAAACTCATATCTGTTGTTGCAGGTTTAATACCTGTAATTGCAGGTGCTGTAATCATTAATAATATATATAATAGCGACATTATAAATACTGATGAACCTGCTAAAGTTCCTATTCTCTTTAGCGAGGTAATACCTCTTGAGGCAATCCATACGAAAAATATAAATACAAATAGTGAAATTGTTTGTAAAATTAATGGATTAATATTTTTAACTATACTTCCATCTTGGAATATAGCCCAACTTAATGCTATCATTACTCCTTGAGGCTTTTGTGCTAAATACGGTACATGTACAACCCAATAAGTCCATCCTGCTAAATAAGCTAATCTGCGACCCATTGTAGTTCTTATCCATGAACTTACTCCACCTTTTCCCTCTCTAAAAGTAGATCCTAACTCTCCTACCATTAATGCATATGGTATAAAATACATTCCAATAATTAATATCCATGATACAATTACTTGTAATCCTTGATTAGCAAAGTTGTTAACAACATTACCAACTCCCCTTACGCCAATAGCAAAACACATTAAAGCAAGATTGCGCCACGTCATATTTTTAGATTGATTATCACCCATAATATAAATCTCCTCCTGTTTAATTCAACACTTGAAATCGTTTGCAAACACCGTGTTTTTTCTTTGTTTTTCTATCCCCTCTGGCCATTTCTTCTTAATATTAACATTATTTAAATCATTTTACAATCATTTTTTGCAATTTTTCTTGCAAAACAACATTCTTTTTCACTATTTAAATTGCATTTTTTCTTCAATATATTATCAAAATATTTTTCAAACACCTTATTTTTCACCATTTTCTGAATTTCAATCATTTTTTTTATACATTGTCATTTTTTTGATTATTTGCAATTTTTCTTGCATATAATTTTCTAAAGATTAGATATAACGAACTAATATTCTTGTTAAATATAAAAAAACACCTGCTATTTTTTACAAGTGCTTGATTACTAAATTATTGAATTTTCATAAACTTCATTGTGAAATTCATGAAGGATTTTTTATCCTTTAACATTCATTTGATATTTTATATTTAAATTATTTCTATTCTGATATGTTTTTATTTGAAAAGATTTTTTAGGAGAATATTTATCTGTTATTATCTCTCCCTCAAAATAATTTAATGATGTTTCTAAGTTATTAGTACAATCTATATTTCCTAAAGATTTCACTTCATTCACTATATAAAAACTATTATTTTCTTTATGTACTTGAGTTG
>CALODI010000023.1:0-5476 GCA_942492135.1 uncultured Peptostreptococcaceae bacterium
CTCTCTGCTCGGAGATTGTATCTCTCAGTATAAATAAAATAATTTATCAATCAATAATTATAATCTAGCGGTCGCCCCCACGAAATGCCAATATCAAATAGCAGCTTCAAAACCATTATGGTGATGTTTAGTAAAATGATGTGCAATAATTCTAAAGAAACATACAATTAAAAAAGCTGTTCCAATTAAAACATGTAGACCATGGAATCCAGTAGCAACAAAGAATGTTGATCCATAAACAGAATCAGCAATAGTAAATGGAGCTTCATAATATTCCATTACTTGTAAAGCAGTAAATATAATACCTAATATAATAGTTATAAATAAAGAAATAATTGTATGATATCTATTACCTGCAATAATAGCATGATGTGATCATGTTACAGTTGCACCAGATGTTAATAAAATAGCAGTATTTAATAAAGGAACATCAAATGCATTTAAAGGTGTAATACCCACAGGTGGTCATATAGAACCTAACTCAACAGTAGGTGATAATGAACTGTGGAAAAAAGCTCAGAAGAATGAAAAAAAGAAACATACTTCTGAAACAATAAATAAAATCATTCCTCATCTTAAACCTCTTTGTACGATTAATGGATGTAATCCTTGCATTGTAGCTTCTCTAATAACATCTCTTCATCATACAATCATAACTAAAATAACAAGTGTTAATGATCCGAATAATAATAAATCTCCATATGCATAACCATGCATATATAATACTCCACCACTTGTTAAACCAAGAGCTGCAAATGCACCTACATATGGTCATGGTGAAGGGTCAACTAAATGAAATGGGTGATAATGTTTTGACATAAATTTAATAATTTTTGTTTACTGATTAATATATATTTTTCTCAGTGAAATAAACGTCTAAAATAATATTAACGACGAAGAGAATCGAACTCATATTCAATACGCATGAAGTATTTGTCTTAACCATTAGACTACATCGTCAATTATATATTCTATAATTAGTACAATTAAGCTAAAATTATTACTAATCTTACACACATTGCCTATCAAAGAATTAATCTTACTCTATATAAATATATATAATTATTTTTTTTTTAAAACCTTTATAAAAATAGTTTCATGCTTACCTTTACCCAGCATTTATCTATTCATTCGTAGCTACTCAGCTATGCTATATTATAACAACTGATACACCATTGGAATGACAATTCAAATCCTTGCGTACGAAGAATTGTATTTTACAGGTTTATAACAGATACCGAAGATATAATCCAAACTGTCTCGCGCACCTAATTCCTATAGTTTCCTAAAGGGGTGGACTATCTCTTCATCCTTTTTCTTTTTTATTAAAGAAAAAAAAAAAAAAAAGGAGCTAACGTATTATGATTTTAAGGATTTTAAAACCATCTCTTTAATTTTTAATATTAATTTTTATTATTAATTTTTAATATTAATTTTTATTATTAATTATTAAAATTTTTTATTATTAATTTTTTTAATATTAATTTTTTTATTATTAATTTTTATTATTAATTTTTACTAAAAGAAGTCTCTACAGGTGATCCTAGATAATCGCGCACATATTCGTGTGTAATTTTTCTTTTTTTAGAATATGTTAATTTTGCTGTTTCGTCTATTTTTTTACAAACCTTAAGGAAATCAGCTTCTGTTTGTACTTTATCACTTAATTGTATAATTTTAAATATTAATTTACATAAATTTCTTTTTAATTTTAAATACGGATAAAGTTCTATTAATATTTTTTTAACAGGTTCTTTAGCTACAATTGTAAATTCTGAGATATTATCTGATCTTATCCTTATATATCCATAAGGTGATAATTTCTTTTTAAGTCAAAGAATAAATCAATGTTTATCTTTTTTTTGATAAAAAACAATACTAATTCTTATATAAAATTTATATTTTCGTGTTTTATCATGTATAATTTGTGCTATTATAGAACCATCACCATCTAAAAATCCAGCAATATATGCTTTTTCTAATTCGGTTAAGTTTTTAAAATTTAAATTTTTCATAAGTTTTTTTTTTGATTATCTATAAATCTTCCCTCGGTATTACCATTTCAGTTGATTTATTTTTTTTTCCATATGAGTTATTTATGGACTGAGGCAGGTTTCACCGATATAAGTTAGTACTCTATTATTAAAAAAGAATAAAATTTATTTTAATAATAGCTCTAGTTTATCTAGAGTAGTTTATGTTACCATAAACCCACGCAACAAATTTACGTTTTGAACTCAAATCATGTAGCTCTTTAATTGACGAACAGTCAAACCCTTGCTAGCGGCTGCACCAGCAGGATGAGCCAATTCAACATCGAGGTGGCAAACTGTTGGTTTGATAAGATCTCTAGCCAACAATTACCCTGTTATCCCTTGAGTAGCTTAGCTTATTATCACAAATAATATCAATAATAATTTGTGGTTCACTAAATCCCGCTTTCGCGCCTGTTCGAGTTATCACTCTCACAGTCAAGCTAACTTATGCTTTTGCACTATTAACTTAATTTCTAATTAAGTATAGTTAACCTATTGAAAACCTTCGTTACACTTTAGAAGGCCAACACCCCATTGAAAATGTCTTGGATACATTATAAAATTGATTATTTTTTACTATTAGATTGGTATTTCACATTACGTCTTACTAAATCACTAGCGTGATGAGCTTATAACGACTACCAATTATTCTACACAAATAATAAAAATAATCTATATAACCTAACATTAAAGCTTCAAAGGGTCTTCTTGTCTTTCGGCACCTTACGTAGCATCTGCACTACGAATTCAAATTCACTGAGTCTATTGTAGAGACAGCTCCCAGATGGTTACTCTTTTCATACTTTCCAACAATTAATTGGATATTGATTGCGCTACCTTAGGATTCTCAGAGTTAGAACCGCCATTTAATTGATATTATATATTTAGCTATATAACTAAATACTTTTTATTACAATCATTGGGCAAGAGTCACTTCAAATACAACGATATTAATCTTAGCTTGAAGCTGTGTTTTTGGTAAACAGTCCCCCGGGACGATTTTGTGCCTCCTTTAAACATTATTTAAAGGATTTCCTTCTCGCGAACTTACGGAAACATTTTGCCGAGTTCCTTTACAATAGTTCTCTCATCTCCTTAGAATACTCTTCCTATCCACTTGAGTCAGTTATTAGTACAGTATATTTTATTATTCTATCTTTTTTCCAGATTTATAATAGTATAAATGTCAGAGCAGAATATATAAAGCCATCGTATTAACCTTTCGATATTTTTTTTTTTTTTTTACTTAGGCACTGATTAACATGTTTTTGAATATCATATTTAAACACAAACCTTGGATTTTCGGAGAATCTTTATCTCAAAGATTTTTTAGTTACTCATAATTGCATTATCACTTCTGATTATTTTTACAAATATTGTTTATTACAGAACGATCCTCTACCTTTCTATATATAATAAATATTAATAATTATTAATAATTATTAATAATTAATATAGAAACTTAAGTTTTGGTATTTTATTTAGCCACCTTAATTTTAGGAAATTATTAATAATTTATTAGATAAACTGTTACGTTTTTTTTAAAAGATGGCTGTCTCCAAGCCTACTTGTCTATTATTTTAATTAATAATCTCCTTTAACACTTAATAAAATTTAATGACCTTAACTTTAAGTCAGAGTTGTTTCTCTTTTGTCCTAAAAGCTTACCCCATAGGACTGTATGCTAAATAATTTATTATATGTATTCTAGGTTTAAAATAATTAAGTACCCTGTTTCACGAGAGCCAAACATTATATTAGTAGCCTTACCACATATAATAATTATATATTTAACTTAGTACTTAAATACTTTTCGAGGATAACCAGCTATTTCTAGGTTCGATTAGCATTTCACCACTATTCACAAATCATCCGAGGTTATTGCAACAACCACCGGTTCGGTCCTTCACTAATTTTTATATTAGCTTCAACCTGTTCATGAATAGATCACCATAGTTTCGGGTCTATAACAAGATACATACGCCTTTTAAAACTTGCTTTCGCTATGATTATTCATCTTGCATCTTATTATAACTTGCAATTCCATTATGCAAAAGGTACTACATCAGTTTATTAAACCTCTGTATGCTTGTAAGTTATCGATTTCAATTTCTTTTTCCTCAGGATTATATATATTATAATCCATTCATTCTTTTCAACTTTCACTCACGTTACTAGTTCACTATCGTTCTTTAAGAATATTTAGCCTTAGAAGTTGATTCTCCTATATTCAAGCCTAAAAAAGACTCTACTCAATATTTTAAATATATAATTTTATACAGGAATTTTACTACCTTTTATATAATTTTTCTAAAATTATAAATTATTTAAAATAATGGGCTAATTAGTTTTCGTTCGCCACTACTAACTAAATCTCTATTGATTTTTATTCCTCTAGCTACTAAGATGTTTCAATTCACTAGGTTGTTATATTATATAAGATTTCTCTAAAGGATTCACTAAAAATAAATTATTAATTTTTAGTATTTCGTTTTTTTCACGTCCTTCTTTTTTCTTAAAGACAAGTCATCTATCGATAACCCTTTTTATACGGAATGCGAGTTTCGAACTCGCTTAATTTGTTTGGAAGACAAATAGTTTACCAATTAACCTAATTCCGCTATTATATATGAACATTAAATGTGAACATTAAATGTGAATCGAACACATAACAAACTAATCCGAAGCTAGTTACTCTACCATTTGAGTTATTAATGTTATAATCATTATCAATAATAATATAATTTGATATACTGATTTTTACATCCGGCGACACATTCATGTAACGCCACTATGTTACGACTTATGCAAAGTAAGAAATTTATCGATGTTATATAAATTAATATAAGCTTATATAATAAATAAGGAAGTATATTAATAAATATAATTTAGGATTAAATTAAAGTTCTCTGCATTGACGGGCGATTAGTACGAACTAGTGAAAAAATTCACCGTGGCGCTCTACTCCACGATTACTACTCAATCTTACTTCAAGAAAACAGATTTCAGTTTTCTATCCGAACTATGACTGTTTTTAAATATTAATATGTTATCACTAACTAATGAATTATTGTAACAGCCATTATAGCACATGTGAGGCCCCAATCATAAAAGACATAAGGACTTGACGTAGTCCCCTCCTTCCTCCAATTTTCATTGGCAGTCTATAATAAATATTTTTTTTTTTTTATTGTATAGGGGTTTCGTTCGTTATAGGAAATTAATCTTACGCTTTAAAGCACGAACTGAAGACAGCCATGCATCTTCTGATATTTTAAATTTATTATTTTATTCTAAAATAACTAGACTGGGTAAGGTTACGCGCGGATCGTCGCATTAATCCACATGCTCCTCGAGTTTAACTAGAACCGTCTATTAATTTGAATTTTAATCTTGCGATCGTAGTATTCAGGCGGGAAATTTAATGATTTCTCTACGAG
>CALODI010000024.1:0-13759 GCA_942492135.1 uncultured Peptostreptococcaceae bacterium
GGATTAAGTGCTAATATTATATTGTTAAACTACTACATTTCACCCTCTATAATTTCTATAGACTTACTCATTATATACTTAACTCGTTCTTGCTCATTAATCAAATGTAAATACCCAACCAAAGCTTCAAATCCAGTAGCATATCTATACTCTGTTGTATCTGCATTTTTTGGAACCTTATTTGACTTTTGATTTCTGCCTCTTTTACGATGTAGCTTTCCTCATCACTTAACTCTTCTTCTAGCGAAAGTACCGCTTTAGCTTGTGATTTTGCCTTTACAAACTTAACTGCATTTTTGTGAAGATCATTGACTCTGCATATATTATTTTTATTAATCAAATATTCTCTTACAAAAGATTCATATACCGTATCTCCCATGTACGCAAGTACTACAGGGGACATGTTTCTAGCTTGCATTTTTTCCATATTAAACTCGTCTCCATTTTACGCCTTGTCTTGTGTCCTCTATAGATATACCTATATCAAGTAACTTTTGTCTTATATCATCAGCTAATTTATATTCCTTATTTTTCTTAGCTTGTGTTCTTTGATTTATCAGACTCTCTATTTCTTCATCTATACTATCATCATTTGATTTATTAGCTATATTTAAAACGTCTGTAAGTTCTTTAAATAAATTATAACATTCATTAGCGAACTCTAAAGCCTTATCATCTACATTAGTATTTATAAATCATAGGCTCAAATATTACACTTATAGCATCACCTGCTGTATTTATATCATCATCCATACTTTCTATAAATCTAGTTTTGAAAGTATCTAATTCTTTAACAAGCGATTTTTCTTCATCAGTCATACTTCCATCTAACTTGTCTTTTAAAATTCTAAATTACTCTTAGTATTATATAGTCTTTCAAGTCCAGCACCATTTTGCTTTAACATATCATCGCTAAAATTCACTGGGTTTTTATAGTGAGCACTCAATAAAAAGAATCTCACTATATCTAAATCATATTTTTCAGATATATCCCTAACTGTAAAGAAATTACCTTTAGACTTAGACATTTTCTCATCATTTATATTTATATATCAATTATGTATCAAGTAATTAGCAAAATTCTTACCAGTTCTAGCCTCAGTTTGAGCTATTTCATTTTCATGATGAGGGAATGTTAAATCTTGACCTCCTGCATGAATATCTATAGTATCTCCCTAGATCTCTGCTAGACATTAGAACACTCTATGGCCTGTAGGTCTTCCTTCTCCCCAAGGACTGCTCCATCCAGGTTCTCCTTCTTTCTTACTCTTCCAGAGAACAAAATCCATTGGACTTTTCTTATTATCATTAACTTCTATTCTAGCTCCAGCTTCTAAATCTTCTATATTTTGCTTTGATAATTTTCCGTATCCCTCAAACTTTTTAGTATCAAAGTATACATCTCCATTTACAGCATATGCATATCCCTTATCCTCTAAATCTTTAACAAATTCTATTATTTGTTCTATATTATCAGTAACTCTAGGATGAACAGAAGCTCTCTTTATTCCAAGTCCATCTGCATCTGTAAAATATTCTTTTATATATTTGTCTGCTACCTCAAGTGGAGTTATTCCCTCTTCATTAGCTTTATTTATTATCTTATCATCGACATCTGTGAAGTTCTGTACGTAAGTTACATTATATCCTCTATATTCAAGATATCTTCTTAAAGTGTCAAATATTATAAAAGGTCTTGCATTTCCTATATGAAAATAGTTGTATACTGTGGGTCCACATGTATACATCTTTACTTTACCTTCTTCCAAAGGAATGAATTCTTCTTTTTTTCTAGTTAAAGTGTTATATAACTTCATTTTACCACCTCTTTATAATTTTTCATCTACTCTAATCCCATTTCTTTTTACTATTTTACCTGGTATTCCTACAACTGTACAGTCTTTAGGAACCTCTTTTAATACAACTGCATTAGCTCCAATTTTAGAATTATCTCCTATTTCTATAGGCCCTAATATTTTTGATCCTGCTGATATTATAACATTATTACCTACAGTTGGATGCCTTTTTCCTGTATCTTTTCCTGTTCCTCCTAAAGTTGATCCATGAAAAATAGTAACATTATCTCCTATTTCTGCAGTTTCTCCTATTACTATACCCATTCCATGATCTATAAAAAGTCCTTTTCCTATTTTAGCTCCAGGATGTATTTCTATTCCAGTTAAGAATCTGCTTATAGTAGATATTATTCTAGCTGTAACAAAAAATTTCTTATTATATAAAAAATGTGAACATCTATGAATTAAAATAGCATGAAGGCCTGGGTAATTAAGTATGACCTCAAATGTACCTCTAGCTGCTGGATCCTTTTCTTTAATAACATTTATTTCATTAATTATCGTTTTCATAGTAATTCCTCCTCAAATAAGTTCTATTAACCATAGAACTTATAATTTTTTATCATTATGATAAATATATCATAATGATAAAAAATTAAAAGCCACGAATTATAAATTCGGGGGCTTTTTTTAATTAATTTTCTAAAAACTCTATTTTTTTAGATGAATATTCATTATATTCTTGTTCCGATATGATATTTTGATCTTTCATTTTATTTAATATGTCCGTAAATTCTCGACAAAGAGATTCTAATTCTAATCTAATCCCATCAAATTCTTTACTCATTATTATAACCCCCTATAAAAAACAATAGTTATACACAACTATTAATATTGTACACAATATATTCACAGATTATGCACAATCTTATACACAACATTCATTATTTATAATATTATATTTTTTCCAAAAAATACCTTCATTATTTTTAATTTTTTTTCTTATCGGGGGTTACTATTATTTTTTTAATACAAATTTTCTACACTTAAATACCTCTCTCCAGTGTCAGGAGCTATTACAACTACATTTTTTCCTTTTCCTAGTTTTTTAGCTACTTCAATAGCTCCAAATACAGCTGCACCACAAGATATTCCTATAAATACACCTTCTTTTTTGGCAAGTTCTCTTGATGTATTATACGATTCTTCAGTTGAAACAGTGATAACTTCATCTATTATATCTGTATTTAGCACTTTAGGTATAAATCCAGCTCCTATTCCTTGGATTTTATGAGGTCCAGAACTTCCTCCAGATAAAACAGGAGAATCCATAGGCTCTACTGCACAAACTTTAACATTAGCTATATTTTCTTTTAAAACTTCACCAATACCAGTTATAGTCCCACCCGTTCCAACTGCTGATACAAATGCATCTATATTAGAGTCTAAATCTTTAATAATTTCAAGAGCTGTTGTTTTTCTATGAGTATTAGGATTATCCATATTTTCAAATTGACTAAGAATTACATAATTATCATTTTCATTAACAAGTTCATTAGCTTTATCTATTGAGCCTTTCATTCCTTTAGATCCCTCTGTAAGTACAATTTGAGCTCCATATGCTTTTAATATTTTTCTTCTTTCCATACTCATTGTCTCTGGCATAACTAAAACAACTTCATATCCTTTGTATGCTGCTACCATAGCAATTCCTATACCGGTATTACCACTAGTTGGTTCAACTATAGTATACCCTAATTTTAATTGTCCTTTTTTCTCCATCTCTTCTATCATATTAAGTGCTATTCTATCTTTAACAGAGCCTCCTGGATTAAAGTATTCAAGCTTAACATACACATTAGCCATATCCTCATTAACTAATTTATTAAGCTTCACAAGAGGAGTATTACCTATAAGCTCACCTATATTATTATAAATCATAAAATCACTCCTTAATTCCTACTGTTTTTGTCGGAATAGTTTATTAAATAATATAATTATAATTCATCCTTGTCAATATCAAAATGATAAAATCCGTCTAGTTGCTACGCACTGACTCATATCGCCAACGATCCTACGGGCTCCGTTGCTTAAAATAGTTGCAAGTATAGTTCTTCTATCACTGTTATCAATACTTTAAAAATAATATAAAATATAAAAATCCTATGTTATTTTTAGATAACATAGGATTTTTATATTTTATATTATTTCCGCTTTTACATATTTAATTCTGTTAAGTATTTTTTCTTTTCCAAGTAAAGTTAAAACTAAAGGCATTTCAGGTCCATGCATTTGTCCTGTTAAAATCACTCTAGTTCCCATGAATAAATTCTTACCTTTAATTCCATGCTCTTTTTGAATTTGCTTGAACATAGCTTTTATAAATTCTTCGTTTATTTCATCAGCATCTGTCACTTTTTCTTCTAATACATCTATTAAAGCAGGTATATGCTCTAACTTTAAAAATTCTCTACATTCATCATCTTCAAGTTCTAATTCATCTTTAAAGAATATATCAACCTTAGTTGTAATTTCTTTTACATAAGATAAGCTTTCCTTTACTACTCCTACCATTGATTTTATCCAATCGTACTTTTCCTCAACTTCTTCTTCTGTTATGAATCCTGCTTCTATTAAGAAAGGTATAGCAAGGTCTGCTATAACTGCATTATCTGCAGCCTTTATATAATGTGCATTTACCCAGTTTAACTTATCAGTATCAAATACTCCACCGCTCTTTGAAACTCTTTCTAAAGAGAAAGCTTCTTCAAGCTCTTTCATATTAAATATTTCATTATTGTCTTCTGGAGACCATCCAACTAGTGATACATAGTTTACAAGACCTTCTGGTGAATATCCTTTTTTTCTAAAATCTTCAACTGCAACATCGCCTTGTCTCTTACTTAATTTCTTTCTTTCTGAATTTAATATATTTGGAAGATGAACAAATGTTGGAGCTTCCCATCCAAATGCCTCATACATATATACATGCTTTGGAGTTGATGGTAACCACTCTTCCCCTCTTATAACATGAGTTATTCCCATTAAGTGATCATCTACTATAACAGCAAAGTGATATGTAGGGAATCCGTCTGATTTCATCAATACTTGATCGTCTAAGTCATCTGTGTTTATAGATACAAGTCCTCTTACTATGTCATTAAACTTTATTTCTTTATTAGCTGGAAATTTAAGTCTTATAACATATTTTTCTCCAGCTGCAATTTTTGCTTCAACTTCTTCTTTTGATAATCCTCTACATATACCATCGTATTTAGGTATTTTTCCTTCAGATTTTTGTATTTCTCTAACTTTATCAATTCTCTCTTTTGAACAAAAACAGTAATATGCATGTCCATTATCTAAAAGCTGTTTTATATATTCTTTATATATATGAAGTCTCTTAGATTGAACATATGGTCCATTCTCTCCGGATTCAGTTATCTTTCCATTTTCATCAAGAACTACACCTTCTGTATGATTAACTCCAGCCCAGTCCATAGCTTTTAACATTCCCTCTATAGCACCTTCAACTAATCTACTTTGATCCGTATCTTCAACTCTTAAAAGATATGTTCCACCCATTTTTTTTGCAAATAAATAATTATATAAAGCCGTTCTTAAACTACCAATGTGAACAAACCCAGTTGGACTTGGCGCAAATCTAACTTTTACACTCATTAAAAACCCTCCTAATGTAAATTTTCTATATGATTATATTATATAAGCTGACTTATGTCTATATTTTCAGATTCTTTAGTTTCTCTATTTCTTATTTCAACCATACTATTTTCAATATCTTTACCTATTACTATGGTTTTTGGTATTCCTATTAATTCACAGTCCTTAAATTTAAATCCGATTCTCTCTTTTCTATCATCTAGCAATACATTATATCCCTTATTTATCAAGCTTTCATATATAGACAAACCAGCATTATATTCTTTTTCTTTTTTAATATTTCCTATTATAATATGATAATCAAAAGGACTTATATTATCTGTCCACAATATCCCCAATTCATCTTTATTTTCTTCAACAATTATTGAAAATAATCTATCTGTGTATAATCTAGTTTCAACTTTATATAAAGTCTCTTCTTTTGCATTTGAATTCAGATATTTAAACTCCGTTTTTACAGTATCTATATCTATAAAATTTATACCACTAAAAGCCTTTATTTCTCCTTCACAGTTAAAACATCTATCTTGTATCTTAGCTAATTTAAAATTGCTTATATAATCTACATCAAAATCTTTTTTGTAATTTACATTTTGAATATGATAATCCGTTTTATTAGCTCCTACAACTCCATTTTTTATATAAATAATTTCTTCATCACAAAGTACAGTATCAACTTTTATTCCTATCGGCCCTGCAAATCCAACTTCAGCTCCCGTTGCAGAATTTACTTCTTCTTCAGTTGCCATCTTTACGTCTTTTTCTTTTATATCAAAATGCTTTGCTACTAATACATTGTTTATACTTCTGTCTCCTCTTAATAAAACAGCTACTATACTACCCTTTATATTAAGCAGTATGGTTTTTATAAGTTTCTTAGATGAAATATTTAAAGATGATTCTAATTCGTCTATAGTTTTAATGTTTGGAGTGTGTATAAAATTCATTTCTTGAACTTCTTGTGTGGATAAGTCCTTGTCCGAAAGTGATTTTATTTCTTCTTTTAAATCTCCATATCCACATTTTCCACATGAAAACACCTCTCTTAGTGGATAAGTTGTATTGTAGAAGTATTTGTATTTATTTTCTCCATTATTCAATTTAGTTTTTTTTATATTTAATTCTTCTGTTAATTTATCTATACTTATTGTTTGATTGCTTATAGTTGTATCTATATCCTTTTCCCCTACTATACTTACAAACTTTATCATATTCTCTTTTTTAGGATTTAATAAACCATCTTTAAGTCTAGATTTTTTATTTTTATTAAGTGTCAGATAAGCGAGATTAAGAGGTATATTCTTATATGATTTTAATTCCTTCATATATGAATTTAATATTTCTTCTTTATCTCCATTTGCTTTTATTAGTATATTATCTTTAAAGTTGTCCAATATATGTTTTGTTATACTATCCAAAAACATATTTCCAAAACCTGTGTAGCAATAACTTCCACTATCAACGTATTTAACTAATCCAGATCTGTGTAGTAATTTAGAACTTTCATTGTTAAATTCAATGAAGCAGTCTTTATATGTCTTTAAGTATATAGAGCTTAATTTCAAAACAATACCCCCTTTTAGGTTATCCCTAAACTAAGAGTTCTACTTACCCCATCTTAATACTGGAGATATGAACTCTACAGCTTCTGGATTGGTTTACCCACAGCGCACTTACGCAACTAGAAATTCAGTTGGTGTGAAAACTCCATCTGAATTAAATTTCACTTTATATATAATATTATCAAAATTCAGGAAGATTAATATAGTATTATTAAAATTTTAACTCATTTTTATGTATTTGATTTATAAAAAAGGTTTTTTGTTGTTAAATGTTTAATACATGTGTCATATAACGTAAATTCACTATATTGTTATAAAAAAGGGGATTGTCATATGGAGATAGTGGATTCAAAGGGGATGTACACTATATTGAT
The DNA here is from genome assembly GCA_942492135.1 of uncultured Peptostreptococcaceae bacterium. GTDB lineage: Bacteria > Bacillota > Clostridia > Peptostreptococcales > Peptostreptococcaceae > Tepidibacter_A. The sequence continues at coordinate 7,414 of CALODI010000024.1, forward strand.
CGACAAAAGAAAACGAATAGTATATGAAAAAATTATAGGCGCTTTGACAAATGAGGATTTCAAAAGATTTATAGACGATTATAAGAATATGGTATTTAAAGAAATAGGAAATTACAAACCCTGGGCTAAGTTTTGTAATTTAAGTAATTATAAAGCATCTGGAGATTTCAATGAATTGAAAGATTTTTTAAAATTATCTGTTGAAAATGGTTTTAACCACGGTATTATAATTACAAATGATCCTCTAGTTAAATCTCAAATGCATGAAATTGCTAAAAGAACAAGTATAACTTATTCATTCTTCAGTGGAATAGATGCATTTGAAGATGCAATTAACTGGTTAGAGGCTACTGGATATACATTAGAAAAACCGCATTATTCTTAGAATAATGCGGTTTTTTATTTAATAAGCTTTTGCAAAGTAAACCATTTTTTCTGCTTGTTTACCACAGCATACGCAAGTATCACCTAAATTTTCTTGCTCGAAAGGCATACATCTTATAGTAGCTCCTGTTTCTTCTTTTACTTTAAGTTCACACTCTGTATCTCCACACCACATAGCTTTTATAAATCCTGGAGTTTCTTCTATTGTTTTCTTAAATTCATCCATATTTTTAGCTACATAAGTTTTTTCTTCTCTAAGCTTCAATGCTTTGTTATATAATCCATCGTGAATATCATCTAATAGATTTTCTATATTTTCTTTTAAGTTTTCCATTGGTATCTGAGTTTTCTCAAGGGTATCTCTTCTAAATATAGTAACTTGATTGTTTTCTATATCTTTAGGTCCTATTTCTAATCTTATAGGAACACCCTTCATTTCCCACTCATTGAATTTCCAACCTGGAGAATAATTAGGTCTATCATCAACTTCAACTCTTACAGATCCTTTAAGATCAGCGTATATAGAATCTACAACTTCCATAACATTGCCTTTATGTGCTGCTATCGGAATTATTGCAACTTGTGTAGGTGCAACTCTTGGAGGAAGTACTAAGCCTCTATTATCTCCATGAACCATTATAAGCCCACCTATAAGTCTTGTAGATATTCCCCATGAAGTGTGGTATGGGTTAACAAGATTTCCCTCTCTATCAGAGAATTCTATATCAAAAGCCTTAGTAAAATGCTTTCCTAAGAAATGACTTGTTCCAGATTGTAATGCTTTTCCATCATGCATTAAAGCCTCTATTGTATAAGTGCTATCTGCACCGGCAAACTTTTCATTTTCACTCTTTTGTCCACATACAACTGGCATAGCAAGTAAGTCCTCTGCTACTTCTTTGTATATATTAAGCATTTGAAGAGTTTCAGCCTTTGCTTCTTCAGCTGTTTCATGTAGTGTATGTCCTTCTTGCCATAAAAATTCTGACGTTCTTAAGAAAGGTCTAGTTGTCTTTTCCCATCTTACAACAGAACACCATTGGTTATAAAGGTATGGTAGATCTCTGTAAGATTTTAACCATTTAGAATACATAGCACATATTATAGTCTCTGATGTAGGTCTAACACAAAGTCTTTCAGTAAGTTCATTATGTCCTCCATGAGTTACCCATGCAACTTCTGGAGCAAAGCCTTCAACGTGCTCTGCTTCTTTTGTTAATAAACTTTCTGGTATAAGTAGTGGGAAGTAACAGTTTTTGTGTCCTGTATCTTTAAATCTTCTATCTGCAAACGCTTGAATATTTTCCCATATTCCATATCCATATGGCTTTATTACCATAAATCCTTTTACAGGAGAGTAATCTACAAGGTCTGTCTTTAATATTACGTCTGTATACCATTGTGGAAAATCAACTTCCATTGGAGTTATTTCCTCAACAAATTGTTTGTTTTTCTTACTCATTTCTATTCCTCCTTTAAATTCGCTTTATAATAGCGCATGTATTAAAAAAGCCTTTCGTCTCTAATATTAGAGACGAAAGGCTTGACTTCCGCGGTACCACTCTAGTTAGCAATGAATTGCTCTCTTAACAGGATATAACGGTCCTACCGTAAGAACTTTTTAGCGTTCTTAAACTCCAGAGCTGGTTCAATAAACTTTTCTTAAAAACCTCTCACCAATGGCTTTTTCTCTGTGAAGATAGATTATCTACTATTCTCCTTCTATGTTTATAAACTATTTATAAATTTAATTACTAATTTTATATTATAATTTATTTTTTGTCAACCAATATTAATGAACATATTGCTTGAGATGATATTCCTTCTTTTGTTCCTGTAAATCCAAGTCCTTCTTCAGTTGTAGCTTTTACGTTCACTGATTCTATATCTATATTTAATGCTTTTGATATTTTTTCTCTCATAGTATCTATGTACGGAGCCATCTTTGGAGCCTGCGCTATTATTGTACTGTCTATATTATTGACATTATATCCTCTATTATTCACAAGTTGACCCACATATTCTAATAATTTAATACTATCTGCTCCTTTGTATTTAGGATCAGTATCTGGAAAGTGTTTGCCTATATCTTTAAGAGCCATGGCTCCAAGTATACTATCCATTATCGCATGTGTGAGTACATCAGCATCAGAATGTCCTAAAAGTCCTTTTTCATTAGGAATTTTAACTCCACCTATAATAAGATCTCTATCTGCTACTAACTTGTGTACATCATATCCTATACCAACTCTTATCATAACATCCTCCTACTCTCTATTTTTAAGTATTTGCTCACCAAAATTCAAATCTTCTCTGGTAGTCATCTTTATATTTTCATACGATCCCATTATCATCTTTACATTATAGCCCATATTTTCAACTAGCATAGCATCATCAGTTCCATAAAATCTTTTTTCAAAAGCATTTTCATAGCACTTAATCAAAATACCATAATCAAAGCTTTGAGGAGTTTGAACTGACCATACATACTTTCTGTTAGGTGTATTCGTTATTATATTTTTATCATCTAATATCTTGATAGTATCCTTAACCGGAACCCCTACTACAACTGCTTTGTTTTCCATCGCTTCCTCAATAGAATTATTTATAATAGAATTACTTACAAAAGGTCTTGCACCATCATGTATTAATACTATCTTGCACCCATTGCTTACCTTTTTAAGACCATTATAAACTGAGTCCTGTCTCTCACATCCTCCATGAGCTATTTTTATGTTTTTGTCGAAATTATACTTATTAACTACATGTTCCACGAAAAACTCTTCTTCATCTTCTCGTACAACAACAACTATTTCATCTATATTATTATTTTTATCGAAAACTTCAATAGTATGAGCGACTACTTCTTTGTCTCTTAATTTTATATACTGCTTGTTTATATTAGATTTCATTCTCTTACCCGTTCCAGCTGCAACTATAACTGCACTATTCATTAAATCACCTCTAACGTAATTATACTATAGATTTTAGAATACATCTATTAACAGACTATATCCGTTGTAAACCTTGACCTTAGCCTTTAACTTTCCTTCTCTCGCCTTTTTTTCAAAATCAGCTCCTGTATTCTCTTCAATAAAGTATTTATCTAAGTTATAATAAACCCTAATTCCTATAATATTTTCTTTTTTATTTTCCTTATTTTCGTTCCAATCTGTAATAGTACGACCATACTTAGCCTTTAGATATATTTTATCTTTTGGTTTTTTATCTGTTAAATAATCAACTTTGTATATTCTATCTTCTTGCTTTAAAACAACATACAATTTTTTATTTTCAAGTTTTTCTTGATAATAATTATCTTCATCTATTAATCCATCTGGTATTTGACCTAAACTTATATCATTTATATCGTAGTTCATATATATATAATCGCCTCTGAAGGCATCTGTTGGATCATATGGCTTTGTATTAATTATTATTTCATTGCCCTTATAATACGTAATAAGAGGAGTTATAATCATTCCTATTAATATTATTATAGGTAAAATCATCGATATTATATATTTATTATTTTTCAATGAATTCACCCCCTCTTTTATTTCTCATTCTTTCAAAATAATGTCCAAATAATAAAAGTATTGCTCCTGATGTTATAAAAAACATCGACTTTGGCATAAAATCATAGAATGTATCAAAATAATACCTAAGTATAGTAATACATATGAATATCAGAGATATTAAGTTTCCTTTATTAGTCTCATGGAAAAGATACAGTACGTACAAAATGGCGAATATCAAACTTATAGTAACTCCACTTTTTATAAATTTAAAACTATATTCCCAAATATAAGGCTCTGTAAGAATCAATCCTGATATTCCAAATATTATTAGTCCTTGTATCTTAAATACATCTCTATTAATACCTAATTTTGCATAATACATAAATATACCTATTAATAAAAGTATAGCTAATGTATAAAATTCGTCTACGTTATAATTGTTTAAAAAGTATAATATAGTGCTTATCGATAGTAGATTATTAAAAAATGTCCCTACTTTACCATTTCCTAAGTGCTTGTTTATATAATATAAAACCGGTATTATTAAAATCATTGAATAAGATAAATATTCTATATCATATGAATTAGTCAAATATATCAATAAAAATATATGTGAGAATATAAATACAAGTTTATCTTTAAACAATAGACCTATAGGTATTATACCTACACCCCAAAATAAAAATGCTTTTGAAAAATGTCCTCCATAGTTGAATATCTGACCTATTAAAAATATACCAGCACCATATATCAAAACTCCAATATATAAAAAACTCTTACTGTAGTCTCTTTCGTATTTATCTTCTAGCTTATAGCTTAATATATTGAATCCTATATAAGATCCTATAATCATAGATATTTTTGTTGTTTTAGTTATGTAATTCCAGTTACTAGCTATAAAACTAATTATTCCAAGGCCTATTAACACTGCTCCTATAGTTAGTATTATTCTAACAAAATTTAATCTTACAATATCGTATCTATCCATTATATCTACCTTTTGATCCAAGCTTATTAAATTTTCTTTTTTCATAAATTCAAGCTCTTCTTCTAGAAAGTTAAGCTTATTTTTGCTTATTTTTCTTTTTCCCATATCAAAATACCTCCTATTCTATTGATCTATCAATTTCTTAAACATTTCATATATATACTCTTTATCAAATGAACTATACAATCTATAGTTTTTATCGTCTAGTATTCTATAATGAAATGTAACTAGATTTTGTTGCATTCTAAAAATATCGGTCTGATCTATATCCTTCCACCATATTTTCCCTCCACCTGTTTTATTTTTAGGAAAATACATTTTACCAAGATATTACTATCTGTACAAGTTTTACAGGCTCTTCTCCAAAGTTCTCATTTTAAGTATTTCACTTTCATTGAAAATACTACAAACAGCAATGCAAGTACTCCAAGACAATGAATTTCTCTCTTTTTCTATTTGAACTAATGTCTTTTTTGGATACACCTATCACTTCAGCCATCTTATCTTGAGAAAAATTATACTCCGTTCGTATAAGCTTTAACTTTCTTGAAACCATATCGATTACTTCTTCTTTATTCATACAACCACCTCAACAGAGTTTCTTTTTACCTTTATAGTGTAATTTTACACTATAATTATAAGAAAGTAAACTATTTTTATTCCCTATGTTTTAAATTAATGTTCAATTATGATGTATTTTTTTAAATTAGTGATAATATCATTTTTAGGGGGGATAGTTATGAATAAGAAAATAATTAATATTGCTTTTAAGGCTGTAGGTCTTGCTATGTGGGGCAGCTACATTAGTTTTATCTATACTTTATAATCTTGAAACCAGCACAGCCATAACATTATTATCAGTAGGTATGGTATCTTCTAGGTATAGGTCAATTAAGTTCAGATTCTTAGCATAATATAATTTAGAGGAGGTAAAGTTCTGTTTAATTTCATATAAAATTCTAACTATATTAGAATTGAGCTTTTTTTTTATAACACAAGAAAGCCATTTAAAAGTCTTTTTTACAATATTTTTCGTTATTGTTGGTTTTCCAAATATCATTCTTCCTGTTGCAGTTTGAAGAATAGATACTAAATACTCTAGATAGTCTCTCCGTATGCTTGCCTCCATCTACTACAATCATAGTTCCATCATCTAGGTGTTACTCCTTGACCCACTTTACCTTCTTTTATAATTGAACTATCATTTCTTCCCCTGGAATAACAACTGGCTTTACAGCATTTGCTAGTTCATTTATATTTAATACTTCTCACCTTGAAATTGGCTACTTTATTTAAATTGAAATCTGTTAATGTGACAACTTTTTCACTTATAAGTTGTGCTAATTTTAAAAGTTTAATATCCACTTCTGGAACATCTTCAAAATCTTGGTCTGTTAATTCAACCTCAACATCTGGTCTCTTTCTGTATCTTATTTAGGACATATCAAGTCCT
>CALODI010000025.1:0-2414 GCA_942492135.1 uncultured Peptostreptococcaceae bacterium
TATTAGCAACATAAGGATGAATATATTTTAAATAAGGATAAATATTATCTATAGAATTTATAAAAACATTATTATAATTTAATCAAGCATCTTTTTGAATTTTTTTAGGTAAATTTTTTCATCTTCTTCTTAAATAAAAAATAATTTGTTTTGGTTTTATTGATATAGGATGTAAAAATATCTTATCTCTAGCTATTTGTATATCTAATCAATCTTTTGTAGGAGTTAAAAATTTTTGTCTTCAAGGAACAATAATATCATAATTTCAAGTAAAATTTTTAATTAAATTTTTTTTAAAAAAAGTATATAATTGTGTTCCATAGAAAGGTATACATTTTTTTTTATATTTAAATTTAGGATCTCTTCCAAATTTATCTTTAAAAGATTTAAACATTAATTAATTTGTTTGTCTATTAAAACAAAATACAAATTTAAAAATTTAAAATAAATTAAATTAATTTATTTTAAATAATATATTATGAACCTCATCAATAAATTGAAATGAATAAGAAAATTCACACATAATATAGAGTCAAAGCGCTTTCAAGATTCTTGTATAATTAAGTTAATTAACTATATAGAGTCTTTAGGATGCTAATCCCAGCTCAGTGCTCTCCGAACCGTGCGAGCAGATTACCCTGCACACGGCTCTCCAACTTAATACAAATGACTTATTTGAATGATCCCCCATGAGCCTTTAAATGACAAATTTTGCATAATACAACAGTTTGTCTTTTGGCTTTTATTTGAGTCTTAATGGATTCTTTATTAACATCTTTTAGTCCTCTTATATGGTGAATTTGGAGATCACGGACACTACCACATTTGGCGCAAATAGGTTTCTGATCCAATATTGGACCAGCTATAGTATATTTTCTAAGTATTTCACCTATATCTATAGGTCCTTTTATGATACCTTTATAGATAGTCTCTCAACTTGATGAAAAATTCGGGTCGAGAGGCGCTTTAATTGCAGCTGGTATGTCATTATAATGACTATATATAATAGGTGAAATGGGAATATCTTCCTGTCTTCCTATTACACTTCTTTTCACCTTAATAGCTTGTGACAAGTCACGACCTCCAAGTTTGAAGATTGTGGCTCTACGATGTCAACGAAACTTGGCGCTGTATAATTTAGCTAATGAGTGGCTAAATATGTAGAACAGATAACAACCAAATTGTTTCCTATTCTCAGCTACTTTGTAATATTCCATTATTCCACTAAATATTCGATTTATTTTCTTATTTGTTGTACCTTGAGTATCAGATAAGAATGTAAACTTTGGTCTTGGATCACCATCCCTAGTGCAAAATCCTTTTTCTGCAAGTCTTCTAACTACTTTATCTGTGTCTGCCATTAATCTAATGTGACTTTTACCAGTTAACCTTAATGTATTATTTTGGTTTCTTTTTCAAACACCATTATGCATAAGTATAACATATCCAAGGAATTTACTTCCAGTTTTTCTAGTGTCTGTAATTATGGTTTTGTCTTCATTTAACTGCAGATTAAGTTCATCGGCGAGAAATTTTGCAATTTGAGATTTAACTACTAAGGCTTCTTCTTTAGTATCACACATTCCGATAATAAAATCATCTGCATATCTTACATATGCAAATCTTCTATATTTCTGGCTAGTATAATCAGAAGCTTTGAGTTTAGTTTTACGTGCATTTCGATAACCGTATTCTTTAACGTATTTTCTATACTCGGGATTGTGGGGTCTTTGAAAGCCAATATTTCTTTGTTCAATGAATTTATGCATAAGCATATCTAGTTGATGTAAATAAATATTTGCTAAAAGAGGAGATAAAACTCCTCCTTGTGGTACTCCACGATCATTAGTAATAGATCCTGAATCTGGCATGATTATTTTGGACTTACAACCAGCATAGATTAGATTCAATAGACGTTCGTCCTTAATTTTAATTTTAAGTAATGTGATCAATTTGTCGTGATCTACGGTATCAAAGAACTTAGAAATGTCGCCTTCAATCATCCATTTTGTGCCTTTGAAGCTTTTACGGACATTTCTAAGTGCCGTGTGACAAGATCTTCCAGGACGAAAACCATGAGAATAAGGAGAAAATACTGGTTCATAGATTGTAGATAAAACTCTACGTATTACCTCTTGTACTAATCTATCTTCAATATCAGATATACCTATAGATCTTTTATCACCATTAGGTTTTTGAATGTATATTCTTCTTGTTTGTCCTCATTTATGGGTTCCGTTTATCACAGAATTCTTTATGTCTAAAATTTTACTCTCAGATAGATCTAGTATTGTTCGACCGTCTGGGCCGGCAGATAAACTACCTCGGTTGCCCATAAGCTTTTTATAACTAGATGTTCAAATATCATCGTGTTTTAAGATTGATATTAATTTATAATTAACATGTTCTTTCTT
>CALODI010000026.1:0-11184 GCA_942492135.1 uncultured Peptostreptococcaceae bacterium
TAACAATCAATACATGGGGGCAGTTTAAGCCCTTACAATAAGCCCTAGGCTTAATGTTTCGACTAAATGTTATATAGAGCACGTTTCTTTTATATTTATGGGGTTCGTAAAGTTCGGGTGTTACATATTGCTTACATACCTAGAGTGTATCATGTGTATATTGTACATCTTGTGCATACAGAGGAAGTTATTTAAATAAATACTTAAATTATGGTAAAATATAGTGAAGTCTTTTTTTCTCTAAATATCAAATATATACTTCTTTTTTGTTTTTTCTTTCCCAGTATATATAATTGAGTAATAAAAGTCTTTAAATAAAAAGATAAAGCAATTCTTTTGCTTTATCTTTTGTTTTAGCTTCAAAAGCACATTAAAAGCATGTCAAAAGCAGGCTAAAATTAATCAATGTGTTGAATAGTTTACTGTCTGTACACCAAAATTGACAGCTGCATTATAGTTTGCAGTAGTATTTACCCCATAGTAAATGTCAAACCAATATGTAGTACGTGTTGGGGCAGGACCAATGTCCTGAACATTAAATACTCGGGAAGTAGCTCCATACTTTTCATAGACAAGATCTCTGTCTGTAAAAATAATTGTTCCAAAAGGAAAGATAGGACCTCCACCAGATTTTGGATGTACAGCAACATCAAGAGTCTCAGGTGTTTTTCCGCTAGCAGTTAATGCCCCTGATGCAGCTACATAAGCTGTTACATCTTGATTATAATAATTACCTGCTAGTGCAGTACTTGCCATACTGAAGACTATTACCACAGCTACACATAGGATAAGAGACCTTATTAAACATTTGCTTTTCATTATTTATAACTCCTTTTCTTTTGTATAGTATTTAAATCTATTTGAGATAACTAGGTTCGAATAATAAAACTATTCGACATTAGATTTATTAGACATTAATACTTTTATAAAATTACCATTCGATCCATCAAATGCAATACGCATCATTTTATTATCATCTCCTAGACCAACGACTTGAAAATCTATATTGTTATCAAAACTTCTTAACACAAAATGATAACCTTTAGCCCAGTCTTGACCAGGTAATAAGCCATAATCATTTACAGCAGACGATACTGCTTTTTCTGAAGTTAGCACAAGGTCATCCATGATAATGAATTGAGTTCTGTTTATTTCTTGCTGTATCGGCTTAACTTTAACTGTTTTATCACGAATTGAAATGATAAATTCCTTATCTGAAGAATTAGAATCGGCAAAAATCATGTTCCAATATCTTCGCTTACCGTTTTTCCCTTGCTCTGAATTAGAATCAGGTTCATCGACAGAAGTAATAAGACAAATTTCGGGAGTATCGCTCCATTTACACGCTTCACTATACGCAATGTTATACGCTTGTAATAAACTAGTTGATTTATCATTTATAGTTCTAACAATAACTATAGAAACTATAATAAATAAAATGAAAATAAATAATGCAATAAAGCCTTTTTTCTTTAATAATCTAATCATAATCGATAATATGACCTCATATATATTAATCATATTTACATAATTAAACATGTCAATATAATAGAAAAACGAATTATATATAAATTTAACGAAGTTTATTTTATTTTGTTTTATTCTGATAAATCTATTTTATGGAGGAATAAATGTTAAAAAAATATATTATTATAATAGTTACATCTATTTTTATATTATGTTCTATATTGAGTATAGTTTTTGTAAACCAATCGAAAAAACAACGTGGATTAATCTTTACTTTATTTAGACCAGAACTTCAAAAAGCATCCGATAATTTTTATTCTGAGTATTTATCAGATAACCCTAGTGTATCTAATTATTCAGGCAAAATAATTAGCTTAAAAAAGAAAGAGGATGGGTATTATATCAAATTTGGAATATTCCCATATGTAGGACCCCATTATCCTGTTGGGTATGATGAGGTTGAATATTTCGTAAATAATCTCGGGAACATCACTTTACTTAATTTTGCACATAAGAAAAACTATGAATTTCCTGAACGTTTAAATGTTAAAATAAAAAAACCAATACCTACGTCTTAAAGCTTTATTTGAAAATTAAAATAAACTTCTAATAAGGAGATTTACAAAGTAATGACAAAAGATAAGAGAATAATAATAAAGCAAAAAGAAGAAAGAAAAAATATCAAACAACTTTTTGCTGATTATGATGGAGAGTACGAGCCAATCGATATTGATTGGGGCGCACCAGTAGGAAAGGAAATAAGGTAAGCAGACAGCATCAAGGAATTAATATGCAGGATAAGGGATAGATGCTCTATCCATATACATCTTACAGGAATGTGGTGACTGGGGGTATTAGGGGGCTGTGCCCCAACAAAGTGTCTAACAAGCGGGAGTGTCATGACACTCCCTATGCTTGCTATGTGAAAACTGCAATATCTTTGGAGGACAATAATTGTCCTCCTTTCGTTTGCCTTTAATGTAAAATGTTAGGACGGTAATAATTACCGCTCAAAACCATGTCAAAAGTAGTTCAAAAAGGTGCTTTTTTGGTGCGTTTTTTGCCCTATATTTAATATAAAAGTCTACTATTTACTAGCAAAACCAGTATTTATACTTTTTTTCTAGAAGTCCATGGAGAGGGAAGACCCTCCCACCCCAGTTAATGGGTTAAACCTACTAAATACTTAGGTACTGGGGGCATACCTTTGCCACTCTGTACCTCGAGTGCTGTATGTTTCCTTTGTACCTCGAGTGCATCATGTACAAGATGTATATAGTACCATTGATTTTAAAAGCTGATGTGGGAAAAAATCTCGTGTGTGTGTAGGTATCCGTTCATTACTATAAAGCTCCAAGGAATTGATACCCCCCCTCCCTAAAACCTGAAAAAATTCATGCGGTGCTGGGTGCGTGGTATAAGTTTCTTAATTGATAGAGATTTAACTCCCCCTACCATTACATACATTGTACCTCGAGTGCCTCATGTGCATATTACACATGAGGTACAATATTATTATTGCTTATAAATACTGATATAACTATTTAACTATTCCAATCTCTTCAAAATGGTTAAACATTGGTCGATATCTATATTCTATTTTACTTCCTGTTTTACCGTTCCTGTTCTTCAGTATCTTTAATTCAATCTCCCTTGGGTCTTTTTCCTTAGCCTTATCTATGTTAAAGTCTTTGACAGTCTTTCCTTTTTCATCTTCTACTCCCTTAGCCTGTAGCCCTATTAATACATCGCTTGAATATTCTATTGCTCCACTCTCTTTAAATGCTCCCATGTTTACTGATTGCCCATAGCTTTGCCTATTGAATGAAGATATAGCAATGATAGGTATTTTATGCTCTCTTGTTATTCTTTTAAGCTCCAATACTGCCTTATCTGTGTTTTGTTTATCTGTAGCCCTCATTTCATAAGGTGCTAATAATTGAAGATAATCAATAATTACTACTGGATAATTGCCTGTATATTTAATATGATCTTCTATTGTTTCCTTTATTTGCTCTGCCCCTATATCTCCTACACCCTCATGGATATATAATCTTGGAGCATATTTTTGTCCATATTTTATAGTTGCATTATCTATTGTTTTTCTTTCCTCGATGCTATAATTTTCATACCTTGAACCTGTTGTAATCCCTCTTGCGGTCTTTGCTAGTGATTTATCTTTATTATTTTCTGTCACATCCAATAACGTCAATCGGCTTATGCTCTTTGACATTAATTCAGTTCGTGACATTTCTAAAGAAAATATTAAAACATCTTGCCAAATCTCCGCCATGTTATCTGCTATCTGTAATATAAGTGTTGTTTTGCCTAACGAGCTTATAGCACCGACTATATATAAACCCTCATATAAACCACCGTCTAGAACGTCATCGAGCACATTAAAGCCTGTATGTACTGCCATTGTTTCAGCACTTTTATTTATTCCATCAGCAAAGAGCCTTATATAATTGTCTGTCCTATTCTTCTTTATATACTCTTGCTTTGCTTCCTCTTGTGGGTCGTAATCTTCTGCCCTGTCTATCATGTCGCATACATCTTCTATAAACTGCACTTCATCAGCTACCAATGCCTCATTAGGGTCATTATATCCCCTGTAATCCTGCCATTGTATATAAGGTATTTTAAGCTCTTTCAGTTTACTTATAAGTTTTTGTGTTGCAATATGTCCTCCATCATCATCATCTAAATATAATATTAAAGGCTTTTCAAATGTCTTAGTTTTCTGTGCTTCTTCTAGTGCAGCATAAAGCAATTTAACATTGCTAACACTAGCTAAAGCACACGCTTCTCCCCCTGCCTCTATAATAGATAGTGAATCAAATTCACCCTCTACAATAAAGCACACATCTTTATAAATTGCCTCACTATTAAATAAACTAGATGCTACCCCTTTACGTTTCCTTACCCTATCCCCTTTTGTAGCTTCGAGGTTTGTATTTCTTGCAGTGTAACCATATTTACTGGAAAAAAACATTACTGCTTTCCAATGCTGTCCATACTCATTATAATCACTGTCATAACCTATATTTAAGTGTTTTACTACATCTTTGCTTATTCCTCTATGCTCAAAATAATTAGTATTATCAATATTTGTTTTGCACTTCTCAATATAATCAGTATGAGCCTTATCATCTATATTTAAGGCTTGTCCTGCGGTTCGAGATTGCTTTTTAACGTAATTAATACTCTCACTGCTTGATTTACCATCAATCACCACATTATATCTATCACAAGCTATTTTAAATTGCTCATTAAAATCATCTGTTTTGTTATCCCACCCTATAAGGTCAAATATGTCATATGTTCTATTGCATTTGCCAAAACATTTTACAAAGGTACTATCTTTTTTATAACTCATTGATGGCGTTTTTTTATCTGGGTGTGTAGGGTTTAAACAACTAAAAGGCTTATTAATATTAATGTTTTTGCTCAATAAATAGTCCTCTATCATGCCTTTTAAGTACTTTTTTGCTTCTGTTCTATTCATCTTCATACCTATAAATTCTCCTATTTCTCTACAATTTTTATTATTTGGGGGAAATATACCCCCCCTCACATAAGAATTTTTTCACGCAGTTTTATGGTTGATTCTCTTCGCTCTCTTTATATCCTTTTTTTAAGCCCCCCCTGGGAGGGTATTTATATAAGCCATTTAAAACCGTCTTTATACGTGGTAAAACCTTGTTTAAACTCTTTTAAACCGTCTTTATACGTGGCGTAAAATCTTTTTATAATCCTCTTAAAGCCTTTAAATAATGGGTTTCTTATCCCATTAAGGATTAGACCACCCCTCCTCACGTGAGAAATTAAATTATCTCATCTGTCTATAACCCCCCTGACTAAACATCCCCTTATTAAAGCCCTTTATTTTTGTACCGGGGAGTAAGTCGTTTGTATCACTCTAATTTACCTAAAGTAAGGCGTTTTCAAGCATAAATGTGTGTAAGTTTATCACTATCTAACGTTTTTTACACAAAGTTTATCATTTATAAAACCGCTCCATTACTGGCTTTGCCTGTAAGATGTGATTGCATGTGTATCATGCCTTATCCTGCATAGAATATCCTCGATGCCCTCGATGCTGTATGCTTGCCATAAACAGCCCTAACCCGTTTGATGTATCTATGGTCAATCATAGGGTAGCCTTGCCCTTTGTTTATCCTCGATGCGGTCTGCGGTCACATGGCAAGCATAAAAGGGTAATTACTCCTGCATTTACCATGCCTATAATATTATAACAAGTCGCCCCACTTCCAGTGGGCGTGGCTTGTCCTATTAAATATATTAGATATATTAAATATATTAAATAAAAAAAGGGCTCGTAAACCCACTATTTAAGGGCTTTAAAAAAAAGTTAGTGCACTGCTACCCCCCCTATGGTGCACTGCTACCCCCCCTGTGGTGCACTGCTACCCCCCCTATTTAAAGCTAAAAATAAAACACCCCTAAAGGTGCTTTGGTTATTTTTTTTATAAAAGGTGATTATCAATTAACTAGATAACTGTTTAGTGTTGGGATAATCTTTCCATGTTATTAAAATTAAGCAGTTTGCAAACTCTTGATAATCTTTATATGGTTCTTCTTGCTTTAATGACGTTCCGTTTATATCGCAATAATGCCAGTTAAAACAATCTATATTCGCCATATCTCTTTCAAAGGGATTAATAATCAATTGAGTTACTTTTTTGCTTTTTTCCATTACTTCCTCATATGTAGGCAAGTGAGGACATTCTTTTAATAAAGTTTTAACCCTTATTATGTCGGCATTCTTGCCATTGATGTTCATGTGTTTATGTTGGGTTATTCTACGTAATAAATAATAGCTATGTGGATTTTTACGAACATCAAAGCTCAACATTTCTTTAGGAAAAGAAACAGCAGAATATAGTTTTAAATGGTTATAGCATTCTTGATTAAATCTAAAGAATATTATATTATTTTTTATTCCCTTTGTTCCACCTGATATTTCAATATCTAACCAATCTCCATACTTTTTATTTTTCTTTTCTCTAAACTTCATTGTAAGATTAGAAATAGCTTCTAAATCCGCTTTAATTTGTTTTCTTGCTTCTTTTTTATTTCTAAGATTACGCAAGCTCATATATTCATCTAAAGGAAGCATAACCATAGTATCATCTTTACCACTTTCAGTTAATGACATAACAAGGGTATCAAGAAGTATTTTCCCTGTATCTCTTAACCCTCCCTTTAATTTTTCAAATTCAGAGATGAATATATTATAATTAGGTTCTTTTATTATTAGCATTTTATCCATATCTAACATGCCTTTATTCTTTTTATCTGTTCGAGTCCTAATTATATTATTGGTTAAAGCACCTACACGCATTCTTTTAAATAAATTATTTGCTTTATCAGAATTAAAATTATTTGGAAGTGGTACTCTCTTAGCATTTTTAAGTTGATTATTAAAATCTTTTACCAATGCTTCTAATTTAGCTAATGGCATATGAGATAATTTTTCTTTACTTATCCCTATATGTTTTGATAAGAATTCCAGTTCAGCATCAAGCGTATAATACATGCTATAACTTAATTCACTATAATATTTAGATATTACAGCTTGTTCTTCTTCGTTGAATTCTTGACGTAAGATAATTTCCATATCTTCGTTTGGGTCATATTTATCTAAGCGTTTATTATAATTAAAGGCTTCAAGAGACTTTTCTAACTCTTTTATAAGTGCACTATTATTATCTTTTGCCATTACCTATTATTTCCTCTCGTTGCATATAAGCGGTATTATCGTCATATTTTCAATGTCCGCTAATGATAATTAACCGACATTGAATAGATATTTTTACTTTGTGCCCTGGTTAATGAAGTTTTGTAGGTCCTTATGCTTCACCCTCCAATACTTACCTATCTTATTAGCTTTTAAACTACCGCTTTTGATGTAGTTATATACCGTCCTTTGTGTCACTTGTAATATTCCCATTACTTCATCAATTGAATATAATTTTATTTCTGTTGCCATTCCTTTGTACTTCCTTTCATTTCCCTCAATATTAATAATTGTACCTCGAGTGCATCATGTGCATAAGGTACAATATGTTTATTTATCACCAAACAAGGCTTTAGCCTGCTCTATAACGTCTTTTCTTTTCTTCTGGTCTTTTGCTATAAGCCTATTTACATACTCGGTTTTACTGCAACCCTCGACCCTGCTTATAAGAGTTAAATAGTCTATGTTATCCTGAGAGAATGCCATATTGATGCGTGGGAGCTTCTTCCCTTTCTTTCCCTGTGTAGGGTGTGGCTTTCTTCCCTTGGGTGTGGCTTGTTGCTCTTGTACCTCGAGTGCATCGGGTGTATCTTGTGTGTCCTGTGTGCTTATATATGCCATTGCAGGATTGTCTTTAAATGACTTTTTGCCTTTACTCATAATTAACCTCTTTCTATAAATTCATTTATAAAAGCATTGTAATCATTAGCCCCATTACTGTTAGGGTCATATGTAAATATGCTCTCTTGCTTTGCTTGAGCCTCTTTAATTGAGATGTTTTCACGTATATTGATGTTATATACAAAGGTCTTGAGCCTCGAGGCTGTATCTGTCATCATATCCCTTATATCCTGACTTAATATAGTCCTTGTATTATAGCGAGTAAGCAATATACCATGTAACTTTAAAGATTGGTTACAATATTGTGTAACTGCTTGTATTGTGTTTATAAGCTGTCCTATCCCTTGCAGACTGTAATACTCTGCTTGTGCAGGGATAATAAGTTTAGAACTTGCTACCAGGGCATTAACTGTAGCTATACCGAGTTTTGGAGGTGTATCGATTATAATATAATCATACATTCCCTCGATGCTCTCTAAAGCCTCTTTTAGTCTGTATTCTTTCCCTGTAGAGGTTAATTCATTATCAAGAGTATCAAGCTTTGGGCTAGATGCGATTATGTCGCCCTGTGGCGTTGTCTGTATGGTGTCCGTTGCATTCTCTGTATGCATGATTAATTCATAGGCTGTTAGGGCTTGTGTATCTGCTCCTGCGGTATATGTGGTATTGCCCTGTGCATCGAGGTCGATTAGTAGGGCTTTTATGTCTCTAAGGTTTAGCCCTGCCCATAGTGCCTGTGCGGTGGTACTTTTGCCTACACCGCCCTTTTGATTTGTTATGCTTATAATCATAGGTATTATGTCCTTTCATCTTCTTCGGATTCTTGCCAAGCAGTAAACCCTTGTTCAAATGCTTTTGCTTGTCCAATCTCTGATACATTGTGTAAATGCTGTATTATAGATTTCTTTTGGTCACGAGTTAAAGGCATAGAATCTATACATCTTATAGCTCTTTTATGTACAACTCTATAATCATCATCTACACGAATAAGACTCATAGCCTTTTTAATATCATTTTCTAGTATTGGGTAATAGTCTACTTCAATTCTATTCATTTAATAGTCTCCTTTGATTATTTGTGTACTATGTACCTATTGTACATGTTGTGTATTGATATATTGTTGTTTTCGAATTTCTGCCCTGAGCCTTGCAACTTTAGATTGTGAAAAGCCTGTTCCCTTGGCTATTTCAGATTGAGTAAAGCCCTTACTATCAAGCTCTGTAATTAGTTGTCTATCTTTTTTCATTTGTCGTTGCTTTGCTGTTAATCCTGATTCGTCACGACCACCATATGAAGCACGTCTTTTTTTATTTCTTAATACTCGGTATTCTTCCGATAAATACATAGTATCTCCCTTTTCCTCTTGTGCATTGTGTACGCTTCATACGTCTTGTACATAGTGTGTTTAAAATATTGCTGATGCAATACGTTCCTCACTTTTATTGTTTGCCCTCTCCAAGTGATGGAGATATATCATAGTAGTATTGATATTGCTATGCCTTAATAGCTGTTGTGTCTCTTCCAGAGAACCACCATTAATAAGGTTTAATGTTCCTGCGGTATGGCGTAAGCTATGAGCTGTTAGCCTGTCAGAGCTATATCCTGCCTTTATAAAAGCGTTCTTAATCAATCTACTTATACTCCTAGTGGTAACACGTCCACCATTGTTTCTATTACTCACACTAGCAAATAAAGGCTCTTGTACTGACTTAACGCCCCTAGCGTTTAGATATTCCCTTATAGCCTTTTCAACTATAGGAGTAAGCTTTATATACTCGCTCTTTTCGTCTCTGCCTTTGCCCTGTATATATAAGACTGTGTTATCACCTAGAGTGCGTATATCTTCTATGTTAGCTCGCTGTAGCTCTATTGTCCTAAGTCCACCAGTTACAGCGGTTGCAATTATGGCGTAATCTCGTAGGCTCTGTAAGGTATTATTTTTCTTAACGGTATTTAAGATATCTTTCATTTGGCTAGTTGTTAGAGCATCTTTCTTATGGTCTCTGCCTAGCTTTGCGCCCTTTATATTCTTTGCTATGTCCTTATATAAGCCCTCTAGCTCTGTCCATTGGAAGAAGCGACGAACAGCAACAATATAAGTTTGTACGGTTGTAGGCTTATATAATGACTTGAGCATATCACGATATTTTATAATATCTTCTCTAAGGGGAAGTTTTATAAACTGTTCATCTAACCACCTAAAAAACCTTTTGAGGGCTTTTTTATATGTATCTATAGTTTTGGGGCTTGCATCTACATAAGCAATAAACTGATACTGTAGGCTTGATATATTGCTTACATTATTCATTTGATTAATTGCGATTGCTTGAGACATATATATTGCCCTCCATGTACATCTTGTGTATTGTGTGTTTGTTGTACCTTTGGTACATACTTATTATATAATATTTATGTGCTAAATACAACTATTATTTTCATATATTAACACAATAAATTCATAATATAGTACAACATTAAAAAGGTTATGGTACTATCTTATTAAGTACTTTCATTATAAGGTAACAGCACCATTTTTTTAATATTGACCCATCTTTCTTTAGTCTCCATCTATATATTGACATTCTCTTTAAATTCATAGCTTTAGCTCCTTACATTGGTCAATATCAACATACCAAACATTACTTTTTTTTATGGCGATATAAGCTAAACCACGAAAGTTGCAGTTTATTATTCTTTTACCCTTTGCTTTCTCTCCAATAACTGAAATAGCTATACTTTCAATAGCAGAGCTTTGTTTTATATTGTTGTCCATAACTGTATGCTCCTTTTCCATTATTTGATTATGTTCCAGTAGCTACTCTTTAGGGGTGTGCACTCCCATGTTACTATTATATACTTTTTATTTTCTTCTGTCAACTTTTTTGTTGCGTTTTAGGTATAATTAGTTGACATTTGACAACTAATATGTTATACTGTTAGTGTGGTAATAGATACCCCTAATAAAAAAGCCCCCTATACACTGGGCGTTTAAGAAAACAGGAGTAATATATGCAATTTACAACTAGTGAAAAAATAAAAATTATATTAAATCGAAAGAATATGACAGTAACAGACCTTGCTAACGCTTTAGATACATCTCGCCAAAACTTAACTAAAAAACTCAATAATAATAATTTTAGAGAAAAGGACCTAGAAGATATCGCTAAAGCTTTAGATTGTGAATATACCTCTACCTTTAAAATGAATGATACTGGGGAAGTAATATAAAAATCACATGATTAAAACCGCAATCCCTTGCGGTTTTTTTGATACCTCTAAATTTACTTTTTCAACTTTTTAAATTTTAGGGTGTGTATGAAAGATGTGTTCTT
>CALODI010000027.1:0-7626 GCA_942492135.1 uncultured Peptostreptococcaceae bacterium
TGTGTTTGTCTATTTTGAAATTTGAGGCATTGGCAATAATGAACGATAGTTTATGTAATTAATAATTGCACCGGTAAAACACAAGCCTGTTAGTGCTTCTTTTGATTGAATGATTTATAGTGAAAAATTATGTTTCTGTATATAGGCCCTATTGTTATTAGAAAATTAAAAACATGTGGAGGTATACTTTTACATTAAATGTTATCGCCAAATAGGCCTACCAGGCCCTACCTTAATGATATATTAGGCCGGCAGTCCTGCAGCCAATCATAAGATCGCTTGGCGACCACGTGATTAAAGTTACAAACAGTTCCACACATTGAAAACTCCTAGCTGCGGAACTATTTTCTAAACCGCTGCACGCCGATTACAACTATAACTACGCGCTGCGTGCCACAATTGTCCAATTAAAGCTTTAAACACTTAAAAATAGAATAGTATTTCTAAAATAATAACCTCATTTTTATTTGTTAATACTTTGTTAAACGTTTGTTGTTTGTAGGTCGCAAAGCTGTTTTGCAATTTCAAGAAAAGTTTCCGCAGTTCCTCTAGAGAGGCTGGGCTGTGGTAAAAGCAAAGATATTTAATAAAATTGAGTACAATAAAAGGGCTTCGACTAAGAGATTTAAAGAGTTTCAGTAAATAGTATTTTCAACTTCCTACAGCAACGCTAGAATTTTCGTTTAATTTTCGTGTTGTAAGGCTAAGTTTTGGTTATTGTTAGTGTTAGGCTTGGGACTAGCATTCGTACGCAATGTCAGTAGGCAGTTGACCATGTCAGCTTACGCAGTAACGCAGATTGGCAGATGTAATGTTGCATAACTGTAATTATCTCTGTTTGGCAGTGTTAGGCTGTTAGCGTAATGAGTATCTAAATAAAACAAAAGTACGTAATATTGCTAAATAAAAGTTTTTATACAATAATTGTTTTAGTTGTACTACCAATATTTTGTTAGTTTTATGTAATTAAATTAATTATCATTATTGCTGTGTTATAGCATTAATTTTGACTAAATGCTAAATTAAGCTATACATACTAGGCTATCATACTACGATAACTATAAAGGTATGCTTACATCCTCGTATGAATATTTTTGACAAAACTCAATAGTTTTTGACGTTGTAGGCCTATTTAGTACTGCAGGATTTCTTTTATATATTTTTATATTTTCCGTTTCCTTTGTTGTTTGAATACAAACAACAAAGTTTGTGTGAAATTTGTGTGAAATGGAAATATATATTATATATGTGAGATCTAGTTAAACGTTTTTTATTTGATTTCAATTTTCTAGTTTTAAATTTGTTTTGATTTGAGAATTGATTAAAAGTTTTGTGTTTTTATTTATTTTTAATCTCTGCTTTGTTGGCGGATTAGTTAGTCTTGTGGTAGCGCCGTCGGCCCGTCGCCTCGGACGTGGGAGGTTTCCATTTGTGTGAAATGGAAGTATAAATATTTATGATCTAGTTAAACGTTATTCTGTTTAATTTTAAAATAATTTTCTAGTTTTAAATTTGCTTTGATTTGAGATTTGATTTAAAGTTTAATGTATTTTTTATTTGATTTTTGATCTCGGCTTTGTTGGCGGACCAGTTAGTCTTGTGGTAGCGCCGCCGCCTCGGACGTGGGAGGTCGCAGGTTCGATTACCAACGGCGCGTACTTATAATGATCAAATGGTTGGTACTGGCTGAGTAGGCCTACTTATAACGCTAGCAAGTGTCTCTGAGTTGACAGGGGTAAACTAATAATCTATGTTTCACCCTGTTAAATAATGGCATGTTAAATAAAGGGAAATTTAATTATATATTTCTGTTTTTACCACCTAACAGCGTAACGATTACATGCAAATTAAGAGATGCTTATAGTACCAACTAGATCGTCGAAAGATTAAGTTGAACACAGTGTTTTAAATAAAGGTTTTAAATTTGCTTTTTGTACAATTGTTAGCCTATGTACTTTTTTACTTTTTAAAACTGTAGTATATATTCTTTTATGTTTGTCTAATTGAAAATTATATATGTGCCAAAACAAAAATAAATGATTATACCAACATTGTTTGTGTCAAAGCTTTTGTTTAATTTAACATTTATTGTTTATTAGTCTGTGTTTTACTTATGTCCATTAAATCCAGCTTCATAAAGCGTAGATCTACATATTATGTATAGGCCCTATGGAATCTATACATAACTTTTTATAACATGCATTTTTAAGACGAAAAGTTAAACAGAGATATAGTGACGTCATAAATTTAATAGGAAATGTACAGAGCTTATATCTAGATATAAAAATCTATACATATGTACGCTTCATGAAACTGGGCATAATTGCCATGGAAGTCTGGCATTTACTATTATTAGTATGACGTCAGAGGCGCAAATTCACAGGTTTTTTGGAGAGGGAAGCAGAGTTTTCAACTTTTTATGTCCCCATATTATTTTTTCTGTGACAAAGAAAGCAATCTATTTAGATCACCAGATTCACCATATAGAGCCTATGTGTAGTAACCTACAAATTAAAATCATGTAAATTGTAAAGTACTGAATAATATATGCCCTAAATTTTAGTATGCCTACCAATTCTAACGTTGAGAGCCACACAAAACATGTTATATAACAAGATACGTTTTGCAAAGTATAGACGTTAGGCACGGCCTCCGCTGCAGCCCCCCCCCCCCGCACCCACTGGGCGCCTTTGTCTATCGTTATTGTTTATTAATATATTGGTTATAATAAAATGAATATTATTCGACACCGCTTTAATATTTATTTAAAGAAAAATTTAACCGATAACTTGAATATAGTTTTAGCACCAAAACTCTAAATCCCATAGTTACGCAGGTATACTGCTATCATAGTCTGTATTCAGCCTACCCAACGCAAAAAAACCAACCACCTCCCACTTCCTCTGTGAACTTCACATGATCTCTACTAACATCAACCTTTCCAATGCAATGCTCTACGGAAGGTGACAATTTTCAGCTTTTGTATAATGCAAGTATATATTCTAGACCCCTACAGGGAGTAAATGTAGCCTACCCCCCCAAAAAAGTATCTCCTAGGAAAAAATGAAATGTACCACCTGTAGGGGGTACAAATGTACCCCCCTATCGAATGTTACCCTCTAAAAAAATGTACCCCCTGCACATAAACATTTTTATCAGCACCCCCCACCGCTCGACAAAATTTAAAAAAATCATGCTACAAAATTTGTCTCTAGGCACCCCCCCCCCCCCGCTCAGACAAATTGTTTGCAAAGTTTATGCGAAAACAATTTCTGTCACCCCCCCCCCCGATCAATAAATTTTTTTGCAAAGTTTACGCGAAAAAAATTCTGTCAGCACCCCCCCCCCCTCGAATTTTTTAAACTTCACGCAATAAAAAAGTTCTGTCAACACCCCCGCTCCCGCTCGTCAACTTAAAAAAATGGACACCTTTATTATTAAAATGTAGCAGGGGCGTAGATCCCGGGGGGAACATGCTCCCCCCCAATAATTGGTCAGGGGGGTCGTCCCCCCAATAATTGATAGTTTCCGTCAGCACCCCCCCCCCCGCTCGGAGTTTGAAAGCAGGATACCCTCCCCGGCCTACCCTACTTAATTTTATAGGCCGAAGTAGTTAACACATAAATAATGTAGGGCTGCGTAAATTTCAAAAGTCACTAAATCTTAATCAATAGGCTATCATTTAAACATTTGACTGTAGCCACTAACTAAAAAATTCCGATAGCCTATCAGTAGGCCTAGAGGCTATTTATTAAAAATGTAAACTGGCATAAGCCTAAAATAGTGATGCTCCGCAAATCTTAAATGTAACGTTAAAATAAATATAATAAAACTAAAACACCTCTAATAAAATTATATAATTAACATCTAATATTGGCCTAATCCACATTTTCTTTAAAATACTCGTTGATTTCTGATTTTAACCTAAATTGAGAAAATTAATGTTCACAATGTTATTAAGATGATTGTGTCTAATTTTTGTTTTTCCTTATATTTTGTATTTATATACACGTGATTATACATATACATATATAAAATAAGATTTAGTATATATATACATAGTAATATATAATACATATATACAAAGTGCTTTTTTAAATAATTAGAGTACAATGTTTCCAATGTTTAAGGCCTGCCAATCATAGTACACATCTTCATTTATCCAATATTTGTCTATCTTATTTTTGAAGGAATTCACAGATTCTGCTTGAACAACCAAGTCAGGCAGTGAGTTCCATAACTTGGTTACCCTGATTGTGAAAGAATATTTTCTTAGATTATATTTGGGTCTTTCCACTGACAGTTTGAAAGAGTTTCCCCGTGTTCTAGTATCATGATTTCTTGTTAAATTAGGAATAACTTGATCATCGTAAAAACCATTTAACATCTTAAAGACTTCTATCATGTCACCTCTAATTCTTCTGTATTTTAGTGATGGTAAGTTCAGGTAAATAAGTCTTTCTCTATAAGGTAATGATTTACATGCTCGTACTAACTTAGTTGCCCTCTTTTGTACTTTTTCTAAATCTCTAATGAATGCTATCTTGTAAGGGTTCCAGACTGCATGAGCATATTCTAGTTGGCTACGAACCAAACTTACATATATTAGCTTGAAGGTATCTTTATCTACATGTCTAAAGTTACGTCGCATGATTCCCAACATCTGATATGCCTTATTAATTTTTTCATATATGTGACTTTTGAAAGATAGGTCGTCATCGAAAGTAACTCCCAGATCCTTCATTTTATCTACCCGTTCTAGTTGAACAAAACCTGACTGAGGGGTATCAAAACCATAGCTGTTATGAATAATGTCTCTTCTTCCTATTGACAAAACTTTACATTTGCTGATGTTCAGACTCATCAACCATTTTTGAGACCAATTGAACAATGCTTGGCAATTTTGTTCTAAAGTTGTTGAATTAAAATTATTTAAAATATATTTGTAAAGTTTGGTGTCATCAGCAAACATAAACAATTCAGACAAATTCATGCATTCATTAGGTAAATCGTTAATGTATATTATGAATAGTAGAGGTCCTAGTACACTTCCCTGGGGTATGCCACTTGTAACTGGCCTCCAATCTGATAAGACTCCATTTACTTTTACACAATGTTTCCTTGTACATAAAAATCCCCTAATCCAATTTAAAATCTGTTCATTTATTCCATATGACTGGAGTTTGTACAACAAACGCAAATGTGGTACCTTGTCGAATGCCTTTTCAAAGTCTGTATAAATTACATCAATTTGTCCCCCATTTTCAAGACTACTAGTCCAGGAATCTATTAAGTTTAAGAGTTGTAAAACAGTTGACCTTCCTTTAATGAAGCCAAATTGTTTAGAGCTGAATAAATTATTAGTATGAAAGTATTCCATTATATGGTTTCGTATTAAGGATTCCATTATTTTGCATGATATACAAGTTAGAGATATGGGTCTGTAATTAGATGTTAAAGATTTATTTCCCTTTTTGTGTATTGCAGTGACAATGCTGCATTGCCAGTCATTCGGAATTATTCCCTGATTTAAAGATAAATTAAACAATGTACATAACGAAGATGAGATTGAATCAGCAGTTTCTTTTAAAATCCTAGGATGAATATTGTCAGGTCCTGGTGATTTATCAGTTTTAAGTTTTAGAAGCTGCTCGTGAATAGTGCATTTGTGTACAGTTAGAGTTTTCATAGGAGTAGCTGCTATAAGTGGTATATCTAATTTTGGTATTGTATCAGGGTGATTTGGTTCAGTGATAAAGACATTAGAAAAATAATTTACAAAAGTGTTGGCTTTATCTTTGTCATTAGTAATAATAATTTCCTGATTATTTTTATCTTTAGTTTTTATGTCTCCCATACAATTAGGTGTATTTGTCTTGGATCTTACATATTGCCAAAATACTTTAGGGTTTGATTTGCAAGATTTAGCAATTTCTTTTTGCTTGGATTGATCATTTTTCTTACATTTCTTTTTTACTAGATTTCTTGTTGTTTTGTATTTTTTTTGTATTTTTTTATCTTTAGTTTCAATGTACCTTGTCCAGAGTCGATGTTTTTTACTAATTAGTTTTCGTATGTCTTCATCAAGGGGACATTTCCAGTTAGGTTTCAGTTTCCAAGTGCTACTCTTAATAGTTGGTACATATAATCTTACACCATCACTGAGAATATCTTTGAAATTTTCCCAGGCTAAATTTATGTTACTTTCATGATTTTTGTTCATGTTATTATTTATATAATTACATAGACCATTATAATCGCCTTTATTGTAATTGTATTTAGAGCTATTAACTACATATTTGGAGTTGTAAGAACATCGAAACTCAAGCACTGCGTGATCACTCTTCCCTAGAGGGCTTAAATGAGTTATGTCAAGCCCGGATCGTAATTTCGACGTTTTATTTTATGGTTGAATATACGTTTCACTTCGACGTCGAAATGACAATCAAGTGATCACCGAAATCAGGTCGAATAAGCATCGAGAACATGTATATGTATTCGTGGAGATTTAGTATAATACTGGGATAGTAAACGTTGCAGCAGAATCGGGTAGATAATCTCCGTCGAGGAAACGGATACATTGTTGCTTTGGAAGCGTTGATTATAGGTCGAATATGCGTTTATGATAGATCCTAATAACGTTGAGGATTAGTAGCCCATCGATGTTATTTATTGGTGTCTTAAACGTTTATTTATTAGGCCTATATGACCTATATATGCAGTAGGCCTACACTACAGGCATATATATATATATATATATATATATATATATATATATATATATATATATATATATATATATATATATATATATATATATATATATATATATATATATATATATATATATATATATATATATATATATATATATATATATATATATATATATATATATATATATATATATATATATATATATATATATATATATAATATATATATATATATATATATATATATATATATATATATATATATATATATATATATATATATATTTTATAGACGTTTGTAAACGTGTTTGTTGAAGCAGCGTACATGAAGCACATGTAAACTTTAAATCTCTACATGTATACCAACATATTTTACATAAGTAATAACTAAATCATGCAAGTATACATGGATAGGCCTACTCTTGTAACTTGCACGAGGAAAACGTCGAGGATCAGAACTTAGAGCAATAGTTGTGCACAATGCTTTAGTAGTGTGTAGACAAAACAAAACGACAGATGATGTACCATAAATATCATATGTAATAACATACATACATACATAATACAATGTACATCTAGAAATGTTCAACTTTGTATATAATATCGTCATAATACATAGGCTAATTAGTTGACAAAAGTAACATAATATGTGAATACTATAGATTTAACGTTAATAGGCCCATTGCATATATACTACTCGTTATTATCATCGTTATCAGTTGTCTTAGCTACTAAACTATATACTTTGGTAGGGCCTTTCGGCTTACAATATGTAATTGCATGCAAGCGTCCAATCTACCTACGAAATGAAGATCTTCTAGAACATGAAGCTATAAGATGCCTTTCCAGTTACCACCAAAACCAGTTACAACTTACCACCAAAGTCAAAATATGATCAATTATAAAACAC
>CALODI010000028.1:0-13192 GCA_942492135.1 uncultured Peptostreptococcaceae bacterium
TTACGACTGAGCGGGGCATACAAGCACTGTACCGATGCTGGTTAGCCGTAACTAAACTGCGCACGACGCTGGATAACCTGCATTGCACCAATTCACGAATTACGAATTCGAAATTGGCCAATCAGAGTCATGTTCAACAGGATCGTCTAGGCCTTAGCCTATTTTTAGTTTTAATTTTACAAAATTGAATTCGCACCGGCCAATCAGAACATCGCATTGTATTACCGGAGGTCATGGTCTGTCTAGCTGTCTGTCTGACAGTCTGATTGTCTCAGTCTGTAGTCTAGTCTGTAGTCTGTACTCTGCACGTCGCCATTTAATACTTTTAAACATAAATAATTTAGTAATTAAAATATTTCATAATTTTAAACATTATTTTGCCACATGTTGTATTGTTGGATATAATTACATCAGTAAATTTACATCAATAGACTATGTAGGCCTACTACATCTATAGCCTATGATGCCGAGCTTTCCGCCGATAAAAATATGGGCAGTGCTGCTGATATGACAAATGTTTGACAGTTTAACCATCATGGAAAGCCTACGACTGCTTGGAATATATATTATAGCACAGGTATTGTCTGTTCACATATAGATCTATGTTATTGTAACTTATCATTGACGTATCCAAGGAGGGGGGTATATTTTATAAGTATGCTTTTATAAACTATCTGTTATTGTATATAAGTTTTAGAGGTTAAAAGTTACCTTCCCCCTTGGCCTACTAAAGACCGCATTTATACTAGCTATCTTCAATTTGTTATTATAACTGCAATTTGGTTTTAATGTTATTAATTTTATTGGTTAGAAAATATTGAGTCTAAGAACTAGCCTAATAACTGTAAATTAAGTTGCAATTTTGTCATATTATACAAAGCATGTTCAATATTTTATCTGCACCTCTGAATAAAAGGCTCTGATGTGTAAGGGCGGCCTACTCATATAGTTTATCTTACATCTATAGTAAAATTTGCTATAATTAACTTTAATTAATAAAAAATTAAATTGTTGTTTATAGCTTAACTTATTTTTTTGGCCTGAACTAATAATAATTAATTAAATACAAATACTAACTATTCAAGTTATCTTTTATGTAGCTGTGGTCATTCTGATGGCTCTGGCACCCCAAGCACCGGTCATCACTCAGAAGAAACCGCTGATACCAGTCGTGACACCAAGGGCGGCGATCCATAGGTAATATTGGTGAGGCCCAAATTTTAAAATCCCAATTATTGGTGAGGCCCGTTGTATAGCTGGGCCTCACATCAAAAATATTGGTGAGGCCCAGGAAAAATAGTGAAAAATAAGGCGTGTAGTAAAAAGCCCGCCGCAGGCGTAAAAAATTTTTGACCCCTATGTTTTGAGTTTTGAGTAATTCAAATTAATAATGATTGTATTTATTGGTGAGGCCCAACAACGATTTATTGGTGAGGCCCATCCAATGGACGGGCCTCAAAGGTAAAATATTGGTGAAGCTCGGGCCTCAAAGCTACAATGGATCGACGCGCCGGCGTGACACCATTGACCCCAACCAGTCAACTGCCAACAAGAATGCAAAAGGAAGTATTCGCTTCAGAGACTCCGCTTAATGATATGTAATATGTATATAAATCTACATTAAGCAGCTTTGTATCAAATTATTTTATAAATTAATATTTAAAGTATAGCCTGTAAACATAGGCCTAATGTAAATTAAAGTAACTCAATCACCAAATATCAAAAAAATACAATACTCTCATTTCACTATTGTAAACTGAGTCCTTGGAAAGCTTTAAATATCAACTAACAAAATATTCTCATGTTTTTTTATTTACAATTTATTTTATGCAGGATAAGTAGGCTACTTATTTAATTTCAGGTTGTATTTAAAATTGCAAGATTATGCTATATACAATTATACATGTCTGTATCCTGCATTGTATGTAATGCATGGTCAATATCATTGCTCAGATTAGTATCTTCCTGTAAATAATATCCTTTCCTTTGCCAATAAGGTGTATGTTTAGAAAGTTAGTGAATCAAAATGATCTCTTATGTGAAGTAAATGTTTAAA
Organism: uncultured Peptostreptococcaceae bacterium; assembly: GCA_942492135.1. Classification (GTDB taxonomy): domain Bacteria; phylum Bacillota; class Clostridia; order Peptostreptococcales; family Peptostreptococcaceae; genus Tepidibacter_A. The sequence goes on from CALODI010000028.1 coordinate 2,057, forward strand.
TGTGTTATTCTTTACTATCAACTATCCTCTCACATTGATATCCCTTGCGTAGTCTCTCACCTCGATACTCCAGGCGTATCCTTCCTCACTCTATATCGCGTATTTGATAAATAAAAATACATTGTTAGTTATGGGATTTATAATCTTATATTTGCTGCGAAATAATTTTACAGAAATGGGCTATGTGGCTTTTAGACCAAAGCCATTGGTTAATTTTGCTTAATGCGAGTGAAGCAAAAATGAATCCTATACTGCGTTATGCACAAGTTAGTTGTCTTAAGTCTCAAATTACTATTTTGAAATATATCCAGGTATATTAAATAGATGTAGTTCGTGAGTGTGATACTTTATTTTTATATATTTATGTATTCGCTAGCAAGGTCTTATTTTAGTATGCGGTTTAAAAAAAATTCGGACGAAATGTTTTTAGATAACACTTTAAATAATGGCATTCTTGAATTTAACCCAAAATCTTTAGGCTTTTGGTTCATCACTATAGCCATCACACCTTTTAATGTTCCCTCTCTCTCTGCTTATGATGTATTATATGATGTATCTGATTGCTAAAAGTGTACCATGATACCATCTGTAATTGCTTCAAAGGTGAATTATAGTATATTTTAGTAACTATTGTCCTTTTATTGATATTTTGTATTTCGCCACCGATGCACTCTTCTGAGAGTGAAACTGGCGCTAAACTTGAACTAAGTTGTTTATTTTCTGTTGTTTCTGATCAGATGTTGCTGATGCGACCAGAAAGAATCCACTGACGTCAAGCGCGACTGTGGCTGATGTGGAGAATGAGATAAAGATATGGCTACGAGGGGCGTCCGACAGGAATGGCGGGCGGTGTGAAAGGTATAAGAGAGTGCTATCCGAAAGGAGCCGGCGACGCGAAAGTACCTCCCCTCTTTGCCGTAGTCGCTCACAACAGAGTGAAAAGTGGATCTCCCGCCGTGCACGTAGCTCACACCGCAATTCTTCACGTCGCGATGCTGCCTCACCTCGGATGGAATCTCACAGCAACATCCATCGTATAGAATCTCAGAAAAGCAACCGCATGGAATCTAGCAGCAGCAGCAGCCGCCACAGTAAGGGATCTCAGAACAACCGTTGTAGGGAATCTAGCAGCAGCAGCCGTCACAGTAAGAAATCTCAGAACAAACGGCGTATGGAATTTAGCAGCAGCCGCCGCCGTGGTACGGAATTTTTGAACAACCGCCGTATGGAATCAAGCAGCAGCAGCCGCCACATTAAGAAATCTCAGAACAGCCTCCACAGTAACGAATCTCGCAAAAACAGCCACCGCTTAGAATCTCAGAACAGCCACCGCTTAGAATCTCAGAACAGCCGCGGTATGGAATCTAGCAGCGACAACCTGCTAGCATCATCACTAAGCGGTGCTGGCCCATCATCATCACTGCTTGACGACCAGCAGAATTCCCTCTCTGCTGAACAGCATAATGAACAAAATATCATTTCCGAGTCACTACTGTGTTTATTGGACACGCATTAATACATGCGAGAGGGGGGGAGGGGGCAGCCCTATCCTTTCGTCTTGAGACTGAAAGATGTCGTAAATAGGCCTACATAAATTACTTTTAATTAAAAGTTGGAAGTGACATTAAATGATGATGAGGATATTCTTTTGAATGAAAGAAATTACTATTTAATATCTTATATTAAGCAATACAACGGTTTTAACCTACCGGTAGTATTTTTTGGTTTTTGTTTTTTTTAAGGAAATTGAATATGTAGCCTAATTTGTTTAAGTGAAATGTTACATTTATACATGTATATGAATGTCTAATATGGACGCCTTGTTTGGAAACGTTTTTTAAATGATGACATTCTAGAATTTAACCCACAATGTTTAGGTTTTTGGTTTGTTACTACATCCATCGCAATTATATATTTTCTTTCTGATTATGATGTATCTGATCGCTAAAGGTGTAGCGTCATTCTCATTCATTGCTTTATAGGCCATAAATTGTATATTTTATTTGTCGTTCTATTTTTTTTTTTTTTTTGTTTGTTTTTTTTGTTTTGTTTTGAGTGAAAGAATTTACGGCTGGCAGTTCTTTGGGGTGGGGTTGTGTACGGGGGGCGTTTATGATGATGATGATGTTATAAGCAGCAATTTAATTACCAAATTAATGTTGATATCAATTGAATGAATTTAATTTGATATAATAGTTATATATAATTAAATTTACTTTTCAAACTGGTCTCTTTCTTCTGAAAATGGGTCAATGCTGCTGATTGATTGAGCTTTCGTGTGACAGCTCTCTGAAGTCAAAATTTGAATATGTTGGACTTATGCCCAGTTTCATGAAGCATACATATGTATAGATTTTTATATCTAGATATAAGCTCTGTACATTTCCTATTAAATTTATGACGTCACTATATCTCTGTTTAACTTTTCGTCTTAAAAATGCATGTTATAAAAAGTTATGTATAGATTCCATACATATATATGTACGCTTCATGAAACTGGGCATTACAGAGTTTTATTTTTATATTTCAAAATGACGTTTTATATTTAAACGAAACATTTTATTTTTATATTTAAAAAAACGACACATACATAGACAACCTATAAGCTTGTCAGTATACTATAGTATGCAAGCTCACCCTCGTCATTATTATTTTTAATATTAATTTGAGAATAATACTATGTTATTTTTTTTTAACGTATCTAGCAGCCTAACACAGTTAATTAAGTAGTTTAAGTAGTCAGCTTAATTAAGTAGTTTAAGCTACTATATATATATATATATATATATATATGTATGTATATTATATATATATATATATATATATATATATATATAACTATATATATATATATATATATATATATATATATATATATATATATATATATATATATATATATAGTTATAGTTATATACCCACACACAGTATATAATAAACTTGTGTTCACTGTACACTTCATATTCATTGTAATTTTTATGTTATTTTATGAACATAATGTGTTTTGTGTAGGCCTACACATATTCTTACAATAATCCTGATATTATTGACTGTATTTTTAATCATAATGTTTTGCCTGCTTTTATTATGTTTTTTTTCAATATATTAAATACCTAAAAAAATATTGATCATTTGGTTTTACTTATTATTTTATTTATTTACCATGCAGGTGCTAAGATATACATATTAAATAATGAAATACAAACATAATGATATGCATGATATACATAATATAACTTATTATGATTATCACCTGAACAAATTAAAGTTTTAATAATCTGAGGGAAGGATAAATGCATAATGCCAGTGCTGGGTGACAACTGGCATGCCAGTTGTGGAACATCAGGGGACGATTAATGCTGATTCAATAATGGCTGGAAAGTGCTGTATCGGTTTTAAATGCCAGCGCTAAGCCAACAGTGCTGACTCAGCGCGGGGTTATCGGTGTTGGTTAAGTATTTGATGCCAGAACTGCGCCAGTTCTGGATACCGGCGCTATGTCATCAGTGTCGGTTGGGTTTTGGCTATCAGTTCTGGGCCATTACTGACGGCTGGGTTGTGGACCGATTTTCATTTCGGTGCTGGATCCATTGCTGGCATTCAGCACTTATCCATCAATGGCAACCAGTGCTGGTTCTAGGCCTAGCCAGCAATGTTTGCTGTGTGGGAAGAGTTCCAGTCAACCACTGTTCTAGGAATAAAAGAATATTTATAGACATCAGAGGAGGTCTGAGGTACAATTAAGCTGAATCCATCGCAAGAAGACCGAGTGTGTCGAGAAGGTCGTTGTAAAACAGACAGATCAATGGGACTATTATTATTGTAAGCCTTATAAAATTGAACCAGCCGAGCATTACGTCTGCGAACTGAGAGAGGACACCAGTCAAGGTCTATCAGAAGTTGGGTTACACTTGTTGTTTGCCTATAGTCATTCTTAGCAAAGCGAGCACTTCCTTTGAACAGATTCAAGAGAAGCGATATTTTATTTGAATAAGGATCCCAGACCGCCGATGCATATTCAAGTTGAGGACGAACCAGAGTTTTAAAAGCTAAGGCTTTGCACTAGGAGGATTCAAGCAATACAGGTTTCTTCTTACAAAATTTAAGGTGACAAAATTTCCCTCTAAGGTGCGTGATAAAATTTAAGGTGCGTGCCTATTTATTTTTCGGCCTATTTTCGGCGGGACCATATTTTTAGCCAAATAAACTACAGATTACTAGCTAGGCTATATGATTGTAATTTGGTCTTAATTAAGTCAAGTCTATTTCTGGACATCTATTTGATTTTAATAATAAGTTTACTATTTGAAAACGTCGATACAGCGCAAAAACTGTAGGCCCCTATAGACTACTCGGGAATAGGCTAGGCTACTTACGTCGACTGAGTTTGGCATGTGTGCGATGTGTGCATTATCGGTAGATATTTTCAGTCTTGTTAACAAGCACCTAAGGCTCAAGGCCAAGGCCAAGGCCAAGTACCCAACACTCAAGGCCAAGCACAAGGCCAAGTACCCAACACTCAAGGCCAAGTAGCCTACAAGGCCAAACAACCAACCCTCACAAGCCAAGCACAAGGACAAGCACTCAAAATTCCAAGGCCAAGCACAAGGCCAAGCACTTCACATTCAAGGCCAAGCACAAGTCCAATAAGCACTCATAATCTAAAGTTAAGTCCAAAGTCAAGTATGCCTACTCTACTTTAAAACACAGCTAAATGGTCATATACACCACTAACCTACAAAGTCATATAAGTCTCTAGACAAAACTGAAACGGAAACTTTGACCTGAGAACTAATGTTAGTTTCAACATTTTTAAAATTCACAAAACTTCGCAAATTCAAACCAACAAAATTAAATCATCAAACTTATAAAGTTCGAACTTGTCTAAATCCAAGAATGAATGAAATATGTTTTGACTTGTGTCATGAAATTATATTAATATTATAATTTTTTATCATAAACTACTGTTTTATTGTGATCTTTATTAAGTGAATAAGTCGATGAAATATATACATTGAAGTCTCACTGTCCAATGTGAAATGGGACAGGTTTTAAATTGTGATTTGTGCTACAATTTAAGTGTTTTTCAATAAAGCTGATATAAAATAATATAAAATTACATGTGTATCATCCTACGAAAAAATAAATATAGCCTACCACATACGAATTAACACCACATTGACACTTGGTGATTCTATCCGTAGAAAAATCATTTGCGCAACTTTTTCGCCATTGTAATACAAATCACAAATTTAACCCTTTTACACGTGAGTAGTAAGGGATGGCAGGAATCGAGTACCAGTCCAAAAACCGACCCAATTTTAAAAAGACCCCCCTTACATTTTTGACTAGAAATAGCACCACTAATTCCCCCCAGGTCATCACACTAAATTTCGATTAAACACAAGTAATTTTTTTAATAACTATAACTTATTCGAAACATAGAATTTGACCTGGTTGGGAATTAGTGTCACTATTTCTAGTCAAAAATGTAGGGTCTTTTTAAAATGGTATCGTTTTTGGACTAGTACTCGATTCCTGCCATCCCTTACTACTACTGGTGGGTATTGAATATTTATTTCATCCTATTTATTTCAACCTTCAAAATTCATTCCATTTAATCATCATATTTAACATAGTATAATTATATAACATTTCGTATGGGTAGCATCCGACGCCTACCACCCCAAAACTATGTGTATAGTAGCAAAGTATGTATTAAACATAGGGGGCATCCGGAGCTGGCTTCTAAACTTCATATAAATATATTTTTTTTTATAAAAAGATTCCTATAATAAATGGAAGCCTTACAAAGTCTAGCATTGAAGCAAGCTTTTATGAATGAAAGAAATAAAATTGACCCGGAAGGATTGTATTCATTTGGTCCAGGATTTTCATTTTCTGTGGTCGGGTTCGATTATTCAAGGTATTATAAAGAAGATGAAGACTCAAAAATTCTTAGACGATTCTATGGTGTTATGGTATTATGTGGGTGTGGAAAATTATATATCAACAATGAAGAATCAAAAACAAATCACTTCGATTTGTTTCATACAAAACGTAGTTATAATTATGATAGTGATTCAGATAATAGTGATACTTATTATGATCGTGTTGAAGCTTTGGAAATTTATTATGATACATATTATAATGATTACTATAGTGATTTAGAGGAGTATGATTATAGTCAAATAGAATTTAGTGATATAGATTATAGTGAGTATATACCGATATAGATCCTATATATTGAAATATAATTCATATACCCCTATAGCTAAGGAATATAAACAAAAAAGTACCTATATACAACTATATTTTATTATATATTGTCTACGCGACGATCCCCCGTTGGGGGGTCTAGCATTGGGGGGTATATGATTTATATATTAAATACGATTTAATGTATCAGACTTTTATATCATATTTATTCAGTGTGACAATTTATCCAGCGGATCTTTCCTTAATCAATTTCTTTTATAAATAATAGTAGTAATAAATGGAAAGCTATTGTAAGATTTGTAAGCTAACTAAAAGTTTAGATTTATTCCCAAAAGGTAGAACCTATATATTTAAATGTAATTCATGTATAGCTGAAGAATACAGACAAAAAATCCCTTGTGAAATATGTAACAAATTAATATCTTACAGTAATATGAGTAAGCACATGTTTGTTCATAATCGAAATAATCCACATGCAAAAACTATCACATGTGATTGTGGAAAACTCGTAAAAGAATATTCCTTATCAAATCATAAAAAATCTAAAAGACATATTTCTGAGATGTCTATTTTGTATCAAAAATAAAAATTGTTTTATAAGAAAATAGTATAGATAAATGGACGTAATAATACCAGCTGATTATACTCAATATTTAAAAGATATAATTCAAGAGCAATCCAACCGCATAGCAGAATTCAAATATTTACTAAATGAGAAACAAGAATCTTGTAAACAAAAATTATTAGATAAAATGCAAACAGATTTTTTTAATGTTAGATCAAAGAAATTAAAATTGCTATCAAAACATTCACATAAATTCAGAGCCAATGTAATTAAACCCAAACGTGATAAATTAATACTATTAAAACATCGTAAAGCTACTAGAAAATACAAGTTAACTAAAAAATATCATTACATTAATCCTACATTTTGGATACTAAATCCCTCTGATAATATATACAGAATTGAACGAGATATAAATAAATTGAGACAAAAACATGGTTTCGAAAACTATAACAAGTATATTAAAATGTATTACTATAACAATATCAAGTCTTTTGATGATATTAAGAATTATTTAACAAGTATTTATATGGAAGAACATAACGCATTCAAATTACAAATATCTTTTGGATATGCTTGTGAAAACATATATAATGAAATAAGAATATTTGAACCATCACAACAATACTATTTTGATATGCCTAAGTTAATTAAAAATCAACAAGATATAAATGATTTGTTTAATTATTTATCTGGAGATGAAATTATTAACAAAATAAGTTTAGAATTCTCAGAATCATCAACTAGATTAGTTGGGGTATACGCAATGGCAATAAAAATTTTCAGATTGAGCTATCCTGTAGGCGCTAAAACTCAATTACCTGATTATATAAAAAAATCTATGTTTATTATTGGATTAGATCAGGTTGAAGATAACTTTTGTGCATGGGCTTGCTTTGCAATTATTGATGGCTCAAGGAAAGATCGATATATCAAACAAGCTAAACAGCTATTTTCAACATTTTACAATTTAGATGAAAAAGAAACTGATTATAGTATTAAAACATATCCCGGTTTCGATTATATAAACGAATTAGACAAATATGAAGCCACAACTGAATACGCTATAAATATTATTTGCTACAATCAAGATAAATCAATTACATATATTAGAAAGTCTAAATATAATGCTACAAAAGATAGAGTATATCTAAATTTATATAAAAAACATTTATCTGTTGTAACTGATTTAACTAAATTAGCTAAGTGCTATGTATGTAAAACATGTGGATATGGATTTGAAGATAACGCCAATCTTGATCGACATTCTAAAATATGTCAAACTGTGACTATAGATAAATTCAGTTCGAAATCAGATATCTGGAATTGTAAACGAAATATCATTGTAGAATTATCAGAATATTTTGAAGTGTCAGTTGACTTCAAATATGATTACCTAATAACATATGACTTGGAATCGATTCAACTTAAGATTAAAGAAAAGGGTGGCGATAAATTAAAGTTTGTTACTCAACATGTACCCATATCAGCATCAATTGCATCAAATGTTCCTGGTTATGATAAAGAAAAATTTATTCTATCAAAAGAACCTGCGAGTATTACAAGCGACTTGTTTGAATATTTTGATAACATATCCAAAACTGCTGCAGAATTGATGCAAATAAAATTACAACCGCTGATAGATAAGGTAAAGCTACACAAAAATGAAGACCGTAAAGAAAAGTATCTTAATGAAATATATAAATACTATTCAAGCATTCCAATACTGGGATTTAATTCAGGATTTTATGATATGGGTTTACTTATTAATGAAGGATTCATAGAACAAATACTCAAAAGAGATAATGACCCATTTGTATTAAAAACAGGTAACAGATACAAATGTATAAAGACTAACCAATTTCTGTTTTTAGATCAAATGTCGTATTGTGCTGCTGGAACAAGTCTAGATGCTTTTGTTAAAGCTTATGATGTTGGTGAAATTAAAGGGATATTTCCATACGAGTGGTTCGATTCATATGAAAAATTAGATTACCCAATTTCAGTTCTTAAAGTTGATGATTTTGATTCATCTCTCAAAAACACTAAACTATCTGAATTGGAATTCACTAAATTCATTAACACTTGTAAAGACAATGGGTTAGTATACATAAAAGATCTATTACAATGGTATAATAATCTGGATGTTAGACCGATGTTGAAAGCGTGTCTAAAACAAAAAGAGTTCTACTATACATTTAACTTAGACATGTACAAAGATGCAACATCACTACCAGCACTAAGTGAAAACATTATGTTTCAGTATTCGATTAAAGGTTTTGATGAATTTTTAAAACTCAAGAGAAAACCTGATAGAAAAAGTGAAATATACAACAAAAATATATCACAAAAAATAGAAGAGTACAAACTGCAAGACATCAAAGCTAAGAGATCAGTAGACAATAATTATATTGAAATATTAGACGTAAGAAACCTGTTAATTAAAGAAAAATATTCGTGTCATTACTGTTGGAATGCTGTTTCTTACACATATCCTTATGTATGGACATTGGATAGAATCGATTGTTCTAAATCACATACCAAAGACAATTGTGTAATAGCTTGCCTAACTTGCAACAAGTCTCGATCAGATCAACTGTATAAAATGTTCTATAGAGAAAAGGCACTAGAAAGATATGACAAGAATTATCCGCTAATTAGAATTATTAACAAGGAAAACCATGAAGTATTTTACAAATTGAAAAAAAATATTGTTGGTGGTGCTTCAATTGTTTATCACAGATATCACGAGAAAGATGTAACACAAATAACTAGAGTACACTATGATCAAATAAATAAAAAATGGACTCATGATCAAGAAGGTAAGACAGTTAAAAAAATATGTGGATTTGACGCCAATGCATTATATTTACATTGTCTGGGTCAAGATATGCCTTGTGGTGAACTAAAATGGATTTCAACTGAACACATAGCTTACTACAACAATAAAGATATACAATATTTCTATAACAAATTCTACGGATTCCTAGAAGTAGACATTGAAGTTCCTGAAGACAAATACGAATATTTCAGTGAGATGTGCCCTATTTTTAAGAACACAGAATATGACGAATCGATATGTGGTGAATATACAAAAAATCTGGTGCTACAAACAAAAAAGAAATTTACAAAATCAAGAAAATTAATTGGTACTTTGCAAGCAACTAAAATCTTAATCATATCGGATAGATTAAAATGGCTTATAAATCATGGATGTAAAGTAACCAAATTATATGGAATAATTCCAGCAATTCCAAGAAAGATATTTAAAGGGTTCATGGAATGGGTTAGTGATGAACGAAGAAAGGGTGATGTCGACACAAAATACGCAATAATAGCTGATGGCGCTAAAACAGTAGGTAATAGTGCTTTTGGTAGAACAATAATGAATAAAAATAAACATAAAACTACCAAATTCTGTGATAAAACGAAATTTAAAAAATGGGCATGTAAATCTAATTTTTATGATGCTTCACACCGCGATGGGTTATATGAAGTAACACTAAATAAACGAAACATTCACCAAAATATGCCTCTTCAGATTGGTTGTGTCGTATTTGATTACTCTAAGCTTAGGATGCTACAGTTCTATTATGATTGTATTGACAAATATCTCAATCGATCAGATTTTCAATACATTGAAATGGATACTGACAGTGCATATATGGCTCTTACAGCTGATTTCGAAACCTTGATCAAACCAGAATTAAGAGAGGAATTTGAAAAGGATAAAGTTAATTGGTTTCCTAGAACTGATACAACTGAACACAAAATGTATGACAAAAGAAAACCTGGACTATTTAAGATCGAGTTTGAAGGTGATGGAATGGTTGCTTTGTGTAGTAAATCCTATTATGTATGGGGCAACAAAAATAAGTGTAGCGCCAAGGGGGTACAACAAAAGAGAAATATTGAAATATTAAATAAATATACTTATTTAAGATGTCTTCAAAGTAAAGAGCAAATCAATGCAAACAATAAAGGATTTAGATTTACGAATAATAGTATCAAAACGTATGAGCAGAATAAAGTTGGACTATCTTCCATTTATACAAAAGGTGTTTTATTTGAAGATGGAATTCACATCAGACCTCTTCTAATCTAATTAGATATAAATATCAAATTCTGTATTAAGATAAAATATATTGTCTACGCGACGACCCCCCTTGGGGGGTCTAGCATTGGGGGGGCCTACGATTTATTTAGTATATTTTATTTATTATATTTTATTTAGTATATTTTATTTAGTATTCGTGTTGGAGATAACTTGTAAGCATATATTATATATAGGAAGCGCTACACGTGTACCGATGTAAATTTGTACTTACAAATAACATAAGTTTTTATTTTAG
>CALODI010000029.1:0-15489 GCA_942492135.1 uncultured Peptostreptococcaceae bacterium
AATGCGACAGGATTTTTAAAAACCCTCTTAACGGACCAATCGCAAAAAATGAAATATACCGCTAATCCAACACGCAAATAAAGTTTTACTACATGTAATTTCGTCAGAAATCATCACACGCTTGATAGCCATTTTATCAATAGACCTGAAATTAAATCCATCGCCACAAACAGATATACGATATCCTGTTTCTTTAAGGAGATCTTTAATTTTTTTGTTAAATTGATTGTTGGGATAGCAAAAAGATTCCGGAGCTTTTCCTGTCCGGATTTCTGATTTCATTCTTCGAGATACTTGCTTTTTCTATAATTTCCTCGTCAGTCAGATCGTCGTGAATATTGTGATTTGCTGTATGCGACCCATATGAGATATTTTCTTCAACATCTCTAATTTCATCCCAATTCAGTAGAAGTCATCCTTCGGGAAATTTTTTATACTTATCTTGTTCATAATAGTTGCGATACTTTTGCGGATTTCTGATTCTTTAAAATTTTTGAGGTGAGATATGATTCTTTCAACTTTTTCCTCAAAATTTGTATTCTCCTCGTTTAAGATCGATAGAAACGAAAAATGATTAAACAGGCCATTCAATAATTCTTTATCAATTTTTCCGAAATTTGTTTACACTTTATTATAAAAATCAGCTTTTCGGGCCAAACCAATCATTAGAACCAATAAATCTTGTCGATAAAAATATGGTTGCAGGAAAATCGTACTTTTTTAGAATGGGAAAGGCGTTATCATAGTTATCTCTCCCATCCATCATCGAAGGTGATGATAAGAGTGTTCTTGGCAGGCTTTATCTCTTCTATGCGGTCAAACCAGTCCATTAGAGGTAGAACATTATAATTTTTGGAAATATATCTCATTTGCATTTCAAATGTCTTTTGGCGTTACACACATCCCTCTTCAGTTTTTATGATAAGATTATCAGGACGTTACAATTGGATGATATGCTAAAATGATAGTTTATTCCGCATGTAGAGAATTAAAAGCCTTTTAGTAAGCCCGAATAATAAATAATGAATGAGGCTATCTTTCTGATATGCATTTTCAAATTATGCGGCATAAGTTAATTTGATCCGTCGAAATAATACAATTCGAATTTTGCTTGTTCAAAAGAAGGCAATCCCCATTGATCAGGTTCAAACTCGGTTAAAGAGCTTATAATTTGATCCGCCCCTGCAAAATTCTTCCTGTCAACGTATTTTGTACCATCTGAAAGGTGTATAAAATAGTATTATATCACCAGTTTTAAGTATTGGCAGAAGTTCATTTAAATTACTCATAATATGCCATTTCTAAAAACATTCATAACTTCATTAACCAGTTCCTGTATAGTCATATCTATAGGTGTAAAACCTTTATCTGGTAAACCTTTACCAGTAAAGCCACCTGTACCTTCAATATAATCATAAATACCACTGGGGTCACCTGCACTAGTACCTTCACGCCCTAAGTCTATATAAGTCCTTAACAAATTTCTAGCAAACTTTCTACCATCTACTTTATCATAGATTTCATTTAAATCATCTATAACTTCATTAGCATCATCTGGTGCTAAATTTATTCTAATTATTGTTAATGCTCTGTTAGACCTGGTAACCCTACATTTTACTGCTTCTTCATGGAATTTTTCACCATAAACTAGCTGCTGGTCTTTTGTATAGATTTCATTTCTAAATACATTAGGCACTAAGAAATACCTGGCAGCTATTTCTTTTTTTTCTGCAGACATGCCAGCCCAGTTTTCTAAACTCATACCAGCTTCAGCAAAAAATAAATTTTTAATTTCTTTACGTGCAGTTTTATAGTCTACATTTCCTTTTAATATAGCCTCATCCCACTTTATCATACTACTTACATCTTCATCATTTTCTGCTGTAAAATCATGGTCATTAGGTACCACTTTCAGTACATTGGCTAATACTAATGATGCATCTAATAACCAGTAACCTTTTACTGGGTTATCATCTGGTTTTAAATCACCTATTATAGCATTCTTAAAATACATGTATACCTTACCAGTAAATTCATCTAAGGCTATAGCCTGGTTATTTAATTCAGAAGAAATAACAGCCTTTATTTCTGCTTCATTCTGGTATTTACTATTTTTACTTATTGCTAATTTCATGTTAAACGTTCTTTTAAGTGTAATTGTAAGTTAACTAAACCTGCATCATCATTATTTTCTATATTTCTTATGTACAATTCTATGTAATCATTTTGCACTAAATCTATAGGCACTACAAAGGGTACATTACTAAGTTCATCTACTTTACCAAAAAAAGCACTAATAATAACAGTATTATAAATAACACCATTCTTAAAAATCGCTATTTCACATTCTCTATTATTAATATAACCATTTATGGCTATGTTAATTATAGCTGTAATAGCCCTAGTTTGTGTATAGGTTAAGGTGCCAGCACTATGGGTAAACCCATTTAAGAAAAATGTACTGTAAGTAGCTACAAACTTAGACCATAAATTTTGTGTTAATGGTGTTATAGTTGCATTATTAGTTACATACATAAAGGCATCATAGACAGGTAGCTTATCCAATGTAGATTTATTAGGGTGTGTATGCCTTGCTAATGTATTATCATCTACCTGGGTTTTATAACCATCTGTAAAATCATTATAACCTACCCAGTTTGCAGTATCTACATCTGGTGCACTAGTAGTTATAGCACCATTAAGATTTTTATAAATTTTCTGCTGGTATGTAATCCTATCACCTATATTTATATCTGTTACAAAAGCATAAAATTCTGACCAGTCTGTTATATTTACTAGTGTTAGGCTATCTTCAGCAGTTCTAACATTAATAGGTACTAGTTCCCAAACACCAGAAGTATTAGGGCTGTAAACACCTTTAGGGTATTTATAAACACCTAGCCAGGATAGATAACCACCACTAGATACATCAACTAACCAAAATTCACCATTATGGTCTATAGCTGGGGGTAAGTTACTGTATATATCCACAATTCCAGACAAAAAACCCACCCTACCCCCTGTACTAAAATTTATAAAACCAGTTATATAATTTTCAAAATCCTGGGCTGTGGCAAATGTGTTACCATATTCATCTTCTACTACATCCCAATTACCCAGTAAATGCCTTTCTAGCTTTTGGCTATCATGTACTTCATAAATATCTTCAAACTTTCTAAGTCTGCAAAATGGCGGGTTTAAAAATACCCTGGTACCATCATCTTTATCTATCTGTACAATAGTGTTTTTTCTGTAGATTTTCATAGTTTATTATTTTAGTTACTTATCCTAGCTTTTCTATTAGTCTATCATTTTGTGCCTGTAGCCTTTCCATCTGTTCTAACATGCCTTTTATTATTTTCTGTTTCTGCTTATCTGAAAAATAGAAATATAAAAGAATTATAACCGCTATGGGTGCACTGTCTAAATATGGTAATATACTATCTAACATAATTGTATTTTTTTGGTTAATACTCCCAGTAAATTCTATCTAAAAAGTCTGGTATACCCAGGCTATCTATTTTATTAATAATAGCTACAGAATCTATAGTAAGGTCAGTATAATGAACTATTAAGCCCCTATTATAAATATCTATAAAACATGAATCATAGGTATCAAACCAGGATAAATTATATAATGTTTCTACCTGCCCCTTTTCTATAAATTCTATACCTAATCTAACTGTATCTGCAGAATAGCCATAAAAATAATAGGGTGCTTCAGTTCCTGGTATCTTGTTATGGTCTTGACTAAATGCCAGGCACATAAAAACCGCTAATAATAAAAATATTTTTTTCATATCAATTAGTATAAACTGTAAAACCTTTAGCCACTAGGCTATTCTTTGCTGCTATACCATCATAGCCACCACTAGATGCATCTGGTGTAGCATTTGAACCATTATTTATATATATCCTTCTACCAGTATAACCACTAATACTAATCTGGTCTAAATCATAAAGAAAATGGTTTACTACTGCAGCTGGTTTGGCTCCAAAATTCATATAGATACTCTGTGAATTTCTATCTGTGACACCTGCACCAGAAACACCTATAAAACAATCTACATATTTATCAGATTGGGCTGCTATATATAACCTGTATGGGCTGCAGTTTTTAGGAAATTTAAGGTGTACTAAACTATCTGCACTATAACAATAAAATACATTTTCATTTGATGTAGATAAAGTATAGCTTTTATAATAACTTAAATCTACTGAGTCTATGCCAGTGTTTTGTAGCTTAAACCGCTGCATTTCTGTACTTACAGAATCTGTAGGCATTTTTACCTTTGCCCCATATGGTATATATTGTAATTCTAGCTTAGGGGTTTTAATGGTGGAAAAATCAAAAATGGAATCATATGGCATTACCCTAGTATAGGTAATGTTGATAATACTGTCAGTATGCATATTAGGTAATATAATATCTGTAGGTGATTCTGAACTATTTGAAGTAAAATTAATAGATTTAAGTGCATAATAATTAGTAAAATCAAAAATGGAATCTAATGTAAAATCTGGGTAAAGAACATTAAAATTAATAGGCTGCTTCATTTGTGTCTGTTCAAAAATAATAGTGTCTGTTCTATTACAGTATATAGTAACTTCTGCATCATGGTTACCTCTGTAATATTCTTTACCTGTATTAATGTTTAGAGTATCTACTTCATATAAATTTAATAATTCTAATGTGTCTAATGTGTAATCATTAATATCAAAATATTCCCAGGGTTGGCTAGCATTTAATTGTAAGCTTTTTAGGGTATCACCTGCAGGTAATGATTTTATTTTTGATTGACAGTGCACGCTTATCCAGTCCATATATGCAGGTAAAATAACAGGTTTAGCATTATAAGTATATAATGAACCAATATTTTTAAATGTACCACCACTTAAATCTAATGTATCACCACCATATATAACCCCTATTTCAAAATTTTCAAAAGACTGGTTATTTATTATAATAGTATCTGCAGTAACGCTAATACCTGTAAAAATTGCATTATCTGCTAAAATATAATCTAGGTCTAAAGTATCTATAACAAACGTACTACAATCAAAATCATGAATACCTGCAGGAAATATAAACTTATTAACCTGTGATGTATTCAAGGCAGTAAAGTCTTTTATCTTAATATTACTTATATCTATAGTATCTGCATTCATAGCATTGCACCAAAAACTAGCCAGAGAATCAATATTTTTTAAATCATGGTAAACCTTACTACCTGCTGTAAAATTTTGTAATCTAAGTTCTTCTAACCAATTGTTATTTATATCTACCCTTACTGTATCAATTTGAAAAGGCACACCATTGCCAGTACTTACAGTTATCTTATTCTGTATATTATTAGTTTTATTTACATAAATATCTATTTTTCTTAAAGTGTTGCCATTATTCAGCCCACTTACTGTTATGCCTGCACCTGCCAGAGAATCTAAGTTTATGTTTATTATACTGTCTACTGCATTACAATTTAAAAAAAGTGATGGGTAACCATCATTATTACGCTTTAGTACTTTTATATTTTCTTCACCACTTATATTACCTGTAGCAGAAGTAATATTTAACTGGTAATTGCTCCAATTTTGAAATTCATCTAATAATTCAAAGTATTGAAAATTTGTTATATACCCATTAGTACCAGACTGCAATAATTTAATTCTGTTTCTACCAAACTTAATAGTATCTGCTTCTAAATCCAGCCTATATAAATTATTAAAACCTGTTTCATCTGTTAGCATTGTAGGTAATTCAAAATCTATAAGCTTTTTAGATGAATACAAATACATTCTAAATACAGGTTCATATTTTGGAATGTAAAAATAAGCTGAATCAAAAGATGCTTGTGTTTGTGGATTTCTTGCATGCATTCCCAGTGTACCATTCCATGTAGGTACAGGCTGTGAATTAGGGTAATTAAACCCAAACCAGGTAGTAATACTGGCTTTATCCAGGGTGCCCATTTTTAAGATAGTAAACCTATCACCTGCAGATGTAGCCAGCTGTGAAAATGCATTTACATATAAAAAACTCGCTAATATCAATATTATAACTTTCTTCATACTAATATACTTTTAATATGGTTGTCACTGCATGTTTACTAAGATAAGGCACCCAGTTAAAAATAAATACATCTGTAGCACTACTGCCTACTGTATATGGTATAGCAACCCCCTGTGAAGTTACTAATTCTGTTTCATCAAAAGTAATAGGGTCGGTACCATTATGATATATAGCTAGTGTAAAATTACCAGGAACCACCCCACCTATAAATTCCACCCTAACAGGGTCAGTTATTATACCTGTGGCAGCCCTGGCATGAAAATAGTTATATTTATTTAAGTCTAATCTTATAGTATCATTAGAACCATCATTAGTTAGTACAAAATCCTGGTAAGAATCATCATTATATACTATATGGTTAATGGTTAATGTAGAATCTATGGTAGCATTATCTTTTACTAATAAACTATCATCTATTTCTGTATAGCTACCCAGGTAATTCTGCCCTAAAGCTTCATAAATACCGTATTGATTAGTAGCCTGCTGTGCCCCACTAATATGCAAACCATATAAATTAGTGATATTATGGGTTACATCACCATCAAATGTAAAGGTATTTTTTATGCCATAAACATCTGTAGAATTAAAGGTACCACCTGTACCTAATGTTCTAAAATCTTGTTCTATCCCTAATGTTAATGTATTGTTATGCACCCCTGCATTTTCCAGAAAATAGTAATTGTTAGACCTCAACCCATAGAATTTATTAACCGTATTAGCAGCCCTATAAACACCATCTGCTTCTGCCCTATTGGTGAATCTTGCACCTACTATAGATGTATTAGCATCAGCATTTACTAATTTATTTGAAAAATCTAAACCAAAAGTAGTTCTAACATCTTCACGTACTTCAATATCATATTTTGTAGACCAGAAGTCTAAATTATTACCTGGCACAAATGCATTAGAATCTACTAATATATCTACATCATGGTAATATAAATCTGAACCACCAGTCAAGGTTTCAGCTAGCCTAAAAGTATCTATAGATTCCCTTAGTTTATAGTTAGTAGATGAAACTACATTTCTAGTTCTTTTGAAAAATTGGTTACCAGTTCCTTTTATAGTATCATTAAATGTTACATTATTGGTAAAATAGCTAGGGGCAAAATCTTCATAAATACCATAAGTATTATCTGCCCTATTAAAGGTGCCCCCTATCCATAAACCATAAGCATTAGTAATATTATGGGTTATATCAGCATCTTCTATTAATTCATTATAGATACCATACACATTATTACTAGTAAGTGAACCACCTGCCACACCTACAGATACATTAAATTCATTATATATACCTGCATATTCATTTATAGTTATTTGCGAACTGCCACCCTGTATACCCCTGGTGCCATTATAAAAACCATAATAATTATCTATTGTATGTGTACCACCATCTGTAAACTGTGCTTTTGAATAGTTTGCAATTCCATACATAAACCCACTTACCCCTGCATTAAAAGCTGCACTATTATAATAAGCACCATAATAGGTTTCTGCATCAGTATATAGTTTACTATCCCTAGAATAAGCCCAGTAGTTTAAATTACTGGCATCATATACACCTGTATTATCTACCCTAGAAAAAAGCCTTTCACCATATGCATAGCTATTACTAGTTAAATTTTCACCTACTTCTATAGTGTCATTAGAAAAATAAAAAGCAGCTTCACCACCATTTACTAGGCTTTGTGTATTGTTTTGATATATACCACCTTTAAGCTTTAAAGAATCACCTACAGTTACACTATTATCATAAGATATGCCACCTGGTACATCTGCCCAGGGGCTAAAATTTGCAGTTTGGTTAGTCCATGAACCCAGGGTATACTGTAATATTTCACCATCTTGTACACCTGTTATAGATACATCAGATAATTCATTTAATGATGCAGCACCTGGGTTAGCCTGTATGCTATCATTTATTTCTGCCCTTACTGCTGCTATATCTGGCACCCATCTATCTAATACTAAACCATTAGTAGAATAATCACCATCATACTGTAAACCTATGCTAGCTATGTTATCAGTAACTTCTATACCTTTAGCATTATAATCAGAAACCACTAAAAACTTACCACCACCTACACCATCATTAGCCTGCATAACAAAACCTACATCACCTTCAGCTGGGTCTACTAGTACTAGCTGTGCAAACTGTGCAGGGGTAGCCCCTTCTTTTCTAAATCTTTTGGTACCCTGTCCAGACATATAAAAATAATTACCATCTGTTACTTCTACAGTAGTATTTTCTTCTATGGTTCCACCTATTTTTACTTCACCACCAGATTCTGTTAAACCATTCAAAAAGGAATAAACAGTAAATGCAGCTAGACTATCTGAAATTTCATTTCTTACCCAGGCATAACCAGGTATACTATCACCATCTACATACCTTATTTTTTGCCCATTTATAGAAATAGAATCTACTACCAGGTAACCAGCATCTATATCACCATATAATATAACATCTTCATAAAACTTAGCTGTAGATTTTACATGTATATCATCTACCCTAGCCCTTAATGAATCTAGGGTTACTTTTCTTTTTGTTATATCAAACTGTGCAAAAATTGCACTAGTTGATAATAATAACACAAATAATAAAATAAGCTTTTTCATATCTTTAAAAGTTTTTAATTGCTACATATGCTATAGTACCTGCACCAAAAGATTCTAATTCAAAACCTAAAGCTGTTTTAGTAGTAACTTCAGTACCTATACCAGCAGGGTCATAAATTATTAATGAATAGTTAGTATCTGGAAAAGCAGAACTAAAATTAATTATGTTAGTACCTATGCCTACAGATACATTACCATTAGATTTTATAGCATATTTCATAAAATCATCAAAGGGTATTTTAAAATCTCCTGTATCTGATACTATATACAACTTTTTACCACTTGGGTCAGTTGAAGGGTCAAAATCATTTACATTTACATCTGCCATAATTATAAATTTATATTGTTTTTATTTCATCTATTTTAGCTGGTTCTATATCACCTGTAGATTCACTGGCAGGCTGTAAGCCAGCTGCAGCTGTTTGTAAAGCTAGCCCACCATCTTGGGGCACAGGTACCCAGGGTGGCACACTACTACCCTGCAGTAAGTCTATAACAGCATTTAATTTTTCTACAGTATCATCATGGTCTGCTTTTAGCTGGTTATAAGCATCTTCTAGTGCTGAATACCTTACCATGTTATCAGAACTACCACCTACTTCTGCAGTGCCATCATTTTTTAAATGAATACTAAATACAGTGGTGCCATCCTCATCAGTAGAAAATAACCTAGATTCACCTACAGCTGTTAGTACTTCAGTGTGGAATATGCCCAGCAGTATCTTATTTTCTTTATTTCCTGTGTTAGCATAAACAGCTTTATAGCCTTTAGGTATATTAGATTCTAACCCAAAAGCAGATACATTTTCTACATTCTTAACATCACTAGCACCTTTAGCTAGTATTTTTACTAGCAGCCTACTGTTTTTAATTTGTGTAGATATTATTTTACTTATTATGTTCATTTAAAAATGTTTTTAGGCTGTTCACCATTATATGTTTCAGGTAATACTGTTTCTATAGTTGCTGTAGCACCTTTTTCATCACCAGATAGTGTAACCCTTTCTACAAAAAACCTAGTTCTATCTGGTATATAAATATCTGGTGCTATAATATCTATTATTTCATTAGGCTGTATTACATGTAATTTTTTACCATCAAACCACTGCCACCTATCAGTATCTACAGTTACCCTAATATTCCTTAATTCTGTACTTCTAGCCATTTTAGCACTAGATATAGTATCATTATTATCACCACTAGACTGGTCTGCTGTAGTAGGTCTAAATACAGGTATTAAACTATTTTCTATAGTTTCTTCACCTTCTACATCACTATCTAGTGTAGCCTGTTTCTGTGCAGTTATTTCAGAATGCAAACCCTGCCCATTAACAGACAGCCCTATATTAGTAGTGGGTATATCCTGTTTATAAGTAGCTATACTAGGCTTATTAATATTTAGCCTGGTATAAACTACATTACCAGCTGCATCATGTGTTAAAATTACATTCCTTTGCTTTGCCAGGGCAGCTAGAAAATCTTTTACTGATTCAGTAGCTTCTATAGATATAGTTTCAAAAACCTTATTTACTTCAGTAGATACATCAGAATCTACAGATAACTTTAACCCAAAAGGTTTTATAACTTTTTCAGTAATTTCTTTAAGTGTTAACCCATCAAATTGTAAGGGGTATAATGATAGGGGTAATTTACTATCTTCTAGTACACCTGTTTTAGAATAGCCTGTAATAGTACCTAAAGCTTTTTTATCAGATATAGATGCATTATTAGATAAAGCTGTACCAGTTAGTATTAATTTATCTTTATAATATACTTCTACTTCATGGTAAGATAAAGGTTTAAAAAGGGCTTTCTGGTCTGCATCTTCTATATCATAATAGCCAGAAAAGGAAAATGTAGATGCTATACCATTATAGTTTAATGTTACTGAAAAATCATTAAAAAACCTGAATTTTTTACCCCTTATTTTTAATTCTAGCTGGCTCATATATAATATATAATTTCCCTACCTTTTTTAACTATTAATAATTCATTTAACTGTATATTATTTACATCTATAAACCTTTGTATATTTTCATCATTCTGGTCTAAGCCCATAAATTTATGGGTAAGTAAAACTACATTACTATCTTTTTCATTTATATATACCCTGGTTTGCTGTGCACCAAATGCAATAGCAAATAAATTAGATGTAGATAACCCATATAGTTCATTTAAGGCATTTAAGGCATCAAAATTAGGTAAATAACTATCTGGGGCATCTGCCCTATCTGTTTGGTTTTCGTCTAAAATAGATAGGTAAGATTCAAAATCTGCCTGTAAATTTTCTACCTGGGCTAATACAGATTCTTTAGTTTTGTAATCCTCATCTATTCCAGTAGTAACTGCCACCTGGGCAGCAGCTATTAAAGCACCACCTACAGCTTCAAATTCATTTTTACTAGATATGTTTCTAATATTACTGGCTACACCAGAAATAGTAGCTACCAGACTATCTAAAGCTTCTTTAAATGTATTATATCTAGCCTGTACTGTTTGGGCTACTCTAGCAGGGTAAGCTATGTATGCCTGCATGCTTCTTATCACATCTAAAGCAGATGAATTTACATTAGTAATAGTGTTTAAAGCATTATCTACATGTGCCTTAAATTCTACTAATTCATCTGGGTTTTCTATTATTCCTGTAAATATAGCTGCCTGCTGGTTAGTAACAGCTTCTAAATCATTTCTATCAAATTCACCATTTATTTCAAATGCACTAGCCTGTAATTCATTTACTGCAGCACTTCTATCTAATACTTCATCTTCAGGTAAAGCTATAGGTTTTGGGTACCCTTCAGTAAGGGTTTCTATAACTTCTACAGTAAACTTAGATACATTATAACTAGTGTTATCTTGTGTTAATTTAACTGGCTGGCATTTAATATTACCATAAAAAGGGTGTTTTAAAGTCCACCTATTAATGTTTCTAGCTGATATTTCAAATTTATTACCAGTATCTACTGCATTAGCCCCATCAAAATAAAATTCTAAAGGAAATACACGACCTTTAGCAGACCTTCTAACTATTAAACTACCATCTACATCTACAAAATTAAATTCTGATATGTTAAATTCTAGTTCTTTAGTGGCATTTTTCCACTTAGGGGTGTAAATTTCACCATCACCTGTAACTATTGTAAATTCTACATTATTTAATTTATCTAACCAGCTCATAATATTATGCTATTCTTTTTTTAAATCGTTTTTCAGCATTCTTAATATAATATTTACCTGCATTCTTTAAACTTTCTTTAGATGCAGGTAGTAAAAATGGCATAGGCTTTAACTGTACTGCCCTATTATATTCATAATCTGCTATAGGTACAGTTCTTATATTTGCCTTTCTTTTTCTACCCTTACCTGTAAGTGATATACTTTTAATTAAATATGCTGTTTTACTAGTACTGGTATCATGCAGTACAAACTTATTAAATTTTAAGCCTACTATAGCTGCAGCTACAAAATTACTAGCCCTACTTCTACGGCTAACAGATGGGGCACCCTTTACTTTATTTTTATCATTTAAGTAATTGCCTTTTCTAACCCTTTTTCTGTGGCTTCTGCTTACCCTTGCCTGGTTCATATAAATATATGACCTTTTAGGCACCATGCCCCCTTTTTCCTGTTTTTCTAGGTTTTTAGCAGCTATATTATTACCTGGTACTATACCTACTTTTGAATGCATTTTATTTACTTCAAAACCTGTAGCCTTTTCTACCCCAGAATATTTTTTAAAAAAACCTGGTGACCTAGTTACAAAAGTTTTATTAACTTTTCTTAAAAGACTTTTCTGTTTTACATCAAAAGCTAAATCATTAAGTGTACCCCTAACAGCTATAGGGTAATCAGATTTATGTAACTTTTCTAACTTATTAGTAAAGTTTACTACCTCATCATTATTTACATCTAAGGCTATCATATTTGTACACTTCTTATATTATCACCTGCTACAGATTTCATATTATTACCACCATCTACAGATACTAAATTACCTGCCTGCACATAGTCTAATAATAACACTGCTACAGTAGCAGCTGGTTTTAATTGTAAAACTAATTTTCTAAAATTCCTTATTTCATCTACATCTATCTGTGCCCTGTCTGGGTATGTTTCGCCACCTATAAAAAAGGTACCCTTTAAATTTTCTGGGTTTTCACCTAAACTATAAGCTTCATTAGGGTCTGCACTATTTGCTAATAAATCTAAGAATACAGCACCCATTTCTGTACCATAACCATGTTCTACATCTTCTGAATGCTGTAGGGCAGCATTATCTGTTACATCTATTGGTTCATAACCACCTGGCACAGGAAACCTATTTTCATGCACATACACATTAAAGCCTGCCTTTTGTAGTTGGTCTTGAATATACCTATAATTTTGCCTATAAATAGCTGTACCAGGAAAAGCATATTTTCTAAGTATTTTAGCTTTCCTTTCAGTTAAATTTAACCCTTTAGGCTGTACTGGTATGTTTAGCCTTTTTTCCCATAGTGTAGCATCATCTTCAGTAAAATTATCATTATCTGGCAATACCCTATTTAATGTACTAGTGGCAAAATCAAAAGCCCTAGCTTCAGATTTAGATAAAGCTATTAAAGTCTTTTCAAAAATACCCCCTTTAGGAACCTTAAAAGCCCTACCAGTTGGTAATAATTGCCTAGTTAATTTTAATATAATATCTTCTGTAGACATAGTTAAGGTGTTGTTAATAATTCTAAATCTAATAAATATGGGTAATTACCAAATGAACCAGGCACACCCCCAAACTGATAGCTAATAACATCAGCACCGCCTACATTCATTATTATGTTTGTATAAAATACTTCAGAACTAAGTGCATCAGCTATAGCTGCATTTAACCTAGATAAATACAGTGTATCATTTCTATTTTCACCATCTGCACCTGCTATATAGGGTCTAACTTCATATAAAAATGTAGTTATAGCATCTTCTATAGCTGCCACTACTGCAGCAGAATCATCTGATAAATCATATATTTTTACTATTACTTCAATAGGTACCACTGGTAATACTTCTAAAGTAAACACCCCCATAGGGCGCCTGCCACGTTCTGCCAGTGGTTTGGTAGTATCTGGGTCTAATTCATAAACAGCTTCTACTTCAGCTAACATAGCTGCAGGTGGTACCCCTGGTGGCTGCCCTGGTTCACTATCTGCAGGTAAAGCTTCTATAAAAGATTGTACTGTAAATACTTCTTCATCTTTTACATAAGCGTATGCTGTCCTAACACCCTGTACATCCAGTGCCCATAATCTATAATCAGTAGCTGCACCCCCCTGTGGTTCTAATCTAAATGCTTCTAATGTTTTTGCCCTATATTCTTCTAATGTTTCAGCAGCTGTAGGGGCATCATCTACAGTATTAACTACTGCTAAATTATCTACATCTGGTATAGGTGCAGTTAATTCTAGTTCATTAGTTTCTACTAGCCTGGCATCTACACCAGCTTCTAGTGCCCTTACTTGTACCTGCCCAGTAGCACCAGATAGTGTTACATCAGCTTCTACACTGAATAGTTTATTAGGGCTTTGTGAAGTGTTTTTAGATTTATAAACTGTGCCCTTAGTAATTGTACCACCAGTAGAACCAGTAACATCTAAGGTATAAATACCTTCAGTAGCAGTAAATGGGTTTCTATTTAGCTTAATTCTGCCAAACCTTTCTAATGTACCACCATTATCTTCTGTATTAGCTGTATCTGCAAATAGATTTTTTTGTAATTCTGCTACATTAAGATAGAACATTTTAAGCTTAGTAGCCCATACGGTTGCTAGCACCCTTAAAACCACTTTACCTACCCAGGTATTAGTTATACTTAATTCAGTTCTAATATCATTTTCTATCTGGTCTTTTAGTTCCTGTATAGTTGGTATATCTGCCATTTTATATAATTTTTTGTTCTATTAATTCATTCTTTGTAGCTTCCCAGATGTATAAATATTTATTTTCACCTTCTGGTTCAGTTAATTTATCAGATATAGCCACCTTATCATTAGACAATATAGCAGCTTCTGTTTCTACTTCAGCATATTCCTGTAAATATTCCATATCTTCAGCTGCTGCCCTTTCTAAATCTATTCTACCTTTACTACTTACTTCAGTATTAGCTAAAGCCCTTTCTAGTTCACTATTTAGCTGTGGTTCTGGGTCGTTCAAAAAGAATGCATTACCATACCAGTCTAACCTTTCTGTACCTGGTGTTTCTTCACCAGTAGTAGATGATTCTATATTACCACCAAAATGGGCTAAATAAGGCTGGTTAGTTAATCCTTCAGTAGCAACTAAATCACCATTTTCTAAAGAAAATTCACCACCATTACCTGTTTCATACAACATTATATCCATACTAATATGTATTAGAAACCACAGGCACATTACCCTGGTTACTTTTAATATTTACATCTTTATCAGTTCTATTAGATAGTTCTATATTAAGATTCTGCTGCCTAATTTCTTCTAGCCTTTCAGTCTGCACAGCTGTTTGTGCTGCAGGTATATTAACAGCTTCTACTGCAGATGGTGTACCAGTTTCACCTGGGGTTTTACCTTCTAACTGTGCCCTAAATTCTTGTATGCCCTGCAGTTTACCCTGGAATTTATCACCTACACCAGGTATTTTACTAAGCCCCTGTAATAATAATTCTACAGGTTTTAATAAAAAACTTAATATAGATTTACCTATAGCTTTAATACCTGCTAAAAACCCACCTGTTTTAAAAGCTTCTTTTACTGCTTTCCAGCGTTCCTTTATCCAGTCTATAGCCATACCT
>CALODI010000030.1:0-86629 GCA_942492135.1 uncultured Peptostreptococcaceae bacterium
CTTTGTGTGTTTCGTGTTTGCCTCGTTGTTGAGGACAAGTAATAATATATCACCATTCGATACATTCGTCAACACTTTTTTTGAAGTTTTTATATTTCTTCTGTTTTTTCATTTTATAAATCTAAATTCATTGCATTTCCTGAGTTATACTTTCTAAGATCATAATAATATATTTATATTTTAATAAATTTCTAACTATAATAAGTTATTTATATAAAAAAAAGAAGTCGTTAAACGACTTCTTTTTGTTATATAATCATACCAGCTATAGATGCTGTTAAAAATGCAGCTACAGTCCCTCCAACTAAAGCTTTTATACCTAATTTAGCAATTTCACCTCTTCTACTTGGAGCTAAGCCTCCTATTCCACCTAATTGTACAGCTATAGATGAAAAGTTTGCAAACCCACAAAGAGCATACGTTAATATAGTAACGGTTCTAGGTTGAAGTGTCCCATTTGCTATATGTTCAGATAGATTAGCATACGCAACAAATTCATTTATAACCGTTTTTTGCCCTAATAGCGAACCTGCTGTAACTATATCTTGAGATGGAATACCCATTATATATGCAAGGGGAGAACATATATAACCTAATATTGTTTCTAAAGTTAATCCATGTATTCCTACAATATTTCCTACTGCTTCAATACCTCCGTTAATCATAGCTATTAAAGCAACAAAAGCAAGTAGCATCCCCGCAACATTAAGCGCAAGCTGTAATCCTTCTGAAGCTCCTCTTGCTGCTGCATCTATAATATTAGCATCCATTTTTTCTACTTCAAACTCTATATTTCCTTTTGTAACCGGTTCCTCTGTTTCCGGAACTATGATTTTAGCTGCTACTAATGCTGCAGGTGCTGACATTACAGATGCTGCTATTAAGTGACCTGCATCCACTCCCATTCCTACATATCCTGCCATAACTCCACCAGCAACTGTAGCCATTCCACCTATCATTATTGAATTCAACTCTGATCTTGTCATTTTCTCTATATATGGTTTTATAACTAAAGGGGCTTCTGTTTGTCCTACAAATATGTTTGCAGCTGCGGATAAAGACTCAGCTCCCGATGTTCCCATTAATTTTGCCATAAATCCAGCTATATATTTAATTATAAACTGCATAACCCCTAAATGATATAATACCGACATAAGTGATGAAAAAAATATTATAGTAGGTAATACTTGAAATGCAAATATAAATCCAAAACTATTTATATCACTAACTAATCCACCAAATAAAAATGAAGAGCCATCTTTTGTAAAGTCTAAAAGAACCGTTACAAACCCTGATGATTTTTCAAATATTGCTCTTCCTGCACCTGTTTTCAAAATCAAAAATGCAAATACTAGTTGTATTCCTATACCCATCGTCACCAATTTAATATCTATTTTTTTCCTGTTTTCAGATATTAAGTAGCATGCTCCTAAAAGAACAAATATCCCTATAAAACTTATAAATCTTTCCATACATTTTCCTCCTTTTTCCAAATAACTTACATATTTGATTTAACAATGAAAATAATATCATATTTTGTCGAAATAATCAAACTTTAATTATAATGAATATTTTAACACCTACTTTTACTTAAATATCATTTTAAAATTTATTGAATGTTCAGTGTTTCAAATTTATATATTTATAAAAATTCTTCCATTGAAGCATAGTTGCTAATTTATTTTCTATTTATCTATGTTATTCATACATAAAAATAAGACAATTCTTTGCAATAATACACATGTCTCTTGTATTAATACATATAGCTTCTATTTTTTTATTATTGCAAAGAATTAAAATATTTTTGTATTCCAGCATATATTGCCCATGCTATTTTATCTTGATATTCATCACTTTTAAGAAGATTTTCCTCGTTTAAATTAGATAAAAATCCACATTCAATAAGTGCTGATGCAACTCCATTTTCTTTAAATAAATATAAATTATCTCTCGCCTTTGCCTGTCTATTATTATCTTTGTCAATAACTCTTCTCATTTCTTCTTGTATAAAAGTCGCTAACTGCTTTCCATATTCATCATTTTGGGGATATAGAACATGTGCCCCATAGTATTTAGGATTCAGTAAAACTATTTAAATGTATAGATACAAATATATCTGCTTTTGATTCTTTTATTAATTGTTTTCTATTTCTCAAATTTTCATTATACCTTTGTCTTATGGTTTTCTTACCATCTTCTATGTACAAACTTTCATCTTTTTCTCTTGTCAAAATAACTAAGGCTCCACTCTCTTCTAATAAGGATCTTACCTTTAGTACTATTTTTAGGTTTATCTCTTTTTCTAAAGTATTTTGCCCTAATGCTCCTGGATCTATTCCGCCATGTCCAGCATCAACTACAATAACTTTATTAGTTACAGGCATATTTATAGTAGTTTTACTTATATTATAATTAGTTAAACATATTATACAAATCAGTATAGTAAATGCTATAGTCCACATTACACATTTCTTTTTTAAAAAAATAACCATATACAATCACCCTGTAAATATATATGAAAAAAGACTTTGGAATATTCCAAAGTCTTTGATGTATATATTATCTCTTTGAGAATTGTGGAGCTCTTCTCGCAGCTTTTAATCCGTATTTCTTTCTTTCCTTCATTCTTGGATCTCTAGTTAAGTATCCAGCTGCCTTTAAAGTAGGTCTTAATTCTGCATCTACCTTTAATAAAGCTCTTGATATTCCGTGTCTTACTGCTCCCGCTTGTCCTGTAAATCCGCCACCTTCAACTTTTACTATAACATCATACTTTCCTTCAGTTTCAGTTATAACTAGTGGGTTCTTAACTTCTTTTCTTAAAGTTTCATAGTTGAAGTATTCTTCTAAGCTTTTACCATTAACTACTACATTACCTTCACCAGCTACTAATCTTACTCTAGCTACTGAATGTTTTCTTCTTCCTGTTCCATAATATTGAACGTTTGCCATATTTAACTCCTCCTTTCACCTAAATTAATTATATATCTAAGCTTTCTGGGTTTTGAGCTGCATGAGTATGCTCAGCGCCAGCAAATACTCTTAATCTTTTCATCATGTTGCTTCTTAATTTATTCTTACATAACATACCATTTACTGCATGTATTATAACTTCTTCTGGCTTTTCAGCTAAAAGTCTTCTGTAAGGGATTTCTACTAATCCACCAACATGCCCTGTATGATATCTGTATAATTTTTGATCTAATTTCTTTCCAGTTAACTTAACCTTCTGAGCATTAACAACTACAACAAAATCTCCACCGTCTACGTGTGGTGTAAATGTAGGCTTGTGCTTACCTCTTAATAATACTGCAATTTCAGTAGATATACGACCTAAAGTTTTTCCTTCAGCGTCTATTATATACCATTTTCTTTGAACTTCACTTGGCTTACCAATATATGATTTCATTATTTTCCCTCCTTACTATCCTTTTATGTGCGCAAATTAACCTTTTACTTTTATATAAAATCCGGGGCTAATGGATTTATAAACACATTCCTTATATATTCTAATACACTGTGCATGGTGTGTCAAGTTAATAATATACTTTTTCCAAAAACAATCCTTTACTATCTGCTGTATTTCCAGCTTTTTTCCTATCATTACATTCTATTATATCTTTTAGGCTCAAATTTATTCTACCTCTACCTATATCTACTAATGTTCCAGCTATTATTCTAACCATATTATACAAGAACCCATTACCTTCTATTTCTAGTATTATTAGGTCTCCTTCTTTTTTTAATTCTACATCATATATAGTTCTAACTGTAGTTTTTACAGAAGAACCAGTGCTCATAAAACCTTTAAAATCATGTTCTCCTA
Organism: uncultured Peptostreptococcaceae bacterium; assembly: GCA_942492135.1. GTDB lineage: Bacteria > Bacillota > Clostridia > Peptostreptococcales > Peptostreptococcaceae > Tepidibacter_A. The sequence continues at coordinate 3,827 of CALODI010000030.1, forward strand.
TTAAGTGTTTCGATTCTTGTATCATTTTATCTATATCTAGATTATGCTTTACAAAATATGAAACATCATTGTAAATAGGCCTTTTATATTTAGAGTTTAATATTAAATACTTATATCGTTTTCTCTTCACATGGTATCTCGCATGAAAATCAAGGCCCACTTCGTTAGCACCTACTACCCTTATATCATCTGGTAGCTTAGAGTTAATAGCTCCAGGTATTTTATCAATTGGTATACGTATTTTTGTATAAAAATTTGCAACTTGTCCTAGAGCATGTACACCAGCATCAGTTCGTCCAGAATACGTCAAATTTATTTTTTCGTTAGTTATCTTATATATAGCATTTTCTATACAACCTTGTACTGATGGTTTATCACTTTGCCTTTGGAATCCATAATAATTTGTTCCTTTATATTCTATCGTTATCATTATATTACGCATAAGTTATCACCTATATTATTCTAGTTATTATTATTGTAGTTATATAAATGAATACTATACTATAAGTTATATAATCATTCTTATTCATTCTTATTTGATTCATTCTAGTTCTATTCTCTCCACCTCTATAACATCTAGCTTCCATAGCCATAGCAAGTTCATCTGCTCTTCTAAATGCGCTTATAAATAGAGGTACTAATAAAGGAACTAAGTTCTTAGCTCTACTTATAATATTTTTACTTTCAAAGTCAGCGCCTCTTCCCATTTGAGCTTTCATTATCTTATCAGTTTCATCTAGTAAAGTAGGGATAAATCTTAATGCAATTGTCATCATCATAGCAAGTTCATGTGCTGGTACTCCTATTTTCTTGAAAGGATTTAGAAGTTTTTCTATGCCATCAGTTAACTCTATCGGTGATGTTGATAATGTAAGTAATGATGTACCTATAACTAGCAATATAAGTCTTATAACCATAAAACTTCCTTGTTTTAGACCTTCGTCAGATATACTTAAAGGTCCTATTTCAAAAATCGTATTCCCAGGTATCATAAATATATTGATCACAAAAGTAAACACAATTATGAACATTATTGGTTTTAAACCTTTTAATATATAATTAACAGGTATTTTAGATAGTTTGAGTGTTGATATAATAAAAGCTAGTACTAAAATATATGGATAAAACTGATTTATTATAAAAAGAGATGACATAAATATAAATGTAGATATTAATTTAACTCTTGGATCTAGTTTGTGTACTACAGAATTTGTAGGATAATATTGACCTATTGTTATATCTTTTATCATTTCTTTTTACTCCTTATACATTTTATTATTTCTTCTTTAGCTTCTTCTAAAGTAATAATATCTTCTTTTATATCAAATCCTTTTTCTCTAAGTTTTATCGTAAGTTCCGATACTTGTGGTATTCCTAATCCTATTTCTTTAAGTCTGTTCCCTTTTTTAAAGACTTCCCTAGGGGTAGACATCAAATCAACTTTTCCTTTATACATAACTAGTATTCTATCCGATATTTTAGCCATATCCTCCATGCTATGTGAAGATATTATTATTGTAATATTATATTTTTGATGCAATAATTTTATTTGACCTAAAATTTCATCTCTGCCCGATGGATCTAATCCAGCTGTTGGTTCATCTAATATTAAAATATCAGGCTTCATAGCTATAACACCAGCTATTGCTACCCTTCTTTTTTGACCTCCAGATAAATCGAACGGGGATCTATCTTTGAAATCATTATAGTCAAGTCCGACAAGTTCCATAGATTCTCTTACTCTATCATTTATTTCCTTCTCGCTTAATTTTAAATTAGTCGGTCCAAATGCTATATCTTTACATATTGTTTCTTCAAATAATTGATACTCTGGATATTGAAAAACAACTCCCACTTTTTTTCTGATTTCTGTCAAACTAATATTAGGACCTGTTATATCTATTCCATCAATTATTATATTTCCACTCGTTGGCTTTAATAAACCATTTAGATGTTGAATCAAAGTAGACTTACCTGATCCTGTATGTCCTATCAAGCCTATTATCTCACCTTTATTTATCTCTAAGTTTACATTATCAAGGGCCTTACTTTCAAAAGGCGAGTTTGGATTATATACGTATACTAAATCTTTAACTACTATCGACATAAATTCATCACCATCTCATCTACAGTTAATATATCCGATCTTATATCTATTCCTTCTTTTCTAAGTTCATGTGTCAATTCTGTCATAAATGGAACATCCAGTCCAAGTTCTTTTAGTTTTTCTACATGTATAAAAACTTCTTTAGGCTTGCCTTGTAATACTATTTTACCTTTTTCCATTACAACTATTCTATCTGCATTTACTGCTTCTTCCATAAAATGAGTTATGTGTATTATTGTAATATTTTCTTCATTATTCAATCTCTTTATAGTATTCATAACTTCTTTTCTTCCCGATGGATCAAGCATAGCTGTAGGTTCATCAAATATTATACATTCAGGTTTCATAGCAATAATTCCTGCAATTGCAACTCTTTGTTTTTGACCTCCTGATAGTAAATGAGGTGCTTTATTTTTAAATTCATACATTCCTACAGATTTCAAAGATTCTTCAACTCTTTTTCTTATCTCATCTGGCTGTATGCCTAAATTTTCAGGTCCAAAAGCTACATCTTCTTCAACGACAGTTGCTACTATTTGGTTGTCTGGATTTTGAAATACCATCCCAGCACTCTGTCTTATATTCCATAGCTTAGAATCATCTTTTGTATTCATGCCATTTATAAGTATATTTCCCTTTGTAGGCTTTAGTATTGCATTTAAATTTTTTGATAATGTTGATTTACCAGATCCATTGTGTCCTATAATAACCACAAATTCTCCTCTTTTTATATCTAAGTTCAATTCATCGAGCGCCTTTGATTGAATATTTTCTTGAGAATATTCAAAAGATATATTATCTATTTTCACTATGTCATTCATATTTTTTACCTCTTTTCTATTATAAAGAAGTCTTTATTATAAGATTTTGAAGGTGGACTTCTTTGAAATTCATAACGGAAATTATACCTACTTAAAATCATAAATGACTATAACTTCCTATTCATTATAAAGAAGTCTTTATTATAAGACTTTAAAGAATGACTTCTTTGAAATTCTTAAGGTGTTTTAAAAGTTATTCTATTTTCACATAATCTAAACTCTATTATATAAAAATAAAATAACTTTTAAAAGTACAAATATTACTTTATTTTGAAATGCATATAAAAAAATAGGAATTAAGCTATTAGCCTAATTCCATCTTCTATTATACTAATTCTAGTATTCCTATTTCAGATCCATCACCTTTTCTAACACCAAGCTTTATAATTCTTGTATATCCACCATTTCTTTCTTGGTATTTAGGTGCTATTTCCTCAAATAAGTTTTTGATTACAGTTTCGTCTAAAACGTAAGCTGCTACTTGACGTCTAGCATGTAAGTCTCCTCTTTTTGCTAGAGTTATCATTTTTTCAGCCATTCTGCGTGTTTCTTTTGCTCTTGTTACTGTAGTCTTTATTTTTTTATTCTTTAAAAGATCAGTAACTAAGTTTCTAAGCATCATGTTTCTGTGAGCAGTTACACGACCTAATTTACGGTACTTAGCCATGTCATTCCCTCCTTTTCTTAGTCTTCACCAGGTTTAAGCCCTAGTTCTAGTTCTTCAAGCTTTTGAATAACTTCTTCTAATGACTTTTTACCTAAGTTTCTAACTTTCATCATGTCTTCTTCGCTTTTGCTGCTTAATTCTTCAACAGTATTTATACCTGCTCTCTTTAAGCAATTATACGATCTAACAGAAAGATCAAGCTCTTCGATAGTCATCTCTAGAACTTTCTCTTTTTTATCTTCTTCTTTTTCCACCATTATTTCAACATTTCCAACGTGCTCTGTAAGGTTGATAAATAAATTTAAGTGCTCTACTAATATCTTAGCTCCAAGAGAAATACCCTCTTGAGGATTTATACTTCCATTAGTCCAAACTTCAAATATTAATTTATCATAATCTGTTATTTGGCCTACTCTTGTATTTTCCACTTTATAACTTACTTTTTCAACTGGAGTGTATATAGAGTCAACAGGAATCACACCGATAGGCATATTCTCAGTTTTGTTAGTTTCGGCTGGAACATAACCTCTTCCCTTATCTATATTTATTTCCATGTTGAATTTAGCATTTGTGTCTAAAGTAGCTATACGTAAATCTTTACTTAATATCTCAACATCAGAAGGACATATAATATCTTTACCAGTTATTACGCCTTCACCTTGAGCTTCTATTTTCAATGTTCTACTACCTTCTCCATCTATCTCAGCAGATAATTCTTTTAATGCAAGAATTATTTCTGTTATATCTTCTTTTACACCCGGAACTGTAGAGAACTCATGAAGTACTCCATCTATTTTTATAGAAGTAACAGCAACTCCTGGAAGTGAAGAAAGTAGTATTCTTCTTAATGCATTTCCTACAGTAATTCCGTATCCTCGTTCTAAAGGTTCTACGATAAATTTACCATATCCATTGTCTTCGCTTATTTCGCAAATTTCTATTCTAGGCTTTTCTATTTCAATCATTAATAAAACCCTCCTTAATTTTTATTAATCCACTGAGGGCAAACATTTCTACGATACAACTCAATTTATTACTTAGAGTAAAGCTCTACTATTAAGTGCTCTGCTATTTCTAAATCTATATCTTCTCTTGTTGGTAAAGAAGTTATTTTAGCTTCCATCTTTTCTATGCTTGCATCCATCCACTTAGGAGCAACTCTTGTAGAGTTTTCAACAAGTACTTTGAATTTCGCTGAAGCTTTTGACTTATCCTTAACAGATATAACATCGCCAACTTGAACTATCATAGAAGCAATATTAGCTTTATGTCCGTTTAATATAAAATGTCCATGTCTTACTAATTGTCTAGCTTCTTTTCTTGAAGAAGCAAGTCCCATTCTATAAACAGTGTTATCAAGTCTTCTTTCTAGTAAGCTAAGTAGGTTTTCACCTGACATACCTTGCATGTTTTCAGCCTTTTCATAAAGGTTTCTGAATTGAGTTTCTAGAACTCCATATATTCTCTTAACTTTTTGCTTTTCTCTTAATTGTAATCCATAGTTAGAAACTTTTTTTCTTCCTTGTCCATGTTGACCTGGAGCATAGTTTCTTTTATTTATAGCACATTTATCTGTATAACATCTATCGCCTTTAAGGAATAACTTCATTCCTTCTCTACGGCATAGTCTACATACTGCACCTGTATATCTTGCCATTTATTACACCTCCTACTGTATTACACTCTTCTTCTCTTTGGCGGTCTACAACCATTGTGTGGTATCGGAGTAACGTCTTTTATTAAAGTAACGTCAAGTCCTGTAGCTTGTAACGATCTTATAGCCGCTTCACGTCCTGGTCCTGGTCCTTTTACAAATACCTCAACTGTCTTTAATCCATGCTCCATAGCTCCTTTAGAAGCAGTTTCTGCAGCCATTTGTGCTGCAAATGGAGTGGCTTTTCTAGATCCTTTGAATCCTAATTGTCCTGCACTAGCCCATGCAATTACATTTCCGTGAACATCAGTTAATGTAATTATCGTATTATTGAAAGTTGACTGAATATGAGCATGACCACGTTCTATGTTTTTACGTTCTTTTCTTCTAACACGTGTAGCTTTCTTTTTAGGTTTAGCCATTGTTTTCCCTCCTTACTTACGATCTATTTTTTCTTCTTACGAGATACAGTTTTTCTCGGTCCTTTTCTCGTTCTAGCATTTGTCTTAGTCTTTTGACCTCTTAATGGAAGTCCTCTCATATGACGAATACCTCTATAACATTTGATATCTCTAAGTCTCTTTATGTTTAAGGCAATCTCTCTTCTTAAGTCTCCTTCAACAAGTTGATCAGAGTCTATTAATTTTCTTAATGTATTTACTTCTTCTTCAGTTAAATCTTTTATTCTTATATTAGCATCTATGCCAGCTTTTTCAAGTATTTGGTTAGAAGTTGTTTTACCTATACCAAATATATAAGTTAAGCCTATTTCTGCTCTTTTGTCTCTTGGTAAGTCTACCCCAGCAATTCTTGCCATATTCTTGCACCTCCTATAACCTATATTGTTAATTCACTATTTTATAATTTTAAATAAAACACGAAGGCCTAGTTTATTCTGAGAATTTAAATCTCTTAATTATCACAATTTAATATTATAATATATCTAATATCAAATTACTAGCCCTGATTAACCTTGTTTTTGTTTATGTTTAGGATTTTCACAGATAACCATTACTCTTCCTTTTCTTTTTATAACTTTACATTTTTCACACATTGGTTTTACAGACGGTCTAACTTTCACACTAATCCCTCCTTAGACTAAAACATCAGTCTACTTCTTTCTCCACGTAATTCTTCCTCTAGTTAAATCATAAGGCGACATATCTACAGTAACTGTATCACCTTCAAGTATTCTTATAAAGTTCATTCTAAGCTTACCTGAAATATGGCATAATAGTTCATGCCCATTTTCTAATTTAACTTTAAACATTGCGTTGGGTAAAGTTTCTAGAACTACACCCTCTAACTCAATTACATCTTTTTTGGCCATTAAGTAACCAAACCTCCAATCACTTAGATTAAAGCTTCGACTTTAACCTATCCAGCTCATATCTTAAAAAAGCATCATTAATATATTCTCTATTAGAAATTTTATTACCAATATCTTCCGATGCATATTTATTTTTTTTCAAGTGCTTTACTTTTTTTAATTTTGCTTTATCAAGTTTTCTATAATCTCCATCAGCGATTAAAACATATTCTTCATTTATTATATCTACAATAAAAAAGAATCTACCTTTATCTCTACCTGATTTAGATATTACAACTTGACCAACATTTAAATCATTTAATAGCACTAATTTCACCTCTTCTAGCCGGATTAAAGCTTTGTTAAAATTAAAGGTTCATCTTTAGTGATGGCTATAGTATGCTCATAATGTGCAGATTTTCTACCATCTATTGTTACAGCTGTCCATCCATCACCTAATATCTTCACATGATATGATCCGGCATTTACCATAGGTTCTATAGCTAATACCATTCCCTCTTGAAGCCTAATTCCTTTTCCCGAAGGTCCATAATTTGGTATTTGAGGGTCTTCATGCATTTTTGAACCTATTCCGTGTCCTACAAAGTCTCTAACTATAGAAAACTTATTTTTTTCTACATAAGTTTGAATCGAATGTGATATGTCTGAAAGTCTATATCCAATTTTCGCAAATTTAATTCCTTCATAAAAGCTTTGTTTAGTTATATCTATAAGTCTTATATCTTCATCAGATATATTACCTACAGCATGAGTTTTAGCAGCATCTCCATGATAGCCTTTGTAAAAAGCTCCAATGTCTATACTTATTATATCTTTATCTTTTAATATAGTCGAAGAAGACGGTATTCCGTGTACTACTTCTTCATTAATAGATGCACATATAGATCCTGTATATCCATGATAGCCTTTAAATGAGGGCTCTGCTTTATATTTTCTTATATTTTTTTCTGCTATGTCATCTAATTCCTTAGTTGTTATCCCAGGTTTTATAGATTTTTTCAATATTTCATGAGTTTCAGCTACAATTTTTCCAGCATCTTTCATCAATTCTATTTCTTTAGCAGATTTTATTATAATCATTAGTTTTCACACCCTAATGCCAAAGCTATATTTTGGAAAACTTTATCTATAGATTGTTGCCCATCAATAGTACTAATTATACTCTGTTCAGTATAATAACCTATCAAAGGCTCAGTTTGATCTAAATAAACCTGAATCCTTTTAGATACAGTTTCTTCATTGTCATCTGCTCTTTGATATAAATCACCTTGACAAACATCACATTTTCCATCAACTTTTGAAGGATTATATTTTATATGGAAAGTAGCTCCGCAATTCTTACAAATGCGTCTACCTACAGCTCTATCTACTAATACAGTTTTGTCAACCTGTATATTTATAACCTTATCTAAGTTCATGTTAGATTCAGTTAATACTTTGTCTAATGCTTGTGCCTGAACTACAGTTCTAGGAAATCCGTCTAATAAAAATCCACTTTTACAATCATCTTCTAAAAGTCTATCTTTAACTATTTCTACAACTAACTCATCTGGAACTAAAAGTCCTTTGTCCATGTATTCCTTAGCCTTTAAGCCCAGTTGTGTTCCCTCTTTTATATTTTTTCTAAAAATATCTCCAGTTGATATATGAGGTACATTATATTTCTTTACGATCTCTGAAGCTTGAGTTCCTTTACCAGCTCCTGGAGGTCCAAGTAGTATAAGTTTCATTTCAATCATCTCCGATACTAAATTTAGGACAGGGGATTTTTACCCCCAATTCCTATTTTAAGAAGCCTTGATAATGTCTCATCAACATTTGTGCTTCTACTTGTTTCATCGTTTCAAGTGCAACTCCTACTACTATCAATAAGGAAGTTCCACCAAATCTAAATGGAATACTACCTAATTGCAGTATCAAAGTTGGAAGTACTGCTATCGCAGCTAAGAATACAGCTCCTGCTAATGTAAGTCTTGTAAGTACTTTATTTAAGTACTCTTCTGTAGGCTTTCCAGGTCTTATACCCGGAATAAAACCTCCATAGTTCTTCATATTATTAGCAATCTCTTCTACATTAAATGTAACTGCTGTATAAAAATAAGTAAAGAATATTATCAATAATGCTTCCATACCTATATATATCCAAACTCCTGGACTTCCACTTGGCGAGAACCATTTAGTTACAAAGGCTTGAAAATCGCCCTTTAAGAATAATGATAATGTTTGAGGAAATGCTAAAAGTGAAACTGCAAATATAACTGGAATAACACCTGCTTGATTCACTTTCATTGGTATATGTGTGCTTTGTCCTCCATACATTTTTCTTCCTACTACTCTTTTAGCATACTGTACAGGTATCTTTCTTGATCCTTGTTGTATAGCTATTACTCCTACGATTATAGCTATAGCTACAGCAGCAAATATAATTAATTGTATAATATTTATTTGGTTTTCTAAGAATAACTTATACGTCTGAATAAAGGAACCTGGAACTCTTGATATAATACCTATAAATATTATAAGAGATATTCCATTGCCTATACCTTTTTCAGTAATTTTTTCACCTAACCACATTAAGAACGATGTTCCTGCAGTTAAAGTAAGTATTACTGTTATTATAGAAAATACATCCTTAGATATTAATGCTCCTCTAAACAAACCTACACTTATTCCTGTAGCTTGAATTAACGCTAAAATAATGGTTCCATATCTTGTGTATTGAACCATCTTTTTTCTTCCTTCTTCACCTGACTTACTCAATTCTTCTAAACTTGGTATAGCTATAGTTAATAACTGCACTATTATTGATGCCGTTATATAAGGAGTTATGCTTAAAGCAAATATAGTAAATTGTCTAAAAGCCCCTCCAGCCACTAAATCATAGAAGGAAAGAAGACCCGCTTGGTCAACTACCTTCTTAATATAGTCTATATCTACGCCAGGTACAGGTATTGAAGATCCGATTCTGAATACAATAATCATCATTAAAGTATATAGAATTCGTTTTCTTAAATCAGGAATTTTCCAAGCATTTTTCAAGGTAGATAGCACTTAGATCACCTCTACCTTTCCTCCAGCAGCTTCTATCTTTTCAATAGCTGATTTAGTAAACTTCTGAGCTTTAACTGTTACATTTATCTCTAAGTTACCTTCACCTAATATCTTAACTCCATCTTTTTCAATCTTTCTGATTATTCCTTTTTCTTTAAGGATTTCTGGAGTTATCTCAGTACCGTTTCCGAATACATTTAATTTTTCTACATTTACTAGTGCGTAAACCTTTTTGAATGGATTAGTAAAACCTCTCTTTGGAAGTCTTCTATATATAGGCATTTGCCCTCCTTCAAATCCTGGTCTTACTCCACCACCTGAACGAGAGTTTTGTCCTTTTTGTCCACGTCCAGAAGTTTTACCTTGACCAGTTGCAGTTCCTCTTCCTAGTCTCTTTCTGTTTTTAACAGCACCTTCAGCAGGTCTTAACTCATGTAATTTCATGATTACACCTCCTTCTTTATATGTTATATATTACTTAACTTCTACTAAATGTTGTACTATTTTGATCATTCCTCTTGTTTGAGGATTATCAGGCTGCTCAACTACTTGATGTCTTTTTTTAAGACCAAGAGCCTCAACTGTTTTTCTTTGCTTAGGATTAGTTCCTATTAATCCTTTTACTAACTCTATTTTTAAATTAGCCATTTAAATACCTCCTTATCCTAGAAGGTCTTCAACTTTTTTACCTCTAAGTTTTGCTATATCTTCAGCAGTTCTTAGAGATTTAAGTCCTTCTATAGTAGCATTTACCATATTTCTAGCATTGTTAGATCCTAATGATTTAGCTCTAACATCTTTTAATCCTGCAAGCTCAAGAACCGCACGAACAGGTCCTCCAGCGATAACTCCTGTACCTTCTTGTGCTGGCATTATTAATATATTACCTGCACCAAAGTGACCTTTTATTTGGTGAGGAATTGTAGTTCCAACCATAGGTACACGAATTAAGTTTTTCTTAGCATCATCTATCGCTTTTTTAATAGCATCAGGTACTTCCATAGCTTTACCAGTACCTAATCCTACGTATCCGTTTTCATCTCCAACTATTACTAAAGCAGCAAATCTAAAGTTTCTACCACCTTTAACAACTTTAGTAACACGTCTTATTTGAACAACTTTTTCTTTTAAGTCAAGTTGTCTTCCATCTATCGGTTTACGAAGCATTTATTTCCCTCCTTTTATTAAAACTCAAGGCCGCCTTCTCTAGCTCCCTCTGCTAATTCTTTTACTCTACCATGATAGATATATCCACCACGATCAAATACAACTTCTTTAATTCCTTTATCTAATGCTTTTTTAGCTAATAGTTTACCTACAAGCTTAGCAGCTTCTTTATTTCCAGTGTTTTCAACAGCATTCTTAATCTCTGCCTCAAGAGAAGAAGCCGCAATTAATGTACATGCATTAACATCATCTATTATTTGAGCATATATATTAGAATTACTTCTAAATATATTTACTCTTGGAGTTTGAGAGTTTCCATGAATTTTCTTGCGGACTCTTTTATGTCTTTGAAGTCTATTCTTATTTTTATCTACTTTTTTGAACACTCATATTCACTCCTTTCTATTATAAATTTTTTTTATTTACCTGTTTTTCCTTCTTTACGTCTTATAACTTCACCAACGTATTTAACCCCTTTGCCTTTGTATGGCTCTGGCTTTCTCCAAGCTCTTATCTTAGCAGCATAGTTACCTACTAATTGCTTATCTATACCTTTAACTGTTATCTCAGTTTGATTAGGAGTTTCAGTTGCTATACCTTCTGGATCTTCCATTTCTACTGGATGTGAAAATCCTAAACTCATAACTAACTTGTTTCCTTGCTTTTGAGCTCTATATCCTACTCCAACTAACTCTAATTTCTTTTCATATCCTTTAGTTACACCTTCAACCATATTAGCTATAAGTGTTCTAGTTAGTCCGTGTAAAGATCTATGTCTCTTGTTATTTGTAGGTCTTTCAACTACTATAGAGTTATCTTCTTTAGTTATTTTTAGATCTTCTACAAATTTATTTGTAAGTTCTCCTTTAGGGCCTTTAACAGTTATAATATTCTCTTCTCCTATTATAACTTCAACACCTTCTGCTATTTCAATTGGCTTAATACCTATTCTTGACATATCTACACCTCCTTGCAGCGTTCTTTATATTACCAAACGTAGCAAATTACTTCTCCGCCAACGCCTTCTTTTCTAGATTGTTTATCTGTTATTATCCCTTTTGAAGTAGATATTATTGAAATTCCAAGTCCGTTTAAAACTTTTGGTATTTCATGCTTAGCAGCATAAACTCTCATTCCTGGTTTTGAAATTCTCTTTATTCCAGTTATAACTTTTTCGTTGTTTTTTCCGTACTTTAACTGAGCTCTGATGATTCCTTGCTTAGCATCTTCTATTACATCATAGCCTTTTATGAATCCTTCTTCTAATAGAATTCTAGCTATTTCTTTTTTAATATTTGAAGCAGGTATGTCAACAGTTTCATGTTTAACTGTATTAGCATTTCTTATACGTGTTAGCATATCCGCTATCGGATCTGTCATTGTCATAGTTTTGACCTCCTTTCATATATTACCAGCTTGCTTTTCTAACTCCAGGTATTTCTCCTTTATGAGCTAGCTCTCTAAAACATATACGACATATGCCGAATTTTCTTAATACAGCATGTGGTCTACCACATATACTGCATCTAGTATATTCTCTTGTTTTATACTTTTGCTTTCTTTGTTGTTTCACAACCATAGCTTTTCTAGCCATTGGAATCCCTCCTTTGATTACTTAGAATATGGCATTCCTAATAATTTTAATAATTCACGTGCTTGCTCATCATTTTTAGCACTAGTAACAAATATGATATCCATACCTCTTACTTTATCAACTTTATCATATTCTATTTCTGGATAAATTAATTGCTCTTTAATTCCAAGTGCATAGTTTCCTCTTCCATCAAATGAATTAGGATTAACTCCTCTGAAGTCTCTAACTCTTGGTAAAGAAATGTTGAATAATTTATCAACAAAGTGATGCATTTTGTCCCCTCTTAATGTTACTTTAGCACCAACTGCCATTCCTTCTCTTAATTTGAAGTTTGCAACTGATTTCTTTGCTTTAGTCGTAACAGGTTTTTGACCACTTATCATTTCTAATTCTGCAACTGCTGCTTCTAATGATTTTGCATTTTCTTTTGCCTCACCAATACCCATGTTTATTATAACTTTTTCAAGTTTAGGTATTTCCATAACATTTTCATATGTGAATTTCTCCATTAATGCTGGAGCAACTTCCTTCGTGTACTTTTCTTTTAATCTTGAAGCCACTTTGTGTACCTCCTTTCAAGATATTATATTTCGTCTCCGCTCTTTCTAGATATCCTTACTTTTGTTCCATCTTCTAATGTTTTGAACCCTACTCTTACACCTTTACCTTCTTTAGCATCAAATAACATAACATTTGAAACATGTATAGGTGCTTCTTGATGTATGATTCCACCTTGCTGCACTTTAGCATTAGGCTTTTGGTGTTTTGTAGCCATGTTTACGCCTTCAACTAATACTTTATTTGTCTTAGTGAAAACTTTTACGATTTTACCTTTTTTGCCTTTATCTTTTCCCGATATAACAACAACTGTATCATCTTTTTTTATGCGCATCATTCTCTATTGCACCTCCTTAATTATAATACCTCTGGAGCAAGAGAAACTATCTTCATAAAATCCTTATCTCTTAACTCTCTTGCAACAGGCCCGAAGATACGAGTTCCCATAGGAGTTTTATCGTCTTTTATTATAACAGCAGCATTTTCATCAAATGTTATATAACTACCGTCTTTACGTCTTAGACCTTGCTTAGTTCTTACTAGTACAGCTTTAACAACCTTACCTTTTTTTACAACTCCACCAGGTGTTGCACTTTTAACAGTAGCAACTATTACATCTCCAACGTTTGCATATTTTCTTCCACTTCCGCCTAACACACGTATACATAATAGTTCTTTACCACCTGAATTATCAGCAACTTTTACACGTGACTCCTGTTGTATCATTCATAATCCCTCCTTTTCGCCTGTATTATTTAGCTTGTGCTACAACTTCAACTAGTCTAAATCTTTTATCTTTAGATAAAGGTCTAGTTTCCATTATTTTCACTCTATCTCCAGTATTGCATACATTTTGCTCATCATGAGCTTTAAACTTCTTAGTTCTTTTTACGGCTTTTCCGTATAGTGGATGACGAACAAACTCTTCTACAGCAACAACTATAGTTTTGTCCATTTTATCACTTACAACACGGCCTATTCTAACTTTTCTGCTTCCTCTTTCCATATTGAGATCCTCCCTTCTTTTAAGCTACTAAGCTCTAGATTCTTCTAGTTCTCTTTCTATAAGGATGGTCTTAACTCTAGCTATATCTTTTCTAACGAACTTAACTCTAGATGTATTTTCAAGTTGTCCCGTAGCTAATTGGAATCTTAAGCTAAATAATTCACTTTTAAATTCATTTATCTTTTGATTTAACTCTGAGCTAGTCATATCTCTTAACTCTTTAGCTTTCATCCGCTTCACCACCCTTTACTTCAGTTTCTTCTCTTGTAACAAATTTACATTTAACAGGAAGCTTGTGCATAGCAAGTCTCATAGCTTCTCTAGCTTTTTCTTCTGGAACTCCTGCAAGTTCAAACATTACTCTTCCAGGTTTAACTACAGCCACCCAATATTCTGGTGATCCTTTTCCGGCTCCCATACGAGTTTCTGCTGGTTTCTTAGTTACTGGCTTATGAGGGAATATCTTTATCCAAACTTTTCCCCCTCTTTTTATATATCTTGTCATCGCTATTCTGGCAGCTTCTATTTGATTAGAAGTTATCCATGCTGGTTCTAATGATACTAATCCGAACTCTCCATAAGTAACTTTATTACCTTTGTGAGCTTGACCAGACATTTTACCTCTGTGAACTCTACGACGTTTTACTCTTTTAGGCATTAACATGAGCATTTCCTCCTTCCTTAATATCTACTTATTAAGCCTGTTTCTTTGGATATCTTTGAGATTTATTGTTTCTATTATCTCTTCCATCTCTTCTTTTCTTATCGCTTCTTTCTTCTATCACTCTTGGTGCAAAACCATTTTTTGATGGAAGAACTTCTCCGTTACAAACCCAAACTTTGATTCCTATCTTACCATAAGTTGTGTTTGATTCAGCAAATCCATAATCTATATCAGCTCTTATAGTCTGAAGCGGTACGTTTCCTTCACTGTATCCTTCAGTTCTAGCCATTTCAGCTCCACCAAGTCTACCAGATGCAGCAACTTTTATACCTTTAGCTCCTGATCTCATAGCTCTTTGCATAGCTTGCTTCATAGCTCTTCTGAAAGATACTCTTCTTTCAATAGCTAAAGCTATGTTTTCTGCTACTAATTGAGCTTCTTTTTCTGGACGTTTAACTTCTATAATATTTATATAAACATTTTTCTTAGTCATTTTTTCTAATTCAGTTTTTAAAGCTTCGATTCCAGATCCACCTCTACCTATTACCATTCCTGGTTTAGCAACAGATAAATGCAATCTAACTTTGTTAGCAGCTCTTTCAATTTCTATTCTAGAAATTCCAGCTGTGTTTAATTTATTTTTTAAGAATTTACGTATAGTATGATCTTCTAATATAAAAGCTCCGAAGTCTTTTTTATCAGCAAACCATCTAGAATCCCAGTCCTTTATCACTCCGACTCTAAAGCCGTGTGGGTTAACCTTTTGACCCATTGATTTCCCTCCTTCTATAGATAAATTTATCTTTCTTTTAGTACTACCTCTATATGACTTGTTCTTTTTCTAATAGTTGTAGCTCTTCCCATAGCTCTTGGCATGAATCTCTTCATTGTAGGGCCTTGGTTTGCAAATACTTCCGCAACATATAGCTTATCTACGTCCATATTGTAATTGTTTTCAGCGTTAGCCATTGCAGATTTCACAACCTTAGCTATTACTGGTGCAGCACCTCTTGGCGTATACTTTAATATTGCTAAGGCTTCATTTACATTCTTTCCTCTAACAACATCAGCTACTTGACCTGCTTTTCTTGGTGCTATACGTATATATTTAGCAGTTGCTCTAGCTTCCACAGCGATTCCTCCTTCCATTATAAACGGACTATTTTCTCTTTGAAGACTTTTCGTCGTCTTTGTGTCCTCTAAACGTTCTTGTAGGAGCAAATTCTCCTAATTTATGTCCCACCATATCTTCTGTTACATAAACTGGTACGTGTTTTCTACCATCATGTACAGCTATAGTGTGTTCTACCATTTGAGGAAATATTGTTGATGCTCTTGACCAAGTTTTGATAACTTTCTTCTCGTTTGCAGCATTCATAACTTCTATCTTCTTAAGAAGACGTGGGTGAACAAAAGGTCCTTTTTTAGATGATCTTCCCATTTGGTTTCCTCCTTCCCATTACTTATTAGTATTTATTATTTCTTTCTTCTTGATACTATCATTTTATCAGAAGCTTTGTTTTTCTTACGAGTTTTGTATCCAAGAGCTGGTTTACCCCAAGGTGTAACCGGTGATGGTCTACCTATTGGTGCTCTACCTTCTCCCCCTCCGTGTGGATGGTCGCAAGGGTTCATTACAGATCCTCTTACTGTTGGTCTAACTCCCATATGTCTCTTTCTTCCTGCTTTACCTATAGTTACGTTGAAGTGTTCTAAGTTTCCAACTTGTCCTATTGTAGCTCTACAGTTTATATTAACATATCTCATTTCTCCAGATGGTAATCTTAAAAGAGCATTTTTACCTTCTTTAGCCATTAATTGAGCTGAAGCTCCAGCAGATCTTACTATCTGTCCACCTTTTCCAACTTTCAATTCAATGTTGTGTACTAAAGTACCAACCGGTATATCTTTTAATACTAAAGCATTTCCTACTTTAATATCCGAACCTTCACCTGATGTTAAAGTGTCTCCAACTTTAATTCCATTAGGTGCTAATATATATCTTTTCTCTCCGTCAGCATAAAATAATAATGCTATATTAGCTGATCTATTTGGATCGTATTCAACCGCATTAACTTTCGCAGGAACACCATCTTTATTTCTTTTAAAATCTATTATTCTATACTTTTTCTTAGATCCGCCACCTTTATGACGAACAGTTATTTTACCATGAGCATTTCTTCCTGAATGTTTCTTTAACGAAACAAGTAATGATTTTTCCGGTTCATGTTTAGTTATTTCATCTGAAACTAAAACCGTCATTTGTCTCAATCCAGGAGAAGTTGGTTTAAACTTTTTAATAGCCATCTTATTTCCCTCCTTCTTGCTTGATTCCTATACGCCTTCGAAGAACTCTATTTCTTTACTTTCAGCTGTTAACGTAACAACAGCCTTCTTAAAGCTTGAAGTTCTACCTACATGTTTTCCCATTCTTTTTTCTTTTCCGCTATAGTTTAAAGTATTTACTTTATCGACTGAAACACCAAATACAGTTTCAACAGCTTTCTTTATTTCAGTTTTGTTAGCTCTTTTAGAGATCACAAAAGTGTATTTTTTAGAAGCCATATCAGCCATACTTTGTTCACTTATAACAGGTTTTATAATTATATCATGTGGATTAGTCATTATGCGTACACCTCCTCCACTTTTTCAACAGCATCTTTAGTTATAATAAATGCATCATGCTTTAATATATCATATACATTTATAGTGTTAACAAGCGCAGTTGTAACTCCTTCTATATTCGAAGCTGACTTTATTACATTTTTATTGTTTTCTCCTAAAACTATTAAAGCTTTCTTCTCTACTTTTAAATTGTTAAGTATTTTAGTAAACTCTTTAGTTTTTGGAGCGTCCATATTCAATGCATCTAAAACTATTATTTCTTTGTTTTGAACTTTAGATGATAAAGCACACTTCATAGCTAATCTTCTTACCTTTTTAGGTAAAGTATATCTATAATCTCTAGGTTTTGGAGCGAATACAATTCCTCCACCTACCCATTGAGGTGATCTTGTACTACCTTGTCTTGCTCTACCAGTTCCTTTTTGTTTCCAAGGCTTTCTTCCTCCACCTCTTACTTCAGATCTAGTTTTAGCAGATTGAGTACCTTGTCTTTTATTAGCTAATTGATTTTTTACTACTTCATATAAGACATGCTCATTAACTTCAGCACCGAATACGTTATCTGATAATACTAATTCATCAACCTTTTCACCGTTAATGTTTAATATATCTACTTTTGGCATTTTGCTTCCTCCTTTCTTACAAGATTAAATTACTTGCTTGACTTTATTGCTTTTTTTATAGTGATTAACGAACGCTTAGGTCCAGGTATAGCACCTTTAACTAATATTAAGTTCTTTTCAGCATCAATTCTTACAATTTCTAAGTTCTGAATAGTAACTTTAACCGATCCCATGTGTCCAGCTAGTTTTTTACCCTTGAACACTCTACCAGGTGTAGCACAAGCTCCCATTGAACCTGGTCTTCTGTGATATCTAGAACCGTGAGTTTCAGGTCCTCTACTTTGACCATGTCTTTTTATAACCCCTTGGAATCCCTTACCTTTACTTATTCCAGTAACGTCTACTTTTTCTCCTGTTGTAAATATATCAGCAGATATTTCTTGTCCTACTGTATATTCAGCTGAGTTTTCAACTCTAAATTCTCTTAAATGTTTTCTAAATGATGCTCCAGCTTTTTCAAATTGTCCTTTTTTAGGCTTGTTTAAAGATTTTTCTTTAGCATCTCCAAAACCAACTTGAATAGCATTGTATCCATCATTTTCTACATTTTTAATTTGAGTAATAACCACTGGTCCTGCTTCAATAACACTAACAGGAATAACGTTACCTTCTTCAGTAAATATTTGAGTCATTCCAATTTTTTTACCTAATAATCCATTCATCATTGACACCTCCTATAATCTTACAGCGGATTACGTTCCCGTAATCATTCTAAGATAAGGTATATCTATATCCATATCTTAGTATCAAATCTATTATAATTTGATTTCAATATCAACACCTGCTGGTAAATCTAACTTCATTAAAGAATCTACAGTTTTTGGTGTTGGGCTTGTTATATCTACAAGTCTCTTATGAGTTCTCATTTCGAACTGTTCTCTAGAATCTTTATACTTATGAACTGCTCTTAATATAGTTATTATTTGTTTTTCAGTAGGTAGCGGTACTGGTCCTGAAACCGTAGCTCCTGTCTTTTTAGCAGTTTCAACTATCTTTTCTGCTGATAAATCTAATATTTTGTGATCATATGATTTTAATCTGATTCTTATTTTTTCATTCTTAGCCATTTGATTTTTCCCTCCTTTATCGCACGTTTAATTTACACGTACAACTTGATCCGTTTACACTGTTCCGGGTGTGTTGTTTTTTTCAAAACACAGTGCAAGATCAGGTCGCCCGATTCTGAGATACAGACATACTCCGTAAAAATTACCTGGTGGTCAGCAACCTTTTACTTCATCGCATTTCTCAAACACACTAGTATAGTTTATACTAAATACACATTTTTTTCAATAGTTTTTTAAAAAAATATGTGTTTAATTTATTTCAATTATATTCATAGCACTAATTCGCTTCCAACATTATTTATTTTATAATAAAGCTCTACGATTGTAAAGTTTTTTTTAAAAAAAAGAGAAGGTATATACCTTCTCTTTTTTTTGATTATTCTGTTATAGAAGCAACTACTCCTGCTCCTACTGTTCTTCCACCCTCACGGATAGCGAATCTTAATCCCTCTTCCATTGCTATTGGAGCGATTAATTCAACTTCCATAGTGATGTTATCTCCAGGCATTACCATTTCTACTCCTTCTGGTAACTTTATTGATCCTGTAACATCTGTTGTTCTAAAGTAGAATTGTGGTCTGTATCCATCGAAGAATGGAGTATGTCTTCCTCCCTCTTCTTTCTTTAATACGTATACCTCTGCCATTACTTTAGTGTGAGGCTTTATTGATCCTGGCTTAGCTAATACTTGTCCTCTTTGTATATCATCTCTTTGAACACCTCTTAATAGTGCTCCAATGTTATCTCCAGCTTGTGCTTGATCTAGAAGTTTTCTGAACATCTCTACTCCTGTACAAACAATCTTTTTAGATTCTTCTGCAAGTCCTACGATTTCAACATCATCTTGAACCTTTAAGATTCCTCTTTCTACTCTACCAGTTGCAACTGTTCCTCTTCCTGTTATTGAGAATACGTCCTCTACTGGCATTAAGAAAGGCTTGTCTATATCTCTCTCTGGCTCTGGGATATATGCATCTATCTCGTTGAATAATTCTACTATTTTGTCTCCCCACTCACTTGATGGATCTTCTAATGCTTTAAGCGCTGATCCTTGTACTATTGGAGTATCGTCTCCTGGGAATTCGTACTCATTTAATAAGTCTCTTACTTCCATTTCAACAAGCTCTAATAATTCTTCATCATCTACCATGTCACACTTGTTTAGGAATACTACTATGTAAGGTACTCCAACTTGTCTTGAAAGTAGTATATGCTCTCTTGTTTGAGGCATTGGACCATCTGCTGCAGAACAAACTAATATAGCTCCGTCCATTTGAGCTGCTCCTGTGATCATGTTCTTAACGTAGTCAGCATGTCCTGGGCAGTCAACGTGTGCGTAGTGTCTGTTTGGAGTTTCATATTCAACGTGTGCTGTTGAAATTGTAATTCCTCTTTCTCTTTCTTCTGGAGCCTTATCTATATTAGCGAAGTCTACTGCTTCTCCTAATTCGTATCTTGCGAATAATGTTTTTGTTATAGCTGCTGTTAAAGTTGTTTTACCGTGGTCAACGTGTCCTATTGTTCCGATGTTAACGTGTGGTTTAGTTCTTTCAAATTTAGCTTTTGCCATTTTTTATTCCTCCTTATATTAAAGGCAGGAGCATTTATACTCCTACCATCTTTTATATATTATTTTCCTTCTGCTACTTTTTTAGCAACTGATGCTGGAACTTGCTCATAGTGATCGAATATCATTGTATATGTCGCACGACCTTGAGACATTGATCTTAAAGTCGTTGAATATCCAAACATTTCTGAAAGCGGAACATATGCATTTATTACTTGTGCACCTGATCTAGCTTCCATTCCTTCTATTCTACCACGTCTAGAGTTTAAGTCACCCATTACATCGCCCATGTAGTCTTCTGGAGTTACTACTTCAACTTTGAAGTATGGCTCAAGAAGAATTGAGCTTGCTTTTCTCATAGCTTCTTTAAATGCCATAGAACCTGCAACCTTGAATGCCATCTCAGATGAATCGACATCATGGTAAGAACCATCATATAATTCAACTTCAACGTCAACAACAGGATATCCTGCTACAATACCAGCTTCCATAGCGCCTTGGATACCAGTATCAATTGGTCCAATGTATTCTTTAGGGATTGATCCCCCAACTACCTTGTTAATAAACTTGTAGCCTACACCTGGCTCAGAAGGTCTAACTCTAATCTTAACGTGACCATACTGACCTCTACCACCAGATTGCTTAGAGTACTTATTATCAATGTCAACTTCTTGAGTAATAGTTTCTCTGTATGCAACTTGTGGAGCTCCAACGTTAGCTTCTACTTTGAATTCTCTTAACATTCTATCAACTATAATCTCAAGGTGAAGCTCACCCATACCAGATATTATAGTTTGTCCTGTTTCTTCATCAGTACGAACTCTAAATGTTGGATCCTCTTCGGCAAGTCTTTGAAGAGCTACTCCCATTTTTTCTTGAGCTGCCTTAGTTTGCGGTTCTATAGCAACCGAAATAACAGGCTCTGGGAATTCCATTGATTCAAGAACAACTGGATGATTTGGATCACATAGAGTATCTCCAGTAGTAGTATCTTTAAGTCCAACAGCAGCAGCTATATCACCAGCATAAACTTCAGAGATTTCTTCTCTTGAGTTAGCATGCATTTGTAATATACGTCCAACTCTTTCTTTTTTATTCTTAGTTGAGTTGATTATATAAGAACCAGCTTGTAATACACCAGAATAAACTCTAAAGAAAGCAAGTTTTCCAACAAATGGATCAGCCATTATCTTAAATGCTAAAGCTGCAAAAGGTTGTTCATCAGAAGAAGGTCTAGATTCTTCCTCTCCATCTGGGTTCATACCAGTTATAGCTGGCACATCAAGTGGCGATGGCATGTATTCTATAACTGCATCTAACAATAACTGTACTCCTTTATTCTTATAAGCAGTACCACAGAATACTGGGTTTACTTCACAAGCGATAACAGCTTTTCTTAAAGCTGATCTTAATTCTTCATTAGATATTTCTTCGCCTTCTAAATATCTCATCATTAGTTCTTCATCTGTTTCAGCAACAGTTTCAACTAATATTTCTCTATATTCGTCAGCTTGATCTTTTAACTCAGCAGGAATTTCTGTTGTTTCCATATCTTCGCCTAGATCATCTTTGTATATTCTTGCATTCATTTCAACAAGGTCAACAATTCCTGTGAATTGATCTTCATTACCTATTGGTAATTGAGCTGCAACTGCATTAGCTCCTAATCTATCCTGCATCATTTGTATAACGTTGAAGAAATCTGCACCTGTTCTATCCATTTTGTTTACAAATGCAATTCTTGGAACTCCATAAGTATCAGCTTGTCTCCATACATTTTCAGATTGAGGTTCAACCCCACCTTTTGCGCAGAATACAGCAACTGATCCATCAAGAACACGAAGAGATCTTTCAACCTCAACAGTGAAGTCTACGTGTCCTGGAGTATCTATTATATTTATTCTATTTCCATTCCATTGACAAGTTGTCGCAGCAGAAGTAATTGTTATACCTCTTTCTTTTTCCTGCTCCATCCAGTCCATTTGAGAAGCTCCTTCATGAGTTTCTCCTATTTTACGAGTAACGCCAGTATAGAACAGGATTCTTTCAGTAGTAGTAGTTTTTCCTGCATCTATATGGGCCATTATACCTATATTTCTAGTTCTTTCTAAAGGAAATTGTCTAGCCACAGGTATCCTCCTTTCTGATATAAACTTTATCAGTTTCTATATATTTTACCATCTGTAATGAGCAAATGCCTTATTAGCCTCTGCCATCTTATGAGTATCTTCTTTCTTTTTAACTGATGCTCCTGTATTGTTAGCAGCATCCATTATTTCTCTAGCTAATTTTTCTACTGCACCCTTTTCTCCACGAGCTCTAGTATACTTAACTAACCATCTAAGTCCTAACGTTTGTCTTCTTTCTGGTCTTACTTCGATTGGCACTTGATAGTTAGCTCCTCCAACACGTCTAGCTTTAACTTCAAGCACTGGCATTATATTGTTCATAGCTCTCTCAAAAACTTCTAATGCGTCTTCTTCAGTTCTCTCTTTTATAAGTTCAAAAGCTCCGTACACAATATTTTGTGACTTACCTTTTTTACCATCTAACATTAAACTGTTTATTAATTTACTAACAACCTTACTTCCGTATATCGGATCAGGTAAAATTTCTCTTTTTGGAACATTACCTTTTCTTGGCATTGTGCTTCCCTCCTTAATCTTTTTCAGATCATCGGTACTCGACAAACTTATCATTTGCCGTGATGCCGTAAATATTTATATATATTTAAAGCACCGAACGATTTTTCAAATTATCTTTTTTAAATTATTTTTTGACCTTAGGCTTTTTAGTACCATATTTAGATCTTGATTGGTTTCTGTTTTCAACCCCAGCAGTATCTAAAGTACCTCTTAGTATGTGGTATCTAACCCCTGGTAAATCTTTAACTCTTCCACCTCTTATAAGAACAACACTATGCTCTTGTAAGTTGTGTCCTTCTCCTGGAATATAAGCAGTTACTTCGATTCCATTAGTTAATCTAACTCTAGCAATCTTTCTTAAAGCCGAGTTAGGCTTTTTAGGAGTTATAGTCTTAACAGAAGTACAAACTCCTCTTTTTTGTGGCGAACTAGTGTTAGTAGTTTTTTTGTTTAAAGAGTTAAAACTCTTTTGTAAAGCTGGAGCAGTAGATTTCTTCTCTATTGCTTTTCTTCCTTTACGAACTAATTGATTTATTGTTGGCATGGTTCGCACCTCCTTCCAATATTTTAGTTAGCGGCCAACTATTTCAAAACAGCAACTATGGCAGCTCCTACTTGTATCTTGCAAATTCTGCCTAGTTCCTCCATGAAATCAACGTAGATTATTTCTACGTTATTTTGTTTCGATAATTCTTCCACATGTTTTGTAACATGCTTTTCTGCGTCTTGTGCTATGAAAACTACTTTGGCCTTATTTTCTTTTAAGGCTCTAATTGCTTGTTTGGTGCCTATTACTTTTTTTTCATTTCTTAAACTTTGTAAATCCATTAAAGTTTCCTCCTTATTAAATACCCAAAAGATTAAAGCGTAATCTGATAAATATTCAAAAGTCCACTTTCTTAAATTTGCACACTTTAACATTTTAACATTATATACTGTTTAGTGTCAATATATCTTTGAAAAACGTTATTGTAATTTTATCCTATAACTTACAATTCTTTTCTTTACCCTGTAGATAAAGAAAAGAATTGTAATGTTTTAGTGTAATTAAAATTTAATTATATTATATAGCATATCAATTAATTTCTATTTTATTCTTCTATCTTTTCAATAGCTATATTTTTATATCTCTTCATTCCTGTACCTGCAGGTATCAATTTACCTATAATTACATTTTCTTTAAGACCTATTAGATTATCTTCTTTTCCTTTTATAGCAGCTTCAGTTAATACTCTTGTTGTCTCTTGGAATGAAGCAGCTGATAAAAACGATTCTGTAGCAAGAGATGCTTTAGTTATTCCTAATAAAACTCTCTTTGAAACTGCCGGTCTTAATTCATTTGCAACTGTTTTTTCATTTTCATCATTAAATTTGAGTATATCTACAAGACCTCCAGGAAGCAAATCAGTATCTCCTGGGTCATCTATTTTAACTTTAGATAACATTTGTCTAACTATAACTTCAATATGCTTGTCATCGATATCAACACCTTGCATTCTATAAACTCTTTGAACTTCTTTAACTATATAGTCTTGAACTCCAAGAACACCTTTTACCATTAGTATATCATGCGGATTTATAGATCCCTCAGTTATAGGATCTCCAGCTTCTAAGAATTGTCCTTCTTTAACTTTAATTCTTGAGCCATAAGGTATTGAATAAACTTTTGGTTCTCCAAATTCACTTAATATAGTAACTTCTTTTTGCTTTCCAGTTTCATCAAGGTGAACTGTTCCTGGAATTTCTGTTATTATTGCAAGTCCCTTAGGCTTTCTAGCTTCAAATAGCTCCTCTACCCTCGGAAGACCTTGTGTGATATCTCCTCCTGCAACTCCTCCTGTATGGAAAGTACGCATTGTAAGCTGTGTACCCGGCTCACCTATAGATTGAGCAGCTATTATACCTACTGCCTCACCTATGTTTACTTCTTTTCCAGTAGCAAGATTTCGTCCGTAACACTTAGAGCAAACTCCATGAGAAGTTTTGCAGTTAAGTATAGATCTTATTTTTACTTTTTCAAGTCCTGAATCTATTATTTTTTTAGCATTGTCCTCATCTATTTTAGAATCAGCCTCTACTAAAACTTCATCAGTTTTAGGGTCTACTATTGCATCAAGGGTATATCTACCAACTACTCTATCGTATAGTTCTTCTATTACTTCATTTCCATCTTTGAATGCTGATACTAGGACACCTTCTTGTGTTCCACAATCAACTTCTCTAACTATAACATCTTGACTGACATCAACAAGTCTTCTAGTTAAGTATCCTGAATCGGCTGTACGAAGCGCAGTATCTGCTAGTCCTTTTCTGGCTCCATGCGAAGATGTAAAGTACTCAAGTACAGTAAGACCTTCACGGAAGTTGGCTTTAACTGGTATCTCTACCGTTTTACCAGATGCATTGGCCATAAGACCACGCATTCCTCCAAGCTGTCTTATTTGATTCTTACTACCTCTGGCTCCTGAGTGTGCCATTATAAATACGTTGTTCAAACGTCCCAAACTGTTCATAAGAGCATCTGTAACTTCTTCAGTAGTATTCGTCCAAGTTTCTATAACTTTTTCTTCTCTTTCTTCATTGGATATAAGACCTCTTCTATAAGCTCTTTCATATTTTTCTACTTTTTCTTCAGCTGCTGATATTAACTGTGGTTTTTCATCAGGTATTATCATGTCTGAAACCGAGATACTTATAGCTCCTCTTGTTGAGAATTTAAATCCTAAATTCTTTATATCATCAAGTAGTATAGCAGTGATAGTATTTCCATGTTTTCTAAAACATTTATCTATAATTTTTCCTAGTTGTTTTTTGTCAACTAAAAAGTCTACTTCTAATGAATGTCTGCTTTCATTTCTATCTACAAAACCTAAATCTTGAGGTATGTTTTCATTGAATATAAATCTACCTACAGTACTTTCTACTAATATATTTTTATCTTCTTCTACTACTTTTTTTCTCACTTTAACTTTAGCATGAAGTCCAACTGCTCCATTTTGATATGCAAGAAGCATTTCATTGTAATCCTTAAATATACTTCCTTCTCCTTTTTCCCCTTCAATTTCTATAGTTAAATAGTAACTTCCAAGTACCATATCCTGAGTTGGTGTAGTTATAGGAGAACCGTCCTTAGGTGCCAATATATTATTAGGAGACAACATTAAGAATCTAGCCTCTGCTTGTGCTTCAACCGATAACGGTACATGAACCGCCATTTGGTCTCCGTCGAAGTCTGCGTTATAAGCTGAACAAACTAGTGGGTGTAACTTTATAGCTTTACCTTCTACTAGAGTTGGTTCAAACGCTTGTATTCCTAATCTATGCAGAGTAGGAGCACGATTTAATAATACTGGATGCCCTTTTATTACTTCTTCTAAAACATCCCATACTTCTGATTTCACTTTTTCTACCATTCTTTTTGCACTCTTTATATTATGAGCATATCCTTGCGATACAAGTGCATTCATTACAAAAGGCTTAAATAATTCTAGAGCCATTTTCTTAGGAAGACCACATTGATAGAATTTAAGTTCTGGTCCTACTACGATAACAGAACGTCCTGAATAGTCAACACGCTTACCAAGAAGGTTTTGACGGAAACGCCCTTGCTTTCCTTTTAACATATCAGATAAAGATTTTAATGGTCTATTTCCAGGTCCCGTTACCGGTCTACCTCTTCTACCATTATCTATAAGAGCATCTACTGCTTCTTGAAGCATTCTCTTTTCATTTCTAACTATTATATCAGGTGCTCCTAATTCTAATAGTCTCTTTAATCTGTTATTTCTATTTATAACTCTTCTGTATAAGTCATTTAAATCTGAAGTTGCAAATCTTCCTCCATCTAGTTGAACCATAGGTCTTAAATCCGGAGGTATTACAGGAATTACATCAAGTATCATCCACTCTGTTTTATTATTAGATTTTCTAAAAGCCTCTACGACTTCCATTCTTCTTATAGTTCTGACTCTTTTTTGTCCTGTACTATCTTTTAATTTTGATTTTAATTCTTTCGATAGAGATTCCAGGTCTAGCTTAACTAAAAGTTCCTTTACAGCTTCCGCTCCCATTCCTGCTTTGAATGTGTTTCCATACTTGTCTTGAGCATCTCTATACTCTTTTTCTGTTAAAAGCTGTTTTTCTGTAAGTCCAGTTTCACCTTGGTCTATAACTATATAAGATGCGAAATATAAAACTTTTTCAAGTGACCTTGGTGACATATCAAGCAATAGCCCCATTCTACTTGGAATTCCTTTGAAGTACCATATATGAGATACAGGAGCTGCAAGTTCTATATGAGCCATTCTTTCACGTCTAACTTTAGACTTAGTTACTTCAACTCCACATCTATCACATACTACACCTTTATATCTAACTCTTCTATATTTTCCACAGTGACATTCCCAGTCTTTAGTTGGACCAAATATTCTCTCACAGAATAGTCCATCCTTCTCTGGTTTTAAAGTACGATAATTTATAGTTTCCGGCTTTTTTACCTCTCCCTTTGACCATTGTCTTATCTTTTCAGGGGATGCTAAAGCTATTTTTATTGACTCAAAATTATTTAATTCAAACAAGGAGTTCTCTCCCTTCTTTTTTTGGGATTTAAAGTAATTAACTTTATCCTTTTTATAATACCTTAATGCTAGTTTATTAAAACTAGCATTAAGAATCTTTTATTATATTTTATTAAAAATCAAAATCATCTTCTATATCTTCTTCATCTTCTAATAAAGATTCATCAAAATCTACTTCTAAATCTTCATCAATTTCTTCTACAGTTTCTAGTTCTTCTACATCTTGTTCGCTAGAAACAATGCATTCAAAATTCTCATTAATTTCGTCTTCTACAGACTCTTTTACTTCTATTTCTTGGTCTTCTTCTGTTAATACCTTTACATCAAGGCATAAACTTTGAAGTTCTTTTATTAAAACTTTGAACGATTCAGGAATTCCTGGTTCTGGAATGTTTTCACCCTTAACAATAGCTTCGTATGTTCTCACTCGTCCTATTACATCATCTGATTTTACTGTTAGTATTTCTTGTAATGTATGAGCTGCACCATAAGCTTCAAGAGCCCAAACCTCCATCTCTCCAAATCTTTGTCCTCCAAATTGTGCTTTACCACCTAGAGGCTGTTGTGTAACTAACGAGTAAGGACCTGTACTTCTAGCATGTAACTTGTCATCAACTAAGTGATGTAGTTTTAGCATGTACATGTATCCAACAGTTACTCTATTGTCAAATGCATCTCCTGTTCTTCCATCACATAATGTAAGTTTTCCATCTTGAGGATAATTAGCATTTTTTAATGCTTCTCTTATATCTTCCTCTTTCGCTCCATCAAATACCGATGTAGCAACATGCCATCCTAATGATTTAGCTGCAAGACCTAAATGAATCTCTAAAACCTGTCCGATGTTCATACGAGATGGAACTCCTAGCGGATTCAGAACTATTTCTACTGGTGTTCCGTCTTCCATAAATGGCATATCTTCTTCAGGTAAAATTCTAGATATAACCCCTTTATTTCCATGACGTCCAGCCATTTTATCCCCTACATTTATTTTTCTCTTCTTTGCTATATAGCACCTTACAAGTTCATTTACTCCTGGAGGCAATTCATCTCCATTTTCTCTTGTAAATACCTTAACATCTACTATTATTCCTGACTCACCATGAGGAACCTTTAAAGAAGTATCTCTAACTTCTCTAGCTTTTTCTCCGAATATAGCACGAAGAAGTCTTTCTTCTGCAGTAAGTTCAGTTTCTCCTTTAGGAGTAACTTTACCCACT
The DNA here is from genome assembly GCA_942492135.1 of uncultured Peptostreptococcaceae bacterium. Lineage (GTDB taxonomy): Bacteria > Bacillota > Clostridia > Peptostreptococcales > Peptostreptococcaceae > Tepidibacter_A. The sequence goes on from CALODI010000030.1 coordinate 32,770, forward strand.
AGTATATCTCCAGATTCTACTTCTGCACCTATTCTAATTATCCCTCTATCATCTAGGTTTTTGATAGTATCTTCTCCAACATTAGGTATATCTCTTGTTATTTCTTCTGGTCCAAGCTTTGTATCTCTTGCTTCTGCTTCGTATTCTTCTATATGAATAGTAGATAGCCTATCTTCTCTTACTAATCTTTCATTTATAAGGATTGCATCCTCATAGTTATAACCTTCCCAAGTCATGAACGCTATAAGACAGTTTCTACCTAATGCGATTTCTCCCATATCTGTAGATGGTCCATCAGCTATAACATCACCTTTTTCAATCTTATCTCCCTTATTTACTATAGGAGTCTGATTTATACAAGTTCCTTGGTTCGAGCGCTTAAATTTAAGCATATTATATCTATCTTTATTTCCATCTTCTCTTTTTACAACTATTTCATCTGCACTTAATTTATCAACAATTCCAGAGTTTTTCGCTACAACAACCGCACCAGAGTCTTTAGCTGCTCTATACTCTATTCCAGTTCCTATAATAGGAGACTCTCTTCTAACTAGAGGCACTGCCTGACGTTGCATGTTCGATCCCATTAGTGCACGGTTGGCATCGTCATTTTCAAGGAAAGGAATCATAGCCGTTGCAACAGAAACAACTTGTTTTGGAGATATATCCATATAATCAACTAGATTATACGGAACAACTTTCACAGTACCATTAGTTGTTCTCGTTGTAACTCTTTTGTTTACAAATCTTCCTTCAGCATCAAGTGGTTCATTAGCTTGAGCTCTTATATATATATCTTCTTCATCTGCAGTCAAATAATGTATCTCATTTGTTACTACTCCAGTTTCTTTATCAACTTTTCTATAACTCGCTTCAATAAATCCATATTCGTTTATCTTAGCATAAGTAGCAAGTGAGTTTATAAGTCCGATATTCGGACCTTCTGGAGTCTCTATCGGACACATTCTTCCATAGTGAGAATGATGAACGTCACGAACCTCAAACCCTGCTCTTTCTCTTGAAAGACCACCAGGTCCAAGCGCCGACAATCTTCTCTTATGTGTAAGTTCTGATAATGGATTTGTTTGATCCATGAACTGAGATAACTGAGAGCTTCCAAAGAATTCTTTTATAGCAGCAGCAACTGGTCTTATGTTAATTAACGCTTGAGGAGTTGCAACTTCTATATCTTGTATTGTCATTCTTTCTTTGATAACTCTTTCCATTCTAGAAAGACCTATTCTGAATTGATTTTGAAGCAATTCACCAACAGATCTTACTCTTCTATTTCCTAAATGGTCTATATCATCGATATTTCCTATTTTGTGGAATAAGTTAAATTCATAGTTTATAGAAGCTATAATATCATCTAATGTTATATGTTTAGGTATTAATTTTCTGATACTATCTTTTATAGCATCTTTTATCTCTGATTCACTACTGTATGTATCTAATATTTCTTTCAACGTAGGGTAGTGAACTTTTTCTTTTATTTTTAAATCACTTAGATCAAATGATATATGTTCTTTTATATCTACAAAGTTATTTCCTATAACTTTAACTTCTTTATCTTCATAAGAATAAACCTTAACTACATTTATTCCTGAATTCTGTATAGATTTAGCTTGTTCTATAGATATTTTTTCTCCTTCTTTTACAAAAACTTCTCCAGTTTCTGTATTAACTACATCTTGTGCCGCTATTTTGTTTATGATTCTATACGCTAAAGCTAATTTTTTATTAAATTTATATCTTCCTACTTTAGCTAAATCATATCTTTTAGCATCAAAGAATAGTGAATTTATTAAAGAAGAAGCACTTTCAACTGTAGGCGGTTCTCCCGGTCTTAATTTTTTGTATATTTCAATAAGACCTTCTTCTACTGTTTTAGTGTTGTCTTTCTCAAGTGTCGCATACAATCTCTCATCTTCACCTAAAAGTTCTAATATTTCCGTATCAGTTCCAAAACCTAAAGCTCTTAATAGTACAGTTACAGGTTGTTTTCTAGTTCTATCAACTCTAACAGATACTATATCATTAGAATCAGTTTCATATTCTAACCATGCTCCTCTGTTAGGTATAACAGTAGATGAAATCAGTCTCTTTCCTGATTTATCTCTCTCTTGGTTATAATATATACCTGGAGATCTAACAAGCTGACTTACTATTACTCTTTCTGCTCCATTTATTATAAATGTGCCTTTTTCAGTCATCAATGGGAAATCACCCATGAAAACTTCTTGTTCCTTAACTTCTCCCGTTTCCTTGTTTATAAGCCTAACTTTGACTTTCAACGGCGCAGAGTAGGTCACATCTCTTTCTTTACATTCTTCTACTTCGTATTTAGGTTTTTCATTTAGGGAATAATCTACAAACTCTAAGATAAGATTACCTGTGTAATCTTCTATAGGTGAAATATCTTCAAAAACTTCTTTTAGTCCTTCTTCTAAAAACCAATCATAGGAATCTAGTTGAATTTCTATAAGGTTGGGAAGTTTTGCAACTTCATTAATTTTAGAAAAGCTTATTCTCGTTCTTCTACCTATTGTGACAGGATGTGGCATTCCATTTTCACCTCTCATAATAAAAATAAAACTTAAAAACAATTTTTTTTCCATTCCAATGCATTCAATAATATTATCACATTTTTGTCAATGGGTCAATATATTTTTGTTGAAAACGGAATTTAATTTTGACAATATTTGTATAAATTACATATGAAAGCTTCAACCCTTTTATTTGTCCCATTATTTTCTATTGTATCCATTTGAAATTTAATTATAAATATTTTATAAGCTTATTTTTTAATTTTTTTAAAACGCATAAAAAAAGGTGCCCAATTGGCACCCTTTTTTCTAAAGTAAATTATTTTACTTCTACTTTAGCTCCCGCAGCTTCTAATTTTTCTTTGATTTGCTCAGCTTCTTCTTTTGAAGCTCCTTCTTTAACAGCCTTTGGAGCTCCGTCTACTACAGCTTTAGCTTCTTTCAATCCAAGTCCAGTTATTTCTCTAACTACTTTGATAACTCCTACTTTTGAAGATCCTACATCAACTAATACTACGTCGAACTCAGTTTTTTCTTCAGCAGCAGCTCCAGCAGCTCCAGCTACCATTACAGGTGCAGAAGCAGATACTCCGAACTTTTCTTCTGCAGCTTTAACTAATTCATTTAATTCTAAAACTTTCATATTTTCTATAGCTTCTAATATTTGCTCTATAGTCATTTTTAAGCACCTCCGATATTTTATTAAACGTTAATTTATTAAGCTTCTTGTCCTTCTTGCTTCTTGATTAAAGCGTCTATTAAGTATGCAAAGTTTGAAACTGGAGCTTTTAAGCTGCCAAGTAATCTTGCAATAAGAACTTCTTTTGAAGGAATATTAGAGAATTCTTCAATTTGCTCTTTTCCATAAAATTCGCCTTCAACTATACCCATTTTAAGTTCTAGTTTCGGATGACTTTTTATGAACTCACTTATAACTCTAGCTGGAGCAACTGGATCTTCATATCCAAATGCTATAGCATTTGGTCCAACTAATGATTCATCATTTAAATCATTAATTCCAACTTCCTTTGCAGCTCTTCTAACAAGAGTATTCTTGTAAACTTTGTATTCTACATTAGCTTCTCTGAACTTTTTTCTAAGTTCTGTAACTTCTTCTACTGTTAATCCTCTATAGTCAACAATTACAGTTGAAGAAGACTTTTGTAGTTTTTCAGCTATTTCTGAAACAACTTGTCCTTTTGATTCTAAAATTTTAGACATCTAGGTCTCCACCTCCTTCGTCTATTTTATATATATTTCACCGCACATTATAAAAGCCTTTGTATATAGACACATACAAAGGCTTCATTCTCTAAATTAATAAATTTATAGAAAACCTCGGTAGGAAATTTAAGCTGTAAAGCTCCTACTGTCTACGGTAAAACATTTATTTTTCAACTTTTTAATTATAAAACATTTAACTATCTATGTCAAGCTTTTTTATTCTGTAATTCTAGCTGGGTTTATTTTCACTCCAGGACCCATAGTAGATACTACCGTAATAGATCTTAAGTATTGTCCTTTAGCCGCAGACGGCTTAGCTTTTATAATAGCTTCCATCAAAGCTGCAAAGTTTTCTGCTAGCTTTTCTTTTCCAAATGAAACTTTTCCAACTGTAACGTGAATTATATTAGTTTTATCTAATCTGTATTCAACTTTACCAGCTTTTATTTCATCTATAGCTTTAGCAACATCAAATGTAACTGTTCCAGATTTAGGATTTGGCATTAAACCTTTTGGTCCAAGTACTCTACCTAATCTTCCTACAACACCCATCATATCAGGAGTTGCAACAATAACATCAAAATCAAACCAGTTTTCACCTTGGATTTTAGCTACTAATTCTTCAGCTCCAACAAAATCTGCTCCTGCTGCTTCTGCTTCTTTAGCTTTTTCTCCTTTAGCAAAAACTAAAACTCTCTTAGTTTTACCAGTTCCGTTAGGAAGAACTACAGCACCTCTTACTTGTTGGTCTGCATGTCTTGAATCTACACCTAATTTAATGTGAGCTTCAACTGTTTCGTCGAATTTAGCCTTAGCAGTTTCAACTGTTAATCCTAATGCTTCAGAAGCATCATATAATCTACTTCTATCAACTAACTTAGTAGCCTCTAAATATTTTTTACCTTTTTTAGCCATTTTAATTTACCTCCTCGTGGTTATAACGGTAATTTTACCTCCCACTTTTTTAAGTTAATACTAGTCTTCTACAACAATACCCATACTTCTAGCAGTTCCAGCTATCATACTCATAGCAGCTTCAACTGTAGCAGCATTTAAATCAGGCATTTTCATTTCAGCTATTTCTCTTACTTTATCTTTAGATATAGTAGCAACCTTAGTCTTGTTAGGTTCTCCAGAACCCGATTCTAAACCAACAGCCTTCTTAAGTAGTATTGCAGCTGGTGGAGTTTTTGTGATAAATGTAAAAGATCTATCTTGATAAACTGTTATAACAACTGGAATTATTAATCCAGCCTTATCTGCAGTTTTAGCATTAAATTCTTTACAGAATCCCATTATATTAACACCATGTTGTCCTAATGCTGGTCCTACTGGCGGAGCTGGAGTAGCTTTTCCTGCAGGTATTTGTAATTTTATTTGTCCTATAACTTTTTTAGCCATTTTAGTACACCTCCTTGATATGTTTGTTTCTTCAGATTATATTTTTTCTATTTGATCGAATTCCAGTTCAACTGGAGTTTCTCTACCAAACATTGATATTAATACTTTTACAACTTCTTTTTCTAAATTTATTTCTTCAATATTTCCCATAAATCCTTCAAACGGCCCATACTTAACCGTTATAGCTTCTCCAACTTCCAAATCTATCTCTAAAGTTGATTTTTCAACACCCATAGTCTTAACTTCTTCTTCTGATAAAGGAACCGGTTTAGATCCCGGGCCTACAAATCCAGTTACACCTTTAGTGTTTCTAACTATATACCAAGATTCATCAGTAATGATCATTTTAATCAAAACATATCCTGGGAATATTTTTCTTTGTTTAGTTTTTGTCTTACCATTTTTAGTTTCTACTATTTCTTCAGTAGGCACAGATAAATCTAGGATAAAGTCTTCCATACCTCTAGTTTTAACGGCTTTTTCAATAGTAACTTTTACTTTGTTTTCGTGACCTGAGTAGGTATGAATAACATACCATCTGGCTTGTTCTAATTCTGACATATTATCTTTAACTGTCATCCACCTAAAAATTAGATGACACGGACCTCCTTTACGGATTTATCTATTTAGCATAAGCTTTAACAAGAATCCTATACCGGAATCAACCGCCCATACTAATAGAGTCATTAAAAGACACATCATTAGAACTACTCCAGTATATTTAGTTAGTTCTTTTTTGTTTGGCCAATGAACTTTTTTAAGTTCCCCTTTAGTTTCTTTCAAGAACATACTTATACTTTTAGTATTTTCTTTATTCGAATTTATATTAGTTTGGGCCGACATTCCCACGTCACATCCTTCTATGAACTATTTTGTTTCTTTGTGAGTAGTATGTGTTTTACAGAATTTACAATATTTTTTCAATTCTATTCTGTCTGGGTTATTCTTCTTGTTCTTAGTCGTGTTGTAATTTCTTTGTTTACATTCAGCACATGCTAAAATTACTTTAACTCTCATTTGGCACACCTCCTAATTTGTCATGTCCATATCTTAAAGCAACCTATTCTTTTCACACATAGATCACTGGTATTATAAGTATTACCTTATAAAAGGTATCATATTTCTATGCTTATGTCAATTATTTTCAGGAAATATACTATTATATTTTTTACCAATTCATTGGAAAAAAAAGAGAAGGAAGATACCCTTCTCTTTTTTTTGATTATTCTGTTATAGAAGCAACCACTCCTGCTCCTACTGTTCTTCCACCCTCACGGATAGCGAATCTTAATCCCTCTTCCATTGCTATTGGAGCGATTAATTCAACTTCCATAGTGATGTTGTCTCCAGGCATTACCATTTCTACTCCTTCTGGTAACTTTATTGATCCTGTAACATCTGTTGTTCTAAAGTAGAATTGTGGTCTGTATCCATCGAAGAATGGAGTATGTCTTCCTCCCTCTTCTTTCTTTAATACGTATACCTCTGCCATTACTTTAGTGTGAGGCTTTATTGATCCTGGCTTAGCTAATACTTGTCCTCTTTGTATATCATCTCTTTGAACACCTCTTAATAGTGCTCCAATGTTATCTCCAGCTTGTGCTTGATCTAGAAGTTTTCTGAACATCTCTACTCCTGTACAAACAATCTTTTTAGATTCTTCTGCAAGTCCTACGATTTCAACATCATCTTGAACCTTTAAGATTCCTCTTTCTACTCTACCAGTTGCAACTGTTCCTCTTCCTGTTATTGAGAATACGTCCTCTACTGGCATTAAGAAAGGCTTGTCTATATCTCTCTCTGGCTCTGGGATATATGCATCTATCTCGTTGAATAATTCTACTATTTTGTCTCCCCACTCACTTGATGGATCTTCTAATGCTTTAAGCGCTGATCCTTGTACTATTGGAGTATCGTCTCCTGGGAATTCGTACTCATTTAATAAGTCTCTTACTTCCATTTCAACAAGCTCTAATAATTCTTCATCGTCTACCATGTCACACTTGTTTAAGAATACTACTATGTAAGGTACTCCAACTTGTCTTGAAAGTAGTATATGCTCTCTTGTTTGAGGCATTGGACCATCTGCTGCAGAACAAACTAATATAGCTCCGTCCATTTGAGCTGCTCCTGTGATCATGTTCTTAACATAGTCAGCATGTCCAGGGCAATCAACGTGCGCGTAGTGTCTGTTTGGAGTTTCATATTCAACGTGTGCTGTTGAAATTGTAATTCCTCTTTCTCTTTCTTCTGGAGCCTTATCTATATTAGCGAAGTCTACTGCTTCTCCTAATTCGTATCTTGCGAATAATGTTTTTGTTATAGCTGCTGTTAAAGTTGTTTTACCGTGGTCAACGTGTCCTATTGTTCCTATGTTAACGTGTGGTTTAGTTCTTTCAAATTTAGCTTTTGCCATTTTTTATTCCTCCTTTAAGTTTATAACGTAAATTTATCATTTCATACTTGCAAGTAAAAATTATGGAGCCCATGAGCGGACTTGAACCGCCGACCTCCGCCTTACCAAGGCGACGCTCTACCTACTGAGCCACATGGGCACTCTAGACTTTCGTTAAATATTTTACTACTCATAAAAAACAAAGTCAATACGTTTTAGTCATTTCTAGATTCTAAATATTTTTCGAGTTTTCTCTTTACTCTCTGAAGTGCATTATCTATTGATTTTACGTGCCTTTGTAGTTTGTCTGCTATTTCCTGATATGATTTACCACTTAAGTATAATTCTAAAACTTCAAGCTCTAATCCACTCAATATTTGACTTATTTTAGTTTCTATATTATTAAGTTCTTCTCTACTTATCAGTAATTGTTCTGGATCTGTTATTACACTTGTTGTAATTATATCCAAAAGAGTCCTGTCTGATTCCTCATCATATATAGGTTTATTTAAAGATATATATGAATTAAGAGGTATGTGTTTTTGTCTTGTTGCTGTTTTTATAGCTGTTATTATTTGTCTGGTTATACATAGTTCTGCAAAAGCTTTAAATGATGATGTTTTATTTTCATCAAAATCTCTTATAGCCTTATATAGCCCTATCATTCCCTCTTGTATTATATCTTCTTTATCTGCACCTATTAAGAAATATGACCTAGCTTTAGATCGTACAAAATTTTTATATTTTTTCATTAAATATTCTAAAGCTAACGTATCCCCATTACTAGCTTTAATTATAATTTTTCTTTGATCTATCTCTTGTTGATAATAATCATTTTTTTCTTTTGCAACCAACATTTATACTCCCCTCCAATAGGAAACCACAATTTTATCCGGATAAACATTTTTTCGAATATTCTTTCATCAATTATTATAGATAAGATTGCGACCAGAGTCAAGTTATTTCAACGGTTTCTCCTTATTTTCTCAAGTTTCGACAACGTTTCTTCATCTACGAGAGAGTCCAATGTATTTTTTTTTGTTTTTTTCGGGAGTATCTTTTTCGTTATTTTTGATTTTGCAAAATCAACTTCTAATTTTAATTCTCTTGCCGAAATTCTTATTGCCCCTTTGCCTAATATTATCTGTTGTTCTGCCCAATCATTGGTCGCAACTTTAATCATATCACGCTTATTCATTTGACTTATAAGTTTTTCTATATAGCTATCTGCTGTTTGATTCTCTTTTGTATACACAATTTCTAAGTTTTCATATTCTTTAAATACACTCCTAGAACCTTTTACCAAGTATGCGTCAAATACTATTATAACCTGTATTCCATTGTAAGATGCATACTCAACCATAACTTCTGCTAGTTTTTGCCTTGCTATTTCCAAGCTTTCATTAGCTAATTCTTTCAGTTTTTCCCAAGCATTGATTATATTATATCCATCTATAACAAGGTATTTTTTCACTTTATCCCTCTTTGATTTCTATTCTTTGCTTAAATGCCTCATATAACATTATAGACCCTGCTACAGATGCATTTAACGATGTTACATTTCCTACCATAGGTATTTTTACTGTAAAATCACAATTTTCTTTTATAAGTCTTGATATTCCAGACCCCTCACTTCCTATAACGATGCCTAAGGGCCCTGTTAGATTTTGCTTATAGTAATTATGTCCGTTCATATCCGCTGCTGCTATCCAAAGACCATGTTCTTTTAGTTTTTTTATAGCACTAACTAAGTTAGTTACTTTACATAAAGGTACATATTCTACAGCACCAGCAGATGCTTTTGCAACAACAGGTGTTATAGATGCAGATCTTCTCTTTGGAACTATAACTCCATGAGCCCCAACTGCATCAGCAGTTCTCATTATAGAACCCAAGTTGTGAGGATCAGTTATTTCATCTAATATTACAATAAACGGATCTTGATTCTTTTGTTTTGCTATATTAAGTATTTCTTCTAATTCATAATATTTATAATCATTGCCCATGGCAATAACCCCCTGATGAGAGTGCGATTCACTTATCTCATCTATCTTTTTTCTATCAACATACTGTACTATTACACCCTTATCCTTAGCCATTCCAATAATTTTCTTTATAGAACCTTCTGTCGTTCCTTTTGCTATCATTATTTTTTCTATATTTCTCTCACTTTTTAAAGCTTCTATTACAGGATTTCTTCCTTCTATTTGTATCACAAAATCACCTCTTATAATTGTTCGAATTTTTGTCTTATTTCACTCATCTTGCCGCAGCTCATCTTTCCTTCTGGACATGATCCAGCTATGCAATTAGGTCCAATATTTTTAAATATAATCGGAGCTGCTTGTCTTGCTTCTTTAAGCATCAATGTAGCCATCTCTCTTATTTCCCATTGAGCTCTTTCACAACATCTATGTTTAAAAAAGTTAAATAAACTTCTGGCATTCATAGTAAATACCATTTTTGTTTCACATGCATTAGGAAATACATATCTTGCATCTTCTATTGATTTTTTTTGAGCAAATAATTTAGCTTCTTTTTCAGTTTTTCCATCTTCAATGAAATTATTAAAATGTTTATCAAATAAAACATCGACAAGTTCATCATATGCCTTTTGATCATTTTCCATAGATTCTATAAATATTTTTTTAGCCTCAGGTATACTTTCAATCTCTGGAGGTATTATGTAATCGAAACTTCCAAGAGTTACATACCTTTGACTTTGTTGAGAAAAAGAAGCTATACGATGTCTTACAATTTGGTGAGAACAACTTCTAGATATTCCCTCAACCGCAAAAGTGAAATTAACATGCTCAATAGGAGATTCATGACCTATGTTTATAAGCATATTTAAAAACTTGTCCACCTTTTCATCCGTTAAATCCTTTTCTATCTCATCAACCCCAACAGATGAATAGCAAAGCTTTGCCGCCATAGATATTACTTTTTCTGGATTTGGTGTATACTCTATTAATTTTACCTTCACAAAAAATCCCCCTTTGAATTTTAATATTATCTTAATATTATATCATTATACCTCTTACCCGTGGAAACTAAAATTCAATAACCACACTTAAAAATAAAGCTTATTAAAATCTTAGCGATATTTTAATAAGCTTTATTTTGGATTAAGTGCTAATATTATATTGTTAAACTACTACATTTCACCCTCTATAATTTCTATAGACTTACTCATTATATACTTAACTCGTTCTTGTTCATTGATTAAATGTAAATACCCAATCAAAGCTTCAAATCCAGTAGCATATCTGTACTCTGTTGTATCTGCATTTTTTGGAACCTTATTTGACTTTTGATTTCTGCCTCTTTTTACGATGTAGCTTTCCTCATCACTTAACTCTTCTTCTAGCGAAAGTACCGCTTTAGCTTGTGATTTTGCTTTTACAAACTTAACTGCGTTTTTGTGAAGATCATTGACTCTGCATATATTATTTTTATTAATCAAATATTCTCTTACAAAAGATTCATATACCGTATCTCCCATGTACGCAAGTACTACAGGGGACATGTTTCTAGCTTGCATTTTTTCCATATTAAACTCGTCTCCATTTTACGCCTTGTCTTGTGTCCTCTATAGATATACCTATATCAAGTAACTTTTGTCTTATATCATCAGCTAATTTATATTCCTTATTTTTCTTAGCTTGCGTTCTTTCATTTATAAGCGTTTCTATTTCTTCATCTATGCTATCATCATTAGATTTATTAGCTATATTTAAAACGTCTGTAAGTTCTTTAAATAAATTATAACATTCATTAGCGAACTCTAAAGAAGCCTTATCATCTACATTAGTATTTATAAATCTAGCAAGCTCAAATATTACACTTATAGCATCTGCTGTATTTATATCATCATCCATACTTTCTATAAATCTAGTTTTGAAAGTATCTAATTCTTTAACAAGCGATTTTTCTTCATCAGTCATACTTCCATCTAACTTGTCTTTTAAGAACTCTAAATTACTCTTAGTATTATATAGTCTTTCAAGTCCAGCACCAGCTTGCTTTAACATATCATCGCTAAAATTCACTGGGTTTTTATAGTGAGCACTCAATAAAAAGAATCTCACTATATCTAAATCATATTTTTCAGATATATCCCTAACTGTAAAGAAATTACCTTTAGACTTAGACATTTTCTCATCATTTATATTTATATATCCATTATGTATCCAGTAATTAGCAAACTTCTTCCCAGTTCTAGCCTCAGTTTGAGCTATTTCATTTTCATGATGAGGGAATGTTAAATCTTGACCTCCTGCATGAATATCTATAGTATCCCCTAGATATCTGCTAGACATTACAGAACACTCTATATGCCAACCAGGTCTTCCTTCTCCCCAAGGACTGCTCCATCCAGGTTCTCCTTCTTTCTTACTCTTCCAGAGAACAAAATCCATTGGACTTTTCTTATTATCATTAACTTCTATTCTAGCTCCAGCTTCTAAATCTTCTATATTTTGCTTTGATAATTTTCCGTATCCCTCAAACTTTTTAGTATCAAAATATACATCTCCATTTACAGCGTATGCATATCCCTTTTCTTCTAACTCTTTAACAAATTCTATTATTTGTTCTATATTGTCAGTAACTCTAGGATGAACAGAAGCTCTCTTTATTCCAAGTCCATCTGCATCTGTAAAATATTCTTTTATATATTTGTCTGCTACCTCAAGTGGAGTTATTCCCTCTTCATTAGCTTTATTTATTATCTTATCATCGACATCTGTGAAGTTCTGTACGTAAGTTACATTATATCCTCTATATTCAAGATATCTTCTTAAAGTGTCAAATATTATAAAAGGTCTTGCATTTCCTATATGAAAATAGTTGTATACTGTGGGTCCACATGTATACATCTTTACTTTACCTTCTTCCAAAGGAATGAATTCTTCTTTTTTTCTAGTTAAAGTGTTATATAACTTCATTTTACCACCTCTTTATAATTTTTCATCTACTCTAATCCCATTTCTTTTTACTATTTTACCTGGTATTCCTACAACTGTACAGTCTTTAGGAACCTCTTTTAATACAACTGCATTAGCTCCAATTTTAGAATTATCTCCTATTTTATAGGTCCTAATATTTTTGATCCTGCTGATATTATAACATTATTACCTACAGTTGGATGCCTTTTTCCTGTATCTTTTCCTGTTCCTCCTAAAGTTGATCCATGAAAAATAGTAACATTATCTCCTATTTCTGCAGTTTCTCCTATTACTATACCCATTCCATGATCTATAAAAAGTCCTTTTCCTATTTTAGCTCCAGGATGTATTTCTATTCCAGTTAAGAATCTGCTTATAGTAGATATTATTCTAGCTGTAACAAAAAATTTCTTATTATATAAAAAATGTGAACATCTATGAATTAAAATAGCATGAAACCCTGGATAATTAAGTATGACCTCCAATGTACCTCTAGCTGCTGGATCCTTTTCTTTAATAACATTTATTTCATTAATTATCGTTTTCATAGTAATTCCTCCTCAAATAAAGTTCTATTAACCATAGAACTTATAATTTTTTATCATTATGATAAATATATCATAATGATAAAAAATTAAAAAGCCCTGAATTATAAATTCAGGGCTTTTTTTAATTAATTTTCTAAAAACTCTATTTTTTTAGATGAATATTCATTATATTCTTGTTCCGATATGATATTTTGATCTTTCATTTTATTTAATATGTCCGTAAATTCTCGACAAAGAGATTCTAATTCTAATCTAATCCCATCAAATTCTTTACTCATTATTATAACCCCCTATAAAAAACAATAGTTATACACAACTATTAATATTGTACACAATATATTCACAGATTATGCACAATCTTATACACAACATTCATTATTTATAATATTATATTTTTTCCAAAAAATACCTTCATTATTTTTAATTTTTTTTCTTATCGGGGGTTACTATTATTTTTTTAATACAAATTTTCTACACTTAAATACCTCTCTCCAGTGTCAGGAGCTATTACAACTACATTTTCTCCTTTTCCTAATTTTTTAGCTACTTCAATAGCTCCATGTACAGCAGCTCCACAAGATATTCCTACAAATATACCTTCTTTTTTAGCAAGCTCTCTTGACATATTATAAGATTCTTCAGTTGAAACAGTAATAACTTCGTCTATTATATCTGTATTTAATACTGTAGGTACAAATCCAGCTCCAATTCCTTGAATTTTATGAGGTCCAGGACTTCCACCAGATAAAATAGCAGAGTCCTTAGGCTCTATTGCATAAACTTTAACCTTACCTATATTTTCTTTTAAAACTTCCCCAATACCAGTTATAGTTCCACCAGTGCCGACTCCTGATACAAATGCATCTATATTAGAGTCTAAATCTTTAATAATTTCAATAGCTGTTGTTTTTCTGTGCATATCAGGATTATCCATATTTTCAAATTGACTAAGAATTACATAATCATCATTTCCATTAACAAGTTCATTAGCTTTATCTATTGCACCTTTCTTTCCTTTTGATCCATCTGTAAGTACAATTTCAGCTCCATATGCTTTTAATATTTTTCTTCTTTCTACACTCATTGTTTCTGGCATAACTAAAACAACTTTATATCCTTTGTATGCTCCTACCATGGCAATTCCTATACCAGTATTACCACTAGTTGGTTCAACTATAGTATACCCAGATTTTAATTTATCTTTTTTTTCCATTTCTTCTATCATATTAAGTGCTATTCTATCTTTAACAGAACCTCCTGGATTAAAATATTCAAGCTTAACATAAACATTAGCCATATCCTCATTAACTAATTTATTAAGCTTTACAAGAGGAGTATTACCTATAAGTTCACCTATATTATTGTATATCACAAAAATCCCTCCTTATTCCCTATCACTTTTGTCCGAATAAGAATTCTATATCCACCCCTAATATAATTATAATTCATCACTTGTGGATTAGTCACCCCAATATAAATTCAGTGTGTAAAATCCACCTGAATCTAGTTTCACTTTATCAGAATATTTTATTAAATAATATAATTATAATTTCTTCTTGTCAATATCAAAATGATAACTATATTATTTATTTAAATCAGTTGCAAGTGTAGTTCTCTTATTAATGTTATCCACAAGTCTAAAATCGTATACTTCACTTGTATAAAAAAATCCTATGTTATCTTTAGATAACATAGGATTCTATATTTTATATTATTTCCTCTTTTACATATTTAATTCTGTTAAGTATTTTTTCTTTTCCAAGTAAAGTTAAAACTAAAGGCATTTTCGGGTCCATGCATTTGTCCTGTTAATATTACTCTAGTTCCCATGAATAAGTTTTTACCTTTTATTCCATGTTCTTTTTGGATTTGTTTGAACATAGCTTTTATAAATTCTTCGTTTATTTCGTCAGCATCTGTCACTTTTTCTTTTAATACATCTATTAAAGTAGGTATATGCTCTAGCTTTAAAAATTCTCTACAGTCATCATCTTCAAGCTCTAATTCATCTTTAAAGAATATATCAACCTTAGTTGTAATTTCTTTTACGTAAGATAAGCTTTCCTTTACTACTCCTACCATTGATTTTATCCAATCGTACTTTTCCTCAGCTTCTTCTTCTGTTATGAATCCTGCTTCTATTAAGAAAGGTATAGCAAGATCAGCTATAACTGCATTATCTGCAGCCTTTATATAATGTGCATTTACCCAGTTTAACTTGTCAGTATCAAATACTCCACCGCTCTTTGAAACTCTTTCTAACGAGAATGCTTCTTCAAGCTCTTTCATATTAAATATTTCGTTGTTGTCTTCTGGAGACCATCCAACTAGTGATACATAGTTTACAAGACCTTCTGGTGAATATCCTTTTTTTCTAAAGTCTTCAACTGCAACATCGCCTTGTCTCTTACTTAATTTCTTTCTTTCTGAATTTAATATATTTGGAAGATGAACAAATGTTGGAGCTTCCCATCCAAATGCTTCATACATATATACATGCTTTGGAGTTGATGGTAACCACTCTTCTCCTCTTATAACATGAGTTATACCCATTAAGTGATCATCAACTATAACAGCAAAGTGGTATGTAGGGAATCCATCTGATTTCATTAACACTTGATCATCTAAGTCATCTGTGTTTATAGATACAGTTCCTCTTACTATGTCATTGAATTTTATTTCTTTATTAGCTGGAAATTTAAGTCTTATAACATATTTTTCTCCAGCTGCAATTTTTGCTTCAACTTCTTCTTTTGATAATCCTCTACATATACCATCGTATTTAGGAATTTTACCTTCAGATTTTTGTACTTCTCTAACTTTATCAATTCTCTCTTTTGAACAGAAACAGTAATATGCATGTCCATTCTCTAAAAGCTGTTTTATATATTCTTTATATATATGAAGTCTTTTAGATTGAACATATGGTCCATTCTCTCCTACTTCAGTTATCTTTCCATTTTCATCAAGAACTACACCTTCTGTATGTTTAACTCCAGCCCAGTCCATAGCTTTTAACATTCCCTCTATAGCGCCTTCAACTAATCTACTTTGATCTGTATCTTCAACTCTTAAAAGGTATGTTCCACCCATCTTTTTTGCGAATAAATAATTATATAAAGCTGTTCTTAAACTACCAATGTGAACAAATCCCGTTGGACTTGGTGCAAATCTAACTTTTACACTCATTAAAACCCCTCCTAATGTAAATTTTCTATATGATTATATTATATAAGCTGAGTTATGTCTATATTTTCAGATTCTTTAGTTGATCTATTTCTTATTTCAACCATACTATTTTCAATATCTTTGCCTATTACTATGGTTTTTGGTATTCCTATTAATTCACAGTCCTTAAATTTAAATCCTATTCTCTCTTTTCTATCATCTAGCAATACATTGTACCCCTTATTTATCAAACTTTCATATATAGATAATCCTGCATTATATTCTTTTTCTTTTTTTATATTTCCTATTATAATGTGATAATCAAAAGGACTTATATTATTTGGCCATACTATGCCCAGTTCATCTTTATTTTCTTCAACAATTATTGAGACTAATCTATCTATGTATAATTTGGTTTCAACTATATATATCTTTTCCTCTTTAGAATTTGAATTTAGATATTTGAACTCTGTTTTTATTGTATCTATATCTATAAAATTTATCGCACTAAATGACTTTATTTCTCCACCACAGCTAAAACATCTATCTTCTACCTTAGCTAATTTAAAATTACCTATACATTTTATATCAAAGTCTCTTCTGTAATTTATGTTTTTAATATGATAATCTGTTTTATTAGCTCCTACAACTCCATTTTTTATATGAATAACTTCTTCATCACAAAGTATAGTATCAACTTTTATCCCTATAGGTCCTGCAAATCCAACTTCAGCACCTGTAGCATCTTTTACTTCTTCTTCACTTGCCATCTTTATATCTTTTTCTTTTATATCAAAATGTTTTGCTACTAATAAATTGTTTATACTTCTATCTCCTCTTAATAAAACAGCTACTATACTACCCTTTATATTAAGCAGTATGGTCTTTATAAGTTTCTTAGATGAAATATTTAAAGATGTTTCTAATTCATCTATAGTCTTAATATTTGGAGTATGTATAAATTCTATTTCTTTAAGTTCCTGTGTGGATAACTCCTTGTCAGAATATGATTTTATTTCTTCTTTTAAGTCTCCATATCCACATTTTCCACATGAAAACACCTCTCTTAGTGGATAAGTTGTATTGTAGAAATACTTATATTTATTTTCCCCATTTTTTAATTTAGTGTATTTTATATTTAACTCTTCTGTTAATTTATCTATACTTATTGTTTGATTGCTTATAGTTGTATCTATATCCTTTTCCCCTACTATACTTACAAACTTTATCATATTTTCTTTTTTAGGATTTAACAAACCATCTTTAAGTCTAGATTTTTTATTTTTATTAAGTGTCAGATAAGCTGAGATTAAGAGGTATATTCTTATATGATTTTAATTCCTTCATATATGATTTTAATATTTCTTCTTTATCTCCATTTGCTTTTATTAATATATTGTCTTTAAATTTATCTAATATATCCTTTGTTATACTATCCAAAAACATATTCCCTAAACCTGTGTAGCAGTAGCTCCCACTATCTACATATTTAATTAATCCAGACCTATGTAATAATTTAGAACTTTCATTGTTAAATTCAATGAAGCAGTCTTTATATGTCTTTAAGTATATAGAGCTTAATTTCAAAACAATACCCCCTTTTAGGTTATCCCTAAACTAAGAGTTCTACTTACCTCCCCATCTTAATACTGAGATATGAACTCTACAGCTTCTGGATTGGTTCACCCATAAGGGCACTTACGTAACTAAAAATTCAGTTGGAATAAAAACTCCATCTGAATTAAGTTTCACTTTATATATAATATTATCAAAATTTCAAAAGATTAATATAGTATTATTAAAATTTAACTCTATATTTATTTAGTTTTTAAAGAAGGTTTTTTTTGTTAAATGTTTAATACATGTGTCATATAACGTAAATTCACTATATTGTTATAAAAAGGGGATTGTCATATGGAGATAGTGGATTCAAAGGGGATGTACACTATATTAGTCGACAAAAGAAAACGAATAGTATATGAAAAACTTATAGGCGCTTTGACAAATGAAGATTTCAAAAGATTTATAGACGATTATAAGAATATAGTATTTAAAGAAATAGGAAATTACAAACCGTGGGCTAAGTTTTGTAATTTAAGTAATTATAAAAGCATCTGGAGATTTACAATGAATTAATAGATTTTTTAAATCTATCTGTTGAAAATGGTTTTAACCACGGTATTATAATTACAAATGATCCTCTAGTTAAATCTCAAATGCATGAAATTTCTAAAAGAACAAGTATAACTTATTCATTCTTCAGTGGAATAGATGCATTTGAAGATGCAAGTGACTGGTTAGATTCCAATGGATATATATTAGTTTAAAATTCCTTTATGCTATCCCTAGCTCCGTCGCCACGAGTCCTACGGCCCTTGCTCAAAATAGTTGCGACTTTAGTTCACTTATCAATGTTATTCATAATTTGAAACTTATAGTTTTCTTGTATGTAAAAAACGCATCATGCTTAGCATAATGCGTTTTTTTGTTTAATAAGCTTTTGCAAAGTAAGCCATTTTTTCTGCTTTTTTACCACAACATACACAAGTATCTCCTAAATTTTCTTGCTCAAAAGGCATACATCTTATAGTTGCTCCTGTTTCTTCTTTTACTTTAAGTTCACATTCTGTGTCCCCACACCACATAGCTTTTATAAATCCTGGAGTTTCTTCTATTGTTTTCTTGAATTCATCCATATCTTTAGCTACATAAGTTTTTTCTTCTCTAAGCTTTAATGCTTTGTTATATAATCCATCGTGAATATCATCTAATAGATTTTCTATATTTTCTTTTAAGTTTTCCATTGGTATTTGAGTTTTTTCAAGAGTATCTCTTCTAAATATAGTAACTTGATTGTTTTCTATATCTTTAGGTCCTATTTCTAGTCTTGCAGGAACACCCTTCATTTCCCACTCATTAAATTTCCAGCCTGGAGAATAGTTAGGTCTATCATCAACTTCAACTCTTTACAGATCCTTTAAGATCAGCGTATATTGAATCTACAACTTCCATAACATTACCCTTATGTGCTGCTATTGGAACTATAGCAACTTGCACAGGTGCAACTCTTGGTGGAAGTACTAAACCTCTATTATCTCCATGAACCATTATAAGTCCACCTATAAGTCTTGTAGATATTCCCCAAGAAGTATGATATGGATTAGCTAAATTTCCATCTCTATCAGAGAATTGTATTTCAAATGCCTTAGTAAAGTGCTGACCTAAGAAATGACTTGTTCCTGATTGTAATGCTTTACCATCATGCATTAAAGCTTCTATTGTATAAGTGCTATCTGCACCTGCAAATTTTTCATTTTCACTCTTTTGCCCACATACAACCGGCATAGCAAGTAAATCTTCTGCTACTTCTTTGTATATGCCAAGCATTTGAAGAGTTTCAGCTTTTGCTTCTTCAGCTGTTTCATGTAGTGTATGTCCTTCTTGCCATAAGAATTCTGAAGTTCTTAAGAAAGGTCTATTTGTCTTTTCCCATCTTACAACAGAACACCATTGGTTATAAAGGTATGGTAGATCTCTGTAAGATTTTAACCATTTAGAATACATAGAACATATTATAGTCTCTGATGTAGGTCTAACACAAAGTCTTTCAGCAAGTTCGTTGTGTCCTCCATGAGTTACCCATGCAACTTCTGGAGCAAATCCTTCAACATGCTCTGCTTCTTTTGTTAATAAACTTTCTGGTATAAGTAGTGGGAAGTAACAATTTTTATGTCCAGTCTCTTTAAATCTTCTATCTGCAAATCCTTGAATATTTTCCCATAATCCGTATCCATATGGTTTTATTACCATGAATCCCTTTTACAGGAGAATAATCTACAAGGTCTGTCTTTAATATTACGTCTGTATACCATTGTGGAAAATCAACTTCCATTGGAGTTATTTCTTCAACAAATTGTTTATTTTTCTTACTCATCTCTATTCCTCCTTTAAATTTAAATAAATTTAGCGCATTAAAAAAAGCCTTTCATCTCTAATATTAGAGACGAAAAGCTTATCTTCCGCGGTACCACTCTAGTTAGCAATAATATGATATTGCTCTCTTAATAGGATTTAACGGTCCTACCGTAAGAACTTTTTAACGTTCTTAAACTCCAGAGCTGGTTCAATAAACTTTTCTTAAAAACCTCTCACCAATGGCTTTTTCTCTGTGAAGATAGATTATCTACTATTCTCTTTCTGTGTCTATAAATTATTATAAATTTTAATTACTAATTCTATATTATAATCTATTTTTTGTCAACCGATATTAACGAACATATAGCTTGAGAAGATATTCCTTCTTTTATTCCTGTAAATCCTAACCCCTCTTCAGTTGTAGCTTTTACATTTACTGCCTGTATGTCTATATTTAATGCTTTTGATATTTTTTCTCTCATACTATCTATATGAGGAGCCATCTTGGGAGCTTGAGCTATTATTGTACTGTCTATATTATTGACCTTATAGCCTTTATTATTCACAAGATTTCCTACATATTCTAACAATTTAATACTATCTGCCCCTTTGTATTTAGGATCAGTATCTGGAAAGTGCTTGCCTATATCTTTAAGAGCCATGGCGCCAAGTATACTATCCATTATCGCATGCGTAAGTACGTCAGCATCAGAATGTCCTAAAAGTCCCTTCTCATGAGGAATTTTAACTCCACCTATAATAAGATCTCTATCTTCTACTAACTTGTGTACATCATATCCTATTCCAACTCTTATCATAACATCCCCCTACTCTCTACTTTTAAGTATTTGCTCTCCAAAATTCAAATCTTCTCTTGTAGTCATCTTTATATTTTCATACGATCCCATTATCATCTTTACATTATAACCCATATTTTCAACAACATAGCATCATCAGTTCCATAAAAGTTCTTTTCAAAAGCATTTTCATACGACTTAATCAAAAGTCCATAATCAAAGCTTTGAGGAGTTTGAACTGCCCATACATACTTTCTATTAGGTGTATTAGTAACTATATTGTTATCATCTAACACCTTAATAGTATCCTTAACAGGTACTCCAACCACAACTGCTTTATTCTCTATAGCTTCTTCAATGGAATTATTTATAATAAGATCACTTACAAAAGGTCTTGCACCATCATGTATTAACACTATAATACACTCTTTACTCACCTTTTTAAGACCATTATAAACCGAATCTTGTCTTTCATTTCCTCCATGAGCTATTTTTATTCTTTTGTCGAAATTATACTTATTAAGTACATGTTCCACGAAAAACTTTTCCTCATCTTCTCGTACAACAACAATTATTTCATCTATATTATCATTTTTATCAAAAACTTCAATAGTGTGAGCAACTACTTCTTTATCTCTTAACTTTATATACTGCTTGTTTATATTAGATTTCATTCTCTTGCCCATTCCAGCAGCAACTATAACTACACTATTCATTAAATCACCTCTAAAATAGATTATACTACAAAAATAGCTTATATATTTATATAAATATATAAGCTATTTTTTGTAGTATTTTAGTCCTAATGTTCAAAATATAAAATAAAATCAAAACTATATAGTTAGAATTAGATTTCTTAAGTTATTATCTTAATTAGATAATAATTAGAGGAACTTTAAACATTCCACTATTAAGTATCACTATGAGCGACAATGCTTAATAAAAACAAAATATGCATAATACCTACTAATTTTGGTATTTTAAATTCTCCATTAATAAAATTCATTTTATATATCCTCCATTGTCTAAAAATCTATAAATGCATTTATTATTTACATATATCCTATCTTCTAATTCTATTTTTTCTTTTAACTAATTGTCCTAAAGAAAGAAAAATAAATAATATTAATATTGGATAAATAACAACTAAATCTACTCTTATTATTGGTCCAGATTCTGTTGCAGCCCATCTTGCTACATAAAATTCCCATATACCATA
Organism: uncultured Peptostreptococcaceae bacterium; assembly: GCA_942492135.1. Taxonomy (GTDB): domain Bacteria; phylum Bacillota; class Clostridia; order Peptostreptococcales; family Peptostreptococcaceae; genus Tepidibacter_A. Next base: position 54,932 of record CALODI010000030.1, read on the forward strand.
AGAAATCAGAAAATTATGTTGTAATTTGAGTCTTAGTATTTTTTTTTTTATTTCCTCTTGTTAAAATTTTTATCTATTCATGTGCCAACGATACTTCTTTGTCAAAATATTGTGTTTTCTTTCATTTTATCCCAATTTGAAATAATATAGTTTTCTTTATTAAAATATTCCTTCATGCTAACATGCTATTCTCAACTATTCCTGGTTCCGTTTCTTAAAATACATCTATTAACAAACTATATCCGTTGTAAACCTTAACTTTAGCCTTTAGGTTTCCTTCTCTCGCCTTTTTTTCAAAATCAGCTCCTGTATTTTCTTCAATAAAATATTTATCTAAGTTATAATAAACCCTAATACCTATAATATTTTCTTTTTCATTTTCCTTATTTTCGTTCCAATCTGTAATAGTATGACCATACTTTGCCTTTAAATATATCTTATCTTTTGGTTTTTTATCTGTTAAATAATCAACTTTATATATTCTATCTTCTTGCTTTAAAACAACATACAAATTTTTATTTTCAAGTTTATCTTGATAATAACTATCTTCATCTATTAATCCATCTGGTATTTGGTCTAAGCTTATATCATTTATATCGTAATTCATATATATATAATCGCCTCTAAACGCATCTGTTGGATCATACGGCTTTGTGTTAATTATTATTTCATCACCCTTATAGTAAGTCATAAGAGGAGTCATAGCCATGCCTATTAATATTATTATAGGTAAAATCATCGATATTATATATTTATTATTTTTCAATGAATTCACCCCCTCTTTTATTTCTCATTCTTTCAAAATAATGTCCAAATAATAAAAGTATAGCTCCTGATGTTATAAAAAACATCGACTTTGGCATAAAATCATAGAATGTATCAAAATAATATCTAAGTATAGTAATACATATGAATATCAGAGATATTAAATTTCCTTTATTAGTCTCATGGAAAAGATACAGTACGTATAAAAGAGAGAATATCAAACTTATAGTAACTCCACTTTTTATAAATTTAAAACTTTCTTCCCAAATATAAGGACTCTGTAAGAATCAATCCTGATATTCCAAATATTATTAGTCCTTGTATCTTAAATACATCTCTATTAATACCTAATTTTGCATAATACATAAATATACCTATTAATAAAAGTATAGCTAATGTATAAAATTCGTCTACGTTATAATTGTTTAAAAAGTATAATATAGTGCTTATCGATAGTAGATTATTAAAAAATGTCCCTACTTTACCATTTCCTAAGTGCTTGTTTATATAATATAAAACCGGTATTATTAAAATCATTGAATAAGATAAATATTCTATATCATATGAATTAGTCAAATATATCAATAAAAATATATGTGAGAATATAAATACAAGTTTATCTTTAAACAATAGACCTATAGGTATTATACCTACACCCCAAAATAAAAATGCTTTTGAAAAATGTCCTCCATAGTTGAATATCTGACCTATTAAAAATATACCAGCACCATATATCAAAACTCCAATATATAAAAAACTCTTACTAGTCTTTTCGTATTTATCTTCTAGCTTATAGCTTAATATATTGAATCCTATATAAGATCCTATAATCATAGATATTTTTGTTGTTTTAGTTATGTAATTCCAGTTACTAGCTATAAAACTAATTATTCCAAGGCCTATTAACACTGCTCCTATAGTTAGTATTATTCTAACAAAATTTAATCTTACAATATCATAATTATCCATTATATCTATCTTTTGTTCTGTACTTATTAAATTTTCTTTTTTCATAAATTCAAGCTCTTCTTCTAGAAAATTCAGCTTATTTTTACTTATCTTTCTTTTTTTCATATCAAAAAAACTCCTATTCTATTGATCTATCAATTTCTTAAACATTTCATATATATACTCTTTATCAAATGAACTATACAATCTATAGTTTTTATCGTCTAGTATTCTATAATGAAATGTAACTAGATTTTGTTGCATTCTAAAAATATCGGTCTGATCTATATCCTTCCACCATATTTTCCCTCCACCTGTTTTATTTTTAGGAAAATACATTTTACCAAGAGCTACTATCTGTACAAGTTTTACAGGCTCTTCTCCAAAGCTCATTTTAAGTATTTCACTTTCATTGAAAATACTACAAACAGCAATGCAAGTACTCCAAGACAATGAATTTCTCTCTTTTTCTATTTGAACTAATGTCTTTTTGGATACACCTATCACTTCAGCCATCTTATCTTGAGAAAAATTATACTCCGTTCGTATAAGCTTTAACTTTCTTGAAACCATATCGATTACTTCTTCTTTATTCATACAACCACCTCAACAGAGTTTCTTTTTTTACCTTTATAGTGTAATTTTACACTATAATTATAAGAAAGTAAACTATTTTTATTCCCTATGTTTTAAATTAATGTTCAATTATGATGTATTTTTTTAAATTAGTGATAATATCATTTTTAGGGGGGATAGTTATGAATAAGAAAATAATTAATATTGCTTTTAAGGCTGTAGGTCTTGCTATGGGGGCAGCTACATTAGTTTTATCTATACTTAATAATCTTGAAACCAGCACAGCCATAACATTATTATCAGTAGGTATGGTATCTTTAGGCATAGGTCAATTAAGTTCAGATTCTTAGCATAATACAAATTAGAGGAGAAAAAAGTTTCTTGTTTAATTTTATACAAAATTCCCAACTATATTAGAACAGAGCCTTTTTATTTTATAACACAAAAAAGACCTTGCCACTGGCAAAGTCTTTTTTTATAATGATTTTTCTGTTGCTGTTTTTGGTTTTCCAAATATCATTCTTCCTGCTGCAGTTTGAAGAACAGATGTTACTAAAACATCTATAGTCTCTCCTATATGCTTTCTGCCTCCATCTACTACAATCATAGTTCCATCATCTAGGTAAGCTACTCCTTGACCCGATTCTTTACCTTCTTTTATAACTTGAACTATCATTTCTTCCCCTGGAATAACAACTGGCTTTACAGCATTTGCTAGTTCATTTATATTTAATACTTCAACACCTTGAAATTGGGCTACTTTATTTAAATTGAAATCATTAGTGACAACTTTTCCACCTATAAGTTGTGCTAATTTTAAAAGTTTAATATCCACTTCTGGAACATCTTCAAAATCTTGGTCTGTTAATTCAACCTCAACATCAAGCTCTTTCTGTATCTTATTTAATATATCAAGTCCTCTTCTACCTCTTACTCTTTTTAAGTCATCCGATGAATCTGCTATATGTTGAAGCTCTTTTAATACAAATTCAGGAATAACTATTTTTCCTTCTATAAATCCAGTCTTAGATATATCTGCTATCCTACCATCTATTATTACACTAGTATCTAATATTTTAGGTTTATCTTTAAATTCTTTCTTGCCGCTAGACTTTTCCTTAGCATTAGGTATCCTGATAATAGATGTTATATTGAATAAATCATCCTTGTATCTTACAGATATTTTTATTCCTATATAACCCATCAGAATATAAACAAGGACTGAAAGAACAGTTCCAAGTATAGGAACAGGTATTTGAAGTAATAAGTTACTTACCAAATAAGCTATGAATAATCCAATTATAAGACCGATTGAGCCTATTAGTATCTCTATTGGTGGTACTTTTGATAATTCTTTTTCAACAAAATTAGCTATATTTTTTCCCTCTTCTATAAGCCATGGAGCAATTAAGAAAAATATAAATCCCATTATAATCCCAGACACCATAGATCCTAAAATTATATACATCTCAGATACAGGTAACAGATTTGGAAAAGCTTCAACTACAGAAAAATAAGTTCCAACCCCAATAGTTATACCTATTAAAGACATAATCCCTTTTATAATTTTGTTTATCACTATTTCACCTCCTATTTAAAGTATCGTCTATATTTTATTTTTTTAATCTAATTTTATACTACTTTCTATTAATTTCTTTACATTTTCAGAAGTATCTTCAATAACTAATGTCAATTCACTAACCAACATATCTTTAGCATCGTTTAACATTTTCTTTTCTCCTGTTGAAAGTCCTTTTTGATTGTCTTGTATCATTAAATCTCTAACAACAACCGCTATTTCATATATATCTCCAGTTTTTATTTTATCCATATTATCTCTAAATCTTTTATTCCACTTTTGATCCATTTCCCCTTTTTCATCTTTAATTATATTCATCAGATATTCTACTTTATCTTTATCTATAATATGTCTTATTCCTAGTTTATTAATATTATCAATAGGTATCATTATCTCAACTTCAGATATAACCATATTTAAAATATAATACTGCTTCTTCTCTCCTAATACTTCTTTTTCCTCTATAGAATTTATTATCCCCGCTCCATAATTAGGGTAAACTATCTTGTCGCCTATATTAAACATAAAATTTCTCCCTTCAAAATAATAATCTACTATAGTATATACCAACCATTTCAAATAGTCAAACCAAAACATTTATTTTATCACATTAAATTGTAGTATGTCAATTATATTTTGTAATTAAATGTTCTATTATTACCTAATATGAAAAAATTTATGTAATTGACCTGCAATCGTTTTCTTATTATAATTATTATGAGGTGATTTTAAAATGAGTGAATTTAATTTTGATAAATTTGAAAATTCAGTAAGTAATTCATTAATAAGACATAAGAGTATTTTAGATATAATAACTAAACTTGAAGAAAGTAATTCTAAAACAAATAGAGCCATAATAAAGTCTGTTACAAACTGTGGTTGCATTGAAATATTAGGAAAGAAACAGAATCCACCAAAAGATATAACATTCAATGAGCTTTCTAATTATATGAATAACCATATAGTAGGGAATTTATGTGATAATTGCCAGGAGAAAATAGAAGAAGAATTAGGCAACCATCTTTTCTATATAGCTGCTCTTTGTAAATCTCTGGATATCAGCTTAGAAAATGTTCTAAAAAAAGAGAACAATAAACTTCAAACACTTGGAATATACAATCTTCTTTAAAATAAGTAAGTTTGTATCTAAAGTTAAACTTAATTCATATGGATTTTTTACTTTAACTGAATTTTTAGTTACGTGTGCCTTGTAGGTAATCTAATCCACAAGCTGTTAAGTTCTTAGCTCCAACCTTAAAAAGATGGAGTTTTAGAACTTTTAGCTTCTGGATAAAGTAAAATTAACGATTATGAAAATATTAGCATATGTTTTAGCTTTTTTATCATAGTGGCGTTGTTTGCATAACTATCTTTTTTTATCCTAAACACAAATAATTATAAATAGTATATATTAAAATTTAAGAATCAATAAATTCTTAAATATGTCTATCAAGTAATACTTGTTCTTGTATTCTTCTTAATCCATCTCTTATATATCTAGCCCTTATTTCTCCAATACCTTCTACATCATCAAGTTCCTCAATAGTTGCCTTTAGTATAGATTGAAAGTTATCGAAATGATAAGTTAAATTTTCAACTACACTATTAGGAAGTCTATATATTTTTCTAAGAATCCTCCATCCTCTTGGATAAACTGTATATTCTATATTGTCTATATTGCTAGCAGTATAACCCAAAACTCTTACTATATTATTAAGTTCAAGCAAGTCCTCTGATGAAAAATTTCTAATAGCTTTTTTGAATTGTGAATACTCTCTATCTTTAATTATATTGTAATCCTTAAATACCATTTCTGCATCTTCTTTTACATTTCCTATTAATTCTTCTAACTGCATGCTAACTAATATTCCTTCATTTCCAAGTTCTATTATATAATGTTCTATCTCTGTAACTATTCTCATAACCATTTCAGTTCTTTGAACAACTGTTGCAACATCATAAAGAGTTACTAAATCCTCAAATTCCAAAGCACTTAAATTAATCATTCCTTGATCTAGTACAGATTTATACTTTTCAAGAGTCTGAATAGCTTGATTTGCCTTTGTTAATATTTTTGATGTTTCTTGTATAACATATTTGCTATATCCTCTATACAGGGTTATTATATTTCTTCTTTGCGATATGGATATAACCATTTCAGCCGTTTGTCTTGCAACCCTTTCTGCTGTTCTATGCCTTATACCAGTCTCTGATGATGGTATTAATGGATTTGGTATTAATTGAGTGTTTGCATAAAGTATCTTTTTCCCATCACTACTTACTATTATTGCACCATCCATTTTTGCAAGTTCATACAAATATGCAGGTGAAAACTCAGAGTTTATGTTAAATCCACCATCAACTATTTTCATTATTTCTTCACTATTTCCTATTACAAGCAATGCACCCGTTTTTGCTCTTAAAACATTCTCAAGGCCTTCTCTAAGAGGTGTTCCTGGCGCTATCATCTTCAAGCAGTTTAATTGTTCTATATCTTTTGTAAAGCTTTCTTTCATTTATATCTACCCTCCTAGTACAAAGTCTAAAGCCTCTCTTATATTTTCTACACCTATAATTTTAATATCGTCCATATTTTCTAATCCCTTTACATTACTTTTAGGAACTATTATTCTATTAAAACCTAATTTTTTACACTCTGCTATTCTTTTTTCTATAAAACTTACACCTCTTATTTCTCCTGTTAATCCTACTTCTCCAATAGCAACAGTTTTTTCATTTATTTCTATGTTCCTAAAACTAGAGGCTATAGATATTACTATTCCAAGGTCTATAGCTGGCTCATTAAGTCTTATTCCTCCAACAACATTTATATAAATATCTTGATTTTGTATTTGCATACCTGCTCTTTTTTCAATAACTGCCATAAGAAGAGAAACTCTATTATAGTCTACTCCAGTTGCAGCTCTTTTTGGTATCCCAAAACTAGTTGGACAAACAAGAGCTTGAAGTTCTACTAACATAGGTCTTGTACCTTCTACAGTTGCAACTATTATCGATCCTGATACTCCCTTTGGTTTTTCAGATATAAGAATTTTTGAAGGATTTTCAACTTCTATAAGTCCCTTATCTCTCATCTCAAATATTCCTAGTTCATTAGTAGACCCAAATCTGTTTTTAACAGCTCTAATCATTCTGTATGTATTGTATCTTTCTCCCTCAAAGTAAAGAACAGCATCAACCATATGCTCAAGTATTTTAGGTCCAGCAAGTGACCCCTCCTTTGTTACATGGCCAACTAAAAAAGTTGATATACCTACTTTTTTAGATATTTTCATAAATCTAGAAGTTCCCTCTTTTATCTGACTAACACTTCCAGGAGTAGAAGTTATTTGAGGGCTATATACTGTTTGTATAGAGTCAACGATCATCATATCAGGTTTTATATTATCTATTTGTTTCTCTATTATATCAAGATTATTTTCTGCAAATATATATAGATTTTGACTTTCTATATCTAGCCTTTTTGCTCTCATTTTTATCTGATATATAGATTCTTCCCCCGATACATATAAAACTTTTTTACCACTTCTAGCTACATTTTCTGCAACTTGAATTAAAAGAGTAGACTTTCCTATTCCAGGATCTCCACCCGCTAAGATTAACGATCCTTTAACTACTCCTCCTCCTAATACTCTATCTAATTCATTTATACACGTTGAAAATCTTTCTTGATCATTTATTTCCAATTTATTTATAGGTACAGGTTTTTGAACTTCTTTTTCTATTATGAAAAGATCATGTTTACTTTTTTTATCTTCTATTTCTTCTACAAATGTGTTCCAATCATTACATTCGGGACATTTTCCAATCCATCTTAAACTTTCATATCCGCATGATTGACAGACATATTTGCTCTTAATCTTAGCCATATTATCACCTTTACATTTTAATTAATTCAGATAGAGTTTTTACTCTCTCTAAATTTCTAGTTACGTAAGTGCTCTTTCGGTAACCCAATCCAGAAGCTGTAGAATTCTTATCTTCAGCCTTAAGATGGTTGAGTATTAGAACTCTTAGCTTTCGGATAAATTAAATTTATACTAATTATAGAATACCAAAAAATATATATTTTGGGAAATAAAAAATCTAAATAGTTCTAACTAAAGTATAAAAAAAGAGCTTAATTTCAAGCTCTTTTTTCAAATAATAGTTTACCGTTATTCTCTTTAACTATTATATAATCTCCTTCACTTATATTTCCTTTTAAAATCTCCTCTGAAATATTATCCTCAAGAAGCTTTTGTATGGATCTTTTGAGAGGTCTTGCTCCGTATTCTTTATCAAACCCTTCTTTTGCTATTAACTTAACTGCACAATCTTGAAGTTCTAAATTTATGTCCATGCTTTTCAATCTTTCTTGTAAGTTTTTAATCATTAGCTTTACTATTTCATCTATATGTTCTTGATTTAAAGAATGAAAAACTATTATTTCATCTATTCTATTTAAAAATTCCGGCTTGAATTTTATTCTAAGCTCCTTCATAACATTTTCTTTCATCTTATCATATTCATTTCTTTGAATTTTTTCATCTTCTAACTGTTTTGTAAATCCCAATGTCTTTTGATTAGATATATTATGAGCACCTACATTAGATGTCATTATTATTAAAGTATTTTTAAAATCAATTATTCTACCTTTAGAATCGCTTAATCTTCCATCATCTAATATTTGAAGCAATATATTAAACACATCAGGATGCGCTTTTTCTATTTCATCAAACAGTACTACACTATAAGGATTTCTTCTGACTTTTTCAGTAAGCTGACCTCCTTCTTCATAGCCTATATATCCAGGCGGAGATCCTATAAGTTTTGACACAGAATACTTTTCCATATATTCAGACATATCTAACCTTATTATGCTCTCCTCGCTAGAGAACATAACCTGAGCCAATGCTTTAGAAAGTTCTGTCTTTCCAACTCCTGTTGGTCCTAAAAATATAAATGACCCTATTGGTTTTTTAGGATCTTTAAGACCTACTCTAGCTCTTCTTATAGCTTTTGATATAGCTTTTATAGCTTCTTTTTGTCCTATAACTCTATTGCTTATTATATTTTCAAGATTTAAGAGTTTTTTACTCTCTTCTTGTATAAGCTTATTTACAGGTATTTTAGTCCATAAAGATACTATATCTGCTATATCCTCTTCATCAACTACATCAGATGATTTTGAAGAATCTTTTTTCCAAGCTTTTTGAGTCTTTTCTAGTCTTCCTTTTATATCTTTTTCTTCATCTCTTATGCTTGCTGCATTTTCAAAATCTTGATTTCTTATAGATTCTTCTTTTTCTTTTACTAAAATTTCTAATCTATCCTGCATATCCTTTATATCTTTAGGAGGAACATAGTTAGAAAGCCTTACCTTAGAGCTTGCTTCATCTATTAAATCAATGGCCTTATCTGGCAAAAACCTATCACTTACATATCTATGAGCTAGATTAACCGCTGCATTTATCGCCTCATCAGTTATTTTAACATTATGATGAGCTTCATATCTATCTCTAAGCCCTTTTATTATGTCTATAGAATCTTGAATAGAAGGCTCATCAACCATGACTGGTTGAAATCTTCTTTCAAGAGCAGGGTCTTTCTCTATATATTTTCTATATTCATCAACAGTAGTTGCTCCTATTATCTGTATTTCACCTCTAGAAAGTTCCGGTTTTAAAATATTTGATGCATCCATAGAACCTTCTGTGCTACCAGCTCCAACGATTGTATGTAACTCATCTATGAATAGTATTATATTTTGATTATTTTTTAGTTCAACCATTACATTTTTTATTCTTTCCTCGAATTCACCTCTATATTTTGCACCTGCTATCATTCCAACTAAATCTAGTGATAATATTCTCTTATGTTTTAATATTTCTGGTACATCCCCTGATACTATCTTGCCAGATAAACCCTCTATTATAGCTGTTTTACCTACTCCCGGATCTCCTATAAGCACAGGATTATTCTTAGTTCTTCTGCTTAGTATCTGTATAACTCTTTGTATTTCAATATCTCTTCCTATAACAGGATCTAGTTTTCCATCTTCATATGCTTTATTAAGATCTTTCCCATATTTATTTAATGTAGGGATATTTTTATTACCGAATTTTTCATTTTTTTGATGTGCTATATTTATATCCTTTAACGAGTTTAATATTTCTTGGCTTAACTCATTCATGCTTATACCTAAATCATATAATATCCTCCATGCTATTCCATCACCTTCTTTTATAATTGCTAAAAGTATATGTTCTGTTCCAACATAGTTATGTCCTAGTAATTTTGCCTGCATGAACGAGAGTTCAAATATTTTCTTAGTTCTTGGACTAAATCCAATTACTTTAACTTTTAAATTGCCTATCTGTATGTATAAAGGTATGCGCTGTTTTATTAATTCTTGAGTAACCCCAAACTTATTCAAAACTTGTCCAGATATGCTCATGCTATCTTTTAAAATTCCTAATAAAATATGTTCACTTCCAACTAAATTATGTCCCATATTGCTAGCTTCTAATGTTGCTATATCTAATGACTTCCTAGCTCTTTGAGTGAATTTTTCAAACATAAAACCCCTCCTAAATCAATCCTCATATATTTTCTATATTATTTCCAGAATATGAAATATTAATTCAGATAAGTCTTTTGTATAAAAAATTTGCTTCATGATCCCGCATTGCTCATGTCGCCAACGATCCGTATCTGTCTCCGTTGCTCAAAATAGTTTCAAATTTAGTGATTTAATCAATGTTATGAACAAGTCGAAAATCATATAATATCCTTGTAATAAAAAAATGACCTATAACTAGGTCACCTTAAACTGACACCTAACGGTTGTCAGTTTTTTTGTATTCAAACTTCGCTCTACAATTTGGACAAATTAACTCTGGCATACCTGCCTCTTTTGGCTGAGCTATCGCTCCAACTTCAAATATTAAATCTTGTCTAAACTCTTCTATAAGAAATTCTGGTAATCCTTTTGTAAAACCACAAGATTTACATTCATAATTATAAAGCTTTTGTCCTATACTTAATTCATCTAGTTCTTTTAGCATCATTCACTCTCCTTAAATACTTTTTATAATTTATAATTATACACTATTTTTATATTTGAACATAGCAAAACTAGGCTATCGCTTGGTATTAAATAGCCTTTCTAAAATAAACGTAATTGCTCAATTATGCAACTACTATCTTTAGTTTTATCTTTACAATCATCATCTACAATATTTCTATAATTCTTTCTATCTAGTGCATTATATATAGTTCCATACTTATAATGCCAAACTTCCCATAAAATCATATCACTATTACATTTAGTACATTTAAATGGATTAACACCGAATGTTTCTACTAATCTTTCTTTGAAACTCATTTTTTTAGTATTTTGTTTTTTTATTATTTCATATATATTTCTTTGTTTAATAAAATTGTATAACTTTATAATTTCTATACTTAGTTTATTTTTTACTCTCGCATATAATCCATATCTTCTTACAACTCTAAAACCCTTCGGGTGTATATGTTGTGTTAACTTGCCTATAAATTCTAGAACATCTATACTTACTGTCATTTTCTTTTTAGGTTTCTTATTTTCATACCAAAACGTAACATTTTTACCATCATAATCAGTTATCCTATATTCAGCGATAGCTGGTCTTGCTAAATATCTTCCTATATATTTTGATGCTTTTTTTATATTTGTTAAATCTCTTTCTGCATTTACATAAAATCCTTCTTTATATGTTTTATATAATCTATTAATTAGTCGCTTAGTTCTTATATCTGTAAAATTATTTTTTATAATATCTAAGACTATAAACGATACAATAGAGATGTAATAATTTGATCACTTAGGAATGTATGATTTAGAACAATAAGATATAATTATCTCTAAGACCAAGGAGGTAATTATGATTATAAAAAATGACATACAGACTAGTTTAGAAATTAATACATTAGAGGATCTTAAAAAGTTAAAGCCTCTTATGGAGGGAAGTAATTTGAAAATAAATAAAAGCCATATAGCAAGGGAATTAGGTGTTGATCCACGCACAGTTGGTAAGTATATAAATGGATATGTAAAACCAACTACAAGAAATAGAACTTCTAAAATCGATAAGTTTTATCCAATAATAAAAGAACTTCTTAGTGAAGAATCGATACAAATTTTCTACTACAAACGAGTATTATGGCAATTTCTAAAGGATAATCATGGATTAGACTGTGCCCAATCATCATTTCGTAGATATATATCTAAGTATGAAGAATTCAATAATTATTTCAACAAAAGAAGAAAAAACTATTCTTCGAGCATAGCTCCTATGAGATATGAAACTGCTATGGCCATCAAGTCTCAATTAGATTGGAAAGAAAATATGGAATTTGTTTTAAGTAACGGAGAAGTAATTAAAATTAATATCTTTGTGCTTATACTATCTTACTCAAGATTTAGAGTATACAGACTATCTCTTAGCAAAGAACAAGAAGTTCTACTTTCATTCCTAAATGATGCATTTGAAGTATTTGGAGGCGTTCCGAAGGAATTGCTAACAGATAATATGAAAACGGTTATGGATGTTGCAAGAACTAATAATTCTAAAGGTAAGGTAAATACTAGGTTTCAACAATTTGCAAATGATTATAATTTCAAAGTCAGACCATGTATTGCAGGAAAGCCTAATACAAAAGCTAAAGTAGAAGCTCCTATGAAGCTATTGGATGAAATCCGTGCATATAACGGAATGTTAGATTATAGTGAATTAAACCAATTGGTAACAAGACTAAATGATAGAATCAATAGCACATGTCATACTTCAACAGGAAAAATACCGATTTTACATCTAGAAAAAGAAAAAGATTTCTTATGTGAACTACCTAGAACACAAATAAGAAACCTTTATACAATCAAATCGCTATCTGTAACTGTAAATCCTCAAAGTATGATTAATTACAAATCAAACCAATACTTGTCCCACCAGAGTATATTGGTAAGAGACTAAAACTACAAATATACGATGATCAAATACATATTTATTATAGACAAATTTGATTACTATACATAAGGTGAAAAATCAAATACTTAACTATCATTATGATCATTATGTAGAAATTAGCTCTTTGACATTGAAGAAATCTATTAGTGAAATAAGAGAAATATCAAAAAACAACTTACATATGATAGGAGAGGTATATAAAAATGACTAGTTCATACACACAGTTAATAAATAAGTTAGAGTATTTGAAATTAAAGCAAATGATTACACACCTTGATGAAGTAATAAACTTTATAAATTCTAACAATCTATCCTTTATAGAGGGGCTTAATAAGCTAACAACACATGAAATTGACTTTAAAGAAGCTAATATGATTCGTTCAATGGTAAAAGTAGGAGCTTTTCCTCATCAGAAAGAATTGAAAGACTTTGATTTTGAATTTCAACCAAGTATTAATAAACAACAGATCCTAGATTTTCAAACGCTTCGCTTCTTGGAACAAAAAGAAAACCTTGTATTTCTAGGTTCAAGTGGTGTTGGAAAGACTCACTTAGCAACTTCTATAGGAATTGGCCGCAAAGAAGAGATATAGCACCTATTTTATTAAGTGTCATGATTTAATACAGCAACTAAAAAAAGCGAAGCTTGAAAATAGACTGATGCTAGACTTAAGCATTTCACTAAGTATAGATTGCTAATAGTTGATGAGTTAGGGTATTGCCTATTGATAAAGATGATTCAAAGCTATTTTTTCAGCTAATAGATATGAGATATGAGAAAAAAAGCACAATACTTACAACTAATATTAACTTTAATAATTGGGATGAGGTTTTCTATGATGCTGTAATAGCTAGTGCAATTCTAGATAGAATTCTTCACCATGCACACGTTATTTCTATTACAGGTAAATCCTATAGATTAAAAAATCATTTTAATCAAGAGAATGAGTAAAAAACTACACTCTTATAAGATCGAAAACTTACGCTCTAAACTTGACATTTATATAAGACTAACTTTTGCCATGATTTTCTTAGATATTTATATGGTATATGAGATACTCTTTTAAACCATTTATTATTTTTATCGATTCCACCTTCGGTGAATAATGCATGTACATGAGGATTCCATTTTAAATCTGAACCAAATGTGTGAACTACAGCAATTAACCCTACTTGATGATTTCCTCTAACCTTATTCTCATAATAATTCGATACAACTCCATAAACTGCATTCTGTAAATCTTTTAATAGCTCACGCTTTTGATAGAAATAGTTTCTTAGTTCTTCGGGTATTGTAAATACTGCATGTCTATGGGTTACATTCAACATATTATTTACTTGCTTATCTGACCATTCTAAAGAGTACTTCCTCCCACATTTACTACAAAACTTACTTTTACATGTGAACCCATGAATATATGCTTCGTTACATTCTATGCATTTATGTTTAATATATCCTTTTTCCATATTTCCACAATTCAAAGCTTTTTCAACTGTATCAACTATATGCTCTCGCATTTCTTTTCTAACTCTATGCCACTTCTTTTCTCTAAATTCTCCAAAGTGGTTCTTTAGTATTTTTATTATTATTTTGTCACTTTTATATTTTCTACATCCATTCATATATCTATTATACACAAGTTTTCCACAGATTTGGAATCAATATAGTTCCTTAAGAATAAAAAAAGATGACTTGAAAAGTCATCTTTTTTTATCTATTTATTATTTCTTGCCTCTTCTATTATTTTATCTGCAAATTGTGAGGGAACTTCACAGTATTTATCAAATTCCATTTCAAAATAACCTCTTCCTTGAGTCATAGATCTTAAATCTATAGCGTATTTAAAAGTCTCTGCTTGTGGTGCATGAGCATATATAACTTGTTTTCCTCTTGTAGAAGGCTCCATTCCAAGTATTTTTCCCCTTCTTTTATTTATATCTCCCATTACATCTCCCATATATTCTTCTGGAACTACTATTTTCAAATTCATTATAGGTTCTAGTAATACAGGGGTTGCTTCTTGTATTCCTTTTTTAAATGCAATTGAAGATGCTATTTTAAATGCCATCTCAGATGAATCAACATCATGATATGATCCATCATATAATGTTGCTTTTATATTCATAACAGGGAATCCTGCTAACGCACCTTGGCTAAGAGATTCTTTAATGCCTTTTTCCACCGCAGGTATATACTGTCTTGGAACTGATCCTCCAAATACAGCTTCCTCAAATATAAACTCTTCTTCAGATGGCTCAAATTTTATCTTAACATCTCCATACTGTCCATGACCTCCACTTTGTTTTTTATGCTTTCCTTGAACATCTGATTTTCCTTTTATGGTTTCTCTATATGCAACTTTTAAATCGGATAGTTTAACATCTACTCCAAATTTCTCTTTCAATTTATCTTTTATAAAATTTATATGCAGTTCTCCTTGCCCTCCTATTAGAGTTTGCTTTGTTTCATGATTTCTAAACCATTTAAACGAGAGATCTTCTTCTGATAATTTATGAAGTCCATTACTTATTTTTTCTTCATCTCCCTTCTTTAAGCTATCTATTGCATAATATATTTGCGGTTTTGGAAACTCTATATTTTCAAAAGGTTCTGTCTTAGAGCTTGTAGACAAAGTATCTCCAGTCTGAACATTTAAAAGCTTATTTAGTACCACAATATCTCCAGCCACAGCTTTTTTAAGTTCAATTTGATCTTTGTTATTTAATGAATATATATGATATATTTTTTCTTTATTTTCTTTATTTATATTATAAACTTCAGTGTCTGGAGTTAATTCTCCCTCACATACTTTTAGCAAAGATATTTTCCCAACGAATGGATCTACTAATGTTTTAAAAACCACTCCTGAAAATTCTTTATTATCACTACTTATCCCTATATCTACAGGAGATGGCATGTAATCCCAAATCATATCCAATAAAGTGTGTATTCCTATATTCTTATTTGTTGAACCACACAAAACAGGAATAATATTTCCTTTTAATACACCCTTTCTTAATCCCCTATGTATTTCATCCTGTGTAAATTCCTCTTGTGAAAAATATTTATCAAGAAGTTCATCATCAGTTTCAGCAACTGATTCTAGTAGCATTTCTCTAATAGGACTGATTTCTTCCTTCACATCTTCAGGTATGTCAACCGTAACACAATCTTTTCCATTGTACTCTCGTGCAAACATATCTACTACGTTTATAAATCCTTTAAACTCTTCATCATTTCCAATGGGCAAATGAAACGGAGCTATCTTTTTCCCATATCTTTCTCTTAATTGATCTAACACTTTATTGTATTTAGCTTTTGAGCTGTCAATTTTATTTATAAATATGAATTTTGGGGTATTGTTTTCATCTGTTATCTCTAAAGCTTTATCTGTTCCAACTTGAATATCACAAGTTCCATCTACTACTATGATAGATCCCGCTGCTGCTTTAATAGCGGATATTGATTCTCCATAAAAATCGAAATATCCAGGAGTGTCTAAGAAATTATATTTATGATCATTCCATTCAACAGGAACTAAATTAAGAGTAGATGTCATATTTACTTCTTCATTTGGCTTACTAATTCTATTTACTACTTTATTAGTATATAAAACAGCTTCTATCAAATTACTTTTTCCACATCCAGAATGTCCTAAAACCGCAATATTCCTTATTTTATCACTTTCATAAGTTTTCATAGAAAAAATCCCCCTTCGCTTTTTTATAATATTCTATGTTTTTTGAATATTCCCTCTTTTTAGCTTTTACCTATTAATCCAAAATAATACATAAATATTTTAATGTTATATCTTTTAATAAATTTTACTTTATCAAAAATATTATAATTTTCTTATATATAAAATATTATGTTTTAAAGTTTTTATTATGTATGATATATAAAAATAACGCTAATTGAAATCTTAATTTCAAAGAGCGTTATTTTTAGGTTGAAAATTAATTTTATTTGTTATTCTTGATTTTTTTACAATTTATATTTTTTCAATATATTAATATTATCCCTAAATACCTTTTTAATAAATTTAACAACAATATAATCTGATTTAAGATAAAAAAATAATAGGTCTTTTTTAAAAGCCTATTATTTTTAAAACATCATCTATTGTATTTTTTGAATATTCACCTTTTTTATATTTTCTTTTCGAAACTAGTATCTCAGCTTCATTCCCTCTATTTATAATTTCTTTTAATATAGTTGGTAATTCTATGAATACTCCCAGTTCATCAAAGTCCTCATCCATTATTATAAATGTTGGTATCTTAGGTTTTCCATGGAGCTTATACTTATTTAAAGCTTCTTCATTACCTTCCCTTGATACAATTCTTAAATTAATGTTTGCATTTAAATCACAAATAAAACTTACTCCTGGTAAATTTATTTGGCAATCAGGGCACCAATCTTCTGCAAATACTAATATATATATCTTTTTTTGAATAATCTTTATCTTGTTCATTAACTTTTTATCCATATTTATAGTGTTTTTTATGTTTTCTATTTTTTGTTTGTATACATCTTCTGAAGATTCCAGAAATTCTTGAAAGCTTATTCCTTTAAAAAACAAGTCTTTTAAAATCATATTTTATACCCCCTATATGGATATACTACTTAAGAACTATTATAACACAAAAAATATAATAAAAAAAGATTACGTGGCTACGTCCTACTCTCCCAGGGGGCTGCCCCCCAAGTACCATCGGCGCTAAAGAGCTTAACTTCTGTGTTCGGAATGGGAACAGGTGTATCCTCTTTGCTGTAATAACCACATAATCTTTATTTAATTAAAGTATTAAATTTAATACTTTCAAAATTGATCAGATTTAAATTAGGTTAAGTCCTCGATCTATTAGTATCCATCAGCTGAACTCATTACTGAGCTTACACCTTGAACCTATCAACCAGGTAGTCTTCCTGGGATCTTACTCTTACGATGGGAAATCTTATCTCGAGGTTGGCTTCGCGCTTAGATGCTTTCAGCGCTTATCCATTCCATACATAGCTACCCAGCTATGCCACTGGCGTGACAACTGGTGCACCAGAGGTATGTCCATCCCGGTCCTCTCGTACTAAGGACAGCTCCTCTCAAATTTCCTACGCCTGCGACGGATAGGGACCGAACTGTCTCACGACGTTCTGAACCCAGCTCGCGTACCACTTTAATGGGCGAACAGCCCAACCCTTGGGACCTACTACAGCCCCAGGATGTGATGAGCCGACATCGAGGTGCCAAACCTCCCCGTCGATGTGGACTCTTGGGGGAGATAAGCCTGTTATCCCCAGGGTAGCTTTTATCCGTTGAGCGATGGCCCTTCCACGCGGAACCACCGGATCACTAAGCCCGACTTTCGTCCTTGCTCGACCTGTATGTCTTGCAATCAAGCTCCCTTTTGCCTTTGCACTCTTCGCACGATTTCCGACCGTGCTGAGGGAACCTTTGGGCGCCTCCGTTACTCTTTGGGAGGCGACCGCCCCAGTCAAACTGTCCACCTGACAGTGTCCCAAGACCAGATTCATGGTCTATGGTTAGAATCTCAATATTACAAGGGTGGTATCCCAAGGGTGACTCCACGAAAACTGGCGTTCTCGTATCTCAGTCTCCCACCTATCCTGTACATGTAATATCGAAATCCAATGCCAGGCTACAGTAAAGCTCCATGGGGTCTTTCCGTCCTGTCGCAGGTACCCGGCATCTTCACCGGAATTACAATTTCACCGAGTCTTTTGTTGAGACAGTGCCCAAATCGTTACGCCTTTCGTGCGGGTCGGAACTTACCCGACAAGGAATTTCGCTACCTTAGGACCGTTATAGTTACGGCCGCCGTTTACTGGGGCTTAAGTTCAATGCTTCGACCTAAATCTAACACATCCCCTTAACCTTCCAGCACCGGGCAGGCGTCAGCTCCTATACATCGTCTTTCGACTTAGCAGAAACCTATGTTTTTGGTAAACAGTCGCTTGGGCCTATTCTCTGCGGCCTCTTCAGGCATACACCCTAATGAGGCACCCCTTATCCCTAAGTTACGGGGTCATTTTGCCGAGTTCCTTAACAAAAGTTCTCTCGCTAGCCTTAGAATTCTCTTCTCACCCACCTGTGTCGGTTTGCGGTACGGGTACCTTTAATCTCAGTAGAGGCTTTTCTTGACAGCATGAAATCGACTACTTCGCTACTTAATTTCGCTCCCCATCACACCTCAGGATTGCATCGACGGATTTGCCTATCAATGCTCCCTTAATGCTTGGACCTACATTTCCAATAGTAGGATAGCCTATCCTTCTGTGTCACCCCATTCTTCAAACGATTATCGGTAGTACAGGAATCTCAACCTGTTGTCCATCACCTACGCCTTTCGGCCTCGGCTTAGGTCCCGACTAACCCTGAGCGGACGAACCTTCCTCAGGAAACCTTGGGTTTTCGGCCCGTAGGATTCTCACCTACGTCTCGCTACTCATGCCAACATTCTCTCTTCACTGCAGTCCACTAGTCCTTCCGGTCTAGCTTCAGCCCGCAGTGAATGCTCCCCTACCCATTGACTTACGTCAATGCCGTAGCTTCGGTAGTAAGTTTTAGCCCCGA
Organism: uncultured Peptostreptococcaceae bacterium; assembly: GCA_942492135.1. GTDB lineage: Bacteria > Bacillota > Clostridia > Peptostreptococcales > Peptostreptococcaceae > Tepidibacter_A. Next base: position 74,404 of record CALODI010000030.1, read on the forward strand.
TAATTTTCGGCGCAGGATCACTCGACCAGTGAGCTATTACGCACTCTTTAAATGAATGGCTGCTTCTAAGCCAACATCCTGGTTGTCTGTGCAATCCCACATCCTTTACCACTTAACTTACATTTAGGGACCTTAGCTGACGGTCTGGGCTGTTTCCCTCTCGACTATGAATCTTATCACCCACAGTCTGACTCCCAAGCAAAAGATAAAGGCATTCGGAGTTTGATAGTCTTCGGTAACCCATAGGGCCCCTAGGACATTCAGTGCTCTACCTCCTCATCTCTAAGCTTGAGGCTAGCCCTAAAGCTATTTCGGGGAGAACCAGCTATTTCCAAGTTCGATTGGAATTTCTCCTCTACCCACAGCTCATCCCCGCACTTTTCAACGTGCGTGGGTTCGGACCTCCACGAAATTTTACTTTCGCTTCATCCTGGCCATGGGTAGGTCGCTCGGTTTCGGGTCTACGACAAGTAACTGAATCGCCCAGTTAAGACTCGCTTTCGCTACGGCTCCGGACCCTAAGTCCTTAACCTTGCTACTTATCGTAACTCGTTGGCCCGTTCTACAAAAAGTACGCGGTCACACTAAAAATGTGCTCCCACAGCTTGTAGGCATAGGGTTTCCGGTTCTATTTCACTCCCCTTCCGGGGTTCTTTTCACCTTTCCCTCACGGTACTATACGCTATCGGTCACTAAGAAGTATTTAGCCTTGGGGGGTGGTCCCCCCTGCTTCCCACAGGGTTTCACGTGTCCCGTGGTACTCTGGATTATGCTCGAAAGTCTTCTTGTTTCATCTACAGGACTATTACCTTCTACGGTGGGTCTTTCCAAACCTCTTCGACTACAATACCTCTTTCTTAATGAGCATATCCGCAACCCCTATGAAGAAAACTTCATAGGTTTGGGCTATTCCCCTTTCGCTCGCCGCTACTTAGGGAATCGATTTTTCTTTCTCCTCCTCGGGGTACTTAGATGTTTCAGTTCCCCCGGTTCCCCTCCTCAGACTATGAATTCATCTAAGGATACCTAGACATTACTCTAGGTGGGTTTCCCCATTCGGAAATCTCCGGATCAAAGATTGCTTGCATCTCCCCGAAGCTTATCGCAGCTTACCACGTCCTTCATCGGCTCTTAGTGCCAAGGCATCCGCCCTACGCCCTTAATAACTTAACCTTAATTTATTTAAATCTGTTCAATTTTCAAAGTACTAAAGTACATTATCACCGAATTTACAAAGTAAATTTTGTTAATAAACGCACTAATTTTGAGGAATAAACCCTCAAAATTAAACAGTAGGTTATTTCTCCTTAGAAAGGAGGTGATCCAGCCGCACCTTCCGATACGGCTACCTTGTTACGACTTCACCCCAGTCATTGATTTCACCTTCGGCAGATTCCTCCTTGCGGTTGGATATCTGACTTCGGGCGCCCCCAACTTCCGTGGTGTGACGGGCGGTGTGTACAAGACCCGGGAACGCATTCACCGCGACATTCTGATTCGCGATTACTAGTAACTCCAGCTTCATGCAGGCGAGTTTCAGCCTGCAATCCGAACTGAGACTAGCTTTAAGAGATTAGCTTGACCTCGCGGTTTCGCAACTCTCTGTACTAGCCATTGTAGCACGTGTGTAGCCCTAAGCATAAGGGGCATGATGATTTGACGTCATCCCCACCTTCCTCCGAGTTATCCTCGGCAGTCTCTCTAGAGTGCCCATCCGAAATGCTGGCAACTAAAGATAAGGGTTGCGCTCGTTGCGGGACTTAACCCAACATCTCACGACACGAGCTGACGACAACCATGCACCACCTGTCACCTCAGTCCCCGAAGGGAAAGCTTCGATTAAGAAGCGGTCTGAGGGATGTCAAGCTTAGGTAAGGTTCTTCGCGTTGCTTCGAATTAAACCACATGCTCCGCTACTTGTGCGGGTCCCCGTCAATTCCTTTGAGTTTCACTCTTGCGAGCGTACTCCCCAGGCGGAGTGCTTAATGCGTTAGCTGCGGCACCGAGGGGGGTAACCCCCGACACCTAGCACTCATCGTTTACGGCGTGGACTACCAGGGTATCTAATCCTGTTCGCTCCCCACGCTTTCGTGCCTCAGCGTCAGTTACAGTCCAGAGAGCCGCCTTCGCAACTGGTATTCCTCCTAATATCTACGCATTTCACCGCTACACTAGGAATTCTACTCTCCTCTCCTGCACTCAAGCCCTACAGTTTCAAAAGCTTACTACGGTTGAGCCGTAGCCTTTCACTTCTGACTTGCAGGGCCGCCTACGCACCCTTTACGCCCAGTTATTCCGGATAACGCTTGCCCCCTACGTATTACCGCGGCTGCTGGCACGTAGTTAGCCGGGGCTTCCTCCTAAGGTACCGTCATTATCTTCCCTTAGGACAGAGCTTTACGACCCGAAGGCCTTCATCGCTCACGCGGCGTTGCTGCATCAGGGTTTCCCCCATTGTGCAATATTCCCCACTGCTGCCTCCCGTAGGAGTCTGGACCGTGTCTCAGTTCCAGTGTGGCCGATCACCCTCTCGGGTCGGCTACCCATCGTCGCCTTGGTGAGCTTTTACCTCACCAACTAGCTAATGGGACGCGGGTCCATCCTACACCGATAAAATCTTTGACATTTCTAAGATGCCTTAAAAATGTATTATCTCGTATTAGCATATCTTTCGATATGTTATCCGTGTGTATAGGGCAGGTTACCCACGCGTTACTCACCCGTCCGCCGCTAAGATTAAAAAGCAAGCTTTTTAATCTCCGCTCGACTTGCATGTGTTAGGCACGCCGCCAGCGTTCATCCTGAGCCAGGATCAAACTCTTAAATAAAAGTTTGTCAGTACTCAGTAACTGACTTTATGTTTGTTGTTTCCGAAAATCACTGGTGTGATTTATTTATAACCTACTGTTTAATTTTCAAAGTTCATTTGTTTGCTTCGTGTGTTTCGTGTTTGCCTCGTTGTTGAGGACAAGTAATAATATATCACCTTTCGACATATACGTCAATAGGTTTTTTTATTTTTTATTACTATTTTAAAATCTATTATAAAGCTAAACCTAATCCAGATGGGGTTTTAGAACTTTCAGTTTTCGGATAACTAAATTATATAGTCAATCTTATTATTTGAGAGCCCTCAACTAAATGTTTTTAATATTATAGCTAAGAACCCTTAATTATTTATTTCAGAATTTGTTTTGATTAATTATACCCAAATATATCTATATCTCATTTTCTTCATCAATAGATTGATAGGCTTTAGGGTAGTTTACAGACGCAACAATTGAATTCATATCCTCTAAAATAGATACTCCTTGCGGTATATTTAAATCTGCCACTGTAAGAGATCCTCCATCTTGAAGATAAGATAAATCTCCACTAACATGTGTAGCTGTATTATAAGCTCCATATTTAACTTCAACATCTAAAAGCTGTTGTTGTACAACATATCCTTGACTTTCTATTTTAGATTTATTTTCTAACACAATAGGTATATGAGTGTGAACAAAATCTTCATTCGTTACCTTATGCAAATCGAAATGTATAAATTCCTTATCATTCATAGTTTGTCTTTGAACTTCATGTATGTAAACTTTATGAACTTCATCGTTAAACTCTATATCAAACACTTTATTTTCTTTATTCTCACTGTACATTTGTTTAAATTCTTTGTTATCCATAGCAACACCAACGGAATCCATATTTTTACCATATAAAATTCCAGGTACAAAACCTTTTTTTCTGATTGATTTAGCTTTACAGTTACTAAATGAATTTCTAGATAATAACTCCATAGATAATACCTCCTATATTTATGATTTACAAGGTATTATTACCATTATGTTGTTCTTTAATACATTTATTTTTCACAACGCAAATTATATATATTATCCTATTATAGACAGTAATCTTTTTACTATATCACTTAATTTTAATTCACCTATATCTCTATGACACATAGTAAATACTAATTTAATACAACCTTCTATTTCATCATATTTGTATGCATATGCTTTTAGAATAGTTCTTTCAGGCATATATTCTTCTAGTTCAATAGCTAAGGTATCTGCTAAATCCATATATTCATCAAGTAATTCCTCTTTATTTTCTTCTTCTAAATCATATCCATCGTCTTTTAACATTTCATTTAATACATCTATACTTATACTCATATTAAATGCAAGCATATCTTCCCTTTTAGATCTTAAGCTCAAATCCTCTAATATATTAAACTCACTATTATTTAATATTATTTCTTTTATATCATTACTATCTATTATGTCATCTTTAAATATTACATACATAAAATCATCTCCTTTATAAATAAATCATTTCTTAACACATCATTATAATAAATTTGATAAAAAAAGAAAAGCCTAAATATAAGCTTTTCTTAAATACCTAACAAATATATTTGTATCATTGTTATTTTAAAGGTATATTTTTTATACCTATTTCTATTATTAATCTACAACAAGTATTTAATTAAAGATATAGCAAAAACTCCAAACACCCCTAGATAGGCTGTGCAAAATGATGTTATTAGATTTATACCTATATTTAAGTTTATATTAAATATACTAAACATATAATTTAAAATAAATATACACAATCCACCAACCATTAATTTAGCACCTATTTTACCTATCAATTTCAACGGCCCTATCATTAACAATGCTATGGTGTAAATGCTAAGTATTATGATTCCATATAACAATATAAGTTTTACCTGTAATAAAGCATCAATCATATTTAACTACCCCCAAGTTTATCTATTATAGCTTACTCTTATATCCCCATATTACTCAATAATATTTGCAAATTTCTTTTTATACGTTACATACACCTTTATGAATTATTCCCTTTTCTTTTGCTTTTCTCAAAAAATATGAATATTTAGATTTAGCCGCCTCTAATCTAAATATTGCATAATCTACTAAATCAGGATCTTTTACATTATCAAAAAAAGATTCAGCTGCTTTTAAGTCTATATGAGCTACTTGCAAGTCCCTAATAAATTCTTCATTTTCATCCACCTGTTTTTTAAAAAAATTAATACTCATAAATATACCCCTCCTTACTATAAATTTATATTTTAATTCTAGACTTTTATGATAAAATATATACTTTTTTTAGAAAAAAAAAGAACTCTATAGAGTTCCTCTTTGTTTTATCTTTTGATATTGTTTAGGGGTATACCCATATTTATTCTTAAATTGACTTATAAAATAGGATATATTTTCGTATCCCAAATCATAAGCTACTTCTGTTACATTCTTTTCTTTCAAGAAATCTATTGATTTTTTAAGCCTTATCTCTTTCAAAAATATATTAGGTGTTATCCCTATTATATTTTTAAACTGTATTGAAAAATTTGACTCTGACATATTTAAAGAATTAGCGATATCTTTTATCTTTATATTTTTATTATAATTTTCACGTATGTATTTTGTAGCTATTGATATTGGATGATTATGTTCTTTTGTCAATATGTCTTCTGCTCCCTGTATTTTCAGTATATTGTACAACATCTCTTGAATATAAAGATCCATCAAAAAGCATTTATTTTTCTCTACCGAGAAATTAGCATTTATGATTTTATTAAACATATTATTTATAGTTTGATTTTTTTTACCTAAAAATATATTTTTATATTTAGGCCTCATATTACTTTTAATATCACAATTAACTTTATCTACTATATTCTTTATTATTCCCTGTTCTATTTCTAACACTAAAGCCTTTGTAGGTATTTTCATTTCCATTTCTACCTTTGAGTTTGGTGGTAATATTATAAACTCATCTTTTCCATAATAGAAATCATCACTTTCATCTACTCTTAATTTTTTTTCACCTTTAATTATAGTGCATATTCTATTATTTTCATAAGAATTATAGTATCCACTATATGGTCTTTCAAAATCATAATATAAAAATCTCATGTAATCGGTTTCTATACCATCTATCAATTCAATTTTTCTATCGAAATTACTAATCATAATTGCTTTCCTCCAGATATTTATACTTATAATGTTAATTTTTTTTCATTCAACTTAATTTATGTCTTACATCTGTTCACTATTTTTTTACTTTTGTATACACATTATACTATACCTGTATATTATTTTTTAATGTTTTTAAGTTTAAATTTATTCTATTTACTTGATTCATCAAATTTACATATATTTTATCAAATTTAGAGTTAGTTTTATTTAGATAAGTATATTAATATTATACATATAAGTTTAAAGTTATTTTTTTAACATAAAGTGAAACTTAATTCAGATGGATTTTTTACTCCACTGAATTTCTAGTTAAGCTAATCCAGAAGCTGTAGAGTTCTTATCTCCAGCCTTAAGAGGATGGAGTTTTAGAACTCTTAGCTTTCGGATAAATTTCGAGGAGGTTTTTTTTATGAACAGCACTTATAGATTTAATATGCCCTCTGTTAATTTGATGGGACCTGGATGTTTAAAAGAAGTTGGAGAGGAAGTATCATCTCTAGAATTAAAAAAAGCTTTAATAGTAACAGATAAAATATTATTAAAAATAGGTTTAGTAAATAAACTAACAGATGAATTGGACAAAAATAGCATAGATTATGTTATTTTTGATAAAACTCAACCTAATCCTACAGTAAAAAATGTTGAAGATGGTTTAGCTCTTTTAAAAGAAAATAATTGTGATTTTGTTATTTCATTCGGTGGTGGTTCTCCTCATGACTGCGCTAAAGGTATTGGTATTGTTGCAAATAATGGTGGATGTATAAAAGATTATGAAGGAGTAAACAAATCTAAAAAATCTATGCTTCCGTTAGTTGCTATCAATACTACTGCAGGAACTGCAAGTGAAATGACTAAATTTTGTATAATAACAGATGAAGATAGACATATAAAAATGGCTATAGTTGATAATCATACTACTCCTACTATATCTGTAAACGATCCATTACTAATGGTGGAAAAACCTTCCTCATTAACAGCAGCTACAGGAATGGATGCACTTACTCATGCAATAGAAGCTTTTGTTTCAACACAATCTACTCCCGTGACAGATGCTTGTGCATTAATGGCAATAGAGTTAATATGTAATCATTTAAAAGAAGCTGTAGATAACGGATCTGACATAGCTGCCAGAGATAAAATGGCTTATGCTCAATTTTTAGCTGGAATGGCATTCAATAATGCAAGTCTTGGATATGTACATGCTATGGCACATCAATTAGGTGGTTTTTATGACCTACCTCATGGTGTTTGTAATGCTATATTATTACCTCATGTTCAAGAATATAATTCCAAAGTAGTTCCTGCTAAATTTGTTGAAATTGCTAAAGCTATGGGAGAGAACGTTGAAAATATTTCTAATGAAGAAGCATCTATTAAAGTTATCGATGCCATTAAGAAATTATCTAATGATGTTGGTATTCCTTCTGGATTAAAAGAATTAGATGCAAAAGAAGAAGATTTAAGTATGCTTTCTGAGAATGCTCTAAAGGATGCTTGTGGATTTACTAACCCTAAGCAAGCTTCTCTGGAAGAAATCATTCAAGTATATAAAAATGCTATGTAATATTAAAAATATGTAATAAAAACTAAACTTGCTTGAGTAGACACAATGAATAGTCTATTTAAGCAGGTTTAATTTTCTATTATAATACAAAATTTCTATTGCAACTCTCACAATAGAATCCTAATCACCTAGATTTCGTACAACCGAAATCTAGGTGATTTTTTAGATTCAGTGGGTTATCAAGACTAGTTTGTATTTTTATTGTATTAAAGTGATATTCTGAAATTAATAATAGAAAAAAACAACAAAAATAATACCCTATTCTTATGCGATGTCTTAATGCAATTTGTTTTGAGATTAAACCTATAGGATTCTCCTGTTAATTCTAACGGTCTATCTTAATCAAAATAGTTGTTATTTCATCATTGTTTGATTATCCATTTTACCTTTTAATTTAACTTTTTTGTCATAATTATATTTTATTAGTGTTATCTATAACCCGAAAATTAAGCTTCCTAATAATTAAAAATATGCATAAAAAAACACCTTTATATTAAAGGTGTTTTTTTAAATTGGTGGGCTCAACAGGGCTCGAACCTGTGACCCCCTGCTTGTAAGGCAGGTGCTCTCCCAGCTGAGCTATGAGCCCAATTCAATATGGTGCGCCCAGAGGGACTCGAACCCCCAACCTTCTGATTCGTAGTCAGACACTCTATCCAGTTGAGCTATAGGCGCTTATTTAATTCTCACAAAAAAAATGGAGGCGACACCCAGATTTGAACTGGGGGTGAAGGAGTTGCAGTCCTCTGCCTTACCACTTGGCTATGTCGCCACTTCTTTTGGTGACCCATCCGCGACTCGAACGCGGGACACCCTGATTAAAAGTCAGGTGCTCTACCGACTGAGCTAATAGGTCAAATATGGGGTGAGTAATGAGATTCGAACTCACGGCCTCCAGAGCCACAATCTGGCGCTCTAACCTACTGAGCTATACCCACCATAAATGGTCGAGGTGAAGGGACTCGAACCCCCGGCCCCATGGTCCCAAACCATGTGCGCTACCAAACTGCGCTACACCTCGATATACTTATTCAAAATAAAGTGGTGGGCCTTCAGGGACTCGAACCCCAGACCTACCGGTTATGAGCCGGGCGCTCTAACCAACTGAGCTAAAGGCCCACTTTACTTGGTAGCGGCAACTAGATTCGAACTAGTGACCTTTCGGGTATGAACCGAACGCTCTAGCCAACTGAGCTATGCCGCCACATATTTTTGGTGCCCAGAGGCGGAATCGAACCACCGACACGGGGATTTTCAGTCCCCTGCTCTACCGACTGAGTCTATCTGGGCATTTGGCGGAGGAGGTGGGATTCGAACCCACGGCCCCTTTCGGAGTCACTGGTTTTCAAGACCAGGCTCTCCTTAAGCCACTCGGACACCCCTCCGCGTTTACTGGTGACCCATCCGCGACTCGAACGCGGGACACCCTGATTAAAAGTCAGGTGCTCTACCGACTGAGCTAATAGGTCAAATTTAATTTGGCTGGGGATGCTGGACTCGAACCAACGCATACATGAGTCAAAGTCATGTGCCTTACCGACTTGGCGAATCCCCATTATATGGCGTACCTGCAGGGATTCGAACCCCGGACACGCGACTTAGAAGGCCACTGCTCTATCCAACTGAGCTACAGATACATATTTTGGAGCGGAAGACGAGATTCGAACTCGCGACCCTCGCCTTGGCAAGGCGATGCTCTACCACTGAGCTACTCCCGCTTATGGTGCGGGTGGAGGGACTTGAACCCCCACGCTAAAAGCGCTAGATCCTAAGTCTAGTGCGTCTGCCAATTCCGCCACACCCGCATGTTATTAATTAATGGTGGAGGGGACTGGATTCGAACCAGTGAAAGCGATGCTAACAGATTTACAGTCTGCCCCCTTTGGCCAACTCGGGAACCCCTCCATATTTTGGAGCTAGTGATAGGAATTGAACCTACAACCTGCTGATTACAAGTCAGCTGCTCTACCGTTGAGCCACACTAGCATATGTCATTTTTTTTATTAATCCCATAAATTATTTGGCGACCTGGAAGGGACTCGAACCCTCGACCTCCAGCGTGACAGGCTGGCATTCTAACCAACTGAACTACCAGGCCAAATAATTGGTGGGCTCAACAGGGCTCGAACCTGTGACCCCCTGCTTGTAAGGCAGGTGCTCTCCCAGCTGAGCCTATGAGCCCAATTATTAATGGTGACCCCTAGGGGAATCGAACCCCTGTTACCGCCGTGAAAGGGCGGTGTCTTGACCGCTTGACCAAGGGGCCTTGGTTGCGGGAGCAGGACTCGAACCTACGACCTTCGGGTTATGAGCCCGACGAGCCTGCCAACTGCTCCATCCCGCGTTATTGTGGTGCCGAGGACCGGAATCGAACCGGTACGATCTATAAGGACCGCAGGATTTTAAGTCCTGTGCGTCTGCCAGTTCCGCCACCTCGGCATCTTCTTGGCTCCAAGGGTGGGGCTCGAACCCACAGCCTATCGGTTAACAGCCGATTGCTCCACCATTGAGCTACCTTGGAACATAATTTTATAACAACAAAATATATATTACCACATTTTATTGTTACTGTCAACTTTTTTTTATGGAGGCGACACCCAGATTTGAACTGGGGGTGAAGGAGTTGCAGTCCTCTGCCTTACCACTTGGCTATGTCGCCACTTCTTTTGGTGATCCATCCGCGACTCGAACGCGGGACACCCTGATTAAAAGTCAGGTGCTCTACCGACTGAGCTAATAGATCAAATATGGGGTGAGTAATGAGATTCGAACTCACGGCCTCCAGAGCCACAATCTGGCGCTCTAACCTACTGAGCTATACCCACCATAAATGGTCGAGGTGAAGGGACTCGAACCCCCGGCCCCATGGTCCCAAACCATGTGCGCTACCAAACTGCGCTACACCTCGATATACTTATTCAAAATAAAGTGGTGGGCCTTCAGGGACTCGAACCCCAGACCTACCGGTTATGAGCCGGGCGCTCTAACCAACTGAGCTAAAGGCCCACTTTACTTGGTAGCGGCAACTAGATTCGAACTAGTGACCTTTCGGGTATGAACCGAACGCTCTAGCCAACTGAGCTATGCCGCCACATATTTTTGGTGCCCAGAGGCGGAATCGAACCACCGACACGGGGATTTTCAGTCCCCTGCTCTACCGACTGAGCTATCTGGGCATTTGGCGGAGGAGGTGGGATTCGAACCCACGGCCCCTTTCGGAGTCACTGGTTTTCAAGACCAGCTCCTTAAGCCACTCGGACACCCCTCCGCGTTTACTGGTGACCCATCCGCGACTCGAACGCGGGACACCCTGATTAAAAGTCAGGTGCTCTACCGACTGAGCTAATAGGTCAAATTTAATTTGGCTGGGGATGCTGGACTCGAACCAACGCATACATGAGTCAAAGTCATGTGCCTTACCGACTTGGCGAATCCCCATTATATGGCGTACCTGCAGGGATTCGAACCCCGGACACGCGACTTAGAAGGCCACTGCTCTATCCAACTGAGCTACAGATACATATTTTGGAGCGGAAGACGAGATTCGAACTCGCGACCCTCGCCTTGGCAAGGCGATGCTCTACCACTGAGCTACTCCCGCTTATGGTGCGGGTGGAGGGACTTGAACCCCCACGCTAAAAGCGCTAGATCCTAAGTCTAGTGCGTCTGCCAATTCCGCCACACCCGCATGTTATTAATTAATGGTGGAGGGGACTGGATTCGAACCAGTGAAAGCGATGCTAACAGATTTACAGTCTGCCCCCTTTGGCCAACTCGGGAACCCCTCCATATTTTGGAGCTAGTGATAGGAATTGAACCTACAACCTGCTGATTACAAGTCAGCTGCTCTACCGTTGAGCCACACTAGCATATGTCATTTTTTTATTAATCCCATAAATTATTTGGCGACCTGGAAGGGACTCGAACCCTCGACCTCCAGCGTGACAGGCTGGCATTCTAACCAACTGAACTACCAGGCCAAATAATTGGTGGGCTCAACAGGGCTCGAACCTGTGACCCCCTGCTTGTAAGGCAGGTGCTCTCCCAGCTGAGCTATGAGCCCAATTATTAATGGTGACCCCTAGGGGAATCGAACCCCTGTTACCGCCGTGAAAGGGCGGTGTCTTGACCGCTTGACCAAGGGGCCTTGGTTGCGGGAGCAGGACTCGAACCTACGACCTTCGGGTTATGATCCCGACGAGCTGCCAACTGCTCCATCCCGCGTTATTGTGGTGCCGAGGACCGGAATCGAACCGGTACGATCTATAAGGACCGCAGGATTTTAAGTCCTGTGCGTCTGCCAGTTCCGCCACCTCGGCATCTTCTTGGCTCCAAGGGTGGGGCTCGAACCCACAGCCTATCGGTTAACAGCCGATTGCTCCACCATTGAGCTACCTTGGAACATACGTGGCTACGTCCTACTCTCCCAGGAGGCTGCCCTCCAAGTACCATCGGCGCTAAAGAGCTTAACTTCTGTGTTCGGAATGGGAACAGGTGTATCCTCTTTGCTATAACAACCACATATTTGGAGCGGGTGAAGGGAGTCGAACCCTCGCAGCTGGCTTGGAAGGCCAGAACTCTACCACTGAGTTACACCCGCATAAAGTATTAAAATTAATACTTTCAAAATTGATCAGATTTAAATTAGGTTAAGTCCTCG